>JAFLSW010000023.1 GCA_022510725.1 Lachnospiraceae bacterium
CGAGATAGCTCAGTTGGCTAGAGCATACGGTTCATACCCGTAGTGTCGAGGGTTCGACTCCCCCTCTCGCTATTTTATAAACACCTTGATCTAAGATCAGGGTGTTTTTTGTTGCTTTCCGCCTTATTGCTTGTCCCCCAAACTTGTGCTACACTAGACCAAAGGCGGTGTTACTATGGGGTATATATTATATGAAGCGTCTTTTAGGATTCATCCTGCATTTTTGATCCCTGCGGTGGCAATGCTGGCGTGCATCCTTTTGCCTGTGGCCTTGAAAATGCAATCAAGAACCAAAGTAGATGAAGTCAGTTATAAGATCGTCAGGTTTTTTTGTACCATATTTTTTGTTTTGGCTGTCATATTTACAGCTTTCGTCGCTTATTTTCAATTTGATATGTACAATAAGACTGTGGGAGAATATAAAAAGGGAAATTATAAGATCGTAGAGGGATATGTTGAAAATTTTGAACTGATAACGGAGGGAGAACAGGAGTATGAGTATTTTACCCTTGACAATGTTCCCTTCTCTTATTCCGATTTTACAGTTCAGCAGGGCTATAACAAGACAAAAGATCATGGCGGTGTGATCACCGGCAATGGTCAGCATTTAAGGATCGGATACATTTATTACGACACTACTTATGGGAATATTATCGTATATATAGAAGAACTGCCTTAAATTTTAAAATTTTCCCATAAATATCCGTCAGTTCATTCGTATATAAGATAGAAGAAGGGGCGGCAGACCATAGCAGATATAGTCTATTTTGGTTAAGCGGGCCCAAAGGGAGGGAATACTATGAAAAAGAGAAACGGGAAAGCATTGCTTATTACTTGGATGACTGCAGCCGCTTTATTGGCAGGCTGTGGTTCCGGCAAAGGGGCAGACAACACTGCTTATGAACCCATTGCTGAAAACAGCTATGCGACACAGGGAGCATACGATACAGGAGCGGGTGAATATTATGATGATGATATTTACAGCAGCGCCTCTCTTGCAGATGAGGCTGTGGAAGCAGAAGAAGCCGGGGCAGCGCCTGCAGATGCTCCCCAGGTACAGGATACCAGCCGGAAGCTGATCCGCAATGTGAATATGAATGTAGAGACGGAAAACTTTGATGAGCTGTTGGCTACAGTGGAGTCAAGGGTAAAGGCATTAGGCGGCTATATAGAAGACAGCTCTACCTATAACGGCAGCAGCTACTACGGCAATCAGAAAAGGGATGCCAATATGACCATCCGCATTCCCGCAGATAAGCTGGATGAATTTTTATCCCATGTATCATCCGAATCCAATGTGATCAGCAAGAGTGAAAATGTATCGGATGTGACCTTACAGTATGTAGATATGGAAAGCCACAAGGAGGCTTTGTTAGCAGAGCAGGAAAGTTTACTTCGGCTAATGGAGCAGGCGGAGACAGTGGAAGATATCATTACCTTAGAAAGCCGTTTGACAGATGTGAGATATCAGATCGAGAGCATGGAAGCCAGACTCCGTGCCATGGACAATCAGGTGACTTACAGCACCGTATATCTGTATGTCAATGAAGTGACCAAGCTGACCCCGGTAAAAGAACAGACCGTATGGGAAAAAATCGCAACAGGATTTACCGAAAGTCTGTATGAGGTGGGAGACGGTATCTTAAACTTTGTGATCGGCATTATCATCAATCTGCCCCACCTGATCATTTGGGCAATTGTGATCTGCATTATCGTTTTGATCGTGAAAAAGATCATCAAAAAAAGAAAACAGAAAAAAGAGGCTTTATATGCTATGTATCAAACGCCCATGATGATGCAGCCCCAGCCCGGTCAGCTTCAGCCTAATCAGTCACAGCCCCGGCCCAACCAGCCTCAGGCTCCCGCTACGCAGCAGGAGAAGGCTGAGACACAGGCAAAGGAGGAACAGACCAAGGAGTAAGCCGATGGTAGTAGAAAGTAAAGACTTATATTTGTTGGAACATTATGGATATGGAGAAGCTTTTTATGGCAGCGTAGGAGGAATGCGTTACCGGGTTAACCGAAATCCCATGGTACCGGACAGAGCGGCTTCAAAAGAGGAAATGCAGGATGTAACGCTGATCGTCTATATATGGCCCGGACCGAAAAACTTTGCAAAGACACCAAAAGAAGAGATGATTTCAAAAGAGTTTGCTTATTCCGATGAAGGAAAAGAAGAGGCTGCAGCCTGGATTTCAGCTCAGTATGAGGAAAGAAAAGCTTTCTGGGAGGAGACGGCTGCAAAAGGAATTCTTGGATAATAGCCCTCAAAATAAAATCAGTTGACAAAATCAAGGGTTTTGCATATTCTATTAAGTGTAAGAAGCAAGATCTTTTAGGTCGTGTCAGTATAGGCAAAGATACAGGCTGTGAACGGAAAGAGTATATGTGGCAAAGGGCAGCAGAGAGGGAATGCCGTAGGCTGAAAGCGTTCCTTGCAGATAACCATATAGAAGTGCCTCCGTGAGCCGATCCTGCAAACCAAAGCATGTAAAATATGATATGCTTTTTAGTAGTCGGATCCGTATTCCTGCGTTAAAGGGTCAAGTGCCGGTGTTAGCCGGAATCAGAGTGGAACCGCGGAAATCTTCGTCTCTAATAGCAATATTAGAGACGATTTTCTATTTGGAGTCTATATGACAGGAAAGGAAACTTTATGGGACTGATCAGTCGCGTCAGGGAAGAAATACGGGTCATTAAAGAGAGAGACCCGGCGATCCATTCCAATATGGAAGTATTTCTATACCCCAGCTTTAATGCCATGATGCATTATCGGCTGGCGCATAAATTATATAAGAAGAAACACTTTTTTTTGGCCAGATATGTTTCCCAGAGAGGTGTGCGAAAAACGGGAATTGAGATCCATCCCGGTGCCACCATCGGAAACGGCTTCTTTATCGATCATGGAAATGGTGTGATCATTGGAGAAACTACCGTGATCGGAGATAATGTAACGCTGTACCAGGGTGTTACCCTGGGAGGAACCGGAAAAGAACAGGGGAAAAGGCATCCTACTATCGGCAACAATGTGATGATCAGTGCCGGTGCAAAGGTATTAGGTTCTTTTACTATCGGTGATAACAGCAAGATCGGCGCAGGAAGCGTGGTATTGGAAGAAGTACCGCCTAATTCTACAGTAGTGGGTGTGCCCGGGCGAGTGGTAAAGCGCAATGACATCAGCCTGCCGCAGGATGAATTGGATCAGGTCAATCTGCCTGACCCGGTGAAAGAGGAACTGCTCTACTTAAGGGAGGCAAACCGCCTTTTAACGGAGCGGGTGGAGCAGCTTGAGAAGAAATAGGAAAAGAGGAGAAAAGGATGAAGATCTATAATACTCTGAAAAAGAAGAAGGAAGAATTCGTACCCATAGAGGAAGGAAAGGTCCGGATGTATGTCTGCGGTCCTACCGTTTATAATCTGATCCATATCGGAAATGCAAGGCCCATGATCGTATTTGATACGGTGCGCCGATATATGGAGTATAAGGGCTATGATGTAAACTTTGTTTCCAACTTTACGGATGTGGACGACAAGATCATTAAAGCCGCCATAGAGGAAGGCGTGGATGCTTCCGTTATTTCGGAACGCTACATTGAAGAATGTAAAAAAGACATGAAGGCAATGAATGTAAAGCCCGCTACCACCCATCCCAAGGCTACTGAGGAAATCGATGGAATGCTGGATATGATAGCTACTCTTATCGAAAAGGGACATGCCTATACGGCAGAAGACGGAACCGTATATTTCCGTACCAGAAGCTTTAAAGACTATGGAAAACTGTCCCATAAGAATCTGGATGATCTCCAGGGCGGCAACAGGTCACTCCTGGTAAGCGGCGAGGATCAAAAGGAAGATCCTTTGGATTTTGTATTGTGGAAGCCTAAAAAAGAAGGCGAGCCTTATTGGGAGTCTCCCTGGTGTGACGGACGCCCCGGCTGGCATATTGAATGTTCCGTTATGAGCAAAAAATACCTGGGAGAAGAGATTGACATTCACGCCGGCGGAGAAGATCTGGTCTTTCCCCATCATGAAAATGAGATCGCCCAGTCAGAGGCGGCTAACGGCAAAGAGTTTGCCAAATATTGGATGCACAATGCATTCTTAAATATTGATAATAAAAAAATGAGCAAATCCCTGGGCAATTTTTTTACGGTCAGGGATATCAGTGAAAAGTATGATCTGCAGATTTTGCGGTTCTTTATGCTTTCTGCTCATTACAGAAGTCCCCTGAACTTCAGCGCAGATCTGATGGAAGCGGCAAAGAATGGATTGGAGCGTATCATAACCGGCGTGGAAAATCTGAAATATGCCATAGGCGTTACCGCTAAAGAACAGGCGGATGAAAAGGAAAAAGAGCTGCTTGCGGAAGCAAAAGGATATATCACCAAGTTTGATGAAGCTATGGACGATGACTTTAATACAGCTGATGGTATTTCCGCTATTTTTGAATTGGTAAAATTTGCCAATACCCATGGCAGCACAGACAGTTCCAAAGCGTTTTTGCAAGGATTATTGGATGAGATCAAGCTGCTTTGCGATATCTGTGGTCTGGAAGTGGATAAACAGGAAGAGTTGCTGGATGAGGAAATTGAAGCTTTGATCGAGGAACGGACTGCGGCAAGAAAGGAAAAGAATTTTGCCAGAGCAGATGAGATCCGCAATGAGCTGCTGAATAAAGGTATTATTTTAGAGGATACCCGTGAAGGAGTAAAATGGAAGAGAGCCTGACTTTTTTAGAAAAAATAAAAGAGACCTTTTCGTTAGGGGAGATCGATCTGAAGACTTATTCTCCTTTGACATTGGCCTTTATCGGAGACGCGGTGTTTGAACTGATCATCCGCACGGCGGAAGTTGCAAAAGGAAATCGGGATGTAAATAGTTTACATAAGTCTAAGAGCCGTATTGTAAATGCCACAGTACAGGCAAAAATTTCGGAACTCCTTTTGCCGGAACTGACCGAGGAAGAGTTGGCTTACTTTAAAAGAGGGAGAAATGCAAAATCCCATACTACAGCCAAAAATGCTTCTGTAGGAGATTATCGGAAAGCCACAGGCCTGGAGGCGTTATTTGGTTATTTGTATCTGTCTGGACAGGAAGAACGAATGTTTAAGCTAACAGAGATCGGATTGGAAAAAGCAGGGATCTCAATATAATATTATGTTAACTGGGAGCAGCATATGTCATACGAAGAATCTATCATTGAAGGCAGAAATGCAGTGATTGAAGCGTTTCGCTCGGGAAAGACCATTGATAAAATTTATATTTTAGACGGCTGTCAGGATGGGCCCATGTCCACTATTCGCAGAGAAGCCAAGAAGCATGGTGCTTTAGTAAAATATGTGGAGAAGGAACGGCTGGATCAGCTTTCATCTACAGGCAAACATCAGGGTGTCATTGCTTATGCGGCGGCCTATACCTATGCAGAGGTGGAAGATATGCTGCAGAAAGCCAGAGAGAAAAACGAAGATCCTTTTTTGATCCTTTTAGATGGAATTGAAGACCCCCATAATCTGGGTGCTATCATTCGGACGGCAAATCAGGCAGGTGCCCATGGCGTGATCATTCCAAAGAACCGGGCAGTAGGGCTGACAGCAGTAGTGGCAAGGACTTCGGCAGGAGCATTGAATTATACCCCTGTTGCCAAAGTGACCAATCTTTCCAAAACCATTGAAGAGTTAAAAAAGGAAGGAATGTGGTTTGTCTGCGCGGACATGGAAGGGACCAGGATGTATGATCTGAATTTAAAAGGGGCCATCGGATTGGTGATCGGAGGAGAAGGTGACGGAGTAAGCCGCCTTGTGAAGGAAAACTGTGACATGATCGCTTCTATTCCCATGAAAGGAGAGATCGACTCCTTAAATGCCTCGGTTGCTGCAGGCGTATTGGCATATGAAATTGTACGCCAAAGGTTTACATAATATAGAAAAACATAGTTTGTCTAAGGAAAGCATAGTAATTATTATAGAAAGGAAATCATTTTGCAGGCATATCAAGAGTTCACAGATGAAGAGTTGGTGATCCGGGCCCGGGACGGTGAAATGGGAATCACGGAATACCTGATGGACAAATATAAAAATCTGGTGAAGAGCAAGGCGTCTACAATGTATATCTTGGGAGCAGACAGAGAGGATCTGATCCAGGAAGGCATGATCGGATTGTTCAAAGCTATCCGTGATTATGACAGCGGAAGAGATGCCAGCTTTTATACCTTTGCGGAACTTTGTATTTCCAGACAGATGTATACGGCTCTGCAGGCATCAGGCAGGAAAAAGCATACGCCCTTAAACTCTTATGTTTCCATTTATCAGGAACATGATGAAGAGGAAAATGGAGCCAAGCTGATCGATGCTTTAGAAAATAAAAAAGAGCGTAATCCGGAAGAGATCGTCATTGATAAGGAAAATGTGGAAACCATCGAAAAGATCATCGAAACGGATTTAAGCCCCTTTGAAAGACAGGTATTGGAACTTTCCATGACAGGCATGGGCTATAGTGAAATAGCGAAGTTATTAGGAAAGGACGGAAAATCCACCGACAATGCCTTGACCAGGGTAAAATCGAAAATACGAAAAGCTTTGAGCAAAAAATGACAAAACCTGTATTTTTAACTAGGCAGACAAACACTAACATGTTATAATCTTCGTAGAGGGCAGAGTCAAGTGATCGGATACACAGATGCAAAGCCCGCGACCGAAAAACCATAAGGTTTTTGAGGGTTGCACTGCGAAAGATAGGTATTCAAAGTAATGCATGTCATTAAGAAAGGGAGATAAGTGATGGAAAAAGATAACAAAATGAAGAATGAAGTTTATAAGGAGCTGAAGGTTTCCTTCCAGGGCATGGAACAGAAGATTAAAGATAAGAAAGATTATAAAGCGCAGTTAAAGTTTAAAATTGATCTGTATAACAAATGTCTGGATGACCATCTGTTGGAAAAAGGCAGTCGGTTGATCAAAGAGCATTTGGATGAGACCAAGAAGGAAGTAAAAGAGGTAGATGAGCAAATAGAAGCTCTTATGTTAGAAAAAGATGCATATCGCATTGAGCTGGAAGTTTTTGAAGCAGCTTTCAGAGATTAGTTGACAAACTCTATCTGCCATGCTACAATAGTCGACGGTGGTTATAAACCAGGCTGATGTGGCTCAGGGGTAGAGCGTCGCATTGGTAATGCGGAGGTCACGGGTTCAATTCCCGTCATCAGCTTACATGTCAAGAGTCAAAAACCAAGGGTTTTTGGCTCTTTTTTTATCCCTTTCATATGCTGCACTTTTTATTCCGGAACTGCAGAGCAGAATTTAAAAATGCTGAATTTGCTGAACAATGGAAAACCAATAAAAGCATGATATTTTACAAAGCCTTTTTCTTGTGGTAAAATGTATCTAGTTTGAAACAGTGAGTTACGGGGGATAGGTTAGGTGTCAAAAGAAAGGGCAAAAAAGATTACAACAAGAGCAAACGGCGTTTTATCAAAATCCGCCCTGTTGTTTTTGGTATTATTGCCGGTGCTTGGCGTTTTGCAGGTATCGGAGATCTGTTCCTATTCCACGGATGAGTTGATTCTATATTGCGGTCTTATTGTCATTTTCAGTACGATCCCGTGTATTCTCAATAAAATAATCTATGATGAAAAAGTGATCGCTTTCGTAACGCTTGTGGCTTTGGAAGCTTTATGTATGATCGTTGCGGTAAATCCTTTTACGGAATTATCCATGATATATGTAGCTCTCCCTGTTGTCAGCCTGTTGTATTGTGATCGGCAGATGGTCAAAAAGGGAGCGGCTATAGGCTATATCGGGATGATCATCATCTGTATTTATCGAACCATGACTTTCAGAAATATGACCACCATGCTGTACCGTATAGATAAGCTGTACCTGACATTATTACAATTTACGCTGGAATATCTCATCTTTGTTGTATGTGCTGTTTTTGGCGCGGCGCGCCTGGAAAACTGGGTGTTGGAAGGACAGGAAGAACTGCCGGCTGCAGAAGGCGCTTCTGTTGGAAAAACGCAGGAAAGGGTGGCAGTGTCATCTCGGATCTCCAAGGAATGTCCTTATGATGTGGAAAGCTTTTTCTTTGGCATAGAACGGGACATGTTGGCTATCATAAAAGGAAAAGAGAAATCATTTGAACTGGAAATAGACCCCCATCTTCCTGTCAGATTATATGGAGATAAGAAGGCGATCCGGCAGGCACTTTCCGGTATCTGTTCCGATCTGCTCATGTATCGTGCTAAGGCTTCTATAAAAATGGAAGTGACTTACGACAGCGGGATCACTCCTAAAAAAGGGCAGAATATTACGCTGATCGTGCGGGTCAGCGGCATCACGGATATTACGGCGATCACAGCCAATAAAACAGCTTTGGGGTATTATCTTAGCAAAAGCGTCATTGAAGACTTAAAAGGCAGTTTTGAAGATCTATCTGATGCAGAAGAAGCAATATTTAAGATACGGGTTCTGCAAAGAGTAGAAGATGCAACCACCATTGGTGACATTAAGAAACAGCAATTTGGACAGCTAAATCAGCTTCGCAGCAACTCAGGCAATATGGGACAGAGATCTGCGTTTCATAAAGAAGTTAAGATCCTGGTAGTGGATGATAACAGAGAAGTCTGCAAATTGGTTTCAGCCATTGCCAATTCCATGGGAGTATTGACAGAATCCGCCGATACCGGTGCAAAGGCACTGCAATTGTTGGAAAGCCAGGAATATCAAATGGTATTTTTGGATCAGATGATGCCGGAAAAAAGCGGTCTGGAGACAGTACAGGAACTGAGGTTCTTAGAAGACGAATATTATCAAAAACTTCCGGTTGTGCTGCTGGCTGTCAATACAAGTGAGGAGGCCAAGGCAGAGTATTTGAAACAGGGATTTTCGGATTGTGTTTCAAAGCCCATTAAAGAGATGGAAATAAAAGAGCGTCTTCACAAATGGATCAAGGATGATTATCCCATCACTTATGCAGAGTATATCAAAATGCAGGAAAAGGCCATTGATCGGTAGCAATGAAATGATGAAGCGGATTTTAATCCCATAGGATTGGGAATAAAATCCGCTCTTTTAAACTTTATTGTGGTGGTATATTAGGGTCTGCTGCCTGTTGCGCCGCCGCTTCTTCCGCTGCTGCCTGCTGGGCCGCTGCCTGTTGCGCTGCCGCTTGTTGGGCTGCTGCCGCCTGCTGCATAGCCTGGGTATCTGCAAATAGCTCCTCAGGATGATTGAGATAGTAGTCTGCAGTATGAGGACACTGATTAGCTAATTTTGACGGTGTGCCGTCATCGCTGGCCGCCAGTGTCATAATACCCGGCGCTTTATAAGGACATGCATCGTTTGCGGGTCGGCCTGTAGCCAGACAGATATTACCTTGATAATGAACATCGCAGTATTCCGTAGGAATTGTACCTTCTGCAAATAATTCTGTTGTCAAAGAGCCGTCACATACACCTGCAATGGGAAGCTTGCCTGATTGGCGGCATACCGTTGCAGAAACAATGCCCTGAGGCCTTGTAAAGGACTCATTCTCAAGATTTTCATGAATACGACTCATAACAGCCCGCCACAGCTTCTTGGAAAGATCTCTTTCACCGTTATTTCTATCTAAGACTTCATTATTATCATATCCAGTCCATGTCGTTGCGGTGTAGTAAGGGGTATAACCTGAAAACCATACATCCCTGTAAGAAGTAGTAGTACCTGTCTTTCCTGCAATGGACATATTGCCGAAGTTGACGGAACCGCCGGTTCCTTTTGTTACCACATCTACCATGGCATCTGTTAAGAGATATGCGGTAGTTTCTTTGATCACCTGACGGCTGTTGGAATTGGTACGATCTAACAGGACATTGCCGTCATGGTCAAAAATCTGAGAGTATAGTGCAGGCTCAATATAAGCGCCGCCGTTTGCAATGGTGGCATAAGCGGCATTTAACTCCATATTGGTTACACCATCAGTAATACCGCCCAAAGCCATAGACTGCTGGATATCGGAATAAATTTCCACTTCCCCTCTGGAATTGGTCACTTCTTTTCTGTCGACAAGAGTGGTGAAGCCAAAATTCTGCAAATAATCAAATCCCAATTGCGGGGTGATCTGTGTCAATGCCTTTACAGTTATGATGTTTAAGGACTGTTCAATGGCATAGCGATAGGAGAAGTTTTCGTATTTATAGCCCGAATACCAGTTATGGACAGGCGTGCCGTCCGCATAGTTGTATTCTCCGTCATATTTAACAGAAGCCAAAGTCATGCCGGCACTGTCAAGGGCGGGAGCATAGGTGGACACGATCTTGAAGGTAGAACCGGGCTGCCTGGTCACATTTGTTGCCCGATTCAAAGTACGGCTGGCGGATTTGGTTCCTCGCCCGCCTACCAAAGCTACCACATAGCCGGTATGCTGATCCTCTACGGTAATAGATACCTGAGGCTGGGGAGTTAAGGAAATGTTTTCTGCTTCCACGCTGTCGCCGTAGTTCATGACAGCAGCCTTGTATTCCTCAATATCCTCATAAGCGCTGTCCTGGGAGGAATAGAGCAGGTCGTAATTGCTGTTGAACTGTAAGAAATAGCTTTTTAACATTTCCGTGCTGTAATTGTGATATTCGTCGTTGGAATCCCTTACGGTTAATTCATAGTTTAAATACCATTTTACATTGGAAGGGTAGTTATCCTCGTCCTGATATACCTCGTCACAGATTGCCTGGATATCAGGATCCTGTGTAGAGTAGATCTGCAGGCCGCCGCTGTATACCAGATTATAGGCCTGGGTCTCATTATAGCCTTTTTCTTCAATTAAATCTTTGATGACCTGATCGATCAGAGCATCTACAAAATAGGAATTAACGGAATCCCTGTCATAGCTCTCGTCAACAGTTTTGATACGAGAATAAACATCATCCTTTAAAGCTGTTTCATATTCGGAGTCTGTGATATAACCCTGCTCCCACATCTTTCGAAGCACTTCATTGCGTCGTTCCCGGTTATTTTCCGGATGGGAAATGGGATTATATTTGGTAGGATTCTGGGTAATGGCGGCAATAACGGCGCATTCCGACAGGTTCAATTCCGATACGGGTTTGTTAAAGTAACGCATGGAAGCGGCCTGCACACCCAAAGTGTTTTGTCCTAAGTTAATGGAATTCATATACAATTCCAAAATGTCTTCTTTGTTCATGCGTTTTTCCAGCTCTAAGGCCAGATATTGTTCCTGGAATTTTCTCTTGAACTTATTGACCATATTGTCTTCCGTTACCCAGTCATCGAAAACATTGTTCTTTAATAACTGCTGGGTAATGGTGGAGCCGCCCTGAGAGAACTGGAAGCCGTTCTGCGCACCGATGGCTGCCGCTCTGGCAATGGCTTTGATATCAATACCGTTATGCTGATAAAAACGCTCGTCCTCTATGGCAACAAAAGCATCTGCCAGGTCCTGAGGAATGTTTGCCATGCCCACATAGCTTCGATTGGAGTTGGTGGCTACCAGCCGTTTGATCTCATTGCCGTTGGCATCATATACGATAGTAGCATAGCCGGAAGGTGTCACATCCAGATTGGAAATATCCGGTGCGGATGCCAAGACACCCCGAAACATACCGATACCCATACATGCACCGATCAGGACAATGCCCAGACAACCTATAAGAAAGGCCTTCATAAAGGCCAGCAATATCATTTTGCCGAACTTGGTCGCTTTGGAGTTCAACTGCTGTTGCTTTCTGCGAATTCCTTTTTTACTGTAATTCATAGATACAAGCCTCCTAATTAACATAATTATACCAAAATACGGCATGAAAATAAAGAAAATAATTCCATATCATGGATTGTTCACAATTGGATACACTTTTATTCCAACTTGTGTTAAGATAAAAAAAGATTGTTTTAAAAGAAAGGTGGTGATGATGTATGGCGGATGCAGACATAGAAAAGACGGTATACCGCGGCGGTAAAGGAGAGATCGTGGAAAAGAAATCCCGTTTTATTGCCGCGGTTGCAGCAGTTTCAACAAAAGAGGAAGCGGAAGAATTTATTGCTTTCCGCAAAAAAGAGCATTGGGACGCCAGACATAACTGCTCGGCATACATCATCGCCGGTCCGGTGGATCAGATCCATTCTTCCGACGACGGCGAACCTTCCGGAACGGCAGGAAAGCCTATGCTGGAGATTTTACAAAAAGAAGGCGTGAAAAATGTATGCGTGGTAGTGACCAGATACTTTGGCGGCACACTGCTTGGAACAGGCGGTCTGATGCGGGCGTATCAGGCTGCGGTAAAGGAAGGGCTGGCTAACAGCGTCCTGATCGAAAAGAGGAAGGGAATAACGGCTGAGATCACAGTGGATTACAATGATGTGGGCAAGCTGCAGCATTTTTTTGCGGCAAATCAGGTTCGGATATTAGATACGGTTTATGAGGAGCAGGTCAAAATGAAGATCTTGATGCCCTGTCATGAAAAGCAGGTTCTGGAGGAAAAGTTGGTTGACATAACTAATGGGAAGACGATGCTAAAAGCCACGGAAGAGGTAGATTATGCCCTAATTGAAGGCGAGGTTGAAGTATGGAAGAAAAATTGATGAATGATTTGGAAATATTAAAAGAGTTTTTGTCCGGGAAGCAGTATATCAAAATGCGGGAATGGATGGCGGAGTTAAACGCTGCAGATATTGCCGATATGCTGGAGGAACTGGAAGAAGAGGAAATGTTAAAGGTCTTTCGTATTCTGCCAAAGGATATGGCGGCAGATGTTTTTTCCTATCTTCCTATCGAAGAAGAACAGTATATTATCACTTCCTTATCCGATAGAGAGGCAACTAACATTATTAATAATCTGATGGCGGACGATGCTGCGGATCTTATGGAGGAGATGCCTGCCAATGTGGTAAAGAAACTGTTGGCAAATGCCAGCCAGGAAACCAGACGGGATATCAATCACCTGCTGCGCTATCCGGAGGATTCTGCAGGCAGCATTATGACAGTGGAGCTTGTGGACCTAAAGGAGGGCCAGACTGTTGCCCAGGCCATTGAGCGTATCAGGAAGCTGGGAGTGGACTCGGAGACCATTAATATCTGTTATGTGCTGGATAACCAGAGAAGGCTGAGGGGAACCGTAGCTTTAAGATATCTGCTGCTGACAGAAGCCGATGCTAAGATCGGCGATATCATGCATAAAAATGTTATCAGTATCCATACTCTCATGGACCAGGAAGAAGTGGCAAGGCTGTTCCAAAATTATGACTTTACAGCCATGCCCGTAGTGGATAGTGAAGAACGGCTGGTGGGTATCATCACTGTCGATGATGTTGTGGACATTCTCCAGGAAGAAGCAACGGAGGATATGGAAAAGATG
Source organism: Lachnospiraceae bacterium (assembly GCA_022510725.1). Classification (GTDB taxonomy): domain Bacteria; phylum Bacillota; class Clostridia; order Lachnospirales; family Lachnospiraceae; genus UBA2882. Next base: position 13,343 of record JAFLSW010000023.1, read on the forward strand.
GCGGCTATCGTGCCCAGCGATAAGCCTTATATGAAAAACAGCGTATGGGAGATCTACAAAAAGAGAATTCCATGGCTGTTGCTTTTGATGATCTCTGCCACCTTTACAGGCAGGATCATCGCCACCTTTGAGGACGCTTTAAGTGCTTATGTGGTGCTGACCACCTTCATTCCCATGCTGATGGATACGGGAGGTAATGCGGGAGGACAGACCAGCGTGACCATTATCCGTGGATTGTCCCTAAATGAGATCACTTTTTCCGACTTTTTGAAAGTGCTATGGAAAGAGATCCGGGTTTCCTTAATGTGCGGTATTACGCTGGCTTTGGCAAACTTTGTGAAGCTTTTGGTAGTAGACAGAGTAAGTTTGATGGTAACTTTGGTAGTCTGTACAACATTGGTAGCAGCAGTGTTCTTTGCGAAAGTGGTTGGCAGCATGCTTCCCATGGCAGCAAAAAGACTGGGATTTGACCCGGCCGTGATGGCAAGTCCTTTTATTACCACCATTGTGGATGCCCTTTCTTTGTTGATCTATTTTAGGATTGCTTCCGCAATGCTGGGCATCTGATATGTAAAACAACACGACATTGATTTACATAAAAAATATTATGTAAATTTAAAAATATAAAAATAATTAACATAATATATATTATGTTAATTAAATGCAAAAAACAGATATAGTTTACATAAAATAAAAGGAGAATCAATATTCATGAATCCAGTTAATCCAAATGCAACGCAAAAAGCAAAAGAATTGTTGGCATATCTATATGAGACAGCAGGAAATGCCATTATCACCGGTCAGCACACCCAGACGGATCCAATGGAAGAAGTAGTTTACATAAAAGAAATAACAGGGGCTGCTCCCAAGCTACAAGGATTTGAGCTGTTAGGCTATTCTCCCAATATCAATTATGAAGATGCCTCACAGGAATGTCTTATTGAAGTAGAAGAGAATAAGGGGACTGTGGAGACTGCCTTAAAATGGGCAAAAGAAACAGGAGGTATCGTAGCCATCTGTTTTCATTGGTTTTCTCCTATAGGAGGCAGGGATAAAGCCTTCTATGCAAAGAATACAGATTTTGATGCATCTAAAGTGCTGGTAGAGGGAACGAAAGAGAGAGAGGCCTTTTATTCGGATATGGATGTGATCGCCAGGGAGCTTCAAAAGTTTTTGGATGAAGATATCCCCGTATTGTTCCGTCCCTTCCATGAGGCAGATGGAGACTGGTTCTGGTGGGGAGCCAAAGGCGATGAAGTGGGCAGAGAACTGTACAAGCTGATGTTTGAGTATTATGTGAATCAAAAGCATTTAGATAATCTGCTTTGGGTATGGAACTCTCCTAAAAGGGAAGGGTTTCCCGGAGAGGAATATGTGGATGTGATCTCCAGGGATGTGTATCTGACGGAAAAGAAACCTACCGATTATAAAGAAGAATACGAAGAACTGATCCGTAATACCACTGCGAGTAAGGTAGCAGCCTTAGCGGAAGTGGGGTATATTCCGGATGTAGAAATGCTCTCCGAAAGCAAGATCCCCTGGGCATTTTATATGACCTGGTCCAAAGAATTCTGCATTGGAGAGCAGTACAATACAGTGGCAGAGACCAAAAAGATGTACGACAGCAGTTATGCCGTAAAACTTTAAGAATCGCCTATTGATTTTTCTTGATGGCCGCCCGCTTCCGGAGCGTGGGATCTAAGATCTTTTTCCGGATGCGGAGGGTTTCGGGAGTGACTTCTAATAATTCGTCCGTATCAATAAATTCCAAAGCCTGTTCCAAGCTTAATACCTTGGGCGGCGTCAGCTTCAATGCATCATCGGCGCTGGAGGAGCGGGTATTGGTCAGATGTTTGGTCTTACATACATTGATCTCAATATCCTCTGCACGGCCGGTTTCTCCGATGACCATTCCTGAATAAACTTTTTCACCGGGACTGATAAAGAGAGTCCCCCGTTCCTGTGCATTAAAAAGACCATAGGTAACGGCTTCTCCCGACTCAAAAGCGATCAGGGAACCGTTGGCGCGATAGCTTAAATCTCCTTTATAGGGGCCGTAGCCGTCAAAGGTAGTATTTAAAATGCCGTTGCCCTTGGTATCTGTCATAAATTCCCCACGATAACCGATCAGTCCTCTGGAAGGGATGGAAAAGGTCAGCCTGGTGTAGCCGCCGGAGCCGATGCCCATATTCTGCAGTTCTCCTTTTCGTTCGGAAAGCTTCTGGATGACAGCGCCGGAAAACTCATCCGGCACATCTATATAGGCCAACTCCATAGGTTCGGTCTTTTTGCCGTCTTCATCGGTCCGATATAAAACTTCAGCTTTAGAAACTGCAAATTCATAGCCTTCCCGGCGCATATTTTCTATCAACACGGAAAGATGCAACTCACCCCGCCCGGATACCTTGAAGGAATCGGTATTCTCCGTTTCTTCTACCCGGAGGGATACATCCGTATTCAATTCCCGGAATAATCTTTCCCGCAAATGTCTGGATGTGACATATTTTCCTTCCGTTCCCGCAAGGGGAGAGTCATTGACCATGAAATGCATGGCAATGGTGGGCTCGGATATCTTTTGGAAGGGAATGGGTCTGATCTCATCAGGAGCACACAAGGTATCCCCGATATGAATATCCGAGATACCGGAAATGGCTACAATAGAGCCTACCCCCGCTTCTTTTACTTCTACTTTATTTAAGCCGTCAAATTCGTACAGTTTGGATACCTTTACCTTGCGCTGCTTATCCGGCTCATGGTGATTGACCATGATCACATCCTGATTGACACAGATGGAGCCGTTATCCACCTTTCCCACACCAATGCGGCCCACATATTCATTGTAGTCGATGGTGCTGATCAATACTTGGGTTCCTGCATCGGGATCTCCCTCCGGAGCAGGAATATGCTCTAAGATGGTATCAAATAGGGGAACCATATCTGTGCCCGGCTTTTCCATATCAAGGCTGGCCGTTCCGCTTCTGGCAGAAGCGAATACAAAGGGACAGTCTAACTGGCCTTCATCCGCCTCCAGATCGATGAACAATTCCAATACTTCGTCTACCACTTCGGCACATCTTGCTTCCGGTCTGTCAATTTTATTGACGCATACGATAACGGGCAGATTTAATTCCAAAGCCTTCCGCAATACGAACTTGGTCTGAGGCATGGCACCTTCAAAAGCGTCCACCACTAAGATCACGCCATTTACCATTTTTAAGACCCGTTCTACTTCACCGCCGAAATCCGCATGGCCGGGGGTGTCTACGATATTGATCTTGGTCCCTTTATAGGTAATGGCGGTGTTTTTGGAAAGGATGGTAATGCCTCGTTCTCTTTCAATATCGTTGGAATCCATGATCCTTTCCGCTACTTCCTGGTTTTCCCTGAAAACGCCGCTCTGTTTTAATAATTCGTCCACCAATGTCGTTTTTCCGTGGTCTACATGGGCAATGATCGCCACATTTCTTACATCTTCTCTTTTTATATTCATCATTGATCTCCTCACATGAATGCGTATACAAACGATTTTAGTCTACCATATCCAAAATAAAAATCAAGTAAATACAGTCTTTTTTCCTTGAAAAATGCGGATTTTCGACGGCTTTTTCCGTTTTCTCCCGCGCTTTGTCGATGAGTTTTTTACATATTTTGCCAAAAATGAAATATGATAGTAGTACATGACAGAAAAAATTCTTGAATGTGAGAAGGGAGAACTAAGTTATGGATAAGATGAATGAAAACAACAAAGTGACGGTCATGGGAGAAATCGTAGGAGAATTTTCCTTCAGCCATGAGATCTACGGAGAGGGATTCTACATGATTGACATTCTTGTACCCCGCCTTTCGGATAGCGCCGATCTGATTCCTTTGATGGTATCGGAAAGACTGCTGGATGTTAAAAAGGATTACCAGGGGATGAAGGTCAAGGTGTCAGGACAATTTCGTTCTTACAACCGGCATGAGGAGCGTAAAAATAAGCTGGTGCTTTCCGTCTTTGTCAGGGATTGGGAGTTCATTGATGAAGTAGAGAGAAGCGAGATGACAAACCACATTGAATTGGATGGATTTATCTGTAAAGAGCCTATCTACCGCAAGACACCTCTTGGAAGAGAAATTGCGGATATCCTCCTTGCGGTAAACCGCCCTTATGGAAAAAGCGACTACATACCATGTATCAGCTGGGGCAGAAATGCCAGATATGCCAACGAGTTTGAAGTGGGAAGCCGCTGCCGTATCATTGGACGGATCCAAAGCAGGGAATATATGAAAAAGCTTTCTGAAGAAGAGGTGGAAAAACGGATCGCATATGAAGTATCTGTCAGCAAATTAGAACTTCCCATTGAAGAAATGGTCTAAAAGTTGCCAGAAGTGGAAAAATGTGCTATGATACATCAGACTTGATGTTGTTAATTAGGTTTCAAATAGCAGGTGCATAATGGAAAAAGGAAAAATTCACATTTATACCGGTGACGGACATGGAAAAACACCGGCGGCATTGGGAGAAGCCCTATATGCTGCTGCAGATGGAAAACAGGTTATGGTCATTCAGTTTATGAAGGAAAGAGGCTTTTTGGAGCAGGAATTTACCAAAAGACTGGAGCCGGAGATAAAATTTTTTTGCTTTGAAAAGACCGATGCGGATTATGCGGATTTATCAAGCAAGCAGCAGGAAGAAGAAAACATCAATATCCGCAATGGTATCAATTTTGCCAAGAAGGTGCTGACAACAGGTGGATGTGATCTGTTGATCTTGGATGAAGTCCTGGGCCTTTTAGACTTGGGAATCATATCAGTAGAAGATTTAAAGGCTTTATTGGAAGCAAAAGACGAAGAAACTACCATCATCCTGACAGGAATCCAACTGAAAGAAGAAGTTGTGTCCCTGGCGGATGAGATTTCAAAAATTGAGTCAATGCCTATTGCATAATCCGGGGAAGAGTGGTATTCTTTTCTTGTGATGTGCAATATGCACCAATTTTATAGAGGAAACAGATAGAGGTCGCGTGCTTTATCAGTAGCCCTTCCGATGCGCAGGAGCAGGAGAGGTTGGGTGAAAGGAAAGGACGCCGAAAGAAAATACCGCCTGCAGGTATTTTTCTTGGGCATACGGTTAAGAGCCGTATGACTGTCATCAAACAGATGGGGAGCTATCGAAAGAAGATATTTGAGCCGTCCCATCAGGACGGCTTTTAATATGTATAGAAGACCCCACAGACACCTAAGGAGGGAAAAGAAATGTCAATTTTTACAGGAGCAGGTGTTGCTATCGTTACACCCTTTCATCAGGACGGAAGCGTCAATTATGAGGCCTTCAAAAAGCATATTGAAGGACAGATCGCAGGAGGTACTGATGCCATCATCGTATGCGGTACAACAGGAGAGGCTTCCACATTAAGCCATGAGGAACATCTGGATGTGATCCGGTTCTGTGTAGAGCAGGTCAACCATCGGATCCCGGTCATTGCAGGAACCGGTTCCAACTGTACCGAGACAGCCATCTATTTATCACAGGAAGCGGAAAAGATCGGGGCGGACGGTTTGTTGTTAGTAACCCCTTACTACAATAAATGTACCCAGAAAGGTCTGTTGGAGCACTTTAAGATGATCGCAGAAAGCGTCAGCATTCCCATTATCTTATATAATATTCCCGGTAGGACCGGCGGCGTGCTCATTGCACCGGAAACCGTATGCACCCTTTGCAGGGAAGTGAAAAACATTGTAGGCGTAAAGGATGCTACCGGCAATATTTCCGGCGTAGCAAAGCTGATGCAGATGGCAAATGGAGATGTGGATGTGTATTCCGGTAACGACGATCAGATCGTGCCTATTCTTTCTTTGGGCGGCAAAGGCGTTATTTCCGTCCTTTCCAATGTAGCTCCGAAAGAAACCCATGATATCTGCCAGATGTACTTTGACGGCAATGTAGCTGGCAGCAGGGACTTACAGTTAAAGGCGATTCCTTTGATCGACGGACTGTTCTGTGAGGTCAATCCCATTCCCGTTAAAAAGGCTATGAATCTGATGGGCCTGGAAGCAGGTACTCTTCGCAGACCTTTAACGGAGATGGAAGATGCCCATGTACCGGCTTTGGAAAAAGCCATGAAAGAATTCGGTATTTTATAAAGAAAGAGAAAAGCAAGATATGGCGCTGTGACAGAGAGTAGATCCTGTCACGGCGCGTTTTGCAAAGTAAGACAGATCAGCATAAGGAGAGAGAAAAATGACAAAAATTATTATGAACGGCTGCAACGGCGTCATGGGACAGATGATCTGCAATCTGGTGGCGGCAGATGAGGAAGCGGAAATTGTAGCCGGCGTGGATGTAAATGAAAAAGAGGGCAATCCCTTTCCGGTGTTTTCTTCCATTGAACAGTGTGATGTAGAAGCGGATGCGGTCATCGATTTTTCCCATGTAAGCTGCATCGATGCACTTCTTGACTGGTGCAGCAAAAAGAAGATGCCGGTGGTTTTGTGTACCACAGGCCTATCGGAAGAACAGCTGGAAAAGGTAGAAGCAGTTTCCAAAGAGACGGCGGTATTAAAATCCGCCAATATGTCTTTGGGCATCAACATGCTGTTAAAGCTTTTAAAAGAAGCGGCAGGTATCCTGACTCCGGCGGGCTTTGATGTGGAAGTGGTGGAAAAACACCATAGAAGAAAATTAGATGCACCCAGCGGTACGGCTTTGGCTCTGGCGGATTCCGTTAACGAGGCATGTCATAAAGAATATGAATATGTCTATGACAGGAGCCAGAGGAGACAGGCCCGTCCCGCAAAGGAGATCGGTTTATCCGCAGTCAGGGGCGGCACCATTGTGGGAGAGCATGATGTGATCTTTGCAGGAGAGGATGAGGTCATTACTTTTTCCCATACCGCTTATTCCAGGGCAGTATTCGGCAAAGGTGCCATTCAGGCGGCAAAATACTTAAAAGGAAAACCGGCAGGACTTTATAATATGAGCCATGTCATTGACGGTTGATAGTTTGATCTTACAGAACATAAAAAAGTTGAGGAATGAACATGAACACCTTGGAATTAAAATATTTAAAAAGTCTGGCAAAGCAGTATCCTACCATTGCGGCAGCAAGCACGGAGATCATCAATCTGTCCTCCATCCTGAACCTGCCAAAGGGAACGGAGCACTTTTTGACGGATATTCATGGAGAATACGAACAGTTTAATCATGTGTTAAAAAACGGTTCCGGTTCTGTGCGGAAAAAGATTGATGAGGAATTTGGCAATACCTTAAGCAATAAGGATAAAAAGAGCCTTGCTACCCTGATCTACTATCCCAGAGAGAAACTGGAGATCGTTTTACAGGAAGAGGACAATATAGAGGACTGGTACAAGATCACTCTTTATCGTCTGGTTCAGATCACCAAGCATGTTTCTTCCAAATATACCAGATCCAAGGTGAGAAAAGCGCTGCCCAAAGATTTTGCGTATATCATTGAAGAACTGATCACAGAAAAGGCAGAAGTCCAGGATAAGGAGGCCTATTACAATGAGATCGTCCATACTATTATCCGCATCGGCAGGGCACCGGAATTTATCGTAGCCCTCTGTGAACTGGTGCAGCGGTTAGTTATCGATCATCTCCATATTGTAGGAGATGTATATGATAGAGGACCTGGTCCACATGTGATCATGGATACCCTTCGCCACTACCATTCGGTAGATGTACAGTGGGGCAACCACGATGTGGCGTGGATGGGAGCAGCCAGCGGCCAGTTAGCCTGCATTGCCACTGTCATTCGTATGGCAGCCCGCTATGGCAATCTGGACACTTTGGAGGAAGGCTATGGCATCAATCTGATCCCTCTTGCCACCTTTGCCCTGGAGCAGTATAAGGATGTAAACTGTGATGCCTTTTCCATTAAATACAATACAGATTACAATACCAAGGACTTAAGTCTGGATATGAAAATGCATAAAGCCATTACCATCATTCAATTCAAGCTGGAAGGCCAGATCATAAAAAGACGGCCTGAGTTTGAAATGGAAGATCGGCTTCTGTTGGACAAGATAGATTATGTAAACCAAACTGTTACCATTGACGGCAAGACATATCCTATGAAAGATACGGATTTTCCTACGGTAGATCCCGGTGACCCTTATAGGTTGTCCAAGGAAGAGGCGGAAGTCATGGAACGGCTTCGTCAGGCATTTATCCGCTGCGATAAACTGCAAAAAGATATCCGTTTTCTGTTTTCCAAGGGCGGTATGTATAAGATCTATAATTCTAATCTTTTATTCCATGGCTGTATGCCTATGGATGAAGAAGGCAATTTCTTAAAGCTGAAGCTTTTTGACAAAGAATACAGGGGAAGGGCTTTATTTGACGCTTTGGATAGCTATGCCAGAAAAGGCTATTACGGCACCAGGGAATCCGGCGAGAAACTAAAAGGACAGGATATCATCTGGTATATCTGGGCGGGCCCCAAATCACCGGTATTCGGCAAGGATAAAATGGCCACCTTTGAGCGATATCTGGTAGCGGATCCGGAAACTCATGTAGAAAAGAAAAACGCTTACTACCGTTTATATGACAACGAAGATATCGTTAACCGAATTTTGGAAGAATTTGGTCTGGATGTAGATAAATCCCATATTGTCAATGGTCATGTTCCTGTTGAACAAAAGAACGGAGAATCGCCCATTAAATGCGGCGGCAAGCTTTTGGTCATAGACGGAGGATTCAGCAAAGCATATCAGGGGAAAACCGGCATTGCAGGTTATACGCTGGTTGCCAATTCTTATGGTATGCGTTTGGTTTCCCATGAGTTTTTTGAGTCTGCTTATGCAGCCATTCGGAATGAATCGGATATTTTTTCCGACTCCATCATTGTGGAGACAACACCGGTAAGACAACGGGTGGCAGATACGGATATCGGTGATGAACTGAGGGAGTCCATCCATCAATTAGAAGAATTGTTAGAGGCATATAGAGAGGGTATCATAGTGGAAAAGGATGTTTAATTCCACTACAATACCCTTCTAAAAGAAAAAGTGATTAGCGTCTGGTAACTGCGCGGTCTACGCCGTTTGCCACATCATCCGTCACATTTTCCACTGCATTGCCGGCGCCTCTTAATGCGTCTCCGGCTACATCGCCTGCATCGTCAACTGCGTTTGTAACACCGTTTACGATATCGTCACCGGTCAAATGATCGCCTCTGCCGGCGGTTACATCGTTGACATTTTCGCTGTTATCGGTGTTGCTTCCGGTCACATTGTTTCCGGTCATGTTATTTCCGGTGCCTGCCATGTCATTTTTAGCGGACTCATTTCCCATAGTGCCGCTGATGGTGTTACCGGAGTTTTGGGTGCCTCCGGTGGTGGAACCTTGCGCCATGTCGGCATTGTTACCCTGGCTGGCGTTACCTGTACTGCCGCAGCCTGTAAAGCAAATAAGAGTCAGGACCAAAAGGGCAGTAAATAAAATACGAGTTTTTTTCATAATATGATTCTCCTTTCAATGCCTGTGATTACTATGTGCATATTTATGAAAAATATTCTGAAATAAAAAATTTTCTCGACAAAAAAAGATGTGGAAAAGGAGAAAAATCATGGAATTTCGCCCTTGTATCGATATCCACAACGGCATGGTCAAACAGATCGTGGGCAGCAGCCTTTCTGATGAAAAAGAAAGCGCTTTGGAAAATTTTGTTTCAAAAAAAGATGCAGCATTCTATGCCGGTCTTTATAAAGAGCATGGTCTAAAAGGCGGTCATGTGATCCTATTAAACGGAAAAGACAGCCCTTACTATGAAAGTTCAAAAAAGCAGGCGCATCTGGCGCTAAAAGCATATCCAAATGGCTTGCAGATCGGCGGCGGCATCACAGCCCAAAATGCAAAGGAATGGATCAATGAAGGAGCTTCTCATGTTATTGTAACTTCCTATGTTTTTCAGAATGGACAGATCGTAAAAGAGCGGCTGGAAGCTTTAAAACAAGCTGTGGGAAGAGAGCGGATCGTTCTGGATGTCAGCGCACGCCGGTATGAAGACGCTTATTATGTCATGACGGATCGCTGGCAGAAAAAAAGCGGGGAAAAGCTGGATCTCAAATTATTAGAAAGGCTATCGGATGATTGCGATGAATTTTTGATCCATGCGGTGGATGTGGAAGGAAAAAACAGAGGAATAGAAGAAGAACTGGTAAAGCTGCTTTCCCGATATGAAGAAAGGGCAATCACTTATGCAGGTGGTGTTCATAGCTACGAGGAACTGAAAAAGCTGCATCAAATAGGAGGCGGCAGGATCCATGTAACCATCGGCAGTGCTCTGGATCTGTTTGGCGGCAGATTGGAATTTGAAAAAATATGTGAATTTATTAGAAATCCTGAATAAGAATAGATCATTCAAACAAAGAAAAAAAGAAGAGCTGTCCCACTAGCTAAAACATTTAGCTAAGTGACAGCTCTTCCTTTTTTCTTAATCCGTTAAAACAATACTGCAAATTCAAACTAAATTTCTAAAGAAATTTATATTTAAAAAGGCACATCGAAAAACTGATTAAAGTTTGGTTACATTGACTGCCTGAGGTCCTTTTTCACCCTGAACTACTTCAAACTCAACGGAAGCGCCTTCTTCTAAGGACTTGAAACCTTCCATGTTTAATCCGGAGTAGTGAACGAATACATCATTTCCCTCTTCGTCAGAGATAAATCCGTATCCCTTCTGGTTGTTGAACCACTTAACTGTACCTTTGTTCATTTTAATACCTCCAAAAATAATGAATCGTTGTTTTTTACAACAAAGTCAGAATAGCATAGTAAAGGGAAAAAGTAAATAAATTTTTTTAAATATTTGATTTTCCGTGGTAAGTATGGTATCGTACACACATGTGTCTGTGACAAAACAGTCCAATGATAAATAAAGGGGAACAACAGAAATGGAAAATCAGATCAAACCCATAGATTTCATTAAAAAAGTGCTGCATGAGATTTTTATTGAAGGATTAAGCGGCATGGCTACCGGCTTATTTGCCACGCTGATCATAGGAACCATTATCCAACAGATCGGGAATCTGGTTCCCGGATCAGTGGGAGAGTATCTCTTTTTGATCGGCAAAATGGCAGCCGCTGTTACGGGAGCAGGGATCGGAGTAGGTGTGTCTCTTCGTTTAAAACAATCGCCTTTGGTGGCGGTTTCAGCGGCGGTAAGCGGTATGATGGGCGCCTTTGCCTCCCAGGTCATAAGCGGAGCATTTTTTGCAGATGGCGTGGTGCACCTATCCGGTCCAGGCGAGCCCCTAGGCGCTTTTTTAGCGGCAATCGTTTCTGTCTATTTTGGAAAACTGGTTTCCGGTAAAACAAAAGTGGATATCTTGATCACACCTCTTATCTGCATTTTGACCGGTTCTGCAGTAGGACTGGTGTTGGGACCGCCTATTTCAGCCGGCATGAATTTCTTAGGAAGCATTATCAATGTAGCTACCGTACAGGCTCCTTTCTTAATGGGTATTTTGGTTTCGGTCTTAATGGGCATGATCTTAACCCTTCCCATCAGTTCTGCGGCACTGGGCATCATTTTAAATCTGTCCGGACTGGCGGCAGGGGCGGCTACGGTTGGATGCTCGGCTAATATGATCGGCTTTGCCGTGGCAAGCTATCGGGAAAATAAAGCAAACGGCCTGTTGGCTCAGGGACTTGGCACCAGCATGCTTCAGATCGGCAATATTGTGAAAAAGCCCGTTATCTGGCTTCCGGCTATTATAACCAGCGCCATTTTGGGACCGGTTTCCACTTTGGTTTTTGGTATGACCAATAATGCTACAGGCTCCGGTATGGGAACAGCAGGATTGGTAGGACAGATCACCACCTATCAGACCATGACGGCAGATGCCGCACCGGGCATCGTGCTTCTTAAGATCATAGTACTGCATTTCGTATTGCCTGCTTTGTTATCTTTGGGGATCAGTGAATGGATGAGGAAGAAAGGATGGATCAAAGAAGGGGATATGAAGCTGGAGGTGTAAAACTACAACAGCCATTCCAACAAACTCGCTTCGCTCAAACAAAAGTTTGAATGGCTGTAAATTTCTTCTATATGCTGCTTGATTTTCCACAAAAGTTCTTAAAGGGTCTTCAATGAAAAGTTGCCAGACCGCCAGCCCACATGTCAAAATCATTACCCATACTGGGGTAGATGATCATTTTTGATTTAGTCGGGAAAAGACCAGCTCATAGCCGTCGCTTCCATAGTTTAGGGAACGATTGACCCGGCTGATGGTAGCAGTGGAAGCACCGGTCTGTTCGGCGATCTCTAAATAAGTCTTTTTATCCCGCAGCATGCTGGCCACCTCAAACCGCTGTGATAAAGAAAGCAGTTCGTTTACGGTACACAGGTCTTCAAAAAAGGAATAGCATTCCTCTTTGGTTTGTAAAGTTAAAACAGCGTCGAAAAGAGAATCGACTGCCTCATTTTTCAGCTTTTTATTCATAAAAGGCTCCTATCACTTTAGCACTGTAAAATTTTACAGTCTTAATTTTTTTCATTCTAACATAGGAAACCAAAAAGGTAAAGCAGATAATCTTATTTAAAATAATCTTTTATTTCAGGTCTCAGATAGGAGAAGTAGTGTTCCAGGCTGTCATTGACGATTCTTTCTTCCGGAAATCCGGATTCCTTTACTACCGCAAGGGAATTGTCATGAGCGCCGATCAGTGCATCACAGTGAGCATCACTGTTTAATATGATCTCCACGCCATGCTTTTCACATGCCTCCAAAAGCCGCAGATAATTCTGATGGGCACCGGGGCGATAGCTGGTAGAAGCTAAAGAAGAATTGTTGACCTCAAATAATTTGTGGTTGGCAGCTGCAGCCCTTGCTGCTTCATCATAATCTACCGGATAGCGGTCATCATCCAGGTGGCCGATGATGTGGATCAAAGGGTTGTTCAATAGCGAAACAATGCTCTGTGTGGTTTCCTGTTTGCTCATAAAACGGACACAGGGCGGATGGAGGCTGGCGATCGCCACATCCATGGCAGCCAGAAGATCTTCATCCATATCCACGCTTCCTTTTTCATCCAAAATATTTAACTCCACGCCGAAAAGCGTAGGAAGGGCATAGCCATTACGATCCAGGATACGATAATTTTGAAAATAAAATTCATGGCAGGAACCGGGCATTTTTACAGAGTGCTCTGTAATGGCAATCAGCTCCAAGCCTTTCTTATAAGCTGCATCCGTCATTTCCCGAAGAGTCTGGAAAGCATGTCCGCTGACCAGAGTATGGGTATGGGAATCCAGTACATATTTCATCCTATTCACTCCTCATATAGTCGCATTTCTAGTGAATATTTTAGTATGTTTACAAATAGTTTTCAATACTATATAATATAGGTCGTACTAGGAAAGTGCCTTTGGAGGCGGAATATGACGATTTCTACAGATGATTTACTAAACAGCATATTGGCAAGCTTTGATCGCATCGGCCATGTCCAGGCAGAGGACATTCCGGGGATTGATCTGTATATGGATCAGGTCACTACCTTTATGGATCAGCATATGAAGGCGACTACCAGAAATCCCGGTGAGGATAAGATCCTGACTAAGACCATGATCAACAACTATGCCAAAAACGATCTGCTTCCACCGCCTGTTAAGAAGAAGTATTCCAAAGAACATGTGCTGGTGCTGATCTTTATTTATTATTTTAAAGGAATTTTATCCATTGGAGATATTCAGGAACTGCTGCATCCATTGACGGAGAAATACTTTGGCGCAGAGTCCGGTATGAAGTTGGAGGATATTTACAATGAGGTATTCAGCTTAGAGAAAGACAGAGTGGAATTGCTAAAACAGGATGTGAAAAAATCCTACGAAACGGCATTTGCTACCTTCTCGGACGCTGCCGAAAAGGACCGGGCATTTTTACAGCAGTTTGCCTTTATCTGCATGCTCAGCTATGATGTCTATGTGAAAAAGCTGCTGATCGAAAAATTGATTGACGGTCTGCATAAAGAGATGAAACCTGAAAAGGAAAAGACGGAAAAAACCAAGACGGAAAAGAATAAGACAGAAAAAAGTAAGAGTGAAAAGAGCAAGCCGGAAAAGCAGGAGTAGAGTAAAAAGGAAAAATCGGAATAATTTGAGCTTGGTGAATAGAGGGCTGTTGCACATTAGCTGCAACAGCCTTTTGTTATGCAAAGAATCTGTATCTCGTGCAAAAAATCTGTATCTCGTGCATAATCCATTGACACATATTCCCATAAACGATACTTTCATAGACAAATAAATTTTTAATATTTGAAAGCGAGAGGGATAAAAATGAAACAACAAAAGCGTAAGAAGCTAATTTTTAAATTCCTTGTTATAATCTTAGTACTATGTTCTTTTAACGGAATCAGAAAAATAAAATTAGTCAGAGTGGAAAATGTATTTGATGAGATGTATTATTCTGTAACATCCAATCGGTTTGAATCCTTTATAAGGGGTATTCCGTATGAAGGTAATTTTCATTATATGCCTCAAATACGGTATGAGGAATGGTATCATACCAACAATGTATTTATGTTTTATAAGCAGTCACATCTGGACGAAAATGAGTCCCTTTGGATCATGTACATTCCAGACTCGGAATACAGTGAAAAAAAGTATTTGTCTTTTACATTATATTATTATTATCATGATGAAAACGGAGAACCCCTGCCACCCAGTGATACATTTTATTATAAATATTATCCTGAGGATAAGCTCTTGGTCTATGAAAATAACGATCCGAAAAATCCGGAAAGAGAGCAATTTTTGTATGATCTTGTTTTAAAGGATTATTTTGAGGCATTGGGAAAGCGATCTGATTATTCTATGGACGATCTGGGTGAGTTTACTTTTATCAATGCAATGTTAGAAGGAAATGAGGACTATCAAACCCTATATCGAAGAAAAAAATAAGACGGAGGAAAATTCTGTGGAAGAATAAGAAAAATAAAAATCGGAGCAGATACTTTGATCTATGCATGATCGATCAAAGCGCCTGCTCCTTTTCTTTTAAAATATTATTTTTTTGCTGCCTTGGTTGCAAATGTTATGTCAACCAAATCTTCATAGGGAACCCGCTCAGACAATTCCCCTGCTTCGTCCAAAATATTTTGCAGCAGGGTAAAGCTGTCTTTTTCAAAGATTAAGTCTGTCTTCCATGTATTCTGATTATAATAGCGTTCTACGATGGTGGTAATGGTTTCTAAATCCGTTTCTTCAAACTGAGGTGCAATAACTTCTGCGATCTCAGCAGGAGTGTGGGAGTTTACATAATCCATACCCTTTTGCAGTGCATTGGTAAATCCCTGGATCACTTCGGGATTCTTTTTGATATAGCTGGATTTGGCAGAAAATGCGGTGTAGGGCACATAGCCGGAATCCTCTCCCAAAGAAGCGATCACATAGCCATCGCCTTTGGACTCTAAGGATGTGGCATGAGGCTCAAACTCTACGGTGTAATCTCCCTGTCCACCGGAAAAAGCAGCAGCAGTGGCTCCAAAGTCAATACTTTGGTCAATGGTCAGGTCTGTTTCGGGATCGATGCCGTTCATTTTCAGGATATATTCAAATACCATTTCCGGCATGCCGCCTTTCCTGCCGCCCAAAACAGTGGTGCCTTTTAAGTCTGTCCATTTAAAGTCATCCACAGGTGTACGGGACACTAAGAAGTTTCCTGCACGCTGGGTAAGCTGTGCAAAGTTTACCACATAGTCATTGGTATCACCCAGATAAGTGTAAATGGTGGATTCGCTTCCCATGAAGCCGATATCGGCTTCTCCGGACAGAACAGCGGTCATGGTCTTATCCGCACCGAAGCCGGTTACCAGAGTCAGGTCGATGCCTTCTTCCTCAAAATAGCCTTCTTCGATGGCCACATACATGGGCGCATAAAAAATGGAATGAGCCACTTCATTCAATACAACCTTTTTGCCCTTTGTTTCTTCCTTGCCGCATCCGGTAAGAAACAAGGACAGCATAAGGCTTATCACAAGTGTAACAGATATTAACTTTTTCATAATATACCTCCAAAGGATTGTAATATATGATATTGCAGAAGGACAAAAAAGGTTCATTTTCCCTAAAAGTAAAAAGATTGTCCTAATTTTCGCAACTCTGAGTTGCCGCGGACAAGCCGAAGGCAAAATAAAGTTCCATATCGACAGTATCCGAAAAATATAATATAATAAAAGCGTATCAAAGACAGATACGGAGACTGTTAATCATGAGGGCCTAAGGGCAGAGGAGGATTTCAATGGGAATACTTACAAGATTTAAAGACATTATGTCAGCTAACTTCAACGCATTGCTGGATAAGTGCGAAGATCCGGAAAAGATGATCGATCAGTACTTAAGAGATCTGCAGAGTGATCTGGGTAAGGTAAAAAGTGAGACCGCAGCCATCATCGCAGATGAAAAAGCAGCAAAGAGAAAGCTGGACGCATGCGATGAAGAGATCAAGAAAATGGATAACTATGCAAGAAAGGCAGTTGCAGCAGGAAATGATGATGAGGCACGCCAGTTCTTGGGAAGAAAGAGCGAGCTTTCTCAGGAAAGAGCTGCTTTGGAAGCAAACTACAATATCTGCATTGAGAACTCTGCAAAGATGCGCGAGATGACCAAGAAACTGGAAAGCGATATTCAGGAATTAAAGGGCAAACAGGCTTCCTTAAAGGCAAAACTGGCTGTTGCGGAAACCAAGAAAAAGATGAGTTCTGTGGGAGAATCCGGCAAAGGTGCAGGCGCTACCATCGAGGCTTTCAATCGCATGGAGGATAAGGTTAACCGCATGATGGATGAAGCAGATGCCATGGAAGAATTAAACGAGCAGCCTTCCGACAGTATTGCAGCGCTTACCGAGAAATATGAGAGCAGCACAGTAGATGCCAATGTGGATGACGAACTTGCAGCATTAAAGGCTGAAATGGGGATGAACTAAATATAAGGAGAAAACATCATGGGATTTTTTCAAAATCAGTTATTAAATGTCATTGAGTGGGATGAGTCCAAAGAAGGCGTCATCTTTTGGAAATGGCCCAACGACGAGATCAAGAAAGGCTCTAAGCTCTTTATCCGTCCCGGACAGGATGCCATCTTTTTACATAATGGCAGGATCGAAGGCGTTTTTGAGGATGACGGAGAATATGATATCGAGACCGAGATCATTCCTTTCTTATCTTCTTTAAAAGGTTTTAAGTTTGGTTTCAATTCCGGTTTTAGAGCAGAAGTCATCTTTATCAATACCAAAGAGTTGCTCTGCAAATGGGGAACCAAAAATGCTATCAATGTACCGGCTCCGGGACTTCCCGGCGGTATGCCGATTCGTGCATTCGGTACCTTCAACTGCAAGGTAATGGATTTTGCGGTTATGCTGGAAAAATTATCCGGTACCATGCAGACCTACAGTGTGGAAGATGTCAAGACACGTATCACTGCAAGCCTTGATCAGCTTTTAATGAGCTGGATCGGTAAAGAAGGCAGGGATATGTTCAATCTCCAGATGGATGCCCGCAATATTGCAAAGGGCCTCGAAGAAGATCTGGATATGGAGATGCGTAACATCGGTATCGGCATTACCGGTTTTACCATCGAGAGCTTCAATTATCCTGAGGAAGTTAAGAAGATGCAGGAGAAGGCAGCTGCTCAGTCCATGATCGGAGATATCAACAAATACAGTCAGGTTGCTATGGCGGATTCCATCGGAAAAGGCGATGGCGGCGGCAACGGCGCTAACCTGGCAGGCCAGATGATGGGTGTGCAGATGGGTATGATGATGGGTCAGCAGATGATGAACAATATCAACATGACTCAGGGTATGAATCAGGCAGCACCGGCACCTCAGGCAGGAGCACCTACAGGAGCACCCGCCGGAGGCGGAACAGCTCCCAAATTCTGCCCCAACTGCGGAACAGCTACCAATGGAGCAAAATTCTGCAGCAACTGCGGACAGCAATTGGTTTAGTTTACATAACTCGTATAAAACGGATTGGTTTACATAACTCACAAAAAAGTGCCGGGTTGGTCATGACCCGGTACTTTTTTGTACAATTATACTCTATGGCAAATTATGCCCGGATATGGTAAAGTTAATTTGATATCAATGTAAGATGAAACATTTGGGAGTAGAGATCATGAGCCGATTGGATATGTTAAACGACAGACAAAAAGAAGCGGTACTGGCAACAGAAGGACCGGTGCTGATTTTGGCGGGAGCGGGCAGTGGTAAGACAAGAGTGCTGACCCACAGGATCGCTTATCTCATAGAGGAATGCGGCGTCAATCCCCGCAGCATCATGGCCATTACCTTTACCAATAAGGCAGCAGGAGAAATGCGGGAAAGGGTAAACGAAATGGTCGGATTCGGAGCGGAAAGCATCTGGATCTCTACCTTCCATTCTTCCTGTGTCCGGATCTTACGCAGATTTGCAGACCGGATCGGATATGATAATGCTTTTACCATTTATGATACGGACGATTCCAAATCGGTAATGAAGGATGTGTGCAAAAGGCTTCAGATCGATACCAAGCAGTTAAAGGAGCGGACTATTTTGGGAGCCATATCCGCTGCTAAAAATGAAGGGATCTTACCCGATGAGTATGATGCAGGTGCCATGGGCGATTTTCATAAGATGAAGATTGCCAGAGCTTATCGGGAATACCAGAAGGTATTACGGGGCAACAATGCCATGGACTTTGATGACCTTTTATTAAATACGGTAGAGCTGTTTTCTTCCCATCCCGATGTGCTTGCAAACTATCAAAATCAGCTTCGGTATATCATGGTGGACGAGTATCAGGATACCAACAGCATTCAGTTTTCTTTTATTAAGCTGTTGGCACAGGAAAGCCATAACCTTTGTGTAGTAGGCGATGATGACCAGTCTATTTACAAATTCAGAGGCGCCAATATCAGGAACATTTTGGATTTTGAAAAGGTCTTCTCGGAAGCAAAAGTGATCAAGCTGGAGCAAAATTACCGTTCCACCCAAAATGTGTTAGATGCGGCAAACGCAGTGATCAGCAACAATCGGGGTAGAAAGGACAAATCCTTATGGACCGAAAAGGGCTCCGGAAACCGGCTGCATTTCAGGCAGTTTGACTATGCTTTGGAAGAAGCGGAATTTATTGCTTACGATGTGGCATCCAAAAAGAGAGAAGGCGTGTGCGACTACAAGGATTGTGCCGTGCTCTATAGGACCAATGCTCAGGCCCGCATTTTGGAAGAACAGTTTGTTCACGCAGGCATTCCCTATGATGTAGTCGGGGGTGTAAACTTCTACGGCAGAAAAGAGATCAAGGATCTCCTTGCTTATTTAAAGACCATTGATAACGGCATGGATGATCTGGCAGTAAAGCGTATCATCAATGTGCCAAAGCGGGGCATCGGTGCCACCACCATCCTTCGTATCCAGGAATATGCAGATGAAAGAAATATCAGTTTTTACACAGCCTTAGAAGAAGCGGATCAGATCATGACCATTGGCAAAAGCGCTGCAAAGCTTACCCCTTTTGTGACCATGATTCGGGTACTTAGGGCAAAGGCAGAGACTTATTCTTTAAGCGAGCTGTTAAAAGATGTGATCGAAACCACAGGTTATGTAAACCAATTAGAGGCCAATACCGATGAAGAAGCGGAAGCCAGAATAGAGAATATCGATGAGCTGATATCCAAGACCGTGGCTTTTGAAACGGAGCATAAGGATGCCACCCTATCGGAATTTCTGGCGGAAGTAGCATTGGTAGCGGATATTGATAATGTGGACAGCGACAAGAATAAAGTGTTGCTTATGACTTTACATAGTGCAAAGGGTTTGGAATTTCCCCATGTTTACCTGGCAGGCATGGAGGACGGTGTTTTTCCAAGCTATATATCTATCATGGATCAGGACAGTGGAGAGGTGGAAGAAGAACGGCGGCTTGCTTATGTAGGGATTACCAGAGCAAAGGAGGATCTGACCTTAACGGCGGCAAAAGCCAGGATGCTGCGGGGAGAGACCCAGTATAATCCCGTTTCCCGCTTCTTAAAAGAGATTCCTCAGGAACTTTTGGATAACAGAGTACCTTCCAATACCTCCAAAAGCTATGTGGAATATGAAGAGGATTCCTATGAACGGAATGCTTTTCGCAGAAAGCCTTACGGGACAATCGGCAGCGGAGATTTCAGTAGCGGAAGATCCCGGGAAGAAGCCCTTTCATCCGATGGGGAAACAGGCGGATATCGCACCATTACCAAGCCGAAAGCTGTGGTAAGGCCCAAAGAAACTAGAGCGGAGGTAAAACCTTTTATTGCAAAGGGTACCGCCATGTTTGCGGCACAGGGCATTACCAAAGGAATCCAGGCTCCCGGTGAAAAGCCGGATTATGATGTAGGAGATCGGGTTTCCCATATTAAATTTGGGATAGGAATCGTAAAGGCTTTGGAAAAAGGACCAAAAGACTATCAAGTAACTGTGGAATTTGAGGATTACGGGCAGAAAATTCTCCTTGCTGCATTTGCAAAATTGAAGAAGTTATAGTCCGAATATGATCTTTTTTACAAATTTTATGAAATTTCAAAAAAAGTCGTAGTAAATTATGGGAAAAAGTGGTACACTAAGCATAGTAATGGGTTATACAAAAAACGGTATGAAAGGTGGTTTCACAATGAATAGAGCCAGAATTGAAGAATTAGCATCTGCAGTAGGCGATATCTTAAAAAGACAGGAAGAGGTAAAAGAAGAGAAAAAGTGCCACAAGGTACTTTGGGTCTTTGCTATCATTGGTGCTATTGCTGCTATTGCAGCGATCGCATATGCAGTATATCGTTATTTCACTCCTGATTATTTAGAGGATTTTGAAGACGATTTCGATGATGACTTTGATGATGATTTCTTTGAGGACAATGATGACAAAGATATCCTTTTGAATAAATCGGCAGATTCAGAAGAATAAAGAAAAGAGCGTAACAGGCTGCTGCGATATTGCGGCAGCCTGTTTTCTGTTCTGAGGAGCATATGAAATATGAAAAAAGGCGAATGCTATGAGGGCCTGGTAACGGCTGTGCGTTTCCCGGCAAAGGGAATCGTCAGCGTAGAAGGGGAAACGATCCCCGCCCAGGTAAAGCATGTGGTGCCCGGTCAGAAAATATCTTTCCGGGTCAGCAAAAAAAGAAAAGGAAAAGTGGAAGGCACACTCCTTGCGGTATTGGAAAAAGCGCCGGAGGAGATCGAGCCGGTCTGTCCCCATTTTGGTTCTTGTGGTGGCTGCCAGTATTTGCAGCTTTCTTATGAAGACCAGTTAAAACTGAAGGCAGAGCAGGTAAAAGGATTGCTGGATGAAGTTTACATAAAATTGAAAACAGAGCCTGATTATGAATTTCAGGGAATCAAAGAAAGTCCCAACCAACTTGCTTATCGCAATAAAATGGAGTTTTCCTTTGGGGATGAATATAAGGATGGTCCTTTATCATTAGGTTTACATAAAAAAGGAAGCTTTTACGATATCATCCCCGTATTGGATTGTCAGATCGTGGATGAGGATTACAGGCTGATCTTAAAGACCGTATTGGATTATTTCACACAAGAAAAGACGGACTTTTATCATCGGATGCGGCAGGAAGGATATCTGCGGCATCTGTTGGTAAGGAAAGGAACAAAAAGCGGTGAATTGTTGATCGCCCTGGTAACAAGCAGCAGATACAGTACCAAAGCTCCTGAAGATGATAAGCTGTCTCAAGAGGAAAGAAAGACTAAAGAAAAGCAGGTTTTGGAAGGATTCAAACAGGCACTGTTAGATCTGGAAAAGCAGGATGACTTTGCAGGACACATTGCCGGGATACTCCATACTACCAATGATTCCGTTGCGGATGTAGTAAAGGCAGATCAAAATGAGATCCTTTACGGCAGCGATTTCTTTTATGAGGAATTAATGGGCCTGCGCTTTCAAATATCCCAGTTCTCTTTTTTTCAGACCAATTCTTTGGGTGCAGAGGTGTTATACGAAACGGCAAGAGAATATATCGGTAAGCTTTCCGATGGAGAGCCGGATAAGATTGTATTTGATCTTTACAGCGGAACGGGCACCATTGCACAGATGTTAGCTCCGGTGGCAAAGAAGGTGATCGGCGTAGAGATCGTGGAAGAAGCAGTGGAAGCCGCAAAAGAAAATGCCAAAGCGAATGGTTTACATAACTGTGAATTTATAGCAGGTGATGTTTTAAAAGTATTGGATACCGTGGAAGAGAAACCGGACTTTATCGTACTGGATCCTCCCCGGGACGGCATCCATCCCAAAGCCCTTACCAAGCTGATCGCCTACGGTGTGCCAAGGATTGTCTATATTTCCTGTAAGCCTACTAGCCTGGCAAGAGATATGGAAGTATTTTTTGCAAGCGGTTATAAAATGGAAAAAGCCTGTGCCGTGGATATGTTTCCGGGAACGGGGAATGTAGAGTGTATCGCGTGTCTACAAAAAATGACCTAAGAGGAGTATAAATATGAAAAGGCATTTTATGGAAGGGTTAAGAGACGGTGTACCTATTGCCCTTGGCTACCTGTCGGTCAGTTTCAGCTTGGGAATTATGGCATTGGCATCGGGCCTTACTGTTTTTCAGGGGGCACTTATGAGTCTTACCAATATGACCAGTGCAGGTCAGTTTGCGGGAATCGCAGTTATTGCTTCCGGTGGAACTCTATTGGAGCTGATTTTGACACAGTTGATCATCAATCTGCGCTATGCGCTGATGAGCCTGTCTCTGTCGCAAAAGCTGTCGGAGGAAATGACCCTTTGGCAGCGCATGGTAGTAGCCTTTGCCAATACGGATGAGATTTTTGCAGTAGCTATGGGACATGCAAAAAGCCTGACATTTCCTTACATGGTGGGGTTGCAGATTCTGCCAATCCTGGGATGGACAGGGGGCACCATATTGGGAGCGGTTGCAGGAAGAGTATTGCCGATGGCGATCAGCAGTGCATTAAGTGTAGCCCTCTATGGCATGTTTATTGCCATCGTGGTTCCGGCTGCGGTAAAAATGCGTCCGGTACTGTGCGTTGCTGCTTTGGCTGGCATCTTTAGTTGTGTGATCTACTATGTCCCGCTGTTTTCAAGCATTTCTACAGGGATATCCATTATTATCTGTACGATTTTGGCTTCAGCATGTGGGGCGCTTTGGTTCCCTGTCTCACAGGAATCGGAAGAAAAAGAGGTATGATAAGATGATCTATCTGTATATTTTGATGATGGCCTTTGTGACCTATCTGATCCGTATGATCCCTTTAACCGTTTTTCGAAAAAAGATCGACAATCCTTTTGTCCGTTCTTTTTTATACTATGTACCTTATGCATGCCTGACGGCCATGACAATACCGGCGGTCTTTTATGCCACAGGCAGTTTGGTCAGTGCTTTTGCCGGTGTAGCGGTGGCGGTCATACTGGCCTGCTGTAAAAGGAACTTGGTCACAGTGGCGGCAGGTGCATGTCTGGCAGTTTTTGTGGTGGAACAATTTTTGCTGCTGTAGCAGTTTCATAAATGAAAAGATTTTGAATCCTTTAAAGCAGGAACAGTTTTCTCAAACTGTTCCTGTTTTTTGTGTGTCTGCCTGTCTTGTCTCTTCGTCATATTGCATAAA
>JAFLSW010000024.1 GCA_022510725.1 Lachnospiraceae bacterium
AGAACGCTAGCTTCCCAAGCTGGAAAGGCGGGTTCGACTCCCGTTATCTGCTTTTTTTATTTGTTCTTTTCTTCCTCAGGAAGCTCTTTTCTGATCTCTTTGGTACGGATCTCTTTGCAGATCATCTCCGTAAATTCAGCCAAAGTCTTCTGGCCTTCATCACCGGCGAAACGGCTTCTGACAGAAACCATGCCCTGCTCTTCTTCCTGTGCTCCCACAATGAGCATATAAGGGATCTTATTCATTCTGGCATCCCTGATCTTGTAGCCGATCTTCTCGGAACGGCCGTCAACAGTCACATCCACATCATTAGCAGCCAGTTCCTTTCTCACCTTTTCCGCATAGTCTGCAAACTTCTCGGAAATAGGCAGGATGCGCACCTGCTCCGGACAAAGCCAGGTAGGGAATTTGCCCGAATATTTCTCGATCAGCCATGCCAGGGTCCTTTCATAGCAGCCCATGGATGTCCTGTGGATGATATAAGGCCGTACCTTTTCTCCGTTTTGATCGATAAAGTACATATCAAACTGCTCGGCCAACAGGGCATCCCACTGAATGGTGATCATGGTATCCTCTTTGCCGTATACATTCCTTGCATTGATATCCACCTTGGGACCGTAGAAAGCGGCTTCTCCCACATCCTCCACAAAGGGAATATCCAGTTCGGTTAAGATCTCCCTGATATGCTGTTCGGTCTCTTCCCAAACCGCAGGTTCGCCGATATATTTCTCACTGTTTTCCGGATCCCATTTGGAAAGATGATAGGTTACATCCTCTTCCACGCCCAAAACAGTCAAACAGTGCTTTGCCAGTGCAAGACAGCCCTTAAACTCTTCCACCATCTGGTCGGGACGAACGATCAGGTGTCCTTCGGAAATGGTAAACTGACGCACTCTGGTCAGCCCGTGCATCTCGCCGGAGTCCTCATTTCTAAACAGGGTAGAGGTCTCGCCGTAACGGATAGGCAGATCCCTGTAAGAATGCTGGGTTGCCTTATATACATAGTACTGGAAAGGACAGGTCATGGGACGAAGGGCAAGGACCTCTTTATCCTTTTCTTCATCACCCAGTACGAACATGCCGTCCGTATAGTGATCCCAGTGACCGGAAATCTTGTAGAGATCGCTTTTTGCCATTAAGGGAGTCTTGGTCCTGACATAGCCCCATTCCTTATCTTCCAGATCCTCGATCCAGCGCTGCATCTTCATGATCATTTTGGTGCCCTTTGGCATGATCAAAGGCAGTCCCTGTCCGATCACATCCACTGTGGTAAATAATTCCATTTCCCGGCCCAGCTTATTGTGATCCCGCTTTTTGATGTCCTCCAGATGCTCCAGATAAGCTTCCAGTTCTTCTTTTTTGTTAAAGGCAGTGCCGTAAATACGCTGCAGCTTTGCCTTGTCGGAATCCCCTCTCCAATATGCCATGGAAGAAGAGATCAGCTTAAATGCCTTGATGCCTTTGGTGCTCATCAGATGAGGACCGGCACACAGATCCACAAAGCCGCCCTGGTCGTAGAAGGAGATCTCGCTGTCTTCCGGCAGATCTTCGATCAATTCTACCTTATAAGGCTCGCCTTTTTCCTGCATCAATTTGATAGCCTCTTCTCTGGGCAGAGTAAAGCGCTCCAGCTTATGGCCTTCCTTAATGATCTTTTTCATTTCCTTTTCCAGTTCATCCAGATCCTCTCTGGAAAAAGGCTCATGCTCAAAGTCATAATAAAACCCTTCATCAATGGAGGGACCGATGGTCACCTTTGCATCGGGAAACAGTCTTTTAACCGCCTCTGCCAGCACATGAGAACAGGTATGACGGACGGTACGAAGTCCCGCTTCATCATTTGCCGTCAAGATCTGGAGATTGCAGTCGTCCTCCACTACGGTTCTGAGATCCACTACTTTACCATCAATCTCTCCTGCACAGGCTGCCCTGGCAAGCCCTTCGCTGATATCTAAAGCAATATCATATACGCTCATGGCCTTGGCATATTCTTTTGTACTGCCATCCTTTAATGTAATCTTCATGGTTTATTCCTTCCTCTCAGATCTAATCTTCATCCTCATCTTCATCGCCCCAGCCTGCGCCGATATTGTTGCTGCCGATAGTAATACTCTTTTTGGGAGAAAATAACATGCCAAGTACCAATCCAAGCAAGAATGCTACGGCAACGGTCAGGCAGAATTCTTTGGCTGTTACTTCTGAATCCTCCGAAAGAAATGCTTCCAATTCATCCCATTTTTCTCTCATTTTGTAATCCTCCTTTTCATAAATAAAATTCCCTTAATTAGAATATAAAATCCCTTACACTGCATATTTGCAATGTAAGGGACGTATCATACGCGGTTCCACCCTGCTTGCCCGTAAAACCAACATTTAGCATAAACAGGGCTTACAGACCTCTCATTAGATGATAACGGTATCACCGGGCCGGATTGGGGCCACTCAGAGTTGGTATTCGGATGTTCCCTGCAAAAGCGCTTTCACCTCGTGGCGCTTCTCTCTGATGCATTTCCCATCCTACTCTTCTCTTCTTCGATTTATCATATATAAATCTAACTTGACATTCCTATTTTATGCCTAAATCAAACTATTGTAAAGTGTTTTTTTATTTGCCTTTACCACAGCACTTTTTATATTTCTTACCGCTGCCGCAGGGACAAGGATCGTTGGGGTAGATCTTTGTCTCATTTACAAAAGTGGTAGAACGCTTCTGTTCCTGATATAGCTCTTTCAGCTTGTCCTCATCAAAGATCTGTTTCCACTCCTCCAAACCATAAAGCCACTCTGCATCAGCAGCAACCATGTTTTTGTATAAGCTTTCTTTATCAAACTTTAAGCTGACTTGCGTGTCTGCTTCCATCTCTTCAATGGGATTGGGCTCCACTAAGGAATCATTGATCCCATCTAAGAATCCGGTCATTGTCATCAGATCGATCCCATATTTGGAGGCCAGTTCACTGACGCTTCCCTTTACTTCTGTATCGGGATCTGCCAATAATTCTTTATAAATAGCCTGTTCCTTCTTAAAATAGTCTCCCCAGAATTTCTGTAGATCCCCTTTGTTGGCGGATTCATCATAGGCCATATCTCTCCATAATTGTAATAATGCCATAGTCGTACTCCTTTTGGTTTTTTCATAAGATGATCCGGCATTCTCTGCCGCTTGAAATAGTATATATAAAATTCGTGAATCTTGCAAGCAAAATCACGCTTTTATCCATGTTGATCCTGCCGGTCTTATTCGGGTCCTACCAGATAGTTAGACAATCCATCTTCCTCTTCTGTACCCGTTACTTTTTCTGAAACGGCGTATTCTCCCGCAGCATTGGGTTTTAAGTTAATGGTAAGTTCACGCTTTCTGCCATCCTCCACAATGGTGAGAATAGCACTGCCGTTCAAACGATAATCCAAGGTAATAAATCGTACCATATCTCTATTGAGATCCAGGCCCTCCCGGCTTAAATACCGTCCTGTTATCTTGTCATAATAGTAAATGGCATGCTCTCCTTCTTCATCCATCTGCGTATAATCATTGGCATAGGAACTTCGTTTCCTTTCTGACAAACCGGCTATCATTTCACACTGTTCATAAAGCGTAGCCTGTTCCAGTTTTTGGTAGAAACGCTCTGCACCTGTGCTGGTGGCAAACCGCAAGCCCTTGGGAATGAAGAATACGGCAAAAAACAGCATACCCACAACAAAAATCCCCATAAACAGCATTCGATACTTTTGCACCCTGACCATCAACAAAGGTTTTTCCCTCATTCGGATCTGATACTCGGGCGCAAACTCTTCTTCCGAAATCGCCTGCACAAACTCATTCAGATTTTGATACCTGTCAAAATCATAAATGGCAAGCGCCTTTAACAAAGCTTTGCTTTGGTAATCCATAATGGAACCGTTGTAATAAGAAGGCGGTACCAGAATATCCCTGCCTTCGGGATTTTCTTCACTCATCCTTTCATAAAAAGCAGGCACTTTGTGACCGGTAGTCATTTCATAAAGAATTGCCGCCACGGCATAAATATCCACAGAAGGCATGATCCTGCCTCCCTCTACATACTGCTCCACCGGAGAATAACCGGAGACTCTTGCCGTAGCATCTTCTAAGATCGCAATGGATGCATCCTCCATGGGATCACAAAACCCAAGAAGCACAGGCTCCCCTGTTTCCGTAATGCGGATCAGGGAAGGATTGATCTTGCCATGAACCACACCTTTGCTGTGAACCCTTTCCAAAGAAGCCACAACAGGTTTGATCAGTTTAAAGGCATCTTTTAAAAGAATCCTGGGCATATGGATCTTTTTCATATGCTCAGGCAGGCTTATGCCTTCCACATACTCTATGACCACATAAACGGTCTTATTTTCTTCGAAGAAGGTTATCACATTGGCAATTCCCTTAAGCGGATAAAGCTTGATCAACTTCTTTGCTTCGACCATCATATGTTCCTTCATCCGGGCAAACTCGCCTTCATGGACCATACTGCAGGAAACCGTAATCCGGTCGCTTGGATTTCGCTCCACCATTGCTTCCGGAAACAGTTCTTTGACTACGATCTTCTTTTCTCGAAAGGTATCAAACGCCAGATAAGTAATGCTTATGCCGTTACTTCCCAAAACTTCATCCATGCGGTAACGATCTTTTAACATAACTTTCGTTTCCAGCGAGATTCTTTTCCCATTTTCAATCATGTGTCCCGATTACCTCTTTTTTTCTTTCATTATAGACAGATATGTGATAAATTACAAGGGAAAGGAGTTTTCTTATGCATACAAAGTCTCAAAGAATTGCTGCTTTATGCGGTGTGATCTTTTTAGGATTGCTTTATCTTTTTACTCTGATCGCCGCAATTTTCAATTTTGATGGAACCGGCGGTCTGTTTCGAACCTGTCTTATTGCTACTGTTGCCGTTCCCATTTTGATCTGGGTCTACATTTGGATCTATGGGATGATCAGCAAAAAACACACTCCCGCTTCCTTTGATCTGATGGAAACCGGAGAGGAAGATTCCGAAGATAAACAAGCTTAGACCACCCAGGACATATTGTACAAAAAGCCGGGCATTAATATATGCCCAGCTTTTTTAATTCTTCTATTGCCGCTTCCCTAGTGGTAAATCGTATGGCATGAATGCCAAATCGTTCCGCACCTTTGCAGTTTTCTTCTTTATCATCCAGAAAGACGCATTTTTCGGGTACCAATCCATAACGATCGATCAGGATCTGATAAATCTTCGGATCCGGCTTTATTACCTTTTCTTCGTAAGAGAGGATACCGCCGTCCGTATAAGGAATGAAGTCAATGGTATGCGCGCATTCCCGCTCCGCCTTTTTGGAAAAATTGGAAAGATAATATACCTTTAACCCCTTTTCCTTTAATTCCTGTATCCAGGGTATGGCATAATCCCGCTTTCTTAACATGTCATGGACATCCTTGCAGATCTGACGGATTTCTGCCTCTATCTCCGGATCGTTCTCAACAAAGGCATCAATCAGTTCTTCTTCCTCACTGCCGCCTCTGTCAAACTCATCCCATGCACTGCTTAAGACCGTGGCCTTAGCGACCCGTTTTGCGATCTCTTCCGAGAAGCCGAAGCTTTCCAGGTATTCCTCCCAGCAAAAATCCACCAACACATTGCCGATATCAAAAATAACCGCCTCGATCATATGGATTACCTGCTAAGACTGCTTTTTCTGTAGATAATATCGCTTCTGCCCGGTCCGTTGCTGACCATGGTAATGGGATAACCGATCCTTTCCTCAATAAACTCCACATATTTTCTGCAGTTTTCCGGCAGCTCATCATAGTTTTTAATGCCTCGAATGTCGCATTTCCATCCCGGAAGCACTTCCAGTACCGGCTTCGCTTTTTCCAATTTGCTGGTTACAGGGAAATCTGTAGTCACCACACCATCGATCTCATAACCGGTGCAGACAGGTATCTCATCCAGATAGCCCAATACATCCAAAACGGTGAAAGCCACATCTGTAGTCCCCTGCAGCCTGCAGCCGTATTTGGAAGCCACACAGTCAAACCAACCCATTCTTCTGGGTCTGCCTGTGGTAGCGCCAAATTCTCCGCCGTCTCCCCCTCTTCTTCTAAGCTCATCCGCTTCCTCTCCGAATATCTCAGATACAAAGGCACCTGCGCCCACTGCGGAAGAATATGCCTTGCAGACCGTGATGATCTCCTTAATCTCATAAGGCGGAATGCCTGCGCCGATGGCACCAAATGCCGCTAAAGTAGAAGAAGATGTGACCATAGGGTAAATACCGTGGTCAGGATCCTTTAAAGTACCGAGCTGGCCTTCTAACAAAATCTCTTTTCCTGCCTTGATGGCTTCGTCCAGATAAAGGGATACATCACATACATAAGGCTCTATCATATCTCTGTATTCATGAAGAGTGGCAAGCAGTTCTTCCGGCTTTAATAAGGGCTTGTGATACAAATGCTCCAACAGCACATTTTTGGTCTCGCAGATGCGCTCTGCTTTTTCTTTTAATAATTCCTCATCAAATAATTCGCTTACCTGGAAACCGATCTTTGCATATTTGTCGGAATAAAAGGGTGCGATACCGGATTTGGTGGAACCGAAGGACTTGCCCCCCAGACGCTCCTCCTCATACTGATCAAACAAAATATGATAAGGCATGACCATCTGCGCCCGGTCCGAAACTAAGATCTTAGGCTCCGGCACGCCTCTGTCTGTCAGAGATTTGATCTCATTGCACAAAACCGGAATGTTTAATGCTACGCCATTTCCGATAATGCTGGTGGTATGTCCATAAAATACGCCGGACGGAAGGCTGTGAAGTGCAAACTTTCCATAGTCGTTTACAATAGTGTGTCCTGCATTGGCACCGCCCTGGAAACGGATGATGATATCCGCATCCTCCGCCATCATATCTGTGATCTTTCCTTTGCCTTCGTCGCCCCAATTGGCGCCTACTACTGCTTTTACCATAATAAATTGTTCCTCCTGATCCCTGTTTTTCAAAAACAGGATGCCTTTATTTTTTTCAGTACTATTATAGACCCGTTTATTATATAAGTAAAATCAATATTTTTTATATTAGATATAATTTTAAATTATAATAAAGCTTTATGTAAATCCCATATAGCTGTTATAAAATATTGAAATAAGCTGCTGTTTTATGCATAATAAAAATACACCTGTACTTACGATAGCAAAAGGAGACAGATAAGCTTTTTATCGCAATACAAATACGAAACATATTGGAGAAATTATCTCACAGAAAACCCGCATAATTGAGCCATTATTCAATATTTGAGGAACAAACTGTCGTTTTAAGGGAACAAACTGCACATTTCAAAGTTATGTAAACCAAATCGCTTTTCAGAGATGACTTCTAAGGCTTTCATCCTTCCCCACTCTTTTTCACCAACTCCAACAGTCCCTTGGCTGCCATGCTGACAGGCAGCTTTTTATTGGTTACCATGCAGATCTGCCGTTTGGGAATCATCTTATTAAAGCGAAGCTCAAACAGTCTGCCCGATTCAATATATTCTCTTGCAAAATCCCTTACCACGCATCCGATTCCTAAGTTACCCAATGCAAACTGTATGATCATATCGGATGTGGCAAGCTCGAACTCCGGATTTAAAATGACACCGTTTTCCGCCAGCAGATCATCCATGTATTTTCTGGTGCTGGTATTTTTTTCCAAAGATATAATGGGGTATTCCGTCAGTTCCTTAAAATCCGTCATATGGTTTTTCAGTCTGGTATACTTACGCCCTGCCACAAAGATATCCTCAATTTCCCTGACAGGCATGACTTCCATATCTTCCCGTTCTTCAAAGGGGGTACTGACCAATACAAAGTCAAAAAGACCCTCCTTCATTTTCCGCAAGGTTTCCGGGGTGGGTCCGTTGGTGATCTTCACTTTGATACCCGGATAAAGCTCATGGTATTGCTCCAAAAAAGGCAACAGATAATACTGCAGGGTCATGTCGCTGGCGCCAATATGGATCTCGCCCGCTTCCAGATTTTGAAGCTTCTGCAAAACCTGTTCACCCTGAGCAATCTGCTCATATCCGCTTTTTACATATTCGTACAGGATCTCTCCTTCCGGTGTCAGCCGCACCCCTCTGGCAGTACGCAAAAACAGCTTGGTATCCAACTGGCTTTCCAAAACCTTCATGGACTGACTGACTGCAGGCTGGGATATGGACAGCTCCTGAGCCGCAAGGGTCAGGCTCTTATACTCTGCCACATAATAAAACACCCTGTAATATTCCAGATTTCCCTTCATCTATTTTCTCTCCTTAAGAAAGCGGCCTAAAAGCTTTTCACATTGTTCTGATGATGGAAATTATTCATCCTGTCTTTTAGCTGCTCTCCTCTTTCCTGATAGTATGCGATCTGCTTATCCGAAAGCTTTCCCGATGTTTTCAAACTTTCAAACAGCTTCCAATACTCTTCATAATTTAATTTTGCCGCATCCTTATAATTGTTTTCAAAATTCATCTGCAACGTTTGAAGCTTTGTTTCCAGCGCCTCGTTTTTCTTATTTTTCAGAAATGCAAACATCCTCCATACACCTTTCGTAAATCTCTATGAGCTTTTTATAATTTTCTTCCTTTTCCCACAGCTTTGCCTCCGGCAGATCAAAGGAACAGGAAAGTTCATCACAGTCTGCTATGGCTTCTGCCAGCCTTTTTATATCTCCCGGTCTGATCTTTTGACCGTTTACGCCGTTTCGTACCAGATTGCCTACATTGCCAAAATCCTGACAGATCACCGGCGTTTTTACTCCGTAAGCTTCTAAAATAGTTAAAGGAAAGCCTTCGTACCAAAGGGAAGGAAGGATCACAGCCTTTGCCTCTCCCATTTTACTCACCAATTCTTCATGAGAAAGCCTGCCCATCATAATGATCTGACCGCCAAGTTCATGCTTTTTGATATAGCGCTTACAGGCAGTATCCAAGCTGCCCTCGCCGCAGACCAAAAGCCTTGGCATTTCCCTGTTTTGTTCTTTTGCCAACCGATATGCCCGGAACAAAAGGGGTATGCCTTTTTCCTTTTCCAATCTACCGGCATATAGAACAAAGTCTTTTCTTTGTTCTTTTGTGACAGCCTTTTCTAACCTCTCGGAAAAGTTCGGCTTTACAAACACCTGCTTAGGATGAATGAGACCAGCTTCCAAAAGCTTTTCTTTGTTAAATTCCGTCAGACAGATGTAAGCTATCCGGTCATAGGTCCCAAGAAGCCGATGAAGCTTTGTGCTGAAGGCACAAAGAAAAGACATGCTCCTGCTGTCTCGATAGCAGCTATGAAGGACCCCCTGACACAATCCCTTCTTGACACAATCCTCACAGATATGACCGTCCCGATAAAAGATCCCGTTTAAACAAAGCAGGCGAAAATTGTGAAGGGTCATAACCACCGGCACCTTCATGGAAAAAGCAGCAAAGAATACCGATGGACTGATCAGAGGCAGGGTATTGTGCACATGAAGGATGTCCACCTGCTTTTCTTTGATTTCCTTTCTTACTTCCAGATAGGTTTTAACAGAAAAAATAGTGGTAAAAGGAAGGCAGAGCTTACCCCAAAATCTCATGTCATCTAACTTTCGGTTATCCCTTTTATAGAGGAAAACCTGATGCCCATGGGATGTCAGCAATGCTCTTTCATCCTCTACCACCTGTTCTTCGCCACCTCTTATTTTATATAAATCATGTACCTGTAAAATCCGCAGCTTTGTTGCCATAAGACCCCTTTCACGAAATCCGGCGTTTTCTATTACACATTGATCTGTGCAGTCATGCCCAACAGATCTTTATTTTCTTCTAAGATCGGTGCAATGACTTCTTTTAAGAAGGCTTCCACCTGTACCGGTGCTCTTCCCACATATTTTTCAGGGTCCATAGCCTGTTTTAAAGCCTCTATATCCATGCCAAAGGCAGGGTCTGCTGCGATCAGTTCCAAAAGATTGTTGTCTTTTCCCAGCTGTTTTACATTTTTGCCGGCTTCCATGGAAAGCTCTCTGATCCGCTCGTGCAGCTCCTGTCTGTTGCCGCCTCTCTTTACCGCATCCATCATAATATTTTCTGTAGCCATAAAAGGCAGCTCACTCATCAGGCGTTTCTCAATAACCTTATCATAAACCACCAGTCCGTCCACTACATTAAGGCACAGATCCAAGATACCGTCCACTGCAAGAAATCCTTCAGGGATGGAAAGCCGTTTGTTTGCCGAATCATCCAAGGTGCGCTCAAACCACTGGGTAGCCGAAGTAATGGCAGGATTTAAGGCATCGATCATAACAAACCTGGAAAGGGAAGCGATACGCTCACTTCTCATGGGATTTCTCTTATATGCCATGGCGGAGGAACCGATCTGGCTCTTCTCAAAGGGCTCTTCCACTTCTTTTAAATGCTGTAATAAACGGATATCATTGCTCATCTTATGGGCGCTTGCCGCAATGCCAGATAAGATATTGCAGACTCTTGTATCCGTCTTGCGGCTGTAGGTCTGTCCCGATACAGGCACGCAGGAGTCAAAGCCCATTTTCTTTGCGATCATGGGATCGATCTTGTCAATGGTTTCCTGATCTCCGTCAAAAAGCTCCAGGAAGGAAGCCTGGGTTCCTGTGGTACCTTTGGAACCAAGAAGCTTCATAGTGGAGAGCACATAATTTAAGTCCTCTAAATCCATACAAAATTCCTGTGCCCAGAGGGTAGCTCTTTTTCCTACTGTCGTAGGCTGGGCAGGCTGGAAATGGGTAAATGCCAGAGTGGGCTGGCTTTTATAAGTATCTGCAAACTGGGAAAGCTTGGCGATCACATTGACCAGTTTTTTCTTAACCAGCTTTAAAGCCTCTGTCATCACGATAATATCCGTATTGTCTCCCACATAGCAGGACGTAGCGCCTAAATGAATAATGCCTGCCGCTTTGGGGCACTGTTTACCATAGGCATAGACATGGCTCATAACATCATGGCGCACTTCTTTTTCTCTTGCCTTTGCCACATCATAGTTGATATCGGACACATGGGCTTTTAATTCTTCTACCTGATCCGGTGTGATAACAGGCTTGCCGTTTTGGGAAAGCCCCAGCTCCATTTCCGTTTCCGCAAGGGCGATCCACAGCTTTCTCCAGGTAGTGAATTTCATATCGGGAGAAAAGATATACTGCATTTCCCTGCTGGCATAACGCTCTGATAATGGGCTAACATATCTGTCTGTGCTCATGATTTTATCTCCTTTTGCATTGTTATTTATCAAATTCGCCT
Organism: Lachnospiraceae bacterium; assembly: GCA_022510725.1. GTDB lineage: Bacteria > Bacillota > Clostridia > Lachnospirales > Lachnospiraceae > UBA2882. The sequence continues at coordinate 11,264 of JAFLSW010000024.1, forward strand.
CTGATATCTTCTTCCGGCGGATCCAAGGGATAATTACCGGTAAAGCATCCTGTGCAGATCTCTTTCCCCTCTACCATCTGGGGAAGTCTCTCGATATCCAGATATCCTAAAGAATCCGCACCGATGATCTGTCTGATATCCTCTATGGTACGGTTATAGGCAATGAGCTGCTCCCTTGCAGGCACATCTGTACCAAAGTAACAAGGCCACAAGAACGGCGGGGAAGAAATTCGTACATGCACTTCCTTTGCGCCCGCATCCCGCAGCATTTTCACGATCCGATCAGAAGTAGTGCCCCGGACAATGGAGTCGTCGATCATGACCACCCGCTTGCCCTCTACCACTTCCCTAATGGGATTTAACTTAACAGAAACGCTGCTTTCCCGGTTCTTTTGCTTGGGCTTGATAAAGGTTCGTCCCACATAGGTATTTTTGACAAAGGCAGGGGCATAGGGAATGCCCGACTCTAAGGAATATCCCATGGCGGCGCAGTTGCCAGACTCCGGCACACCTGTTACGATATCCGCCTCCACCGGGGAATCCATTGCCAAAAATCTGCCGGCTAAGATCCTGGACTTATAGACGCTGATGCCGTCTAAATAGCTATCCGGCCTTGCAAAATAAATATATTCAAAAATACATCTGGCATGCTGCTCTTTGGGGATACACAGGCTCTTATCGGACTCGATGCCTTTTTCGGGACTGATGGTTACCACTTCTCCCGGCTCCACATCCCGGACAAATTCTGCGCCGATGGTATCCAGGGCACAGGTCTCGCTTGCTAAGATATAACAGTTATCCCGCTTGCCGATGCACAAAGGGCGGAACCCAAAGGGATCTCTGGCTCCGATCAGCTTTCTGGGGCTCATGACTACCAAAGAATAAGCGCCTTTTAGCTTCTCCATGGCAAATCTGACCGCTTCCTCTACTGTCTTAGAACGCAGCCTTTCCCTTGCAATATGGTAAGCGATCACTTCCGAATCGATGGTAGTCTGGAAGATCGCTCCCGTATATTCCAGCTCCCGCCTCAGCTCCGGCGCATTGATCAGGTTACCGTTATGGGCCAGTCCCAATGTACCCTTCACATAATTTAAGACCAAAGGCTGGGCATTTTCTCTGGTGGAACTGCCTGCTGTGGAATAGCGTACATGTCCCACGCCGATATCGCCCTTTAAAGAAGAAAGGGTATCCGGCCTAAAGGCTTCGTTTAACAGACCCATATCCTTGTAGGTGGATACCTTTCCCTTGGGACCGTCGGTTTCGCTTACGGCAATACCGCAGCTTTCCTGGCCCCTGTGCTGTAAGGCAAACAGTCCGTAATAAATGCTGGTTGCCACATCATTTCCATCAAAATCATACATGCCGAAGACACCGCATTCTTCTCCGATGCCATCTGCTTCTTCCCGTCGTATGCGTGTCTCGTCCATCCTTATAATCCCAATCTTTTAAATACTTCGTTATATGCTTCTTCTACATTTCCCAGATCCCTGCGGAAGCGGTCTTTGTCCAGCTTCTCGTTGGTATTCACATCCCAAAGTCTGCAGGTGTCAGGGCTGGTCTCATCAGCCAAGATGATCTGACCGTGATATCTGCCGAACTCGATCTTAAAGTCGATCAGCTTGATATCTGCCTGAAGGAAATAAGCCTTCAATACTTCATTTACTTTGAAAGCATATTTCTTGATCACTTCTATTTCTTCCCAGGTAGCAAGTCCCAATGCTACTGCAAAATAGCTGTTGATAAGGGGATCCCCCAGCTCATCATTTTTGTAGGAAAACTCAATGGTAGGCTCTTTAAAGGGAGTACCCTCTTCTACACCAAGACGCTTGGAGAAGCTTCCTGCTGCCACATTTCGGATAATAACCTCTAAAGGAACGATCTCAACCCGCTTTACTGCTGTTTCTCTGTCGCTTAATTCCTCTACAAGATGAGTGGGAACGCCTTCCTTTTCCAGCAATTTAAATACATGGTTGGTCATCCGGTTGTTGATGACGCCTTTGCCTACGATGGTGCCTTTCTTTTCTCCGTTAAAAGCAGTTGCATCATCCTTGTAGTCTACGATCAATACATCGGGATCGTCCGTTTCAAATACCTTCTTTGCTTTTCCTTCATAGAGCTGATTTAATTTTTTCATCTCTGCTACCTCGTACCTTTCTTTCTTTTATACGCTGATCCGTATTACTCAGACCATATGCAACACAATTATAAACAATCAGGAAACAGAATGCAATCTGTGAAACCGCCAAAAATTTCCGCCTAACTCCTAAATTTTCCGATAAAATCACGAATTCTCGGGTTATCAGAAGCAAAAATCTCTTCCGGCGTCCCCTCCTGCTGTATGGTTCCTTCCTCCATAAAGATGATCCTGTCGGAAAGCTCTCTTGCAAATTCCATCTCATGGGTCACAATGATCATGGTCATTTTTTCTTTGGCCAGTTCCTTAATAACCTTTAATACCTCTGCTGTCAGCATGGGATCAAGAGCCGATGTGGGCTCATCAAAAAACAAGATCTTGGGCTGCCTTGCCAAAGCTCTGGCAATGGAAACCCTCTGCTGCTGTCCCCCGGAAAGCTGGTAAGGGTAGGCATCCCTCTTATCGGAAAGTCCCAACTGTAAAAGCAGCTTTTCTGCCCGCTCCATTGCTTCCTCCTTGCTTACCTTGTCTACACTGATGGGGGCATCCATAATATTTTTTAAGACGCTGTAATGGGGAAACAGGTTGAAATTCTGAAAAACCAGTCCGAAATAATGTCCGAATTTCTTTAATTCATTTTTAGAGGCATAGACGCTTTTGCCGTTTTCGTCCTTTGCCGCATATTCTCCCATATAGATCAGATCGCCGCCGTCCATCTTTTCCAACATGGCAGCGCAGCGCAAAATGGTAGACTTTCCGGAACCGGAAGGACCGATGATGGAAAGCACTTCTCCTTCTTTTACCGTCAGGGAAATATCCTTTAATACATGCAGTCCGTCAAACTGCTTTTTCATATGCCTGATCTCCAATATGTTCATGCTTCCACCTCCTAGCGATAATAAGAAAGACACTTCTCGATCCGTTCCATGGCCGTTGCTACCACCAGATTAAACACATAGTAAAAAATGGCTGCTGCCACAAAAGGCATCATGGTAGTCTGAGCCGCCGCAATCTGCTTTGCAATGGTAAACATTTCCATATAAGCAAGGGAAAATGCCAAAGAAGTATCTTTTACCAGCGTGATGACTTCGTTTGTAACAGCCGGCAAGATCCGTTTCATGACCTGGGGCAGGATGATCTTCATAAAGGTCTGTGTCTTGGAGTAGCCAAGAACCTTTGCCGCCTCATACTGTCCCACCGGCATGGATTCAATACCGGAGCGGTAGATCTCCGCAAAATATGCCGCATAGTTCAAGACAAAGCCGATGATAATGGCAATAAAACGATATCCTTTTGGAAGCTGGATGCCGAATAGATAATAGGGACCGAAATACACCACCAAAAGCTGAAGCATTAACGGTGTTCCCCTCATGATAGATATGTAAATTTTGAATATCACAGCTATGAAACGGTTCTTTGCCATTCTTCCAAAGGCAATGAACAAACCCAAAGGCAGGGATAAGACCAGGGTCCACACAAAGATCCCTATGGTTTTGATCATGCCGTCGCCAAGCTGCTGCAAAATCGTTGTAAACTCCATAACTTTTTCCTCCGATTTGGGGCTAAGCCCTTTATATCGTATCACAAGGTCGAAAGTCTTTCTACAACAATTTACGGATTTATACCCATCTTTTTAAAATTGTTTTCATATGACCTGCCACATCCATGCCATAGGTTTCACTGATCAGGGAAATATCCAGATTTTCCACCTTTTCCATTGCTTTTACTTTCCCTTGTTCCATTAACAGCACCTTGTCCGCAAAATCCAGGGCCAGATTCACATCATGAAGCACTCCTACTACACAGCGCTCTCCCTGCTTTACCCATTCCTTTAATGCTGCCATAAGCTCCACCTGATATTTTAGATCCAGATGGTTGGTTGGTTCATCCAACAAAATGATCTGAGGCTCCTGGGCAAAAACTCTGGCCAAAAAGACCCGCTGCAATTGTCCGCCGGAAAGCTCTGTGATGAGCCGGTCTTTCAGCTTAAGCATGTCGGTCCGCCTAAGGCTTTCCTCCACAATGCGCTTATCCTCCTTTGAGGTTGTATAAAAGGCACCTTTTTTCTGATGGGCATATCTGCCAAGCATGACCGTTTCATATACCGTATAAGAAAAATAAACAGAAGAAAGCTGGCTCATAAAAGCCATCTGCAAAGCCTTTTGCCTGGGAGATAAAGAAAGGATGTTCTGTCCGCAGATCTCTACCTTTCCCTGTGATTTCAGGATGCCTGAAATACCCCGCAAAAGCGTGGTTTTTCCACACCCGTTGGGCCCTAAGATGCTAAGGCACTCTCCTTCTTCCACCTGAAAAGAGATATCTTTGATAATAGGCTCTTTGCCGTATCCGCATGTTACATGTTCTACCAAAAGCACTGTTCCTACCCCTTTCTCCCACTAAAGTACAAATACACAAAAAAGGGCGCACCGATCAAGGCGGTAATAGATCCAATGGGGATCTCCTTAGGCGAAGTCAGTGTCCTGCCTGCCAGGTCGCAAAGCACCATAAAAGCGCCGCCAAACAAAGCGCAGGCCGGCAGCACCTTTCCATGGGAGGAACCCATAAACCGCCTGACTACATGGGGTGAGATCAGATCTATAAATCCGATGATCCCGGTAAAAGCCACTGCCGTACCGGTAAGCACCGCTACGCCGCATAAAAGCAGCCACTTGCTTTTCTTTAAATCCACGCCCATAGCCTGCGCCTGTTCTTCTCCAAAGGTCATCATATCCATTTCCCTGGTATGCCAGAGAAAGAAGACCCCACACAAGATCAGCACCAAAAGAAGGATCCAGACACTGCTCCAGTCTCTGGCGGAAAAACTGCCAAGGAGCCAGAGGTTGATCCGCTGGGCATAACTGGGGGAGGCTGTCGCCATCACATTCATAATAGCGGTAAAAAATAAAGATACCACCATACCGATCAATACTATGGTCACATTGGACATGGTCCGGTCAATACGGGATGATACCAGCATGACCAACACTACCGTTACAAGACCGCAGGTAAAGCTTACCGTAGGAAGTAAGAACATGCCAAGGGTCCCCACGGAAATACCCCCTACGATCACCAGGGCAGCTCCTAATCCTGCTCCTGCAGAAATACCCAGGCCGTAAGGAGAGGCCAGGGGATTTTTTAACACAGACTGCATCACTGTTCCGCATATGGACAGAGAAGCTCCCGTTAAAAAAGCCAGTAGAACTCTGGGAAGGCGTATGTCCATGACCAAAGATACATAGATAGGATCGATGGAATCCGGCAAAGCCGCCCCAAAGAGGCGGCTTCCCAAAATCCGTATGGTAACTGCGGGAGGGATAGACACGCTGCCTATCCCGATCCCTAAAATCATTGCAATGACAGCTGCTGCAAAAAGCAGCAGCATTTTTGTTTTTACTTTTGTATTCATTCTCCGTAATACTCCGGATAAACGGCCTCCGCCATCTGGCGCAGCGCCTTTACCACATTTTGGTTAGGCAGGGAGGACGCCATATTATCCACATAATGAACATTGTCGTTCTGAACAGCTTTTAATCCATCCCAGCCGTTTCTTCCTTTGATCTCTCCTACCGCATCCTCTATGTAATTGACATTGGTGAGGATCACATCCGGATCTGCCGCAACCACGGTTTCTTCTCCCACAGAAAGCCATCCATCTTCCTCTGCCAGAATATTCTTGGCACCGATGAGCTCGATCATCTCATTTAAGTATACACCGTTTCCAAAGCTGTACAGATCCGGTGCAGCCGCTATTTCAAAATAAACGGTTCTCTCTTCCGGAATGGTCTCGGCAATGGCTGCGATGGCATCGATCTCTGCCTGCATTTCACCGATCAGCCTGTCTCCTTCTTCCGTCTTGCCAAGGACTGCAGCTAAGAATGCGATATCGCTTTTGATGCCTTCCATGCTGTCACTGGTGGGAATGCAGATCACACAGACACCGGCATCGATGAGCTGCTGATAAGGCGCTTCCTGATCATAGAGAGAAAGGCTGGTCACCAACAATACATCCGGATGAAGAGCCATTAACTGCTCCATGTCCGGATTCACCATATCCAGTACCGGTACATCAGAAGGAAGACCGGTAAGGCCTACGCTCTGTGTATCATAAGCCACGATCAAGTCTCCGTCTCCCAAAGCCACTACTGTTTCTGCAATGGAGGGAGCCAAAACTACAATAGAATTCACCTCTTCCGGTACGCTGATCTCTGCCCCGCTGGGATCTACTGTAGGAAGCATGCTCATCCCCCTGGGTTGAATGGGCGTTTCCGGCTGTACGGGAATCTCCGGCTCTTCATAGCTTCCATCCTGAATCTCGCCCTGGTCCTGCTCCTGGTTCTGATCCTGGATCTGATCGCCGGTTCCCTTGTCGCCGCATGCTGTCATGGAACATGCCAATAAAAGCATAACCAGATACCATGCCCATTGTTTCATGTGTTTCTTCATAATTTCCTCCATTCTGCTGCTTTTGCAGCCAAAGATCTATGAAAAAACAAAACACCCTATCATACACGAAAAGGGTGTTTTATGCCGCAAAAAATCAGGCACAAATTCATCCATCGTGAACTTGCGCAGGACAGACTCAGCGATCTGACTTAGTACGATCTTTTGTACATCACAGTGGCGGGACCGTGCGGGATTTACACCCGGCTTCTCTGAATAACTGTCTGGCCTTTGTAGTATGAAGTGTATTTTGTTTTTCAATCACTCATCTTATCCGAATGAGCTTAGTCTGTCAACCGATTATTCTAAGCAGATCAGATCGCTGATGCCGTATTTCTCAGCAAGGGCTGCAACAGTACCATCCTCTGTCAGCTTCTTGATATCTGCATTGACAACATCACGAAGTCCCTCGTTGCCAAGCTTAAAGCCGATACCATACTGCTCGGAATTCAGCTTCTCATCTAAGATCACATAACCTGTTCCTCTGGACTCGATCTGGTAATTTGCCACACCGATATCGATGGCAAGTGCATCCAGACTGCCTGCCTGTAACTCTGTGAAAGCGGAGTTATAATCTGCAAACTGCTGCAATGTTTCAAAAGTATCGGCTAAGTCTTTCTGCTGCTCTTCATCAGTTAATACATCCAAAGCTGCGCTGCCTGCCTGCACGCCTACTACCTTACCGGAAAGATCGGCAAGAGTAGAAATGCCGCTGTTTTCTGCTACAACGATAACCTGGCTGTTGTCGCAGTAAGGATCGGACCAGGTATAGTCATCCTCCCTGCCGTTAATGGTGAAACCGTTCCAGATACAGTCGATGGCACCGGAATTCAGCTCCATATCCTTGGAATTCCAATCGATAGGGGTCTTTACCAGCTCCCATCCTTCCATATCGCAGACCGCCTGTGCCAGCTCTAAGTCAAAGCCGGTATATTCACCGTTTTCATCCATATAGCCGTAAGGGGGATATTCTGCATCAAAGCCTACTGTAAAGGTTGTCCGTTCTTCTTCTGAAACCTGCGCTCCGTTATCCGCATTGGTTTCTGTAGCATCACCACAGCCTGTTAAAAGCGCTGCGGATAAAATGCCGCATAACATCAGTGCTAAAAATTTTTTCATGTTTTCTCCTCCTCTAAGTAAAAAACTTAAAATTCCTCCTGTATGGTATCATGACCTGTCCCTTCTGTCAACGAAAGGCCTATAACTGATATCTCTTTTCATAATCGGATACAAGGCCTAAGATCTCCCTGGCATATTTAGGATATTCTTTGACCAATGTCATGATCTCATTCTTTGCAGCTTTGCCGTTTTCACTATTATAATCCATCTGCTTTCGCAGGTTCTGGCGGCGTAAGATCAGACTATGGCGCACCTCTACCATTTCCTTCTTATCAAGGATCGCCTGGGTCTGGTGCAGCCAGATAATAGGATCAAAAAGACGATACCTCTTTAACAGCTTTACTAATTGGGCGCTGTGAAATTCCAGATCCTCTTCCGTTTCCAACAGCCTTTGCCGTTCCACCTTTTCTGCCTGATACTGTTCCCATAGCTGGGCCAGCTTTTTGGCGCTGCCCACATTGTACTTCATATAGTAATAATCTAACAGGTTGGTATTGTTCACATAGCGGATCTTCACTTTATTCTGCAAAAGGATCACTTTATTGAGGCTTCCCGATGCAGCACGCAATTCTCTGTCCGCTTCCTTATATTTCACGAACAAAATAGTAAGAACCAATGCTGCCGCAATGGCCATGAGCAGATAGCCTGCCTTGGCATCCATGGAAAAGACCGTCTGCAACAGAATCAGCAACAAAAGGCATGCCACTGCGGCAATGACGCAGATCACAGCCATGCCCCGCATATTCAACAAAGCGATCCTGGCTTCTTCCATTCGATATTTGCAGGCATGCTTTTCTCCCTCCAGACGCTGTAAGTCTTTCTTGATCTTTTCCTGGTAGTCTTCCGCTTCCTGAAGTTTCTTTATACCTTCTTCTGCTTCTTCTCGCATCCGATCCATTTTCCGATAGTCGGATTCTGCCATATGGCTGTTTCGCTCAGCCAACTGACTCCGGTCTCCTTCTAAAGCATTGATGGCTTTGGCATGTTCTTCCACAAATTCCTTTTCTGAAGGGGGGAGTGCTTCAATCTCTTCCATATCCTTTAGATAGGCATTGACCAGCCTGTACTCGTCTTTGAGTCTGTCTATTTCCTGAGCACTGTCCCGCATCTGTTCCAAAAAGCTTTCCACATATTTTTTTCGCTGGGAACTGTCTGTTACATCCAGGACATCCCGGCTCTCTTCTACTTCTTCCTCTTCCGTCTGAATCTCTGTCAGAGGTTCATATTCTATTTGTTTCAAAAATAATTTCTTAAATAGACTCATATACGCCTCATTTCTTTTTACATCGATCGGCCTTTTAAAGCCGCTTCTTCCAGTTATCCATCTTTTCTGTCAGGTAAGCCTGATATTCCCGATTTCTGCTTCCTGACCGTTCCAGCATGGTCTGCATCTTTTGCGTCTCCGGCTCCTGTTTCCACATTTCTTCCGCTTCTTTTCTGTTGCTTTCCGCTTCCGCGGCCAGGGATTTTGCTTCAGGATATGCAGCCAAAAAATCCGATAAAGCTTTCTCATCCCCATCTGCATCCATGCAAAATACTGCTGCCAATAATGCATCTTTTTTCAAGGCTTCTGTTTCTGCCGCCTGTAAAAACCACTGCACTGCAATGCGGTAATAAAACATGGAGGCATAACAGCATCCTATATTATAAAGGAGTATTCCCTTCATTTTCTCCGTATCATAAGCTTTCTTTTGCAACAGTTTCCCATACTCTGTAACAGCTTCTTTATATTTTCCATCCAAATAAAATAAGTCTGCTCTGGATTTCCTTCTTTCATTCAGATCCAGATGAGAGGACTTCTTGATCCTTTCGCAAACAGCATCTCTTTCCTGCTTATTCAGAAAATCCGCATAAGCAAAAATGTGGGCGGCCACCCGTTCCGGCAGCGGCGCTTTATCCAGCACCTCTGCCAGACTGGCGTACAGATCCGGCAGACCGCACTGGTCCCTCAGCCAAACCGCCAGACTCTTTTTGGTCAGTTCTTCCGCACAAAAGGAAGTATTGCTGTACATATAATAACAAAGTTCTTCCACAGAATAAAGCCGCAGTTTTAAATCTTCTATCTCGTAAGGCTTTAATGCCCTATTTCCTTTACAAAGCACAATATAACTCATAGGCCGCCTCCCAAGAGGATCACTTCCTCATAGCGTTTACCGCTGGGTCCGTAAAATTCTCCGAATCCCACATCCTCAACCTGAACCAAAAGCTCCCGCTCCGATTTCATGGAAAGGCTGCATCGATAACGCAGACTTTTGAGATCTCTTTCCTTCCTATCCGGAAGCACCAGGGGCACGATCCTCTCTTTTGCACCGTTTAAAGGCTTTAATACAATGGGCAGATGGCCATCCTCTCCCGGCATGAACAAAAATTCCGTCTTTGCTTCAAACCAGTTGCATCCGCCTTCCATCAAGATCTTAATGGTCTGCTTTCCCTGCTCCATATCCACAACGCCGATATGTTCCTTCAGTTTTCCTTCTCCCAGATACAAATATCCTTTTTCACTTTCCCCATGCCCCAGTCTGGAAAGCGCTCCCAGACATGCGCCCTTTGCATAGAGAACGCTGTCTAAAAATACCCGCCTGTTTCTGCAAAGCAGTTTTATCGTCTCCGGATACCACTCCTTTTCCAATGCTTTTCCTGTCAGATAAGCGCTGGTCACGATTCGCCCTTCCATGAATCCATTGAGGACATCTTCCATTTTTTCATCCAGCTTGGCCATATAGGCATCCTTATCCTTTATGGAACCGAATTGCCTGGGAATGTTAACATTTGTGTAAACCTGTTTAGAAATGGATGTCAAAACAGGTCTTGTTTTTTGTTTCATTTCTACCCGATAGATTTCCAGATGATCATGGGAAAAATCCACCACGCATGTCTCATAGCTCTGCAATTCCTTTGGCTGATGCACCACATAGTGAAACAGGCTTTCCATCCGCGGCTCAAAGCTGATCTCTTCAAACTCATCCTGCAGTTTTTGTTTGATCAGACGAAGTTCATGCAGCATAGGTTCTGTCAGGCTTTCCACAGTAATGACCAGACTTTTCCCCTCGGCATTTTCCTTATAGGGCAAAACCCGGGATAAACAGTGGCGAACAAACAGCCAAAGCAGTTCTCCTCTTTCCATCTCTTTCTCTTCTACCATGATACCATCGTCTCCACGATCAGTATCTTTGCCATAAAAGTTTTCTATCAGGATACCCTTGCCGGAAGCGGCAAACCGCTGCGCTTCTTCTCCATAAAACCACTGATTGGCTCCGATCCTTTTACAAAGGCATAGAGGAACATGGGTGATCTCTCCCTCCTCCCCACTTAGATAGCGGTAGCTTATCTGTGCATATTTTTTTCCCAGATCAATGCCGACGGCATACTGTTTTTTCTCACTCATATCTCGTCCTCTTTATTTGATCCGAAGCAGTCTTCCGGTCACATATTCCTTTCTGGCATACTCAAACATTAATCCATCTGCCGTATGATAATCCTGTAATTCTACAGAAAGAGCAATATCATTTAAAAGCCCTGTTCTGCCATGCGCACCGTTTTCCATCATGCCTACCGGCTCTAAGCTTCCGCTCAACACAAACTCTTCACTCTGTCCCCGGCTCTCTGTCATATAGTATTGGAGCCGTTCGCCCAAAAACAGGGAAAACTCCTTTTGAAAAATACCGGGATAGATTTCCCTCATATCCTCGCTGCAATAACCGCCCTCTTCCATATCCGGCCTGTCCAGAATATAATGAAGCGTAACACATTTTGCATAAGGAGACTGATATTCAATATAGCTTTTTTCTCCATAGACCTCCAATGCAGGATATAGGGATTCGAACATCTTATAAAAAGTAAAATAAATATCTTCGCCCAAGCTTTCTTCGATCAGACCGATGCAGAGTTCTTTCTCTTCTTGGGACAACAGTTCGATCCGCCCGCTGTTATATTTTAAGAGAGCAAGTCCGGCACCCAGAGAAAAATCTTCTCCATCTATCATCATGGATTCAAGCTTTTGCAGGAATTTTTCCTCCACAGCCTCATCCATCACCAGATACTCTCTGGCACACATGGAAAGATATTCTTTGATCAGATCTTTTCTGCCGCCGTTTTCACAATAATAGTGAAAGATCCTCTCCCTGTCTGAAGTGTATGTACCGGAAAAAAGAAGCTGCTTCAGGATCCGTTCTGCCAGATCCAGGGCAGGCACCTCCATGGAACTAGCCGCTTTCCATATATTGCGCATCTGCTTTACGGTACCTCTCATCCATTTTACCAGATAGGATATGGTAATCTCTGTATATTTTCCCTTTTCAAAAACGCCGATAGCCGCCTTAAGAAGGGTCGGATCATATTCTTCTTCCTTTTCTTCGATCAAAAACTGACAAAGTCTTGCCATTACCTTTACATCTATTTTATCACAGCCGCAGGCACAGGCCGCATCATATGCTTTTTGATACAGTCCCCTGTCACAAAGCGCATCCACAAAGGCAGGTCTGTCTTTCGGAAGGAAATCATGAAGCTCGGTTTTAACCAGAAACCCATCCAACTCCTCCTGCATGCCAAATCGAATATAAGCATTCAGTAGTTTTCCTGCCGTCTCCCGGCGATAAGAAGTTTCTAATTCCTCCCAGTCGAGTAAAACACAGTAAGTTTTTTCCGCTTCCTTCAATTCCTGTAAGCTTCCTATGCGCTCTAAGGAAACAGATGTGCAGCAATGAAAGCAGGCCCCAAAGCTGACTTTCGGACAGTCCTTTACCAAAGGCCTGATCCTGTCATATCCCAAGAGTGGTTTCACTTCATAGCCTGTATCTTCATAATGACAGAGACCGTTTTCATCCTCAAACAAAAGAGTATAGTCATCCGTATATAAAGTTATGAGACTCTTTCCTTCTTTTATAGGATACCGTTCCCGGCTTTTCAGACCCTTATGCCGCACAACGCAATAGCGGTATCTTTTATTCCCAATCGATACTTCGTTAGCAAACGCTAACTTAAGAAGCTGTTCCTGCAGCTTTTCATCCATATCTTCCGGCATAAGCACATTCCGATACAGATAAGCCAGTTCATCATCTATTTTACCTGCCAAAAGCTGGCGAATGGCAAAGGAATGAATCCGCTGCTCGTATTCCGGCTTTAATTCTTCATTTTGTAAAATGAGCTTTGCATACACATAGGCAAGATGAGCGTCATCCAAAGCCGTATCATAAAAGAAATAACGGAATACTTTCTCCGACAGCATCACCTTTTTATCGTAATGCAAAGCCCTGATATAGGCTTCGTGCAGCCCCGTGATCCTGAAATCCGATTCAATTCCTTTTTCCAGCCACTTTGCAGCTTCTTTAGGATAATATCCCCTTCGCATATATAGGAGGCACATAACCTTTGTCTGCTTTTCTTCATCCTTCGGCACATATTTTTTTAATATGCCCTCCAGAGCAGGATGATACATCTTTACCGTTTCCGCCGCAGTATACAACTGATCTGTAAAGGCTTCGGAAATCAGACCATAGCGATCCATAAAGGAAAGCAGGCGGATCTCAAAGCCATCCATCTGACTAAAACATCTGGGGGTCTTTAATGCTACTGTTGCTGCCTCCAGGTACAAGAGGGGACTAAAGCAGCCCTTTTCCCATAATTCTTTTAAATTGCGGTAAAGCAGCCCCGGTTCACTGTCTGCCAATCCATCCTTATGCAGCTTAGCCCAGTATGGCATCAACGCATCCGGATATTGCATAACATACTCATCGATCTGCTCTGCTGCCCAGGCTGCCTCTTCACTTTCGGTCATGGCAGTTAAATACAGATAATAACTGTATAAAGGCAGAGATACCGTTTCTTCTTCCAGTATGCGTTTAACATGCTTTAACAGCCATACCGCCCCATTTTTCTGTTCCGTTAAAAGCCGCAGATGGGTCTCAAATAAAGCCGGAAGCAGCGCTTTTGCATTTCTGGCATATTCCAATACCTGGGAGACCATCTTCCCACACTCTTCTTTTGTTTTCCTGCCGGTACGATAATCCAGATACAGACGCATGCACACATCTACCAATTCTTTTTCCTGCCGGTTTATGCGCCGCTCTTCCCTATGGAGAAGGGATGCATCCACCGTCACTGTGATCGACCTCTCAAAGCCTTCCGCCACGAGTCTGACAGAGCCTGTATTCATTCCTCTGTGCAGTTTCTTTTTATCCAGGCTTATGGTAAGTTCAGCACTATCCTCTATAAACTCTTTACCCGTCAGGGTTTCTTTATCACATTTTAAAAATCCGCCTGTTTCCTGTATGGTAAGCGCCGTATATCCCCAACCGTTGCGCTGCAGACGCACTTTAAAACTGTCCGGCATATTTTCGTAAGAAAACGAAAAATTGGTTTGCGGGCACTCATAGGTAATAGCCGTCTTTTTCCGGATCAAGATCAGAAACTGTTCCATGGCAAAGGAGGGATCAGGGCTGTCTTTCCCACTCTCCAAAAGTGCCAGATAGACTTCCCGATACTGACTTCCACTGCCGGAAAGCACCGTAAGAAACCGTTCGCTGTAAAAACATGTAAGGGCTTCTTCCCAATCAGTCATTGCCAGGTTTGCAAAATGAAAAAGATTGCGGATCTCACCAAGCTGACCCATAAGCTGCTCCGGCTGTACTGTTATTTCATAGGGAAGATAATATTCTCCGAAATTGGATATGACAAGAAACTCTCCCTTTGCTGTATCTCCGCTTTCCATGCCATTGGCACGAAAAACAAAGGGAACCTCCAGATTTTTTCCTTTGAATTGCTTCTCCGAACATTCCATTCTGTAATCCGTAACGCAGATATGTCCTATTGCTTCCTGCTCCCCGTTTGCGAGAATGGAAAAACGCCCCTCACAGGACTTTCCTGCCATACAGGTAAGCTTGATCAGAGGAACATCAAACGCTAAAGTCTGACTGCCATATTCAGATTTTTCCTGCCAAAAACCTTCTCTTTCGGTTTCCAATGGACAAATCTCCCTTACCGATTGTATTTTTCAAAAAATCAACTATAATATTATAACATAGGTTAGTTTGAATTCCAATAAACTGAGGAAAAAGAGGCCGAAGAAATGAATGTACAAAACCATGCTTTTCATGGAAGCGATCTGGAAAAGATAGAAGCAGAATATGGCATTGACGCAAAAAAGATCATCAGCTTTTCTGCTAATGTCAATCCCTTAGGATGCCCAAAGTCGGCAGAGGATGCCTTAAAAAACAATCTGGATGCTATTTCCCGCTATCCCGACCGGGATTATAGACGGCTCAAAGAGGCCATCGCATCTTATACCGGTGCCGATCCCACCCGCATTGTCCTTGGCAGCGGTGTGACGGAACTGTTATCCCTGTTTTTGGGATTGATCCTGCCAAAATCCGCTTTGATAGCAGGCCCTGCCTATTCCGAATACGAAAAAGACTTAAAGCGACTTGGATGCAAGGTGCGCTATTGCATGGCGGAAGAAGAAAAAGATTTTATCATCACAAAAGAGGATATGCTGAAAGAAACATCAGAAGGCACGGATCTGGTCATTTTATGCAACCCCAACAATCCCACTTCCGGCGCTTTTACCCGATCGGACATTTCCTTTCTGGCAGGAGAATATGAAAAAAAGGGAATCCTTTTACTGATCGATGAAACTTATGTGGAATTCTCCGAAAAAGATCTGTCTGCCGCCTCTTTGATCAGTCAATTTTCCAATCTGATCGTTTTGCGCGGCACATCCAAATTTTTTGCAACGCCCGGCCTTCGCCTGGGATATGCGCTGACCGGTTCCAAGGAACTTTTAGCCATGGCAGAAAAAAAACAGGATCCCTGGAATATCAATGCCGCCGCAGAAATCTGCGGAAGCGTTATGTTTCAAGATAAGGACTACATCCGGCAGGTGCGAAGAACCGTGGAAGCCGAGAAACAATATGTATGCGAAAGTCTGTTACAGATTCCCGGCATTCATATTTTCCCCGTATTTGCCAACTTTGTACTGGTAAAGCTGCCGGAAGGCAGTATGACCTCCGGCATGCTTTTTGAAGAACTGCTTAAAAAAGGCATGATGATACGGGACTGCTCCACTTTTCCCACTTTAGGCAGCCGATTTATCCGCATCTGCTTTATGTCCCATGAGGACAATGTGCGGCTGGTCACGGCTATCAAAGAAGCCCTTACAGAAAAAACAGAGTGACCCGTACCACAAAACAGATCAGCTCAGCTCGGCAATACGGCTGACACCCACATAAATATCCGAAATTGCATACCATGTGGCATAATCCACAATACCGGTTACAGGCAGTAGGAAGACGCTTTGAAAGACTTCCACTGCCTCTTTTGTACCCGGTCCGTAAATGCCGTCTGCCGTAACCCTGGGTATGGCAGGATAATTTTGACTGATCCTGTTAATCTGTTCCTGAAGCTGCATGACCTTTGCTCCCTGGGCGCCGATATCCAGGTTATAGCCGGGATAAGAAGAGGGCACGCCGGAAACATAGGTGGTGGAGTTGATGAACATATCATTTCCGTAATAGTATCGCAGAATCTCAATGGCAGAATACCCTTCATCCGCCAGATATTTGGAGCCCCACTGCTGCAGCCCGCTGCAATTGACCCGCACACCATCACAGTAGGAAGTAAGGATAGGCTGCTTTACTCCCGGCCTGGATAAATAATTATTAAAAATAGAATCCACCAGGACAGAAATATTTTCATAAATATTCCTGCCATAGATCCACTTCTGGTCATAAGCTGTGGAGCTGGTAATGGTAAAGTTTTTTCCGTCATTCCGATACCACTCCGTAAAAACCCGATTTAAAGTAAAAGACATGATCGCCAGAATATTGGCATATAGCGATGCCTCCGGCCAGGTAGCATAGATCTCACAGCTGGCAACATTTTTGATATAGTCCTTATAAGGCACATAATAATCAGGGGCAGAAGCATCGTTGGGACTGCCGTCATGGACCACGATATACTCCGGAATGACTACCCTGCTTAAAACGATCTCTCCGCTTTCATCTATGGGTTTGATCTCTTCCTCCGGAATTTTGGGGGGATAATCATAATACAGGGTGTGTGGACCGATCACCACATCATCCCTGACCTCATCCGGCTCCTCAATAGGATTCATCGTGATATTCTGAATAGACAATTCATCAGCCAAAAGCTCGCTTCCCGACACATGTACTGTTTCATACCCCGGTGCTGTCACTGCAATATCATATTCCGCATAGGGCCTTTCTTCGTTAGGCTCCAGGCTCCACTCCACAGGAGGAGCAGGCAGGGTAAGCCTTTCTGTTTGTCCGCTTTCATCGGTAGCGATCTCTTCTATGGTATTTTCCGGACTGGATGTATAGGAAATCCGCACTGTCGCACCTTTTACGGGAATCAGCCCCAAGGCGCTTGTCACATCCACGATCAGCTGTCCCTTTGCTGTATTATCACTTTCTGGCATAAAAAGAACCTCTGCATTTTTTATTACTATATGCAGAGGTTCCCTTGTTTCGTACATGATTTATTTGATTTTTTGTGACAAAAGCTTCCCGATCACTCCAGATTCAGCTTTTTCTCCAGGAAGAATCTATTGGCATACCAAAGTCCGATGATAAGGGCGATCACTGCAAGCAGTGCGATGATGCCTCCCACATTGAATCCCCAGACGCTGTCTACACCGAACAGGATAAAGTTTAAGGGAATCATTGCAAGATTCATCAGGAAAGCTCTTGCCAGGTAAAGACCTACTAAAATAAGGACCGATATTAAGAATTTATGCTTCTTGCAAAGCTGTCCGATTCCCACTGCCGCATACATGATCAGGATCTCCGTCAACGGCGAGAGCAGGATAATGGCCATCATACTGAACAAAAAGGGCGCCCCCTCTCCCATTTCCCTATAAAGCTCTACAGGAATTTCCTTGAATTCGTCTATAATTTCCGCAAAAGACAAATCGGCTACTCCGCTTAAAACGCCGAAGACCAGGATAAAGATCGCAAAATATACCACGATCCAGGTAATATACTGCCAGATCAACGCCACCAGCAATTTTGCCTTGAGCAGCTGACTGCCTGTTACCGGCAGCGTATTCATCAGATAGCCATGATCCGTAAACAGATTTTTGTAATACCTGTAAAAGAAATAATATCTCATGACAATGGCCATAGCCATGATACTGAGCATATACATGATGAAGTAAAAACTGATGGTGGTTTCCATAATGGCAGCCGCAGTCTCACTTTCAAAATCCATTTCCCATAGATTTGTTTGGAAAATAACGGCGCCGATAACGGCTAACACCAATACTACGATACTGGAGATCGTTCCTACCAGATAGGTATCTTTCCATTCAAATTTAAACAATTTTCCTAACATGCGAACACCTCCCTGAAGTATGCGTCTACTGTCTTCCCGAATTTGCCGCGGATATTGTCTACCGTGCTCTGAACTACCAACTGCCCGTTTCTGATAAAGATCACATCATCCAGAATATTCTCAATATCCGAGATCAGGTGGGTACAGATCATCAGTGTAGCTTCCGGATTGTAGTTGGAAAGAATCGTGCGAAGGATATAATCCCTTGCAGCAGGATCCACGCCCGCAATAGGCTCATCCAGAATATAAAGCTGCGCATCCCGGCTCATGACCAAAATGAGCTGTACTTTTTCTTTGGTACCCTTTGACAAGGTCTTTAATCTGGCACCCGAAGGAATTCCCAAAGCCTGCAGCATAGCGTACGCCCGATCTGCATGAAAGTCCGCATAAAACTCAGAAAAGAAAGCCACCAGACTGTTTACATCCTTCTGGGCCTCCAGATAAGTCCGCTCCGGCAGATAGGAGATCACCGATTTGGTATAAGGTCCCGGTCTTTGTCCGTTGATCAATACCTCTCCCGTTGAAGGTACCAAAAGACCGTTTATCATCTTGATCAATGTAGTCTTGCCGCTGCCATTGGGTCCAAGCAATCCTACGATATGACCTCTCTCAATCCGGAGATTTAACTGATTCAAAGCCGGGCGTCCCGCATCATAAAATTTTGTTAAGTTTCTGCATTCCAATAAGGCCGGCCCTTCTCCTGTTCTCTCCATGGGCTCTACCACAAATTCCACAGGCGGTCTGTTCATATAGGACGCTCCATAGGGCGGCATACCGTTGTACATAGGCATGCCGTTATTCATGGGCATCCCGTTATTCATGGGCATTCCGCCATTCATGGGCATCCCGTTATTCATGGGCATCCCGTTGTTCATGGGTGCACCCTGATAATTTTGCTCATTCATTTTTGTCTCCTCCGCTTATTTTTTGTTTTGCCAGTTCTAACGCTTCTTCCCGTTTATAGCCCAGCTCTTCCATTTTTCTAAAAAACTGTTCCACCTCGGCATCAGCCAGTTCTTTTCCCCTGGTTTCTACCACACCCGGGTTATCCGCTACTGTCCTGCCGTTGGTGCGCATGGTTACGATCAGTCCCATTTGTTCCAAATTGGAGAATGCTCTCTGCATCGTATTGGGATTGACTCCTGCTTCCGCTGCCAGATCCCTGACACTGGGCAGCCTTTCTCCCGGCCGGTATTCCCCTGCAACAATCTTATTTTGGAGTATCTCTACCAATTGAATGTAAATCGGTCGATCTCCGTCCAGATCCCAAGCCATGTAATTCCTCCTTCCTGTTATACAGCTAATCCAGATTGATCTCTTTCAAGCCATTTATGGTTGCAATGCCATTAGGCTGCATTGCTAAAATTCCTATTGTATCGCTGTGTCGTTGTATTACTTAATTAGTACAATATAACAACTCATCCCCCTTGTCAAGAGAAAAATAAAAAAATCTCAGGAAATCTATGTTAGCCTAACAAGATTTCCTGAGAAATTCTTCATCACATATGTATTGCCTTTTGCAGCAATCCTACCGGATCACATGGATCCAGCCTTCGGGCGCTTCGATCCGGCCCATCTGGATACCGGTCAAGGTATCATACAGCTTCTTGGTAACCGGTCCCATTTCTTCCATACCGGAAGGGAGGCAGATCTCTTTGCCGTGGTCGTTGATCTTGCCGACAGGAGAAATTACCGCTGCGGTTCCGCAAAGACCGCATTCCGCCATATCTTTCACTTCGTCGAAGTAAACTTCTCTCTGCTCTACTTCCATTCCCAGAATGTGCTCTGCAACATACATTAAGGAACGGCGGGTAATGGAAGGCAGGATGCTGTCGGACTTGGGCGTAACGATCTTGCCGTCTTTGGTCACAAAGATAAAGTTTGCGCCGCCGGTCTCTTCTACCTTGGTGCGGGTTCCCGCATCCAGATACATATTTTCATCAAAGCCCTGTCTGTGGGCATCCATAATAGCATATAAACTCATGGCATAATTTAAACCTGCCTTAATGTGGCCTGTACCATGGGGTGCTGCCCTGTCAAAATCACATACACGAATGGTAATGGGCTTTGCGCCGCCTTTAAAGTAAGGTCCAACAGGGGTGGCAAAAATACGGAACTGATATTCATCAGCCGGCTTTACGCCGATGACCGCATTGCTGCCGAACATATAAGGGCGGATATATAAGGTTGCGCCGGAGCCGTAAGGGGGAACATATGCGGCGTTGGCCTTTACCACATCATTTACCGCCTGAATAAATCTATCCTCAGGGAAAACAGGCATTTCCAGTCTCTCGCAGGAATCTTTCATACGGGAAGCATTTAAGTCCGGACGGAAGCAAACGATCTTGCCATCCTCCGTGGTATATGCCTTTAATCCTTCAAAACATGTCTGCGCATACTGAAGCACGCAGGCGCATTCACTGATCACCACATTCGCATCAGAAGTCAATGTACCTTCATCCCATGCGCCGTCTTTAAAGTTGGATACAAATCGTTTGTCGGTCTGGATGTACCCGAATCCCAGGTTAGACCAGTCAATGTCTTTCTTTTCCATGTTGTCTCTTCCTTTCTTTACTGAAGCATTCTCTCTTCATATATTGATCTTTTTCATTATCTTGCTTTTGTCCCCGCTTGTCAAGATTCTGATCTTCTTTCATAGGTAACAAAAGTATAGCAGATATCAAAATATGTCTGCTCCTCCGACTCTTCTGTGATCTTCCACTCATCAAGCTCGTCTAAGTTGGTAAAATAGGTGTCCGCCTCATAGGCTTCATCGATCTTGGTAACAATGGCTTGATCACAATAGGGTAAAAGCTGCTTGTAAATGCTGCCGCCTCCCACCACATAAACCTCTTTATCCGGATATTTTTTCAGTTCTTCAAAAAGAGCTTCTATGGAAGTCAGGGTAATGGCACCTTTTACCTGATAGGAAGCATCCTTGCTCAACACCAGGTTGACCCTGTTTGGCAGAGGCTGTCCCTGGGGAAAGCTTTCCAGCGTCTTTCTTCCCATGACGATCACATTGCCGGTTGTGATCGTTCTAAAATTCTTCATATCGTTTGGTATACGCACCAGAAGATTGTTTTTGTTGCCAATGGCCCAGTTTTTGTCCGCTGACAAGATAAATTTCAACTTTCTTTCCATGAATGACCTCTTCCTTTCTAGATCGCTATGGGGATATTCTCCACCTGGGGACCTGTTACATAATCCTCCACTTTTACATCATTTCTGGTAAAAGCATAAAAATCGGTCACATCCGGATTCAGCCAAAATTTTGGGGCAGGCTGAGGCTCTCTTTCGATCAACTCTTTTATAATGGGAATATGCCTATCATAAATATGGGCATCTGCGATCACATGAACCAATTCTCCTGCTTTCATCCCGCACACCTGAGCAAGCATATGCAAAAGCACGGCGTATTGCACCACATTCCAGTTATTTGCCGCCAGCACATCCTGAGACCGCTGGTTTAAGATGCCGTTAAGAGTCAGCTTCTCCTCTCCCTTTTCCTGGGTCACATTAAAGGTCATGCTGTAGGCACAGGGATACAGATTCATTTCTGAAAGATCCTGATGCACATAGATATTGGTCATGATCCGGCGGCTGAAGGGATTATTTTTTAAGTCGTAGATCACCCGATCCACCTGATCCATCATGCCCTCTTTGTATTGGTGCTTCACACCCATCTGATAGCCGTATGCCTTGCCGATGGAGCCGTCCTCATCAGCCCATTCGTCCCAGATATGGCTATGGAGATCATGGATATTGTTGGACTTTTTCTGCCAGATCCAAAGCATTTCATCCGTTGCACTCTTTAACGCCGTGCGGCGCAAAGTCAAAAGAGGAAATTCCCTGGACAGATCATAGCGGTTTACCACACCGAATTTCTTTATGGTATAGGCCGGTGCACCGTCTTCCCAATGGGGCCTTACCCTTTCCCCTTCGGTGCTGGTGCCATTTTCTAAGATGTCCTTACACATATTGATAAAAACTGTATCCGCATAACTCATTTTTTATTTCCATCCTATCTGTCCCATTTATCACAAAGGGAGTTGATCTGATCCGCAAATCTGGCCAGTTCTTTATTGGGTCCCCCTTCATTCCTGCTAATAACAGCAAGCAAACGCTGTCCTGCCGAAAGAAGTCTCTGGAATACGTCGGAAGCGCTCTTTCCTTTCTTCTTTGCCACACGTACAGGAGCTGCTTCGTATTCCGCTTCATTGGTCAGCAGATCAAACCTTGTGCCGCTGTAAGGCGCATAGGCATTGAAGCCGTATTCTTTATTCAGGCACTGTACAAAGGATTCACATACGGACTCCTCACCATGTACCACAAAGATCCGCTCCGGTTTCTTTTCAAATCCGTTTATCCAGTCAAGAAGTCCGTTTTTGTCCGCATGACCGGAAAGTCCGATCAGCTTCCTGATGGAAGCCCTGATCTCGATAGGCTCTCCAAAAAGCTTTACTTCCTTGGCGCCTTCCACAATGGTCCTGCCCAGGGTTCCCACAGCCTGATAACCTACAAAGAGTATGGTACACTCCGGTCTCCAGAGATTGTGCTTTAGATGGTGTCTGATACGGCCCGCCTCACACATGCCGGAAGCGGAGATGATGACCTTGGGCTCCTCGTCAAAGTTGATGGCCTTGGACTCTTCACTGGTAATGGATAAATGAAGGCCGGGGAAACCGATGATATTGACGCCTTTTCTGACCAATTCCATAGCCTCTTCATCAAAACAGTTATAAATATTCTTTTGGAAAATGCCTGTTGCTTCCACCGCAAGAGGACTGTCCACATAAACCGGAAAATCCTCGTGCCCCTTTACCAATCTGTCATTTTTGACCTGGCGGAGGAAATAAAGCAGCTCCTGGGTCCTGCCTACCGCAAAGGAAGGGATGACCACATTACCGCCCCTGTCAAAGGTCTCCTGCAAAACAGCCGTCAACTCTTTTACATAATCGATCCGCTCTGTGGTATGTAACCGATCTCCGTATGTGGATTCCATGACCACATAATCCGCCTCAGCAGTCTTAATGGGGTCCTTGATCAAAGGCTGATTGCTGTTTCCGATATCGCCGGAAAAGACGATCTTTCTTTCCTGTCCGTTTTCATTTAAAAATACTTCGATGCTGGCGGAACCTAAAAGATGTCCGATATCTGTAAACCGAACCTGCACCCCGTCGCACACATCTACCATCTGATCGTAATGACAGGGAATGATCTGCTTAATGGTGCCGTCTGCATCCTCCATGGTGTACATAGGCTCGATCAAAGCAGAATCGGCACTTCTTTTTGCCTTTCTGTTTTTCCATTCCGCCTCCTGCATCTGGATGTGGGCACAATCCCGAAGCATAATGCTGCAAAGATCCGCCGTGGCATCCGTCATAAAGATCTGCCCTCTAAAGCCTCTTGCATACAGCTTTGGCAGCATACCCGAATGATCCACATGGGCATGGGTCAAAAACACATAATCGATCCTGGCCGGTTCTACCGGCAGTTCTGCACTTTCAAATACATCTACCCCCTGCTCCATACCGTAATCCACCAACATGGTCTTACCGCATGCCTGCAGGCAGTGACAGCTGCCCGTTACCTCGTGAGCAGCACCGATAAAGGTCAATTTCATAGTTATCGCCCCTTCTTTTTTTCCATACATCAACATTTTACCACAATCTGATATGGGCGGGCAAGAAAATACAACATCATAAAGGCACATAATGAGCAAAAACTTGACAGACCGCCTGATACCAAGTAGGATGTTTTTATCACAGATCAGAAAGGGGTAGCGAAAATGAAAACTCTCATCGTAGTTGATATGCAAAACGACTTTATCGACGGCGCACTTGGTACAAAAGAAGCTCTTGCCATTGTTCCAAATGTGAAGAAAAAGATAGACGCATATCTGGCTTCAGGAAATAAGGTGATCTTTACCAGAGATACGCACGGAAAAGATTATCTGAATACCAACGAGGGAAAACATCTTCCCGTGGAACACTGCATAGCCGGAACAGAGGGCTGGCTGGTCCATAACGGTGTGGATGTGTCTGACTGCGATCATATCGATAAACCCACCTTCGGATATCTGGGCTGGAATGAAAAATATTCTTTTGATGACGATGTGGAGCTTGTTGGGGTTTGTACCGGCATCTGCGTGATCTCCAACGCCCTGATCTTAAAAGCCATGTTTCCGGAAATTCAGATTTTGGTAGATGCAAGCTGCTGTGCCTGTGTTACCCCGGAAAGCCATGAAGCCGCATTGCAGACCATGAAGATGTGCCAGGTCAATGTGATCGGAGAATAAGATTTAGAGAAAACGCAAAATAAGTATTGACAAACAAAATTGCTTTTGTTATATTAATATTTGTTCGTGGGTAATGCGGACAAATGCACGAGTGGCTCAGTGGTGGAGTATCGCCTTGCCAAGGCGAGGGTCGCGGGT
>JAFLSW010000025.1 GCA_022510725.1 Lachnospiraceae bacterium
AAAAAAGCATTGCCGCAGGCTTACTAAGTTTGGCAAAGTAAGCGCTGCGGCATTTTATCATCCTCTCGGATGTGCCTTAGCATAAACCTCTCGAATCCTGTTGTGATTCATATTGGCATAGATCTGTGTGGTTGAGATATCGGAATGTCCTAACATCTCCTGTACGCTTCTAAGGTCTGCCCCGTTTTCCACTAAGTGGGCCGCAAAGGAATGCCTTAAGGTATGGGGGGTGATATCGGCAGTAATACCTGCCTTTTTGGCATAATATTTGATCAGCTTCCAAAATCCCTGTCTGCTCATAGGACTGCCGGAACAATTAGCAAACAACACATCCGAAGACTTGTCCGCCACCATCTGCTCCCTGGCTTCAGTCATATATTTGATCAGGGCATTTTTGGCAGCCATGCCAAAAGGAATGACTCTTTCTTTGTGGGCATCCCTGCAGACAATAAAACTCATGGGAATGTTGACCTCACTGATCCTTAATGTGATCAATTCCGTTACTCGAATGCCGGTAGCGTATAAAAGCTCCAGCATGGCTTTATCCCGCACCTCTTTTGGGGAATCTCCGGAAGGCTGCTCTAAAAGCTTTACCACTTCTTCCGTCGTCAGGATCTCCGGCATCTTCTTTTCAATCTTAGGTGCCTTTAAGCCATCAGAAACATCTTTTTGGATGATGCCCTCTTCTTTTAAAAAATGAAAAAAGGCTTTTATGGAAGCAATATTCCTGGACACGGTTGCCGTTGCAAAATGCTGTTCATTCAGGGAATCAATATATTCCTTTAATACAGCGGCATTTACATCGACCAGATCAGTCAATCCTTTGGAGCGCAAAAAAATAATTACCTTCTTTAAATCTCTGCGATAAGACTGCTCTGTGTTGGCAGAAGTGTTTTTCACATTATGTAAATAATCAATAAACCGATCTACTGCCTGTTCCATAAATTAATTACCCTTCCTCATATACACACTTATGTCAATCATGTGCGTCTAGGTTTTATTATAATCAGAAATGCCCAGAAAATCAAATAAAAAATTTACATAATGTTCCCTAAAATTCAAGGTTTTGACACGATATCCCAATATCTATGTGTCACCTTTTTATCACTCACTACATCTTGTAATTTTTTACAAAAATAAATTTACAAATAATTTTATAAAAAATGGATTTACATAACACTCTAACAGGATTCCTATTATGACAACTCCCAATCCTGCCAAAATTTTTCTCATGAAATCCCCTTCTAAAGCACCATTTCGTCGACCAATATAGTCAATATCCCAAAGAATACCATAACCGGATAAGTAGCACAAATAATGGGGCATGATCATAAGAAAGTATCCTAATATGCCCGGCATTCCCAGCCGTCTGAACATGGTGAATCCGCCTATGCCAAAACCAAAGCCTGTTATAAAGCTCCAAAGCGATAATCCCTGCTTCCTCTTATGAAGCCCCATAAATAATGCCACAACTGCCGCCTGCATGCCTCTTATCTTGATCAAATAAAACAAGTACCCCTTTTTCGCATATTCTACATATCTTCCGCTTTCAAAAAGCCGCCTGCCAAAAAACAATTCATCCTTTAGGATTTTTTCTTCAAACAAAAGAAACAGTCCGATTCCACAGCCTAAACCTATCAGGATCGGAAGCCATTTTATCATCCGGCTTCCTGCTTCCTTTGCAACAGGAGTGCTCCTATTTCTATTTCTTATTCTGATCCCAACAGCGGGATTTTGATTTCTTTGCTGTCTCTTTCTGATCCGGCTCCGTATCACAACTCTATTTCTACCTGTTACGGTTCTAAAAATATCCCTTGGCAATTTTTTTAACCTGTCTTTCTTTTTCCCCTTATTATTAAATATATGTCCATCTTTTTTAACTATGAGACTAACTGTAAAATATATGACAGGAAATGCAGGCATTGCCCCTTCCTTGTGTCATCTACGCAAAAAGCGGCATCAGAGGCTTTTGCCTGCTGACACCGCTTTTGATCAGTACGATCTTTTATTTTTCGTATTTATTGATATACGCCATAATGGAACTGATGGTCTTGGAATCCTGGATCTCTCCTCTATAGATCATGTCGGAAAGCTGCTTTGTAGTATAAGGATAAACATTGATGAATTCATCCTCATCCAGATTCTGGCTGCTTTTTTGCAGATTCTTTGCCACAAAGACATCGATCCGCTCATCACAGAATGCCACTGTCGTGCGGATAGAGATCAAAAATTCCATATCCGACAACTCACATTTGTATCCGGTCTCCTCTTCCAGTTCCCGGTGACTGCATTCAATATAGGGCTCATCCATGCCGTTTCGGCCTCCTGCGGGAATTTCCAATGTCTCCCTGTCCAAAGCATTCCGAAACTGCTTTACCATAAGGATCCGGCCATCCGGCAGGACAGGAACTACTGCGGCAGCGCCTTTATGCTTGATAAAATCCCATTTCACGACATTTCCGTTTGGAACCTTTACCGTATCCTCATAAAAATCTACAATGTGACCTTCATATACCAGTTTTCGGTCCATCCGTTCAAATTGGTCTGACATCTATTTTGCCTCCAGAAGCTTTTCTACGCTTACCAGTTTCACGCAGATAATAAAAATCTCTGTTGCCATCTTTAACTCTTCTGCCGTAGGGAAAGTGGGTGCAATTCGGATATTGCTGTCCTTAGGATCCTTCTTATAAGGATAGGTTGCACCTGCTCCTGTCATAACAACGCCGGCTTCCTTACACTTTGCTACGATCGCCTTTGCACAGCCTTCCAAGGCTTCAAAGGAAATGAAATAGCCGCCGAGAGGGGATATCCATGTTCCGATCTCCAGACCGCTTAATTCCCGATCCAGCGCTTCTAACACTGCCTGGAATTTAGGACGGATGGAGGCTGCCTGTTTCATCATATGGGCCTTTATGCCTTCCAAATCCTTTAAATATCTCACATGTCTTAACTGATTCAATTTATCATGACCGATGGTCTGGATGGTCATGGATTTTTTGATATATTCCATGTTCTTAGGTGATGCCGCTACTGCAGAGATACCGCCTCCGGAGAAGGTTACCTTGGAGGTGGAAGCAAATTCATATACCATATCCGGATTTCCTGCTTTTTCACATTCAGACAAAATATCTAAAAGTTTTGCCTGCTTATCCTCTTCTTCATAAATATGATGAACCACATAAGCATTATCCCAATAAATCCTGAAATCCTCCGCGGCAGGCTTTAAGGCTGCCATTCTGCGCACTGTTTCATCGGAGTAGCTGACACCCTGAGGGTTGGAGTATTTGGGCACACACCAGATACCTTTAATAGAGGCATCTTTGCTGACATACTCTTCTACCATATCCATATCAGGACCGGACTCAGACATGGGAATGTTGATCATTTCAATCCCGAAATATTCTGTAATGGCAAAATGTCTGTCATATCCCGGAACAGGACATAAGAATTTCACTTTATCCAGCTTGCACCAGGGAGTAGAACCGCATACGCCATGAGTCATGGAGCGGGAAACCGTGTCAAACATAACGGTAAGACTGGCATTGCCGCATACGATCACATTTTCCGGCTTCGTATCCATCATATCCGCCATCAGCTTCTTGGCTTCGGGAATCCCCTCCATATCGCCGTAATTACGACAATCTACACCATCTTCCGCCTTGCAGTTTGTTTCCGAAGAGATCATATCCAGCACGCCCATGCTAAGATCCAACTGCTCCTGAGAGGGCTTTCCTCTGGACATATCCAGCTTCAGTCCTTTTCCCTTCACATCCTCAAAGGCCTTAGACAATTCCTTTTGTAACTGCTGTAATTCCTCTTTTGTCATATTTTTGTAAGCTTTCATCCTGACACCATCCTGTAATTGTTTAATTGTATACAATCATACACCTCGCATATTATACACTATCTATCGGTGAAACACAAGAAAAAAAGAAGCTGTTTTCTATAAAAAACAGCTTCTCTTTCATACACTCATCAGGTTTGACTATTTTGCATAGTCGATAACTCTGGATTCCCGAATAACATTGATCTTGATCTGACCCGGATATTCCAATTCAGCTTCTACCTGCTTGGAAATGTCGCGGGCTAACAGAACCATATCTGTATCCGTAATCTGTTCCGGAACTACCATTACACGAATCTCTCTACCTGCCTGAATAGCAAAAGATTTTTCTACGCCTTTGAAATTGTTTGCGATACCTTCTAATTGTGTTAATCTGGTGGTATAAGTTTCTAAGGTTTCTCTTCTTGCTCCCGGTCTTGCTGCTGAGATGGTATCTGCAGCCTGAACGATACATGCGATCAGTGTCTGCGGCTCCACATCGCCGTGGTGTGATTCCACCGCATTGATGACCGTAGCGGATTCCTTATATTTTCTACACAATTCTGAACCTAATTGGATATGAGAGCCTTCCATTTCATGATCCACGGCTTTACCGATATCATGAAGCAGACCGGCACGCTTTGCCATTCTTACATCCAATCCCATTTCTGCTGCCAGCAGCCCCGATAACTGTGCAACTTCAATGGAATGCTTTAATGCATTTTGACCATAGCTGGTCCGAAATTTCATCTTACCCAGCAGACGCACAAGTTCGGGATGGATACCATGAACTCCCACTTCCAAAGTAGCGGATTCTCCTTCTTCCCGGATCATCACTTCTACTTCTTTTTGCGCTTTTTCCACCATTTCTTCGATCCTGGCGGGATGAATCCGTCCATCCAAGATCAATTTTTCCAAAGCGATCCTTGCGACCTCTCTTCGGATCGGATCAAATCCTGAAAGGATAACTGCTTCCGGTGTATCATCAATGATCAGATCCACACCGGTCATGGTCTCGAGAGTACGGATATTCCTTCCCTCTCTACCAATGATACGTCCTTTCATTTCATCGTTAGGAAGCTGTACCACACTGATGGTGGTCTCGGATACATGATCTGCAGCACACTTCTGAATGGCATTGACCACATATTCCTTTGCCTTTTTATCGGCTTCTTCCTTTGCCCTGCTCTCCATCTCTTTGATCATGACAGCAGTTTCATGCTTTACTTCATCTTCAACAATTTTCAATAAATATTCTTTTGCCTGTTCGGAGGTTAATCCAGAGATTCGTTCCAGTTCCTGTACTCTTTGCTCATTCAGCTTTTCGATCTCAGCCTTTTGTTTGGCCAATTTTTCTTCCCTTGCAATGATACTTGCTTCTTTCTTTTCGATCGCGTCAGCTTTCTTGTCGATGTTTTCTTCCTTCTGCTGAACACGTCTCTCATAGCGCTGCGCTTCCGCTCTCCGCTCTTTGATCTCCTTGTCCAATTCATTTTTGGTACGAATGGACTCTTCCTTGACCTCAAGCAGACCTTCCCGCTTCTTTGCCTCTGCGGTCTTTAACGCTTCATCAATGATCTCACGCGCTTTTTCATCCGCATTTCCCAACTTAGCTTCTGTTACCTTTTTGTGATAACTGGTAACGATGGCTGCCGTAAGGGGAATGGCAATCACAAGTGTCACTACAACGGCTATTACAATCCAAACCATTGTACAGGAGCACCTCCTTATTAAATTTTCATTGTACAATTATCTCAAAATAGAATGATATGTAACTTAAAATCATTCTAAGGCGCGATTTTACAACACTTAAATTTTAAACTTATTTCATCGTTATGTCAAGTCCCCAACAAATATATACGGCAGTTTCTCTTCATTATCATTTTGTTCTTTAAAAAAATGGTTCACTTTTACTATAATGTACAATGGATTCCATGACCTTACCGTAAGAAAAGCCCTTTTGCAGTAAGGAACGGACCATTTTGTTCTTTTCTTTTTCATCTCCCGCCGGATCATATCTCTTTTTGACCAGATGCTGACAGATCAGTTCTTCTTCACTGGGCGCCATGCCTGACTGACAAAAGTTTTCATAAGCATCTGCCGCTATATCATCCGGAACCCCCTTTTGATGCAGTTTGAAAAGCAACTGTCTTTTGTTTTTATCTCCTCCATGATAAAAAAGATAATCTTCCGCAAACTGCTTATCATCTATATATCCAAAAGATTTGACATAAAGAACAGCCTCTTCGATGCAGTTTTGGGGATATTGCCCATCTACAAGCTTTTCTCTTAGCTTTTTTTCTGTATAAGCCTTCGTTTTTAGCAGATTCATGGCGCGGAGCTTGGCCCGTTTTACTAAAACCTGCTCTATGATCACATCATAGGTCTCCCTGTCAATATTTTTTCCTTTTTCGATTTTATAAGAAGAGAGTTCGCCCTTGTATAATACAAAGGCAAACTCTTCATCGATCATGATTTGGTATCGGTTTCCGGAAATACGGATCACATCAGTTACCGTCATGCTTTCTATCCTACGCTTTCTTATTCTGGTCAGCAGCCTTATCCTCTGCCCCATTTCCATCCTGCCCGCCATCGGACAACAGGCCATAGTGAGCCCGCACCTTTTTTTCTATCTCATCTAACAATTCCTGATGCTCCTGTAAAAACAGCTTGGAATTTTCTCTTCCCTGCCCCAGTTTTTCTCCTTCATAGGCATACCATGCACCGCTTTTATTTACTACATTGCACTCCGCTGCCAGATCCAAAATATCTCCTACCACCGAAATACCCTGTCCGTACATAATGTCAAATTCTGCGATCTTAAAGGGAGGTGCGATCTTATTTTTCACTACTTTAACCTTTGTCCTGTTACCGATCGCTTCTCCATTTGATAAGATCTGCTCCTTTCTGCGAACATCCAGTCTCACAGAGGAATAGAATTTCAGCGCATTGCCGCCGGTAGTGGTTTCCGGATTGCCAAACATAATACCCACTTTTTCCCGCAGCTGATTAATAAAGATCACGGTACAGTTCGATTTGCTGATAACAGCAGTCAGCTTACGAAGTGCCTGGGACATCAGACGCGCCTGTAAACCAACATGGGCATCTCCCATCTCCCCGTCGATCTCCGCCTTGGGAACCAATGCGGCCACTGAGTCTACTACCACGATATCAATAGCGCCGGAGCGAACCATCGTTTCCGCGATCTCCAATGCCTGCTCACCGCAGTCGGGCTGGGAAATATACAGATTGTCAATATCAACACCGATCTTCTTGGCATAGCTGGGATCCAGCGCATGCTCCGCATCAATAAAACCGGCAATACCGCCCCTCTTTTGTACCTCTGCGATCATGTGAAGGGTAACGGTAGTCTTACCGCTGGATTCCGGTCCGTATATCTCAATGATACGTCCCTTCGGAATCCCCCCTAAGCCCAATGCAATATCCAGGCTTAATGAGCCGGTGGGAATGGTTTCTACATTGATCTGATTTGTGGGATCGCCCAGTTTCATAACGGCACCTTTGCCGTATGCTTTTTCGATCTGTGAAATGGCGGCATCCAATGCTCTTAATTTTTCTTCTCTTTCCATAATGGTCTCCTTTACACGGAACATTTGTTCGTTCTTTTATAAGAATAAAACAAATGTTCGATTTTGTCAATGTTTCTTTTTATATTTTTTGTATCTCATTTAAAATAGCACAGTATGTGTCCCTTAAAACTCCCTCATAGGCATCACTTCTTTCATTTTTGGATCATACTTTTGGGAAAAGTTGGCGAAATGCCGAAAGCAGATACTGCTTAGAACATACATAATGTAACACAATCCGATCTATTTGACAAGCATGATCATAAAAACAACCCCGAAAAAGTTCTCTTCGGGGTTGTTTTATCATATCACTTTCAATCAATAAGATTTTAAGTATTGCTCATAATCCGCAATGGTTGCTGTTACCCAGCCATAGGAAGTTTCCGTTTCGTAATTGAATCCCACTTCCAGACCAAAGGGTGTATAATACAGGATCAACTCATCCTCATCTTCGAAATAGTCTCTCAACTCATCATCATCAAAATAAGAGAGGGCGGATATATAGCCATTCTGATCTATACATATATCTTTGTAATCCTCAATAAATTCATCGGTAATATCCAGAAAATCCGTATTATAAGCAATGGTACCGCTTTCTAAATCAAGATTCAGACAGACAATGCATTTATCAACGGTAGTGGCAGTTTCATAATATACATCATATACCACACTGAGTATGCTTTCATCATTGTAGGTAATATAAGTCTCAATGGTATTGACAAAACCGCTGCCTTCATCTTCAAACATCTCCATATAATCGTCATAATGATCATTGAAGTAAGTATCATAATACAGCGCAAACTCTTCCAGGGCCTCATTTAATTTATCAATGTTTGGAATATCGCCCTCAAGCTGATAGTAATTGATCCGGATACAGATATTGTTGTCTCTGTCCAGTTCCTCAAAATTTTCATGAGTTATGGCATAGGACACATCCCTGTCAATACAGTTGGCCAACTCATAATATACGCCATTCCTGCCCACTTCATCGGGTGTATGATTTTCAGGCTCATCCATCCAATCCTCATCATCCCAATCCACATCATCTAAGAAGGCAAGGGGATCATAGGTATCAGCGCTGCCGCTCCCATAACTATCATAGTCATCATCGTCGTCATAATCATCATAACCGGACCAATCATCATAATCATCATAATCATCAGCAGTAACAGAGCTGTCTTTGTCTTTATTATCCTCACTATATCGATTCGCTGCAACAGCAAGCAAAACGATACCTACCAGGATCAATACGATAAGAAGCACAACACCTACAACTAATGCTATCACGCCGCCATTGGCTTTTTTCTGCGGAGGCTGCTGATTCTGATAATAGCCATTTCCTCCGGGCGCCTGATAATAACCGTTTCCTGCTCCTGCATTCTGCTGGTAATAACCGTTCTGCGCACTCATACCCGGTTGACCGTACCCCGGCTGGCCGTTCATACCCGGTTGTCCATAGCCCATTTGTCCGTTCATATTAGGCTGCCCATAAACCTGCCCATTCATAGGGGGTTGATCAAAGCCCGGCTGATTATTCATATTGGGCTGTCCATAGCCCGGCTGATTATTCATATTGGGTTGTCCATAGCCCGGCTGGCCGTTCATATCGGGCTGTCCATAACCCGGCTGGTCATTCATATCAGGTTGTCCATAGCCCGGCTGTCCATTCATATCAGGTGAAACAGAATCCGGCTGAAAACCTGTATCCTGCGGTGCAAAATCATTTTGAGGTGTTTCGTTGTTTGTTTGATTATCCATATTTTTCTCCTTTTCTCATCCGTTATGATTTATTTTTTTGAGGGCTGCTTTTTACATCATTCCACAGACACTGCCTCAAAAATGTAAGCGCCGCTGCCGCAGCCGCTTCTCTGATCTTCGCGCGGCTTCCGGAAAAATGGTACTCCATTACCCTCGTTTTATCTTTTACTCTGCAAGCGATATATACCAGTCCAATGGGCTTATCCTTACTGCCGCCGTCGGGACCTGCAAGGCCGGTAACCGACAAGGCCACATCGGTCTTTAATAACAGTACTGCACCTTTGACCATTTCTTTTGCCACTCTGGGGCTGACTGCCGTCTCCTTTTTTAAGGTGCTCTTTTTCACGCCTAAGATCTTGCGCTTTGCATCCGGAGAATAGGTCACATAGCCTGCCTTAAATACCTGGGATACGCCGGGCACATTGGTAAGCCTTGCGGCTACCATGCCTCCGGTACAGGATTCCATGGTAGAGATGGTCAGTTTGTTCTCCATCAGGATCTCCACACAACTCTGCTCTAAAGTCACATCTTCTTTTGTGGTATAGATGCAGGAACCAAATCGATTTTTCAACTCTTTCATCACCGGTTTGATCAATTCATCCGCTTCATGCTTTTCCTTTGCTTTGGCTGTGATGCGGATATGTACCTCTCCTGTTTTGGCATAGGTAGCGATGGTGGGATTCTCCTGGGCATCGATCAGATCCTTGATCATTTCTTCTGCTGCGCTTTCACCGATACCGCACAACTTCGCCGTCTTTGACCGGATAACATGCCCCTGCCTTTTCCTTAGGTAAGGAACTACCTGTTCTGAAAACATCGGTTTTAATTCATTGGGCGGTCCGGGAAGCAAAATAGCTGTTTTGCCGTCATCTTCCACGATCAGTCCCGGGGCTGTTCCATTTTCATTGTCCAACACGACGGCTCCCTCCGGCACCATTGCCTGCCGCCAGTTATTTTCCGGAATTTCCTGATCCTTATATCGATTTTTAAAGTAAGCTTCGATTCTGCTCTTGGTATGCTCATCCATCAAAAGAGGTCTGTTAAAAGCTTCTGCTGTGGTTTCCCTTGTCAGATCGTCCTCTGTGGGTCCCAATCCCCCGGAAAAGATCAACAGATCCGCCCTGCTTTTAGCAAGGCTTATCGCCTCAAGAAGCCGTTCTCTGTTATCTCCTACAACAGTCTGATAATAGCAGGATATCCCAAGAGACGCACACTGTTCTGCCAGATAGGCAGCATTGGTGTTAACGATATTACCCAGTAAGATTTCTGTTCCGACACAAATCAACTCTGCAACCATCATGTCACATCCTTTAATATCCCCTTATTCCTCAGAAGATAATCCACTAAAGATACAATTGTTAACAGCAACGCCAGATACATGGTCACAATACCGATTACCATGAGTACCCGGTAAAAAGCAGGGGCTGTCTGCATTTCCATAGGAAAGATATAATAATCCATGACCATCATCTGCACACACAGCATGACCATCTGGAAAGTTGTCTTTAGCTTTCCCCAGATGCCTGCAGCGATCACAACTCCCTGTTCTGCTGCGATCAGGCGAAAACCGCTGATGATAAATTCTCTGGCAATGATCACTATGGTGATCCAGGCAGGGATCACAGAAAGCGATGTCATGCCGATCAAAGCGGAACACACCAACAGCTTATCTGCTAAAGGATCCATAAATTTACCGAAGTTGGTGACCAGATTGTATTTTCTGGCCAGTTTGCCGTCCAACAGATCTGTCAGACTGGCTACAACAAAAATGCCAAAGGCAATCCATTTAAAATAAGTGTATTTTGGCACCAGCAGCATAAAAACCACAAAAAACGGAACCATGATCACTCTTGATAATGTCAGTTTATTGGGTAGATTCATCCAGTATCTCTCCGATCAAATCATATTCGTATGAGGCGGTGATCCGCGCCCTGACAAAAGCACCGCTTAACAATTCTTCCTCTGTATTAATAAAGATCAGCCCGTCTACACCGGGAGCATCCTGATATGTCCTGCCCACATAAGCATTCTCGTCGGCAACCTTTCCTTCTATCATCACATCGGTTTCTATGCCGATCATCGCTTCTGCTTTTTCAAAGGCGATCTCCTGCTGCAATTCCATCAATTCTCCCCGCCGTCTTTCCTTTTCCTCTTCCTCGATCTGATCAGGAAATTCCGCTGCCGGGGTTCCCTCTTCCGCAGAATAGGTAAAGACACCTAATCTGTCAAATTCCATTTCATCCACAAAGGAGAGCAGTGTTTCATGATCCTCTATGGTCTCTCCCGGGAAACCGGAGATCAAAGTTGTTCTTAAACAAATATCGGGAATGCGTAAGCGGAGCTTTTGGATGATCTGCCTAAGATCTGCTTCCGAGGTCTTGCGCCCCATTCGTTTCAATATCCCATCACTGGCATGCTGGATGGGAATATCCAGATAATGACAAATCTTTTCTTCCCTGCGGATGGTCTCGATCAGTTCATCGGTGATCTCTTCCGGATAACAGTACAAGATCCGAATCCATCTAAGCCCTTCTACGGCACACAGCTTTTCTAAAAGCTCCGGCAGGCTTTTCTTTCCGTAAAGGTCCACACCGTAAAGTGTAGTCTCCTGGGCAACCAGAATCAGTTCTCGCGCCCCTTCCTCGGCCAGTTCCTTCGCTTCCGATACCAAGGTTTCCATAGGAACGCTTCGATAATCTCCCCTGACCTTGGGGATAATACAATATGTACAATGTTTATCACAGCCCTCGGCTATTTTTAAATAAGCATAATAGCCGCCGGTGGTCACCACTCTCTTTTTCCCAAATACCGGTTTCTCATTGATGTCCCTGAAAAACTCCGGTCTGCTGTTTGTCAACACGCCATCTACCGCTTCTGCGATCCTGTCAATGGCATTGGTACCTACAATGGCATCCACCTCCGGGATTTCTTCCCGAATCTCTTTTGCATATCGCTGTGCCAGACAACCTGTGGCTATGATGGCTTTTAAACTACCCTGTTTCTTCTTTTCTCCCAGAGCAAGCAAGGTATTGATACTTTCCTCTTTGGCATCGCCGATAAAACAGCAGGTATTGACCACTGCAATATCCGCTTCCTCCTCATCATCCGTAAAGGAACATCCTTTTGCGGACAACATACCAAGCATCATTTCCGTATCTACCAGGTTCTTATCACAGCCTAAGGAAATAAAGATAATCTTCATCTCTTTCTGCCCTATTCTTCCTCTTCATCCCCTATGATCTTGATCTTGCCTTCATTTAATTCATCAATGGCAACGGATAAGGGTTTTCTTGCACCATCCTCTACCATGGCATCTTCACCGTTAATAAGCTGTCTGGCTCTTTTGCTGGTAGCCATAACGATGGAATACCGGCTGTTGACCGCCTTTCCTTCGCCCTGCTCTGCTTCACTGTTTACTACTTTCATTAAATCTGAATAAGACGGATGTATCATTCTTTTTCTCCTTTCAAATAACTGCTTAATTCATCACTGATACTTTCTATCCTGGAAACCGACTCCTTCATTCGACAGCCGGCTGCCCTGACAATGGCGTGGATATCTTCCATGCACCGGTCTAACTCATCATTGACAACGATATAATCATAATTTTCAATGCCTTCTGCTTCTTCAATGGCCCTTTGCAAACGAGTCCTGATCACTTCATCTGTTTCGGTTCCTCTGCCCGACAACCTTTTTTCCAGTTCCGCTCCGTCAGGAGGCGTTACAAAGACCAGCACCGCATCAGGATATTTTTCCCTGATCTTGCAGGCTCCCTGAATCTCAATCTCCAAGATCACATCCTTGCCTTCGGACAAACAGTTTTCCACATAGGCTCTCGGTGTCCCGTAGTAATTGCCGCAATAGCTGGCATATTCGATCAGACCGTCTTCCGCAATGGTCTTTTCAAAGGTTTCCTTATCCACAAAGAAATAGTGGACGCCGTTTTCTTCGCCGGGGCGGGGCGCTCTGGTTGTCATGGAAATGCTCAAGGCATAATTGTCATAGCATTCCATCAGCCTCTTCATCAGTGTGCCTTTTCCTGCACCGGAAAATCCCGATATGACGATCAACACTCCCGTCCTGTTCATTCCACCGACTCCTTATCCGCTCTGCCTGCAATGGTGTCCGGCAGCAGAGCCGATAACACCAGTTTGTTGTTTTCCATTAATATCACAGATTTGGTCTTTCTGCCCTGGGTAGCATCTACGATACTGCCGTCTTCCCTGGCATGCTGCACCATACGCTTAATGGGTGCCGAATCAGGGCTTAAGACAGCCACGATCTTATCCTTATTGACAATATTTCCGAATCCGATATGAATCAGCGTATTCATAGCGCTCCTATTCTATGTTCTGAATCTGTTCCCTGACCTTTTCGATCTCGGTCTTTAACTCGATCCCTACATTGGATATCTCCAGATCCGTTGATTTGGAAAGAATGGTATTGGCTTCCCGGTTCATCTCCTGTACGATAAAGTCCAGCTTCCTTCCAATGCTGCCACCTTCGATCAGGGTGTTTTTTACCATCTGGATATGGCTTTTTAATCGAACCAGTTCCTCATCCACACAGACTTTATCTGCAAACAAGGTCACTTCCATCACCAGTCTGTTCTCATCTACACGGTTGTCCTCTAACAGATCCAGTATCTTTTCTTTCAGCTTTTCTTTATATTCTTCTATGATTTTAGGCGATTTTTCTTCGATATATGCAACATGGGAAAGCATGGTATCCAGTTTTTCCAACAGATCCGTTTTAAGATTTTCGCCTTCCCTGCATCTGGACTCCACAAAAGCTTCCGCTGCGATACGGATGGCAGCTTCCAGATCTTTCCAGATCCCTTCCTCGTCAAATTCCTGTTCCTCCATGGTAATTACCTCAGGAAAACGGGACAAGGCCACCGCCTTAATATCATTCTCCACTTCAAAATCCCGGGATATCTCTTTCAAATAATTCATATAGGATGCCGCTACTTCCGGATGATACTGGATATTTACCGTCCGCTCTACCAGATCCTCATATGAGATATACATATCCACTTTTCCCCTCTGCGCATATTCCTTCATCAGGTTGCGAATAGAGGCTTCAAAAAAATTAAATTTCTTTGGCATCTTCACGGACAAATCCAAATAACGATGATTGACCGCCTTTATCTCCACCGTAAATTTCCGCAGTTCTCCGGATGCCTCACCCCGGCCAAAGCCTGTCATGCTTTTAATCATAAAATACCCTCAAATCCGGCGGCTGTTTTATTTCCCCCTCAAAGCCGCATACTCCTAATCATTATAAAGCAACTGCCATAAACCGTCAAGCATCCGCTGGTCTGATACCGCTTATGTCCGTATCGATGACCATGGAATAATTGGTATGGTAGATCACAAAGCCCGGTTTCTTTCCTCCCGGCTTTTTTACATGCTTTTTTTGCACATAGTCCACTTCCACTTTATCCTGATCCTGTCCCTTGGAATAATGGGCTGCAAGGCGTGCCGCCTGTTCAAAGGTGCCATCGGGCAGATCGGCTCCCTTGCATTTGACGATCACATGAGAACCGGGAATGCCTTTGGCATGGAACCACCAGTCTCCCCCCCCCGCCAGTTGGAAAGTAAGCTCTTCATTTTGGAAATTATTTTTTCCCACATACATATGAAAACCATCATCGCTGATATAATGAAGAGGTTTGCTCACAAACTTTTCTTTTTTACCGCTGCTTCTTTTTTTGATATAGCCGTTGTCATACAACTCCTGGCGTACCTGCAAAAGGTCCTCTTCTTCCCTTGCCATATCAAGAGCCATCATGACCGACTGGAGATAGGAAAGCTCTTCCTCCGTTTCCTTTACCAGGACGGAAAGGGCTTCGAAGGTTCTCTTTAATTTGCCGTACCTGTCAAAGTACCTGGCCGCATTTTCCAAGGCTGTCAATTCTTTATCCAAAGGGATGGTCAGCTCCTTACCATCATAATAATTGATGACAGTAATGGAAGCATCTCCTTCCTTTGCTTCATATCCGTAAGTATGCAGCAGTTCTCCGTAGATCTTATACTTCTCCCGCTTCTCTGTATCGGAAAGCTGTTTGCTTTGTAAGTCCAATTTCTTTGCCGTCCGCTCTATGGCATTCTGAACAATTTTTCTAAGATCCACAGACTTTTGTCTGACTCTGGCCCTTCTGCTCTTCTCCTCATAATACTGCTTTAACAGATCGGAAATGCTGTCAAATCCCAACACCTCTTCATCAGAAAAGATCCCGTAAGGGAAAACGCCAAATTCCAAAGGTTCTCCATTCTGATAGACGATATGCGGAGAAAAATTCTTTTTTTGCAGTCCGTCCTTTAGGGAAAATAGCGCTTTAAAAAGGCTGTCCTTTTCTTCTTTTGAAAGAGTGGAAACAGGTCTGTCCCCATCTATACCGCCTGTAAAACATAGTTCCGTTGCCATAATGGGGGAAATGCCTGTCATGCCTTGATACAAGCAGACTCTGACGGGCCGGCTGTCATTTTGAAACAATTCCTCCATAGCCTTCGTAAAACTGTCCCAATCCTCTGATAGCAGATCCGGCTTTTCCTGTGAATTGGGAATAAAATAAGGTCTGCCCGGAAGCACTTCCCTCACACTGCTTACCGTATTGGACACATGCTTCATGCTGTCTATGATCTTTTCCTCATCCCGGAAAATAATGTTGCTGTATTTTCCCATCAACTCTATGGTCAGGATCTTGCGGCACAGATCACCCATTTCGTTTACATGCTCTAACTCCATATGCACCACCCGCTCTAAGCCCGGCTGGGAAAGAGACAGTATTTTTGCATTCTGTATGTGCTTGCGAAGCAGCATACAAAAATTAGGTGCCGTCAGGGGACTTTTTTTGTTTTCCTCCGTCAGATACAAAAGCGGAAGGGATGGATCCGCAGACAAGATAAGACGATATTGGTTTTTGTTATTTTTAACCGTAATGAGCAGCTCGTCCTTTTCCGGCTGGGCGATCTTGTAGATCCTGCCGCCTTCCAGCTTTTCCCGTAACTCAGAAACCAAAGCCGCAACGGTCACTCCGTCAAAAGCCATATTTTTTCCTCTCCTTGTGCCATCTTGCGCAACCAGACAAAACACACCTTGTGCCGTCTGCGAAAAAAAGGCTGCCGCATGATCCCTGCAGCAGCCTTTATTTGTAATAGTCCTTACCCGATCAGCCAGTCGTACATCTCCTGATACTGCTTTGCAGATACTTCCCAGGAGAAATCAGCCGCCATGGCTCTGTCGATCATCTTGTTCCACTCGCGCTTTTTCTGGTAGTAAATATATTTTGCATAGCGGATGGATGCAAGCATCTCATGAGCATTGTAATTGCGGAAGCTGAAGCCTGTACCGGTGCTCTCGTATTCGTTGAACGGCTCTACCGTATCTTTTAAGCCGCCGGTTTCCCTGACGATAGGGATGGTGCCGTAACGAAGGGACATCAGCTGACTAAGTCCGCAAGGCTCAAACAGCGAAGGCATCAGGAATGCATCGCTGGCCGCATAGATCTTGTGGGACAATGCGTCAGAATAATAAATATTAGCTGAAACCTTCTGATTGTATTTCCAGTCGAAATGCCGGAACATATTTTCATATCTCTCTTCACCTGTACCCAGCACGACGATCTGTACATCTTCCTGACATAACTCATCCATAATATATGCAATCAGGTCGAAGCCTTTCTGGTCTGTCAGCCTGGACACAATACCGATCATAAACTTCTTGTCATCCTGTTCCAGACCCAGCTCTGCCTGAAGTGCTCTCTTATTTTTGACTTTTTCCTTGCGGAAGTTAATTGCATTGTAGGGGTTGACAATATTCTTGTCGGTTTCGGGATTGAAATCTTCATAGTCAATGCCGTTAATGATACCCCTAAGTGCATTGGACCTGGCATTTAACAGTCCGTTTAATCCTTCCCCGTAGAAAGGTGTTTTGATCTCTTCCGCATATGTAGGCGAAACGGTGGTAACCGCATCCGCATATACGATACCGCCCTTTAACAGGTTGGCATCTTTGTAAGCCTCCAATTTGTCGGGTGTAAAGAAATAATCCGGCAGGCCGGTAATACTTTTTACCGTTTTCACATCCCATTTACCCTGAAACTTTAGGTTGTGGATGGTCATAACGGATTTGATCCCTCTGAAAAATTCATTTCCCTGAAAACGTTCTTTTAGGTATACGGGAACCAGACCTGTCTGCCAGTCATGACAGTGGATCACATCCGGCCTGAATCCGATCAGGGGCAGCGTGGACAATGCCGCTTTGCTGAAAAATGAAAATTTGGTTATCTCATCGATCACATTGTCGCTGTATATCTTAAATCCTGTGAACATGGATTCGTTATCAATAAAGTAATAGGTAATGCCGTCTACTTTGGCCTCTAACACACCCACATACTCGCTCTTCCAATTGAAGTCCATATAAAAATGGGTCCTGTACTTCATCTTATCCTTCAATTCCTGTTTGATACAGGAGTATTTCGGAATCATCACTCTTACATCAAAGTATTCCTGGTCAATGCACTTAGGCAGGGAGCCTACCACATCTGCCAAACCGCCGGTTTTGATAAAAGGAACCCCTTCCGATGCTACAAACAGTATATTTTTCATCCTATACCCTCCAACTAACCTTCTCCGGGCAGTGTATACCCGTATGCCCATTATAACACGACATAGGTTAATTTGAAAGTCTTAATTTCTGTAAAGAAGTCTGATTTTGTCCGCGATCAATGCAATGAATTCGGAATTGGTGGGTTTGCCTTTCCCCGTATTGATAGTATAGCCGAATAAGGCATCCAGGGTTTCCATCCTTCCTCTGCTCCAGGCCACCTCAATGGCATGTCTGATGGCCCGTTCCACACGACTCGGTGTCGTCTGGAATTTCTTGGCAATGGTCGGGTATAAAACCTTTGTAATGGAATTTAGCATATCCATATCCTCCACCGACATCATAATGGCTTCTCTTAAGTATTGGTAGCCTTTGATATGAGCAGGAACACCCAGCTCGTGAATCATGTCGGTCACATCTTTTTCCAGATCTCTTTTAACAGTCTTATCTTCCACCTTGGGGGAAATCACCGTCACATCCTCTCCCTTTCCTGCCGAAGGAACAGAAATCATGATCTGAAATTCCTTATTCTGACTTAATAAACTTTGAAGCATCTTATAAACGCCTTCTTCATCTTTCGTCGTGACAATATTGTGTTGTTCCATGTCATTCCCTCCATTCTTTTGACATGGATTATAGCAAAAGGACTTTTTATGATTCAAGCCTTACTTATCGCATAAAATTTGCCCTTTCGATAATCTCTAACATGTTGTGCCGGATAGTTTGCACTTTGCTGTCACCTGCTTTGTTATTAGCACAAAAAAAGAGGCTGTTTCCATGCCGGAACAGCCTGCCTTTTTTCATAAAAATATGTATTATTTTGTTTCTGCGGATTTTGCGGATGCATTTTTTGCAACGACTTTTTTTGCAGTTGCAACTGCTGCTTTCTTTTCCTCAGCAGAAGCCTTTTTTTCGGTCTTAGCTGTGGTTTTTACTGCAGCCTTTGTTGCCTTTGCAGTTTTTTTCGCTGCGGTTTTTGCGGTCTTTGCTGCCGCTTTTGCAGCTTTTTTTGCTTTCTTTTTGGCATTTTTCAGAAGATTGCCGAATTCTGCGGCCTTATCTAAATTGCCGTCTACCTTTAAGGAACCGGATAAGTATGCGCCTACCGCATCCTTCTTGCCGTCGATGATATCCTTGAATACTTCTGCATTTGCGGATAAAGCCGCATCCCTGTCAAAATATTCATAAGGCGCAACGGAAGCTGCCTCATCATTTAACTCGATGTAGAATGCGCCTTCTCCCTCGCCCTGAATATTAATCTGTACCGCAAGATGTCCTTTATTGCTGCTTAAGTCTAATTCATCCATTTTGCTTTTGGTATAAGCTACGATTTCTTCATAGGTCATGTTGAGTTCCTCCTTTTTACCTTGCTCCTGTACATTATAACTTTAACGCGATAAAAACTCCATATACCTTTTTAACAAATTTTTAAACGGTTTTTCAAACTTTTCAATACAATTTATACACAAAAATATAAACTTTATTGTCCGCAATGGTAACTGCATTTTTTACAGTCACAGCCGCATTGTAATGACTTACCTGCTTTTTTGTCCCTGACCATGCTGCCGATAGCGGCACCTACTGCCAGGATCAGGATGGCCCCTACTACGATCGTTCCCATTTGCTTTCCGCCTTTCCTGCTAAATGATAATGGTATTCATTTACATATTCAGTATATGCTCATCAATCTTTTTT
Source organism: Lachnospiraceae bacterium (assembly GCA_022510725.1). GTDB lineage: Bacteria > Bacillota > Clostridia > Lachnospirales > Lachnospiraceae > UBA2882. Next base: position 19,474 of record JAFLSW010000025.1, read on the forward strand.
GTCAACAAAATTTTAACGGGTCACATCCCTTAACCATTTCCTCTGTCTGTATCTCCAGGTACAAAGGGGAATTTTAATAACCTCATCTCCCATGAGGATCATGTAAACGACCGTAATGGGAAATTTGAAAACAAAAGCTGCCAATGCGCCGATCAGAATGGAACCGCACCACATGCTGATCACATCCAATATCAATCCGAATTTGGTGTCTCCTCCGCCTCTTAAAATTCCTACAATGATATTGGTATTATAGGTCTGACAGACTACAAAGTAACTCATGACAAACATCATCATGGATAGATAACCCTGAGCCTGTACCGTTAATTCCATCTGACTGATCAGGACAGGACGCAGCAAAAGCACGATGCCTGCTGCCACCAGGCTCACTTCTACAGCCAGTCTGATGAGCCACCCTGCATACACCTTTGCCGCCTTCATCTCCCCCTGACCGATGGTCTTACCGATGAGGATGGCAGCAACGGATGCAATACCAAAGCCCACCACCGTTACCAGCTGTCTTACTACCTGGGCAACACTGTTTGCCGCTACCACCGCTTTCCCCAGATGCCCCATGACAGCCGTATTCATGGAGGTGCCAAGTCCCCACATCAGCTCATTTAACACAACCGGCATGGAAAAGATAAGAAAATCCTTAAACAGGGTTTTATCCGTATGTATGAAGTAATTCCATTTAAAATGAATGGGCAGCTTTTTGCTGCGGGCATAAAAACAAAGAAGCACCGCTTCCGCCACCCTGGCGCACAAGGTTCCGATGGCTGCACCTATGATCCCCAGTTTTGGAAAGGGACCCAGACCAAAGATCAAAAGGGCATTGATGGCCACATTGGTCACAAAGGAAAGCCCGTAGCAGACAGTGGCGATCATAATACGCTCCAGACTTTTTAGCACATTCAGATAGACCATGACGATAGCCGTAAAGAAATAGGAAAAGCAGACGATCCTTAAATAGCGGATGCCTTCCTTTGCCACTGACTGTTCGGAAGTATAAATGCCCATTAAGACCTGGGGTATGAAAAATGCTGCCAGCATAAAAACAAGACTTACCAGCACTGCAATTTTTAAGGCAATGCCCAGGATGCGTTCAATGGCATCCATATCCTGCTTACCCCAGTACTGTGCCGTCAGCACGGTAGCCCCTGATGTGATCCCAAAGAAGATCAGGGTCATGATGTAATTGATCTGTCCGCCCAAGGAAGCTGCGGACAACACTGTTTCCGAAACCTTTCCAAGCATTAAAACATCCGCCGCCTGTATGCCCACATTGATCAGATTTTGCAGGGCAATGGGGATGACCATGGAAAGAACTAGTTTATAGAAATCTTTTTTGGATAACATGGGTTTATCTCCTGTTGCGATGATACCTATTTATTTTGAAAGCCATTAAACCATGCTCTTTTTTCAAAAGGCTGTTTAAAAACTTTTTTTAACTCCTCTTCTGCTTTGCCGACCGGCAGAAAGCATACCAACTCATACTCATCCGGTACACCTAATATCCGCGCCATCTGATATCCGATTCTATCTTCATCCGTTATATGACCTTCGATCCAGCAGCTTTGATATCCCAATTCCACAATAGCAAGCAACATGTTCTCTATTGCTGCTGCATAATCCTGGGTTGCAAAACACTTATCTCTATATGCAGCTATTCTTTTTGTCAATACACAGATCATAGCCGGAGCCGTATCGCCTATGGGCGGCTGAATCACTTCATGCAACTTTTTTAAAATACTGCTATCATCAACAGCAATCAAATAGGTGGTCTGTTTATTGCATCCTGATGGTGCAGCTAATCCAGCTTCCATAATCGCCTGTAAATGTTCCTTTGGCACTTTATCGTCAGTATACTTTCCTCTATAACTTGTTCGTGCATTGATTGCTTCTAATGTATTCATATTAATCACTTCCTCAAAAAACCAGTGAGTTAAGTATAACAATTGGAATTTGATTGTCAAGCAGAATTAATTCGTGGTTCACACAAAAAAAGAGGGCCTCTGCCCTCTTTTTTCATCTCTATCTCTTCTGGAATGGATTGCGATACTCTGCTACCTCCCCCAGTTCTTCCTCTATACGCAAAAGCTGGTTATATTTTGCTAACCGATCTGTCCGGCAGGGCGCTCCTGTTTTGATCTGTCCGGCGTTGGTGGCAACTGCCAGATCCGCAATAAAGGAATCCTCTGTCTCGCCGCTTCGATGGCTGATCACCGCCTTATAACCGTTCATGTTAGCCATCTCAATGGCTTCCATAGCCTCGCTGACCGTACCGATCTGGTTGACCTTTACTAAAATTGCATTTGCCACACCCAGCTTAATGCCTGCATCCAAGCGCTTGGTGTTGGTCACAAAGAGATCGTCTCCCACCAACTGAACCTTATCTCCTAACCTCTTGGTCATTTCCTTCCAGCCTTCCCAGTCATCCTCCGCCAGACCGTCCTCAATGGAAATGATGGGATACTTTCCGATCAACTCTTCATAGTAAGAGATCATTTCATTGGCGTCTCTGATAACCTCCTGGGTATTGGTCAGATTCTCCTGGGTGGTTCCCGCTTCATAGGCACCGTTTGGAACGGCATCTGCCGTGCCTTCCATATTTTTTCGACGGCGGCTTTCCGTTTCACCGGGAAAATGATACATGCCGTCGGTCTCATCATACAATTCACTGGATGCCACATCCAGCGCGATCTTAATATCCTCTCCGGGGGTGTAGCCTGCTGCCTGAATGGCTTCTACGATCAGAGAGAGTACCGCCTCTGCATCAGACAGATCGGGTGCAAAGCCGCCTTCGTCTCCGATGCCTGTGGATAAGCCTCTGTCTTTACAGATCTGCTTTAGATTGTGATACACTTCCACACAGATCCGTAAGCAGTCACCAAAGTCCTCCGCCTTTACAGGCATGATCATAAACTCCTGAAAGTCCACCGTATTGTCCGCATGCTTTCCGCCGTTTAAAATGTTCATCATAGGAACAGGGAGCAGGCTGCTGTGAACGCCGCCCAAATATTGATACAAAGGAATATGCAAAGCCTTGGCTCCTGCCCTTGCCACTGCCATGGAAACTGCCAGCATGGCATTGGCTCCCAGATTTCCCTTATTGTCCGTTCCGTCGGTCCGGATCAGCCTTCTGTCCACTTCGATCTGATTTAATGCGTTCATACCCATAATGGCATCCGAAATCTTTGTCTCAATATTGTGTACTGCATTCCGGACACCCAGTCCCATGTATCTGGTCTCTCCGTCCCTAAGCTCTATGGCTTCAAACTGGCCTGTGCTGGCACCGCTGGGCACAGCTGCCCGGCCGCTGTAAAAATGTCCTGTCATGGTATCCGTTACGGTGATCTCCGCTTCCACCGTAGGGTTACCTCTGGAATCCAAAATCTCTCTTCCCTTGACCCCTGTGATCTTCATCATTGATTTCATAAAAAATGGACCTCCTTTTTTACAAAGGATGCCCATTTTATGGAAATTCATGCAATCCGATTCAGATTGCCATTTTCATTATCGTTTTCTGCTTTGATATCATGATCGCAGCTATTTAAATATTCGTCCGAACCACCTTGGGTTTCAATCTGCCTTCCGTCAATGCATCGATGATCTGCTGCTTGTGCTCCGGTCCGAATGCTTCCATGGTGATGCGAAGCTCTACGGCAGCATTACGGTTGGTGGATACAAACTGGTTGTGCTCCAACTTAATGACATTGCCGTTTACATCTGCAATGATACCGGAAACCCGGTAAAGCTCACCCGGCTTATCAGGAAGCAGAACGGAAACGGTAAAGATCCTGTCTCTGAAGATCAGTCCCTGCTGTACCACAGAGGACATGGTGATCACATCCATGTTGCCGCCGCTTAAGATGGATACGATCTTCTGGTTTTTGATAGGCAGATGCTTTAATGCAGCTACTGTCAAAAGCCCGGAATTTTCCACGATCATTTTGTGGTTTTCCACCATATCCAAAAAGGCAACCACCAGTTCTTCATCCTCTACGGTAATGATACTATCCAGATTTTTCTGAAGATAAGGGAAGATATTACTACCCGGTGTCTTGACTGCCGTACCGTCTGCAATGGTACTGACATTAGGAAGGGTCACTACCTTTCCTGCACGGATGGATTCCTGAAGGCAGTTTGCTCCTGCCGGCTCCACGCCGATGACCTTGATCTTGGGATTTAACATCTTAGCCAGAGTGGAAACACCGGTAGCCAATCCACCGCCCCCTACGGGTACTAAGATATAATCCACCAAAGGCAGCTCTTTTACGATCTCCATGGCAATGCTGCCCTGACCTGTTGCCACTGCAAGATCGTCAAAAGGATGAATAAAGGTATAGCCATGCTCCTTTGCCAGCTCTAGGGCCTTGTCACATGCCTCATCATATACATTTCCATGAAGCACTACTTCCGCTCCGTAGCTTTTGGTACGATTGACCTTAATGAGGGGTGTGGTGGTAGGCATGACAATAATGGCTTTGGCGTTATAGCGCTTTGCCGCATATGCCACCCCCTGGGCATGGTTGCCTGCGGAAGCGGTAATGATGCCTCTTTGCCGTTCTTCTTCCGTTAAGGTACTCATTTTATAATAAGCGCCTCTTACCTTGTAAGCACCGGTAAACTGCATATTTTCCGGTTTCAGATAGATCTTGTTACCGGTCTGGTTGCTTAAGAATTCGCTGTATACCAGCTCCGTGGGAAGGGTAGCTTCCTTTACTCTTTCTGCCGCCTCTTCAAACCGTTCCAAAGTCAACATTTCACTGCTCATTTTCATCCTTCTTCCTGCTCCGTTTTGCTTGGAGCCACATCAAACAATGCGTTCACAAATTGATCCGCATCAAATTTTTGTAAATCATCAATGCTTTCGCCTACGCCGATATACTTAACGGGTATCTGCAGTTCGGACTGGATCGCCACTGCAATGCCACCCTTTGCCGTTCCGTCTAATTTGGTCAGGATAATGCCTGTCAGATCCGCCGCATTGGCAAACTCTCTTGCCTGGTTCAAAGCGTTCTGTCCGGTGGTTCCATCCAATACCACCAGATTTTCCCGATGAACGCCGGGAAACTCTTTGTCAATGATACGGTTGATCTTTTTTAACTCTTCCATAAGGTTCTTCTTGTTATGAAGGCGTCCTGCAGTATCGCACAAAAGCACATCCGCATGTCTTGCTTTTGCCGCATTTACTCCGTCGAAGATCACGCTTGCAGGATCTGCTCCTTCACTTCCGGCAATGATGTCCACTCCTGCCCGGTGTGCCCATTCCGTCAACTGCTCCATGGCTGCCGCACGGAAGGTATCTGCTGCCACAAGCAACACCTTCCTGCCATTATCTTTCAGCTTTCCTGCCAGCTTTCCTACGGAAGTGGTCTTGCCTACGCCGTTTACACCGATGACCAGCACAACGGACTGCTTTGTCTCAAAATCATAAGCGGTATTTTCTACACGCATCTGTTCCTTAATGCTTTCGATCAAAAGCTGCTTACACTCAGAAGGCTCTTTCAAATGCTGTTCCTTTACCTGTTCACGAAGCCTGTCTATGATCTTAGTGGTAGCGGCAATACCGATATCTCCCATGATCAGAATCTCTTCCAGTTCTTCATAAAAGTCTTCATCAATATTGGAAAAACCGCTGAAAACGCTGTCGATCCCATGTACGATATTGTTTCTGGTCTTGGTAAGTCCGGCTTTCAATCTGCCAAAAAAACCTAATTTTTCATCCTCCATAGATTGCCTCCCGCATTATTTTATATCCTTATCGATCAAGTCTACGCTGACTAAGGTAGATACTCCTTTTTCCTGCATGGTAATACCATAGAGCCTGTCCGCTTTTTCCATGGTGCCTCGTCTATGGGTGATCACAATGAACTGGGTATACTTGGTCAGCTTGTGCAGGTAGTTTGCAAATCGCCCTACATTGGATTCATCCAAAGCCGCCTCGATCTCGTCCAATAAACAGAAGGGCGAAGGCTTTAAGTTCTGGATGGCAAATAACAATGCAATAGCTGTTAAGGATTTTTCTCCACCGGACAACTGCATCATGTTTTGCAGTTTCTTTCCCGGCGGCTGGGCGATGATACGGATGCCTGCTTCTAAGATATCCTCATCCTCGATCAGCTCCAAGGTCCCTTTTCCGCCTCCAAACAGTTCCTTAAACACTTTGTCAAACTCTTTGGTGATCTCAGCAAATTTCTCTTCAAACTGTTTCCGCATGGCAACATCCAGCTCTTCGATAATGCCAAGGAGCTGTTTTTCCGCCTCAATGAGATCGTCATGCTGTCCTTTTAAGAAAGTATAGCGTTCCATAACGCTCTTATAATCTTCAATGGCATTGACATTGACATCTCCCAGCCGTTTGATGGCATCCTTGATGGCTGCCGCATCCCGCTTCATCACAGTCAGATCCGTCATTTCTTCATTGCGAAGAGCCGCTGCATCGGAAAGGGTGATCTCGTATTCACTCCACATATAGTTGATTTGATTTGCAATACTTTCCTCTAACCGTTCCTTCTGGGAGGTGAGACGATAAACCTCTTTATCCAAGGCATTCATACGGTCTGATAAAGCTTCCCTGTTGGTGAAAAAGCTTTTCTGCTTTTTCATCAGTTCTTCTCTTTCCTTGGTATTTTCAGCTAATTTTGCCTCGTTCTCGTTCTGGCTGTCGTGGGAAGCGGCAATGGTCTTTTCTATCTCCAGTATATCCGCTTTTTTCTGCTCTATATCTCCCACCGTCTTTTCCATGCCGGAAAGAACTTCGTTTAATTCATCCTCATATCTGCCTCGCTCTGCTAAGATACGATCCAGATTCTGCTGCTCGAAGGACTGCTTCTGGATCACCTTTTCCATTTCTACATCCAGTTCAGCATTTTTAGAAGCCTGCTCGCTTTCCTCGGTACGGACTTTTTCCAGTTCTTCCTGGAAGATGCCGATCTGCTGCTGCACATTCTTTTCCATTTCCTCGGATTCGTTCAACTCAGATGCTGCTCTTTCCTTGTCCTTAGCAATTTCCTGCAGCTGTTCTTCGATCTCTTCCTGCTCGTTCTTTAACTGCTCATAGCCCTTTCCGGTCTCATTCCGTTTTTCCTCCGCTTGGATCACATTTAATCTGGCAGTGTTCTGGGCAATGAACCGTTCCTGCAAAGTAGCCTTTACTTCTTCCAGTTCTCTTCTGATGCCCATTCTTTCCGCTTTGGTCTTTTCGATCTCGTCCAAAAGGACATCGATCTCTTTCAAGTAGCCTTTTACCTTTTCGGCAAGCTCGTCCATTTCTCTTCGGCGTCCCAACAGGTTACTGGAGTTTTTGAAAGCACCGCCGCTGATGGCACCGCCGGGCACCAAAAGCTCGCCTTCAATGGTGACCATACGGATACCGTAATCAAACTTTCTGGCGATCTTTACCGCATTATCTACATGGTCCACTACAACAATACGTCCTAACATGGCTTTTGCCACATTGCTGTATTCCTTTTTGGTGTTGACCAGTTCATTTGCCATACCGATGACACCTTTTTCCTCTAATACCTCCGGGGTCTTAAACTCCTGGGGATTGGTAATGCTGGTCAAAGGCAGGAAGGTAGCCCTGCCGTATTTATTTTTCTTTAAGAACTCGATCATCTTTTTGGCGGTTTCTTCATCATCTGTTACGATATTTTGAATATTGCCGCCCAAAGCAGTTTCAATGGCAGTCTCATATTTTGCATCTACCTTGATGATATCGGCAACAACACCGATAATACCCTTGTTGCTTTCCTTCTGTTCCATGACCTTACGGATGCTGCTGCCATAGCCTTCATAACGCTCGGTCAGGTTATTGATGGCATCCAGCTTGGATTTTTCCTGATGATAGAGCACCTGGGTGTCCCGCAGCTTTTGATCCTTTGCAGAAAGCTCATCGGTTATCTCATGGTTTCTCTCCTCTAAGGAAGACTGCTTTTCATTTAACTGATTGATCTCTTCATTGATCTTCTCAAATTCCGCCTGTAAACCGGAGATCACTTCTTCATGCTTGGCTTCATCGGATTTTACCCGAAGCAGTCTGGAATTTAATTCCGCCTTCCGAATCTGGATCTGCTCCAGTTTGGTATCGTAACTGCTGATACGGGATTTGATCCCTGCCCTGTCATTTAAGGCCTGGATAATGGTGTTTTTCCCGGTTTCGATCTCTCCGTTTAATTCTTCCATCCGGTTTTGCAGCGCCAAAAGTCTTTCCGCCGCCTCTGCCTTTTCTTCTTCCATTTTGGCAAGGGCATCGTCAAACTCCTTTTTGCCGGAAAGGATATCTTCTTTTTCCTTATCCTTATCTCCTAAGACCTCTTGTAAAGAAGCCTGTCTTGTTTCCAAATGCTTTGCATTATCCGTAGCGGACAAGATCTGTTCCTTTAAGACATTGATCTGTCCTTCCAGTCTGCCCCGCATCACACTGGTATCGGAAAGGGCCGTCCGTTCCTCTTCAATAGCCTGCTCCAACTCCTCCAGCTTGGCAGCGATCTGGTCATACTCGGACTTGGTATTTTCATACTGGGTCGTGGTGCGGTTTAAATCTTCCGCAGCGATCTCCAGCTTTTCAGAAAGCCCATCCATCTGCTCCTTTAATCTGGCATTTTCCAAAAGGAACATATTCACATCTAAGGCCTTTAATTCTTCTTTGTGCTTTAAATAGGTACGCGCCTTTTCGGACTGCTTCTCCAAAGGTCCGATCTGCTTTTCCAACTCCGCCAGGATATCGCTGATGCGGAGCATATTTGCCTTTTCATCTTCCAGTTTTTTTTGGGCGGTTACCTTTCTCCGTTTGAATTTCACAATACCTGCCGCTTCATCAAAGAGCTCCCGTCGCTCTTCCGGCTTACCGCTTAAGATCTTATCGATCTGACCCTGTCCGATAATGGAATAACCCTCTTTACCGATACCGGTATCGTAAAACAGCTCGTTGACATCCTTTAATCTGCAGGGCGCACCGTTGATCAGATATTCACTTTCTCCGGAACGATAAATACGCCTTGCGATCGTCACTTCTTCAAAGTCGATGGCAAGGGAATGATCGCCGTTATCCAAGGTAATGGCAACATAAGCATAGCCTACCGGCTTCCTGTTTTCCGTACCGGAAAAGATCACATCCTGCATGCTGGCACCACGAAGCTGTTTGATACGCTGCTCGCCTAAAACCCAGCGCACTGCGTCTGCTACATTACTTTTACCGCTGCCGTTAGGGCCTACGATACCTGTAATGCCCGGATGAAACTGAAATACGATTTTGTTGGCAAAGGATTTAAATCCGTGTACCTCGATACTTTTTAAATACATGTTATTCCTCTCGTCCGCCCCGGCGTTTTAATAAAGCGTCATATGCCGCCTGTTGCTGGGCAGTCTTTTTACTTTTTCCTTCTCCTACACCAATGGGCTCTCCGTTTAACAGAGCCTCCATGACAAAGACCTTATCATGCTCCGGTCCGTCTTCCCTTACCTGCCGATAAGTAAGCTCTCCAGCTTTTTCTTCCTGGAGCATTTCCTGGAGCACCGACTTGGCATCATAGAAAAGTCTTTTATTATCTAAATCGTTTAATACAAACCGATCGATGAACTTCTTTGCTTCCGACAAGCCGCCGTCTAAATACAGGGCACCGATCAACGCTTCTACGGCATCGGCAATAATGGACTCCCGTTCTCTGCCGCCCTGCTGTTCTTCCCCTTTTCCAAAGGCCATGTAGCTTCCTAAATCAAGCTCCCTTCCGGTAATGGCAAGAGCCTGTTCACAAACGGCCGCAGCACGCATTTTGGTCAGGTTTCCTTCCGACTCCTCCGGATAGGCATGATAGAAGTAATCGCTGCTGACAAGCTCCAGTACCGCATCTCCCAAAAACTCCACCCGTTCGTAATGCTTCCACTTGCGGATCTTTTGCTCATTGGAATAGGAGCTATGGGTCAATGCCTGCCTAAGGAGACTTTTGTCCTGAAACCGGTATCCGATTTTTTCTTCCAGTCCGTCTAACGAAACCATGTTCATCCCTTCTACATACAACGAAAAAGCCCTTTTGGGCTTATCTCGTTATATTTCACTATCAGTCCGTTTCCTTTTCTCGGCAGATTTAATATACTCTACCGCTTCGGAAACCCGTTTGATCTTTTCTATTTCCTGAGGCGTCACCTTTACTTTAAAGGTTTCTTCCATCTGTACCACTACCTGATACATATCCAAAGAGTCCGCTCCCAGGTCTTCCTCAAATGAAGTATCCATGGTGATCTCATCGGGTGCAACCCCAAGGATCTTTACCAGGATATTCCGTAATTCTTCCAATTCCACAAAAACGACTTCCTTCCTACTCGCCGATCGGATTGATCTTCTCCTGGATCTTTTCGTTGATCTTTTGTTCTTTAAATGCTGCACACTGGAACAGACAGTTTTTGATCACAACTGCCTTGGCATTGCCATGGGTCTTTACTACCAGCCCGTTTAATCCCAATAAGGGGGCTCCGCCGTGTCTGTCTACATCAAAATCCTGTAAGGTCTGTTTTAGGGCAGGCTTGATCAACAATGCGCCAATCTTGGTGCGGAAGCTGGACATCAGGCTGTCTTTGATCTTCTTGATCAGCACCGAGCCCACACCTTCATATGTCTTTAAAATGGCATTGCCCACAAAAGCTTCACAAACGATAACATCTGCTGTTCCCAAAGGAATATCCCTGGCTTCGATGTTGCCGATAAAGTTGATATCCGGGCACTCCTTTAACAGAGGATGAGTCTCTTTGACCAAAGCATTACCCTTTTCCTCTTCTGCGCCGTTGCTGACCAAGGCCACGCGAGGGTTTTTAATGCCCATAACGCTTTCCATATAAATGGATCCCATCTTGGCAAACTGAACCAGGTGAGACGGTCTTGCATCCACATTGGCACCGCAATCTATTAACAGGGAGGCACCTGCTGCCGTAGGGATCAGGGGAGCAAGCGGTGCTCTTTCCACCCCTTTGATCCTGCCTACCAATACAGTACCACCAACCAAGACCGCACCTGTGCTTCCGGCAGAAACAAAGGCATCCGCCTTTCCTTCCTTGGTCATGGTCATGCCCTTTACAATGGAAGAATCTTTTTTCTTACGGATCGCATTGACCGGCGCTTCCGCCATCTCAATCACATCTTCGGTATGTACGATCTCGATCCGGCTTTCATCATATGTATATTTTGCCAGTTCTGCTTTTACAGCATCTTCTTTTCCCAGCAAGATCACATAAATATTATCTTTTTCATTAATAGCTTCCACAGCGCCTTTTACGATCTCTCCCGGCGCATTATCTCCGCCCATTGCGTCCAAAGCTACTTTTACCATTTCTCCCATTTTATTCCTACCTCCATACTCTAATAAATATACAAGAATAGGGAAGAAAAATCAAGCATTTCCGCTTGCCTTGTAACCTCCGCACAAAAAAACCGCCGGCAGGATGCCGACGGCTTTTGCCACTATTTTTATTCGTTTACATTGATGATCTCTCTCTTATTGTATGCGCCGCAAGCTTTACATACTCTGTGAGGCACCATCAGGGCACCACACTTGCTGCACTTTACTAAAGTAGGAGCGTTCATCTTCCAGTTTGCTCTTCTTTTATCTCTTCTACCTTTAGAAGACTTATTTTTAGGACAGATAGACATCGTTACACCTCCTTATTCGCGTTAAAGATATCTTGTATTACTGCCATTCTGGGGTCGGGAACGAAGGTATCGCATCCGCATTCTCCCTGGTTTAAATCTTTACCGCATTTCGTGCAAATGCCTTTGCAATCCTCTTTGCATAAGATTTTACCTGGCCAGTTTATCAATATTTCGTTGCCGATCAAGATTTGTGTATCCAACTGATATCCTTTTAAATAAGGAAACATATCGGCATCGGCAGGATGTTCGATCTGTTCTGAACTGATCTCTTCTTCTATGGAAATATCCACCGTAACAGGAACTTCTTTTAAACAGCGGTCACACTGTGCCCCGAATGTAAAGCTCCCTTTACCGGTTATAAGGGCTCTGCCTTTTTCAGCACTGCTTATGGTAAGCTCTACCGGTCCGTTTTTTATGACCTTGTACTCACCCGGTACCGATTGCAGGATGTCTCCCTCATATACGAGAGAAAAAGTTTCTGTGGTGCCTTCCTTTGTCAAGGCATCTGTCAGGTTCAGTAACATTTCATACTCCTATCCACACTCAATCGATTATACATAACTTAAAATGGTTTGTCAACCATCATATGGGAAATTTTCACATCCGGTTACTTTTTAAGCGTTCTTGCTTTTTATGAATTGACGGAAAAATCCGATGAAACTTGAAACATATAAACCTATTGACATTTTATTTATCTTATCATAACCTGACAAAGGATTTACAATTTGATAAAGTTGGAGGAAATTTCCATGAATGAAGACAGACATTATATATTAGAATTCCTTTGGATATGGGTCAAAGCCCTGATCTTCTACTACATAGGCGGCTTTATTTTTGGTGTGCTGAGTATCGGCGGAAGCGGCTCTTTAGACAATCAGGCAGGTATTGCATTAGCCCTCATTGTATTCGGTTCCGCCTTTTTCAATAAAGTTGTTCCCTTTAACCTGTTTGGAAACAGCAGCGCAGTATTTATCTTTTGGGCCATTAAGTTGGTGGTTTGCCTCATCGTAGGCATCATCGCTTTTCCTATTGTGAATTTATATTATGTTATCAATATTATTATCAGTATTGTAAAGAAAGTGAAGAACGGATGAAAAAAGGGACCAGAGTCCCTTTTTTATATTGTAAGTCATGGAATCAGAAATAGCAAGCAGACATAAGCTAATCAAAAAACAGAAAGTATGCTTTGCAGACTGAGGCGCTTTTCTTTGCTGCCTGATAAGACTTTCGAGAAAATCTAAC
>JAFLSW010000026.1 GCA_022510725.1 Lachnospiraceae bacterium
CTTTTGATTTTCCATAAAGAGGAATGTATAATGTCTTATTTATTTCATTCATTGTCAGTACCTCCAATCATCAAATTCCGATTTGTCCATCTCATTATACCACAGCCATACTCCATCCGCCATAAAATAACAGGAAATGCAAATTTGCATTTCCTGTTATTTTATGAACTTACTTCTTCTTTACCGCAATCCAAATCTGACTTAAATAATCTTCTTTACCCATATCCCCAAAAGGATACACTTCAAAATCATAGTTCCCTGCAGGAATATAATCGGATGCCGGAAAAAATTCTGCAAAGATCTTATGCCATGTTTTCTGTATGGCATCAGGCATAACGCCTTTTACAGGAAATACGATCCATGTGGCTGCCGGAATCTCATATAGTTTATACCCCTCCGGCACCCCTTTTCCGTCGTACTGTGTGCCGATAGAATAGGGAAAATCCTTTGTGACGGTAGAATCTTCCATACACATTCCTATAAGACTGGCTCCTAAGACACCGTCTTTCTTCCCGCACCTTTCCAAGAAATCAATAGCGCCGTCCTTTTGACATGCATCCCAAAAACCGGGAATATCCTGTCTTCCATCTACATCCTCCAGCTTCACAAAACGCTGTGTCTTTGCAATAACTGTAAATCCTTCTTTTTCTTCAATTTTGTAATCCATGCTTTCTCCACCTTTCATCATGATTGATATAGACAGCTTGGAAAAAGACTTAATGGGCAGTTTCTTTTTTCTTACAGCACCCGGAGTGTCTCCATGAAAGCGGGTAAAAGCCCTGGTAAAGCCTTCCTGTGTCTCGTAGCCGTATTTCATAGCCAGATCCACAATCCTGATATCCGTAGAGACAAGCTCACTGCCGGCAAGGGCCAATCTCCTGTTGCGGATATATTCCTTTAGGCTCATCCCACACATAATAGAAAAAATCTTCTGGTAGTAAAAACCTGATAAGTGCATGATCGCTCCCACCTCATCACAATCCAGTTCTTCCCTTATGTGCTCTTCCATATAATCGATAGAATGCTGAAACTCTCTGATCCAGTCCATATCCTTCCTCCTCTGTCTAAAGACAGCATAGAGTATCCTGTTATTTTTCTCTTGATTTTTTCTGCCCACTTTTATCAAAACCTTTTTTATTATAACAAATTATAACTTGTTTTTGCATCTTACCTACCCAAAAACGCATCTTACCTAAAGGGCTCTTGATGAAAGGAAAGCTTCCTCATAAGATAAAATCATCTTAATACAGGAGGCATAGAAATGAGCATCATTGAGGTGAAAAATCTTACCAAAACTTATGGCAGCTTTAGGGCGGTAGATCACATTTCCTTTACCGTGGAGTCCGGTACCATGCTGGGCTTTTTGGGCATAAACGGTGCGGGAAAATCTACTACCATCAACATGCTGTCTACCTTGCTTTTACCGTGTGAGGGAGAAGCCCGTATCTGTGGCCATACTCTGGGGAAGGACGATAAGGATATCCGTAGAAATATCGGGATCGTTTACCAACAAAATTGTCTGGATCCCCTTTTAACCGTACAGGAAAATCTGATCTGCCGGGGCATCCTACACGGTGCTTCCCGAAGTGAGGCAAAAAAACAACTTCAAAAAGTATGTGAGCTGTTAAAGCTGCAGGATATATTGAAGAAAAAATATAAGGTTCTCTCCGGCGGACAGAAGCGGCGCTGTGAGATCGGGGCAGCTCTTATGCATACTCCTAAGGTCTTGTTTTTGGATGAGCCTACCACCGGACTGGATCCGGCTACCAGAAAGGATGTCTGGGAAATCGTAGAAGGTCTGCAAAAGGAAGAACATATGACGGTCTTTTTAACCACCCACTATATGGAGGAGGCAGCTGCCGCCCACCGGATCGTTATTTTGGATCACGGGCGCATTCTGGCAGAAGGCACACCCTTTGCCTTAAAGGAGCGCTTTGCCATGGACAGTTTAAAGCTATACTGTAAAAAAGAACAGGTCCATACCATTTTATCTCTTCCGCCTTTCCTTGATTTGCCCATAAAAGAGGAACCAGACTACATCAAGGTGGGGATCAGTGACACCAAAGCTGCCCTTCCCCTTATATCAGCGGCGGAAGGTCTGATAGACGGTTTTGAAGTCATTCAAGGAAATATGGATGATGTATTTTTAAATGCCATCCAGGAATCTAACCATATGGGAGGGATACGATGATATCACAATTAACTGCTTTAACAAGTCGGAATTTAAAATTATATCTGCGGGATAAGGGTGCCGTATTTTTCTCCCTGTTATCCATGCTGATCGTCATTGCTTTAATGGTGTTCTTTTTAGGCAATATCAACATTGAAAGCATTACCCATATTCTGGAAGGATTTCCCGGTAGAGATGTGGCTAAGGATTCAGAAAATGCAAAGCTTTTGGTTCTTGCCTGGACATGTGCCGGCATCCTTTCCATCAATGCGGTAACAGTGACCTTATCCGTCTATTCCAAAAACCTGATTACAGACCGAACCAGCCAGATCCTTCACTCCATTTATACGGCGCCCATCAGCCGTACCTTGATCGCTGCAAGCTATATCCTTTCTTCCTGGATTGCTTCTTTGATCATCTGTCTGGGCACCCTGTTCATAACGGAAGTCTACAGCATTTCCCAAGGGCTTGCTCCCTTTTCTTTCTTTACACATATCCGGTTATTGGGTATGATAATGATAAATTCCTTTACCTATGCAGCCTTAATGTATGCCGCCGCATACCTGATCAAATCAGAAGGCGCCTGGAGCGGCATGGGAACGGTTGTGGGAACCTTAGTAGGATTTTTGGGCGGTATCTACCTCCCCATCGGTTCTTTATCGGAACAGATTGGTAAATTGATGAAATGCACTCCCATCATTTACGGAACCTCTATGTTTCGAAAAGTAATGGTGGATGATATTTTATTAAAAACCTTTGAGGGTATTCCCACAGAGGTGATCGACTCCTACAAAGAAGTGATGGGTATTGATCTGTTTGTAGGAGGCAAAAATGTAGATATGAATCTTGAGCTTTTGCTGTTGTTTCTTGCCGGTCTATTGTTCTTAGTAATGGGAATCCTATTGCTTGTAAAGCGCAGCAAGGCGGACAGATAACAGTCTAAAGATCAAAAATGAGGTAAACATGAAAATTACAATAGAAACGCCAAAAGAAGGAGCCGAGGATGAGATCATCATCCGTTGTGCTTCTTTGGATGAAAATCTGATGAAACTGATCTATACCTTAAAAGCAGACAGGGATCAGCTTGCCGCATATTCCGATCAGGGCATTGTCATGCTCTCTTTAAAGGATATCTATTATTTTGAAGCGGTAGACAACAAGGTCTTTGCCTATCTGGACAAACAGGTATATGAAGTCAAAAAGAAGCTATATGAGCTGGAGGAAGAATATGCTTTTACGGATTTTTTACGCATCTCCAAATCCACCATCATCAATCTTCCCAAGGTGGCAAGGCTTTCTCCCCTTTATAACGGCAGATTGGAAGCCTTATTAAAAAACGGGGAAAAGACCATTATTTCACGCCAGTATGTAGCAGCTCTGAAAAAGAAGCTGGGAATTTAAGGAGGTCATTTATGAAATTGATACGGTCATTTTTAAGCTGGTTTGTATCCATTACCACAGGTATCCTGATCATATCGGCTATTAACTGCTCTTTTTCAGCAGAGACACTTTCCGCTTCCATATTGTGGCGAATCTTGTTTTGCGGATTTTGTACCACTCTTGTTACCCTCTTCTTCCTGTTTTTATACGAACGGGCAGAAAAAAAAGGACAGGTATTTGCCATCTTCTTTTTTCACTATCTATGCCTATGCATTATTATGATCTATTTTGGCTCCCGCTTCGGCTGGATTCCTGCCACTTTACCCGGAGCCTGTATGATGATGCTGGATGTGGCAGGTGTCTATTTCCTCACCTGTCTGTTCCACTTCGGAGCCAGCAAAAAAGAAGCAAAGGAATTAAACGAAAGGCTGTGGCACAAATATCAAGAGGATAGTCAGTCTCCAACCAATCTGTAAATGCAAACAAAAGAAAATGCAGACAGCGGATTTTAGTTATCTTTAGCTAACCAATTCCGTTGTCTGCATATTTTATGTTCGCTATTTATACCAACTGTGCCTGGACTGCTGTCAGGGCTACCACACCTACGATATCCTCCCAGGAACATCCTCTGGACAGATCGTTAACAGGCTTTGCGATCCCCTGGAGCATGGGGCCGTATGCTTCGGCTTTGCCCAGTCTCTGCACCAGCTTGTAAGAAATGTTACCGCAGTCTAAGTTGGGGAATACCAACACATTGGCTTTTCCTGCCACTTCACTGCCCGGCGCTTTGGATTTGGCAATGTGGGGAACCAAAGCTGCATCTGCCTGCAGTTCTCCGTCCACACAAAGGTTAGGGTAGGTTTCCTGCGCGATCCTGGTGGCCTCCACTACCTTATCAACCAGCACATGCTTTGCACTTCCCTTTGTAGAATGAGAAAGCATGGCAATAATGGGCTTTGCCCCTACCAGGCTCTTAAAGCTCTTTGCAGAAGTCTCTGCGATATCCGCCAACTCCTCTGCAGTAGGGTCCTGATTTAATCCACAGTCGGCAAATAAGAAGGTACCGTTCTCTCCGTATTCACAATCCGGCACATCCAAAATGAAGAAACCGGATACCAGCTTGATGCCCGGTGCCGTCTTTAAGATCTGCAGCGCAGGGCGCAAAGTATCTGCCGTAGCATGGCAGGCACCTGCAACCATACCGTCTGCATCATTGGCCTTTACCATAATAACGCCAAAGCTCAAATAATCGGTCTTTAAGATTTCCTGTGCTTTCTCTATGGTCATGCCCTTTGACTTTCTGGTTTCATAGAGCAATTCTGCATATTCATCAAACTTCTCACATTTCTCCGGATCGATGATGGTGGCATCATCCAATTCTACTTCCAGCCAGCGGGCACCATCCATGATCTTTTCTTCATTGCCGATCATAATGATATCCGCGATTCTTTCCTGCATAATATGGGATGCTGCGATCAAAGTCCTCTTATCGTTTGTCTCCGGCAGAACAATGGTCTTGCGATCCGCTTTTGCTTTTTCTTTGATAATATCAATATAAGACATGTAACCCCGTCTCCTTTCGCTTATACCTCTGTCCCCTATTATAATAGATTCCGCCCGGAAGAACAAGTTTTGCCTTCTAAAAATTATGTCCTTAATTTTGTACAAAGATTTACGAAAATTTTTCATGAATTGCATTGTTGAATTTGGTAAAACATGTTATGTTTGTCTTACTAAAACAATACATTGTTATAGAGACATACGATGAATCGGAGATGAAGACTGGTATGAAGATAACCGGAATCATTGCAGAATATAACCCTTTCCACAATGGGCATTTGTATCAGATCAAAAGGGCGCGAGAGCTTACCGGCGCCGATTATGTGATCGTAGTGATGAGCGGCAATTTTACCCAGCGGGGAAATCCGGCCGTCATGGATAAATACAGCCGTGCCAAAATGGCTTTGGAAGGCGGTGCTGATCTGGTCCTGGAGCTTCCCGTGTGCTATGCCACAGGAAGTGCTGAGTATTTTGCCTCAGGCGCCATCGCTCTGCTGACAGCCTTAGGATGCGTGGATTCCATCTGCTTTGGCAGTGAAAGCGGCGATATCGAAGCCCTGACTCAGGTTGCAAAGGCCCTAGTCCATGAATCCTCCGATTATAAAAAAGCCTTTAAAGCAAACATCAAAAACGGCAGTACCTATCCTATGGCCCGCAATGCCGCATTGGCTGAAACTTTGGACGGCTTTGTTCCTTACAACAGAATGCTTTCTTATCCCAACAACATTTTGGGCATCGAATACATAAAAGCCATCCTCCGTCAGGAAAGCCCTATTGTGGCTTACACCAACATGCGGATCGGCTCCGATTATCACGCATATAAGCTGGCGGAGACCTTTAGCTCTGCCCTTTCTATCAGACAATCCCTTTCCATTCAGGACGATCTGGAAATGGTACATGCTCAATTACCGAGCAAGGTCTATGAGATTATGAAAGAAGATTTTCATAAAACCTTCCCTATCTTTGCAGCAGACTTTTCATCCATGTTGAAATTTAAGCTGATCAGAGAGCGGGAACAGGGCTTTACCAAATATCTGGATGTGACCAAGTCTATCTCCGACAAACTGGTCAGAGATACTTTTAAGATGCAGGGATTTGATGATTTTTGTGACATCTTAAAATCAAAGGATCTGACCCATGTCCGGGTCAGCAGATGTCTTTCTCATATATTATTGGATATTTACGAAGAAGATATGGAACAGTATTTGGAAGGAGGCATTGTCTTTTATGCCAGAGTCCTCGGCATGAAGGAGGATGCTGCTCCCCTTACCAAGGCCATCAAGAAGCACACTTCTGTGCCGTTGATCACCAAGACCACTTCTGCTGTTTCTACCCTCTATCCCTTGGGCAGAAAGCAGTTCGAACAGGATGTTTACGCTTCTCATGTATATGAATGTATTGCCGGCACCAAATATCATGCAGGCATGCGGGATGAATACCGCAGACAGATCGTGAAGATATAAGGCTTATCCGATCCAGGCATTCATAACCAGCATCAGGAAAAAGCCTCCCAATAAGGCATAGGTGGCTGCCAGCTCATTTCCGTGACTATGGGTTTCGGGAATCATTTCATCGCTGACCACATACAGCATGGTGCCGCCTGCCAGACTCAAGGCAAAGGGAAGCACAGATGCGGCAATGCTGGTTGCTGCATATCCCAAGAAAGTGCCTACCACTTCTATGAGCCCTGTCACAGAAGCAATGGCAAAAGTTCTTCTTTTGCTCATGCCTGCAAGCAGCATGGGTGAAATGATGATCATGCCTTCCGGTATATTCTGAAGGGCAATACCCACAGCCACGCTGATGGCATTCCCAATATTTTCACCGCCAAAGGATACCCCTGCTGCCAGACCTTCCGGCAGATTATGTAGTGCAATAGCAAATACAAAAAGCAGGATCTTATCGATGTTGCCATTGTGATGGGCTTCTGAATCCACACCGGATAAATGATGCAGATGCGGCATCAGCTTATCAAGCATATTTAAAAGCAGGGCACCGCACAAAATGCCGACACCTACGATCCAAATTCCTTCCTTTCCCGTTCCTTCCATGGCAGGCAGAATCAAACCTACTACGGCAGCCGCCATCATAACGCCTGCCGCAAATCCCATCAAGATATCATTTAATTTCCGGGAACCGTTTGGAAGTAAAAATCCCATAATGGCACCGGCTATGGTTGCCCCGCCGATTCCCAATGCTGTCACAAATACCAACTGCATATTGTGGTCCATCCAATCATTCTAATTTTTAAAGCTGTGGATCGGGGCAGGGATCCGTCCCCCTCTGTTAATAAAATCATCACAGCCAAATCCATTAACAGGCATAATCGGTGCATAGCCTAATAAGCCGCCAAACTCTACCGTCTCTCCTACACCTTTTCCGATCACGGGAATGATGCGCACAGCGGTGGTCTTTTGATTTACCATGCCGATGGCCATTTCATCCGCAATGATACCGGAAAGCGTGGCAGCCTTTGTATCTCCCGGTACAGCGATCATATCCAGTCCCACGCTGCATACACAAGTCATGGCTTCCAATTTATCCAAGGTAAGGGCTCCTGCGCTGACTGCGTCGATCATGCCCTGATCTTCGCTGACCGGAATAAATGCACCGCTTAAGCCGCCCACATAAGAGGAAGCCATGACGCCGCCTTTTTTCACCTGATCATTTAACAAGGCTAACGCTGCCGTGGTGCCCGGTGCGCCGGGATGCTCTAAACCGATTTCTTTTAAGATATCTGCCACACTGTCTCCGATGGCAGGTGTGGGAGCTAAGGACAGATCGATGATACCAAAAGGAATGCCCAACATCCTGGAAGCTTCCTTTGCCACCAGTTGTCCTACTCTGGTTACCTTAAAGGCAGTCTTTTTAATAGTCTCGCAAAGCACTTCAAAGTTTTCCCCACGAACCTTTTCCAAAGCAGTCTTTACCACACCGGGACCGGATACGCCTACATTGATCACCTTATCCGCTTCCGTTACACCGTGGAATGCACCTGCCATAAAGGGGTTGTCATCAGGGGCATTACAAAATACCACCAGCTTGGCACAGCCCATGGAATCCTGCTCCTTGGTGCGCTCTGCCGTTTCTTTTACGATCTCTCCCATCAGCTTTACCGCATCCATGTTGATGCCGGTCTTGGTGGAACCTAAGTTGATGCTGCTGCAGACACGCTCCGTTTTGGATAATGCCAGCGGAATGGAACGAATCAGCATTTCATCCGCCTTTGTCATGCCCTTTGCCACAAGTGCGGAATAGCCGCCTAAGAAGTTGACCCCCACTTCTTTTGCCGCCTTGTCCAAAACTTCAGCGATCTGGGCAAAGTCTTCCGGGCTCTTGCAGGCGGAACCGCCTACCAAAGCAATGGGGGTAACCGAAATTCTCTTATTGACAATGGGAATACCGAATTCCTTTTCAATTTCCTCCCCTACCGACACCAGATCCTTTGCGGTCTCTAATATTTTGTTATAGATATTGTCCTTTACTTTATTCAGATCGGAATCGATACAGTCCAAAAGGCTGATACCCAATGTGATGGTACGCACATCCAGGTTTTCCTTCTCGATCATTTCGTTGGTTTCTTTTACTTCATAAAAATTGATCATTTCTTCTCTCCCGTTAAATACGATGCATCATATCAAAAATATCTTCCCGCTGGCACTTGATCATCACGCCGATCCCTTCACCCAGCTTTGCCAGATCGTCCACTACCACATCAAAGGGAGCATCTGTTTTGCTCATGTCCACGATCATCATCATGTTAAAATATTCCTGTACAATGGTCTGAGAAATGTCTAAAATATTGATACTGTGTTCTGCAAGATAAGTACATACCTTTGCGATAATGCCTACCGTATCTTTGCCCAGCACAGTAATAATTGCTTTTTTCATGTTTTTACTCTCCTCTTTTATTGATGTATTTTAATCTTTTCCTAATCCACTGACCAACGACTTTATTATAACACTCCGGCCTTTCTATTTCACTAACTATTTTACTGCAAAGCCTTGATCATTCAATAAGACTTTACACCCTGATCGTTGATATGTTACTTTTCATCTTCAATTTTTTAGGTCTCTACTTCTCTTCACACACCTGAAAAATATAAAACTTTAAATAATAAGACTCATCCGCCGCCCACAAAATAGGATGATCCGGAGACTGGGTGCGGTATTCCACCTGACGCAGACGCTTATGTACATTTTTGGCCGCCTGCCCGATGGTCTTGGTAAAGAGCTCATAATCCATAAAATGGGAACAGGAACAGGTGCATAAGAAACCCCCGTCTTTTACCAGCTTCATAGCCCTTAAGTTGATCTCCCGATAGCCCTTTACCGCATTCTTAACAGAGCTGCGGGACTTGGTAAAGGCAGGGGGATCTAAAATGACCACATCAAACTGCTCTCCCTGTTCTTCCAATTTTGGCAGCAGCTCAAAGACATCTTCACATATAAATCTCACATTGTGGAAGAGTCCGTTTAAGGCTGCATTTTCTTCGGCCTGTTTTACCGCCGTATCGGATGCATCCACGCCTATGACTTCCTTTGCTCCTGCAATTCCCGCATTTAAAGCAAAGGAGCCGGTATGGGTAAAGCAATCCAGCACTTTGGCATCCTTGCACAGCTTCTGAATGGCAAGGCGGTTATATTTTTGATCTAAGAAAAATCCGGTCTTTTGTCCTTCTTTTACATCCACCAGATAATGCACGCCGTTTTCTGTAATAGGCACTTTGGTATCAAAGGGCTCTCCGATAAAGCCTTTGAAAAGCTCCATGCCCTCCTGCTTCCTGACCTTTGCATCGCTTCGCTCATAGATGCCCCGGACCGGAATGCCGTCTTCTGAGAGCACTTTTTGCAGCTGATCCAAAATAATGGGCTTCAGCTTATCGATTCCCAGTGCTAATGACTGTACTACCAGTACATCTTCAAATTTATCCACGATAAAGCCGGGGAGAAAATCCGCTTCTCCGAATATAACCCGGCAGCTTGCCGTATCCACAGTCCTCTTGCGGTATTCCCATGCGGCCTTTACCCTTTGGTATATAAATGCCTCATCGATCTGCTGTTCCTTCTTTCTGGTCATGATCCTGATACGGATCTTGGAATGTCTGTTGATAAATCCCTTGCCCAGAAAAAAGCCGTCAAAATCATGGACATCCACCATGTCTCCATCCTCAAAAGAGCCTGCTATGGATGCAATCTCATTGTCATAGATCCAGGAGCCGCCGGCTTTCAAGGCCCGGCCCTCTCCTTTTTTTAAGGTTACCAAGGTCATGGTCAAACCCTCTATTCCGCTAAAAGGAATGCAGCATAACCGCATTTGGTTTCATAGATATCTGCTTTGGAAGTAGCCTCATAGGGCGCATGCATATTTAAAACTGCCACACCGCAGTCGATTACATCCATACCGTACAAAGAAAGGATATAAGCGATGGTGCCGCCGCCGCCTAAGTCTACTTTGCCCAACTCTGCTGTCTGGAAGGAAACCTTTGCATCTTCCATGACCTTGCGGATAAATGCCAGATATTCCGCATTGGCATCATTGGAACCGGATTTTCCTCTTGCCCCGGTAAACTTATTAAATACCATGCCCCGTCCCAAATATGCCACATTCTTTTTATCAAAGCTGGAAGCATAGGAAGGATCAAAGGCACTGCTGACATCGGAGGAAAGCATTCTACAAGAAGCCAGTGTCCGTCTTAAGGTCAGTTCGCTGAATTTACCCATGCAGTTTAATACCTCAGCTAAAGTATTTTCAAAGAACTTACTCTGCATACCCGTAGCGCCTACGCTGCCGATCTCTTCTTTATCCACCAAAAGGCAGCAGGCTGTTCTTTTGGGGCTCTTCACGGAAAGCATTGCTTCTAAGGAAGTATAGGCACAAACTCTGTCATCCTGTCCGTAAGCTAAGATCATGCTTTTATCAAAGCCCGCTTCCCTTGCTTTGCCTGCCGGTACGATCTCCAACTCCGCGGAAAGGAAATCCTCTTCTTCCACCCCATACTGTTCCTGTAAGATCTTTAAGACACCTGCCGTAACCTTATCCTTTTCCACACCTTTTAAAGGACGATTGCCCACGATAATATCCAGTGCCTCTCCCTCGATAAATTTATTTGCCTTCTTTTCCATCTGCTCTGCTGCAAGGTGGGGAAGGAGATCGGAAATGAAAAATACGGGATCGTCTTCTTCCTCTCCTACATTGACGATAACGGTGGTGCCGTCTTTTTTTACAATCACCCCATGAAGGGCAAGGGGAATGGCAACCCACTGGTATTTTTTAATACCGCCGTAATAATGGGTATCCAGATAAGCAAAATCCTCCTCTTCATATAAAGGATTTTGTTTTACATCCAGTCTGGGGGAATCGATATGGGCACCCAGAATATTCATGCCTTCTTCAATGGGAGTTTTGCCGATATGGAACATAACAATGGACTTATCCATATTGACCGCATATACCTTATCTCCGGCTTTTAATTTCTTTTTCCCTTTGATGATCCGGTTTAACTCCACATAGCCTTCCTTTTCGATACGGTTTACGATCAAGGACACACATTCTCTTTCGGTCTTTCCTTCATCCAAAAAGGCGCGATAGGAATCGTTTAGTGCCTCTAACTCCTTTAATTGTCTGGTGTTATATTTTTCCCATATGTTTTCTTTTTTCATGTTCTCTCCTGCCTTTTACTTCTTTATTTGTCACAGAGCATTTGCTCTTCCTTTGTATCATCCTGCCCAAAGAATTCCCGCTTATACTTTCGCAATGATCTTTTTGGGACATTTTGATGCACAAATGCCGCAGCCTACGCATTTTTCCTGATCGATGGCTGCCCGGAAGTTTTCAACTAGAACCGCTTCCTTAGGACAGCTTTTTGTACACAAGCCACAGCCGATACAGCCCACCTGACATGCTTTCATGGTCACCGGACCTTTTTCCGTATTGCTACAGGCTACCACATATTTTGCCTCATATGGTAGCAGCTCGATCAGATGCTTGGGACAAGCAGCCACGCATTTACCACAGGCTTTACATTTTTCTTTATCTACTACCGCAATGCCCTGTTCCACTTTGATGGCATCAAAGGGACATGCTTTTACACAAGTGCCGTATCCCAAGCAGCCCTGGTTACAGGATTTGGGACCGCCGTTTGGCACAAATGCCAGCATAGCACAGTCATTTACACCGCTGTAATCATAGTCCACTGTGGTCTTGTCACAGTCGCCCTGACATTTTACAAAAGCATAAAGTCTCTTTCCTGTGCCGGCTTCTACACCCATGATCTCTGCCACCTTTTTGGCTACCGGTTCCCCTCCTACAGGACAGCCGGAGGGCTCCGCTTCGCCTTTTGCAATGGCTGCAGCCAGACCGGAACAGCCGGGAAATCCACAGCCGCCACAGTTGTTTCCCGGAAGTACTAAAAGGATCGCTTCTTCCTTTTCGTCTACTTCCACTTTAAACTTGATACCTGCAACACCTAAGAACAATCCCACAAAGATGCCGATTCCGCCAACCAATGCTGCTGCAATTAAAATTCCGTTTATATCCATCTGCCACACCTCCTATTACAGACCCGAAAAGCCGCAAAAGGCAATGGCCATCAAACCTGCTGTTACCAGTACGATGGGCATGCCCTTAAAGGGCGCGGGGATGTCGTTATATTCAATCTTTTCCCTGATGCCTGCTAGAATCACAATGGCGATGGTAAAGCCCACAGCCGTTGCCAATCCGTTTACCACGCTTTCCAATATGCCGTAGGAAGACTGCACATTGTTGATGGCTACACCCAAAACGGCACAGTTGGTGGTGATCAGAGGAAGGTATACGCCCAAAGCTCCGTAAAGAGCCGGCATATATTTTTTCAAAAACATTTCTACAAACTGCACCAGGGCTGCAATGACCAGGATAAATACGATGGTCTTTAAATAGTCCAGATTCAAGGGTGCCAGCACGAACCGATAGATCAGTGCCGTTACAAAGGAAGCCAGGGTGATAACGAAAACAACCGCTGCCCCCATTCCTGCCGCAGTGTTGGTCTTTTTGGATACCCCAAGGAAAGGACACAGACCCAAGAACTGGCTTAATACCACATTGTTGATCAGAGCTGAACCAAGAGCGATCACGATCAAATTACTCATCTGCATCTACCTCCTTTTCCTCATCTTTATCCTCATTCACATCTTCTGTTTCTTCTTTCTTCTTACTCTCTGCTTTGCTTTTCTTCTTTTCCTCTGCCTTTTCTTCTACAGCTTCATTGTCATAGAACTTTCTGGAAGAACAGCCGCTTTCCTTGCAGTTCATACAGTCCTCACTGCACCCGGAGCCGATCCTGCTCATATCCTTGCCTCTCTTCTCTCCCTCTATCTTGACTTTGTTTTGGATGGCAGTCAAAATCGCCAGCACGAAGAATGCGCCGGGAGCCAATACGAAGATGCTGACGGGAATATAGGAGTCCGGCATGATATGAAAGCCAAATGCCTGGCCTGCTCCCAAAATCTCCCGAATCAGACCGATTATGGTAAGAGCTACGGTAAATCCAAGGCCCATGCCCAGTCCGTCAAAGAGGGAGGGAAGCACCGGATTTTGGTAAGCATATGCTTCCGCTCTTCCCAAAATGATACAGTTTACAACGATCAAGGGAATATATAATCCAAGGGCATTATACAGGGAAGGAATAAAGCCTTCCAACAACAGCTCTACAATGGTTACAAAGGATGCAATGACCACAATAAATGCGGGAATCCTTACCCTGTTAGGAATGATCTTGCGAAGCAGGGAAATAATGCCGTTTGATAAGGTCAGCACCACGGCAGTGGTCAGACCCATGCCCAGTCCGTTGATAGCCGATGTGGTTACTGCCAGGGTAGGACACATACCCAACATCAGTACCAGCGTGGGATTTTCTTTTATGATTCCGTTATGTAATCTTTCAACGATCTTATTCATTTACG
This sequence comes from Lachnospiraceae bacterium, assembly GCA_022510725.1. GTDB lineage: Bacteria > Bacillota > Clostridia > Lachnospirales > Lachnospiraceae > UBA2882. Next base: position 14,054 of record JAFLSW010000026.1, read on the forward strand.
CTTCCCCCTTCCTGCAATACTGTCCGGAAATAGGTAAGCCCTGCGTTTACTCCGTTTACAACGCCGTTGGTGGTAATGGTGGCACCGGAGATAGCCTGGATCTGATCCGGAGAAATCACTTCAGACTTGGTATAGACAAACTGCTCCGCCTGCCTGTCTACAAACTGTTCTTTTAACACCGGATCTGCTTTCATGCCAAGTCCCGCCGTCTCGGAAATATCCAAAAAGGAAATACCGTTTACCGTTCCGTCGTTTCTGATGCCGATGGAAAACTGAATATCTCCGCCATAGCCTTCATGATCCGTTACGATCAATACATATCCTAACAGCGCTCCGTTTGCATCATAGGCTTCCGATACTTCTTCAATGTCCACAGCAAAATCCCCTTCTCCCATAATAGGCGCTGCCGTCTCCTTAGTCAGATCCTCTCTGACTGTAAAGCTTTCTGCATCCGCAAATACTTCCTTGCAGGCTTCTTCCTTTTCTCTGGCTCTGGCATCTGCAATGGGCTCCTTGGTCACTTCGTAGACCAAGCCTAAAAGACAGCCGGAAAGTAAGGTTATGACAAATAAGATCGCTGCTTCTTTTAACATCTCTTTCATAGTCTTTCCCCTCCTTTTCCAAAGCCTTTGGGAAGTGTGATCTTCTCAATCAGGGGAGTCAAAAGATTTCCTAAGATAATGGCATAGGAAACGCCCTCTGCACTGCCTCCGTAAATGCGGAAAATACCTGTCAGAAGCCCTAACAGGATACCAAACAGATATTGTCCTTTTATGGTAATGGGTCTGGTCACATAATCCGTTGCCATGAAGAAGGCACCCAACATCAGACCGCCTCCTGCCAGATGAGCGGCAATGAAATTGAAATCCAGTCCATGTCCTCCAAAGAGGATCAAAAATACCACAAAGCTTACGATATAGCTGCCGGGAATCCGCAGATCGATGATCCCCAAAAGGATCAAAAGGCAGGCTCCCAACACAATGGCTACCATAGAGGTCTCTCCGATGGTACCTGCCGTATGGCCGATCACCATATCCCGTACATTGACCAATCCTCCTGCCTTTAAGGTAGCAAGGGGCGTTGCACCGGAATAGGCATCGCATTCAAAATTGGTCATAATGGATGTAAAGGAGATCATCAAAAAGCATCTGGCTCCCAAGGCCGGGTTCATAAAGTTCTGTCCCAGTCCGCCAAAAAGCATTTTTACTACGATAATAGCAAAGGCACCACCGATCAGCCCGATCCACCAGGGCGCTCCCACCGGCAGGTTTAAGGCAAGCAAAAGCCCCGTTACCAATGCCGATCCGTCAGTCAAAGTGATCTTTTTGCGACAGATCATACAAAACAAACATTCAAAAAAGGCACAGGATGCTACTGTTACTAAGATCAATAACAGTGCATTGACGCCGAAATTATATACCCCAAAAGCTGCAGCAGGCAAAAGCGCCAAAACCACACACAGCATAATGCCGCTTGTGCCGGCTTTGGAACGAATATGGGGATTGGATGAAACTTTCATTAAATCACTCATTTTCCCTACCTCCTACTTCTTCCGGCTGGCTAAAACCAGTTTTCTCATGGATTTGATCTGTTGTGTCAGCTGTCGTTTTGCAGGACACACAAAGCTGCAGCAGCCGCATTCACAGCATTCCATGCCCTCCCATTTCTCAAATGACTCTTTATCTCCCCTGGCAGCAAAATCCGCCAGTCTGCTGGGAATGACCCTGCCGGGGCAGGCATCCACGCATCTGCCGCAGTTGATGCAGGGACCTTCCGGTTTCTCCGATACCTGATCGTGGGTCAGGCAAAGAAGTGCCGATGCAGTCTTGGTGGTGGGCACATCCAGATCAAAGATGGCAAATCCCATCATAGGCCCGCCGTTTACGATCTTCTCAGGCTCTTCCTTAAATCCTCCCGCTTCTTCTATCAGCTCATGATAATTGGTGCCAATCCGCACCCGGAAATTCCTGGGATCTGCAATGGCATCTCCCGTTACCGTCACAATGCGGTACATTAAGGGTTTATTCTCTCTTACGGCACTGTTAATGGCTACCAGGGTATCCACATTGTCTACGATACAGCCTGCATCCGCCGGCAGCATACCGGAATGGATGGCACGGCCGGTTGCCGCATAGATCAATTGCCGCTCCGCTCCCTGAGGATACTTGGTCTTTAATGCCTTAACCGTTATGCGGGGTTCATCCTTGGTCAGCTCTCTTAGCTTCTGGATACAGTCCGGCTTATTGTCTTCTACTGCCAAGATGCCCTTAGCATGATCAAACAGGGCAAGCACACACTTTAACCCGTCTATTACCTTTTCCGGTTCCTCAAGCATCCTGCGGTAATCGGATGTCAGATAAGGCTCACATTCCGCACAGTTGCCGATGACATACTCGATCTTGTCCGGCTCTTTGGGAGAAAGCTTGACATGAGTGGGGAAACCTGCGCCTCCCATTCCTACAACGCCTGCCTCCTGCACCTTCTTTACGATCTCTTCCTTGGTCTGCTCCTCCAAAGGCTTGCAGATACCGTAATCTACCTCTTCGTATTTGCCGTCATTTTCGATGATGATGGCATCCACACTGTCTCCTACGGTAACCCGCCTTTTTTCAATGGCCTTTACCGTACCGGAAACCGTTGCATAGATCGGAGCAGAAACAAATCCTCCCGCTTCTGCGATCTTTTGCCCTGTCAGCACCCTGTCTCCTTTTTTTACAATGGGAACTGCAGGTGCGCCGATATGCTGTGACATGGGATAAACCAGATCACCCTTTGGCAGCACATCCTTGATGGGCTTATCTTTGCTCAGATCCTTTCCATCATAGGGATGGATTCCCCCTATGAAAGTCCCTTTTGCCTTCATATACCTTCCCTCTCTTTATATGTATTTCAGCTTATCCATCTGCTTTTATACAGTGTATGCCATAATATGCACAGTTTTACTATACTATTTTTTTGCCTTTTTTTCCACATAGAATGACAAAAAAATACACTTTTTTAAACGCAAGCATTGAGCCTTGTCTTGTGCCGTCCGTGCAAAGAAAAAGGAGTTACCTGCAGGTAACTCCTGTAAATCAATATTTTATGGCTTCTCATAGAAGAAAGAATCTTTCCTCACATATCCTAAGTCTTTATAATTCATGATCTGTTCAGTACTGCCGATAAACAAAAGTCCTTTATGTACCAAAGACTGGTTAAACTTGGTAAAGACTTCTTCTTTTGCCTCCTCGGTAAAGTAGATCAACACATTGCGGCAGACAATGAAGTGGCAATCCGTAGGATAGGCATCCTTTAAAAGGTTGTGTTTTGCAAAGGTCACACGGCTTTTGATCTTGTCACTGATCTGGTAAGAAGGTCCGATCTTATTAAAATACTTTGCTTTCAGATCTGCCGGAACGCTGGCAACGCTCTTTTCGCTGTATAACCCGGCTTTTGCCTTATCCAATACCTGATTGTCAATGTCCGTAGCATAAATGCTGATCTGCTCTAAAGGCAGGTGTCTGGACAACGCCATAACCAAAGAATAGGGCTCATCCCCTGTGGAGCATGCAGCACTCCAAACCTTTAAGTTTTTACCGAAGTCCTTCATCAACTGAGGGATCACATACTTATCCATGTATTCCCATTGATCCGGATTCCGATAAAACTCGGAAACATTGATGGTCAGGTAATTAACAAACTCATCAAACTTTTTCTTATCGTTGCGAAGCAGATCCACATAAGCATCATATCCCTTGATGCTGTTCTTCGTGATCAGCGTATCGATTCGACGCTTCATCTGCTTTTCCTTGTAGCTGTTCAGGTCAATATGTGTCAGATCATATACTGCTTTCTTAAACTGTTCATAATCATATCCAGGCATATTATTCCACACTCTCCTCAGAGTCATTATTTGCTTCTTCTGCGATCACCTTGTCGATGTCAACGGAAACCACATCTCCATCTTCTTCTGCCTGCGCAGGTTCCGATGCAAGCAACGCTTTCATGCTTAAGCTGATCTTCTTATCCGCTTCGTTAAAGTCAACGATCTTTGCTGTGATCTCATCTCCAACCTTTAATACATCGGAAGGTTTCTCAATATGGTCTTTGGAGATTTGGGATACATGAAGAAGTGCATCTACACCCATCTCCAATTCCACAAATGCACCAAAATCCGTCATTCTGGCAACCTTGCCTGTAACAGTGCTGCCAATGCTGTATTTATCAGCCGCATCCTTCCAGGGATTGGAATCTTCAAATTTTAAACTAAGGGCAATCTTGGTGCCGTCAATGTCCTTGATCAGAACTTTAACGGTATCGCCAACCTTAAATACCTTTTTGGGATTTTCCACTCTTCCCCATGACATTTCGGAAATATGAAGCAGACCGTCTGCACCGCCTAAATCGATGAATGCACCAAAATCGGTCACATTCTTAACGGTTCCTTCTACCACATCTCCGATATGGATCTTTTCAAACAGTTCTTTCTGCTGCTCCATCTTCTTAGCAACCATTAACTGCTTGCGATCTCCGATATATCTCCTTCTTCTAGGATTATATTCACTGATCACGAATTCAATCTCCTGATCTGCATATTTGGACAGATCTTTTTCATATACATTGGAAACCAGGCTTGCCGGAATGAAGATCCTTACTTCGTCAACGACAACACTTAAGCCGCCTTCCAATACCTGGGCAACTTTTGCTTTTAACACTTCCTGATTATCATATGCTTCCTGAATTCTCTTATTGCCTTTCTCTAAAGCAAGACGCTTATAGGATACAATAACCTGTCCCTCACCGTCATTTACTTTTACTACCTTTACTTCCATCTTATCGCCTACATGCAGCACTGTGGTCAGATCCACATTGGACTCATTGGTGTATTCGTTTCTGGTAAGGATACCATCAGATTTATATCCAATATTCAGGACTGCCTCGTCAGGTTTTACATCGATAACAGTTCCTTCTACGATTTCTCCGTTTCTGATCGTTTTTAAAGATTCTTCCAGCATTTGTTCAAAAGTTAATTCTGACATAATTTTGAACCTCCTCAATAATATAGTTTGGAGTTGAAGCTCCCGCAGTAATTCCTATTTGTTTGTCCGAAGGTGACAACCGACCTTTCAGATCGGCCAGCGTCTGTATTAAAAAGGTTTCCTCACATCTTGCTTTGCATATTTCAAAGAGTTTCCTGGTGTTGGAACTGTGAGTACCGCCAATCACAATCATAACATCGACTTTTTCTGCAATCTCTGCAGCTTCCGTTTGTCTCTCTTCAGTAGCATTACAAATCGTGTTTACAATATTTATATCATAACCTTTTTTAGAAATTTTTTCAACTAATTCTTGAAATTTATTGTAGTTAAATGTCGTCTGAGAAACAACACAGACTTTTTGATCGGAAGGCAGGGACAAATTTTCTGCTTCTTCCGGCGACTCCACTACAATTGCTTTATTTTGACACCATCCTTTTATGCCTTCCACCTCAGGATGGGAATCGTTTCCAATAATAATGATCTGCTTCCCCGCTTTACTCTCTTCCTCTACGATCTTATGTATTTTTTTAACAAAAGGACAGGTCGCATCAACACAGGTCAAGCCCTGTTTTTCTATGAGATCATAGACTTCCCCGGATACACCGTGGGAACGGATGACCACGCTTCCTTCCCGCAGGGATTTCAGTTCTTCTAAAGTATCAAGAACCCTGACTCCCCTTTGTTCCAGGTCGGAAACTACGGTTTCATTATGTATAATAGGGCCATAGGTATAGATCCTTCCCCCTTTATCGATCTGCTCATATACCTTTTCCACAGCTCGTTTCACACCAAAACAAAAGCCTGCCGACTTTGCCGTTATCACTTCCATTCCATTTTCCTTTCCAAGCAGCATCTCATTTTTATCTTTGAACCAGAAAAATGATCTTCTCCACCACTTCATCGACGGTAAGATCCGAAGAGTCTAAAAGAACCGCATCTTCCGCCTGTTTTAAGGGCGATATCTCGCGATTCATATCCCGCTCGTCCCGCTCTATGATATCCTGCTCTATCTGCTCTAAGCTGCAGGCCTGATTTTTTGCCGCCAGCTCATCAAACCTTCTCCTTGCACGAACAGCTGTACTGGCAGTCAGATAGATCTTTACATCTGCATTTGGCAATACACAGGTACCGATATCCCTGCCATCCATGACTACATCTGCAGTTTCTGCCAGTTTTTGCTGTAATGATACCAGCTTTGTCCGCACATCCTGATTGGCTGAGCTGACAGATGCCATATTGCCCACTTCCTCGGCACGGATCAAGCCGCTGACATTTTCACCGTTCAGCCATACAACCTGCTCACCGTTTTCATAACTGATGGAGATATCCGCATCCTTACATGCCTGACTCATGTTTCCTGCATTTTCCGGCGAAATGCCTTTTTTTAAAATATGCAGCGCCATGGCACGATACATTGCTCCCGTATCCACATAAATAAAACCAAGCTGTTTTGCTATTTTTTTTGCGATGGTGCTTTTTCCCGCTCCTGCGGGTCCATCTATTGCAATACTGTAACTCATATGTTTTCTCTCTTTTCTTTGATCATTTTATTAAGAAACGGATTCTCCCGCCAAATGACCGGTAGACCAGGCTATCTGCAGATTAAATCCTCCGGTCAGGGCGTCTACATCGATCATTTCTCCTGCAAAATACAGGTTCGCTATCCGTTTGGACTCCATGGTGGAGGGATTGATCTCTTTTACATGAATGCCGCCTTTTGTGATAATGGCTTCCTCAAAGCTTCCTGTCCCGGTAATGGTCAGGGGAAGCCCTTTGATCAGGCCTGCAAACCGATGTCTTTCTTCTTTTCCTATGCTTCCTGCCTTCTTTTCCGGATCAATACTGGATAAGGACACCATAACGGGAATCAAAGCGGAAGGAAACAGACCCTGCAGGGCATTCTTAAACTGTTTGGACCGTTTTTCCTCAAATTCCCGAATCAATCTGTCGTCTAACTGCTCCATGGAAAGGGCCGGCTTCAGATCGATATATAGCTGCAAGGCCTTTTGTGTTAAAATTTGGTTTACATAACTCGAAGCACTGAGAATCAACGGGCCGCTGACCCCAAAATGGGTGAACAGCATTTCTCCAAAGCCCTCATATAAAGTCTTTTTGCCATCCAGCAAGGAGATACGCACATTCTTTAGGGAAAGTCCCATCAGGCTTTTGCACCAGTTTTCTTTTGCTTTTAAGGGAACCAGCCCAGGATAAGTGGTGTTGACGGCATGCCCTGCTTTCTCTGCCAGCTTTATGCCGTCTCCGGCAGAACCGGTAGAAGGATAAGAGACACCTCCGGTAGCCAGAATGACCGAATGAGCATGGTAACTGTTTCCCTTTTCATCCTTCACGCCTTTGATCACTTTGGCACCATTTGCATCCTCCTCAAAAAGAAGTTCTGATACCCGGGTATGGAATTTTACCCTTATGTGCAGACGCGCTATTTCCTTTTCCAGGATCCTTATCACATCGGAAGAATGGTCGGAAAGGGGAAATACCCTGTTTCCACGCTCTGTTTTTAGTTTTAAACCTTTTTCTTCAAAAAATGCCATGCAGGCAAAATTATCAAATCCATAAATAGCACTGTACAAAAATTTAGGATTGGTAACGATTTGGGAAAATAACTGATCGATAGGCGCAGCATTGGTAAGATTACATCTGCCCTTTCCGGTAATAAAGAGCTTTTTTCCCAGCTTTTCATTCCGTTCCAAAAGGGTGACCTGATGCCCTCTTTCACCTGCGGCGATTGCTGCCATCATGCCGGCGGCACCGCCTCCCACTACGATAACTTTACTCATATTCTTCCTTCGTCAAGGGATTATGAAGCACAGGCTCCTCGTCGATAAAGTTGATCTCGTCGTTTAGATAAACCTGATAATCGCCCCACACCTTTTCTAACTCCTTCAAGTTTTCCGTCACCTGCTCCGGCTTACGCAGACAGAGCGCTACTACCAGCGCATTGATCAGGCTCAAAGGTGCAACCAGGGAATCCACAATAGATACCATGTCGCTTCTTGCACACAGATTGCAGGAAGAATACAGGTTCATGGGAGAATGTATGGAATCGGTAATGGCGATCACCTTGGCATTCCTGTCGTTGGCAAATTCCATGGCTTTTAAGGTACGCATGGAATATCTGGGGAAGCTGATCCCGATGACTACATCATTTTCGTCCACCCGGATCATCTGCTCAAACAGCTCTGTTACCGAGGTCGTGCGGACCAGGACCACATCTCCTCTGATCATGGTAAGATAAAAACTTAAGAAATCTGCAAGGGGTTCGCAGCTTCGAAGGCCCACTACATATACATGCTTTGCTTCCAGAATGATATCCACTGCTGCTTCAAAAGCATTGACATCTACATTCTGAAGTGTATGTCCGATCTTCTCAATATCCGCATTTAAAACACTGGTCAGGATCTCGGACTGCGTACTTTTACCATACTTCATTCCTACCTTAGCTACATTATTCCACTGCCCCTTCACCCAGCCTTCTAAAGCATGTTGGAATTCCGGATAGCCTTCAAATCCCAAGCCTGAAGCAAAACGAACAACGGTGGACTCGCTAATTTCCACCTCTTTGCCCAACTGTGCAGCCGTCATAAAAACAGCCTGATCATAGTTATCCATAATATAGGTGGCGATCTTCTTATGACTTTTGCTCATTTTCTCATAGCGTTCCCGCATCAGTTCAATGATATCGCTTTGGTTTTCCCTGTACATCTCTTCTGTCATGGTAACTCCCTCTTTTGCCTGTTCCTGTTACTTAGTAAAAGAACCAAAAGCTTCCTCCAGTAATCCCTTGGTCTCTTCCATGGAAAGATCGTAATCGCCTGTGGTCATCATACAGGCTGCTCCATGAATAAAGATCCACATCTTCATAAAAATGCCGCTGGGATCTTTTGCACCCTGCGCCTTCGCTTTTGCGATTTCTTTATGGAGGGCACTTGTTTTTCCGTTTAACATGCCAAATAAGGAGGCATTACAGCGTTTTTCTCCCATAAAAAGCATCTGAAACAGCTGAGGTTCTTTGCCGGCAAATTCAATATAAGCCATTCCCAGATTGGTAAACGGCACCTCACTGTTTCCCCGGTACTCCTGATAAAATTCCGCAAAAAAGTCGATCGCTTTCTCATATACCTCGTCATAGAGCTGGTCCATGCTGCTGTACACACGAAAAATGGGCTGTGTAGAACAATTGGTCTTTGTGGCAAGCCTTCTGGCAGTTACCTGCGCAAGACCTTCCTCTCTCGTCATATCAAAGGCACTTTCAATAAGCATTTCTTTTGTAATACTGATTTTTCTGGCCATAATTCAACCTCTTTTCTTTCGCATCGGGGCAAAATCCCGATCATATAACCATAACATATGTTATGTTAGTATAAAAATAAAACTTTGTCAAGCTTTCTTCTCATTCTTCTACATATTTTGACATGATTTCATAAACATCCGGGTGTTCTTTTTTTAATCGAATCGGAATCATGTCCCTGGACACAAAGCCATGAGAAGATTCTCCCGTGGCATGAAGTTTCCCTGTTTCAGGGTTTCTTATCTCGTATAACACATGGAATTTTACCCCTGTAAATGCCGGAAAGCGCATGGTGACCTCAAAACGCTGGCCAAAGCGCATGGCATACTGATACTTACAGGAAGCAGACAGCACAGGAATAATAATGCCTCTCTTTTCGATCTCACTGTAAGGAAGACCTGCCTGCTCAAAAAAGTCCAGTCTGGCTTCTTCCATCCATCTGATATAATTGGAATGATGAACAACTCCCATCTGATCCGTTTCATAATAGGCTATCTTTCTGCTGTATGGCTTGATCTTTTGCATTTCTTCCATTTTGTACTTTCCCCTTTTCTATAGATAAGAAAACACGCCATTGCCGCTTTCACGGCAACAGCGTGTCTCATCAGCTTCTTGTTACTTATACAGGATATGCTCCGTTTTTGGTATCTGCCTGTGTCAGGTCTACTTTTTCCTCCTGTGCCTTGCGGTACTTGAAGTAATCAACTGCTACCTGAGGGAACAGCGCATAGGATAATACATCCTCGTCGCTTCTTGCCCACTCTTTGCATTCTTCCTGCAGTTTATCCCACTCGGGCTCTAACAGGTCTGCAGGACGGCAGGTAATCACCTCTCCGTCTCCGATCACCTTTTTCTGTACCTCCGGATTGAAGGGCTTTACGGTCTGGCCGTACTTGCCGCTTAACAGATCCTTGGTCTGGCCTGTTGCCATCTTGTAGGGCTCGCCCATGAGGACATTCATAACCGCCTGGGTACCTACGATCTGGGAAGAAGGTGTTACAAGAGGCGGCTCACCAAAGTCTTTACGAACTCTGGGGATCTCTTTTAATACGGTATCATATTTGTCCTCTGCATTCTGCTCTTTCAACTGGCTAACCATGTTGGAAAGCATACCGCCGGGTACCTGATATAATAAGGTCTTGATATTCACGCCCATAACCTTGGGATTTAACAGACCGGATTTTAAGCACTCTTCTCTGTAAGGAGCAAAGTGGTCTGCGATCTCAGCCAGCAGATCCTGGTCATATCCGGTATCGTATTCTGTACCCTTAAAGGTCTCAACCATAACCTCTGTTGCAGGCTGGGAAGTACCCATAGAGAAGGGGCTCATCGCTGTGTCGATGACATCTACGCCTGCCTCTACTGCCTTTAAGTAAGTCATGCTTGCCACACCGGATGTGTAGTGAGTATGCAGCTGGATAGGAAGCTCGGTTGCGCTCTTTAATGCGGTAACCAGCTTGGTTGCCTCATAAGGAACCAAAAGGCCTGCCATATCCTTGATACAGATAGAATCCGCACCCATTTCTTCAATTCTCTTAGCGATGTCCATCCAGTAATCTTCTGTATAAGCATCACCTAAGGTATAAGATAATGCGATCTGTGCGTGTCCGCCTTCTTTTTTACATGCCTTTACTGCTGTCTCCACATTGCGAAGGTCATTCAAACAGTCAAAGATACGGATGATATCAATACCGTTTGCAACGGATTTCTGTACGAAATGCTCTACCACATCGTCTGCATAATGACGATATCCCAATACATTCTGTCCACGAAGCAGCATCTGCAGCTTTGTGTTTTTGAATCCGTCTTTTAATTTCCTGAGTCTGTCCCAGGGATCTTCTTTTAAGAAACGAAGAGATGCATCAAATGTAGCACCGCCCCAGCATTCAACGGAATGGTAGCCGACTTTATCCATCTTATCAATGATAGGAAGCATCAGTTCGGTAGGCATT
>JAFLSW010000027.1 GCA_022510725.1 Lachnospiraceae bacterium
GTTCTCCCGTACTTCTCTCCACCAAACAATCCGTGAGCTTATCTATCAGAATATCAACTGCCATAAATCTGTTTCCTTTCTTCTAAATTATAGCATATTTTCTATCAAACTACTACTAAAATCCTCTATTCCGACAGACCAATTTGTTATTTTGATACATCAACTAAACCGTCGTCTTTTGAAGCTGTTCCAAAATAACTTCAAATGCCATGCCATGGGATGCCTTTAACAAAACCGCATCCTGTGGCTTTAATATTGCAGGGAATTCCTCCAGGAAGTCTTCTTTCTTTTCAAAATAGTAAAGCTTTTTTGCTCCTGCTTCTTTTGCACCTTCGTACATGTGCTTTGCCATTTCCCCAATGAAGACAAGAACATCTATTTCCTTTTCTCCCCCATAGGTGCCGATCTCCTTATGCAGAGCAGGGCTGTTTTCTCCCAAATTCAGCATATCGCCCAAAATGGCAACCTTCCTGGTATCCGCATAGCAAAGAAGATCAATTGCCGCCTTCATGGAGGCCGGATTGGCATTGTAGCACTCGTCGATCAAAGTATAGGACCCGGTATCTATCAGCTTACCCCGTCCTTCCATTGCCTGCGCCTTACTAAGCCCCTTTGCTATTTCTTCAAGACTTAATCCCAGGATATTGCCTACTGCCGCCGCTGATACGGCATTTAACACCATATGCTCTCCGGGTATGGGCACATGTACAGAAATACTTTTGTCCCCTATGTGGATCACGCAGTCGCTACCATGAAGCCCCAGCCCTTTGATATCTGATGCATATACTGTGGGCTGAATGCCGGGTTCTGCTTCCTCCTTTGTCTTTGCAAAGAAACAGGGTGCATTGCCCTGAACCGAGCTGATGGCAGCAAGCTTATCGTCCCCTCCGTTTAAAACCGCAATGGAATCCTTTCCCATATGGGAAAAGACTTCTGTCTTGGCCTGTAAAATACCGTCCCTGGTCTTTAGGCTTTCCAAATGGCTCTGTCCGATGTTGGTAATGACCATGACATCCGGCTTTACCATTTTGCCCAGCCGATCCATTTCGCCAAACTCGCTGATGCCCATTTCCACCACTGCTGCCTCATGTTCCTCATCAATAGTAAACAGCGTTCTGGGCACGCCCAACTCGTTATTGAAATTTTTCTCGGTTTTTTGTGTCCGGTATTTTTCCGCAAGAACGGCTGCAATGATCTCTTTAGTGCTGGTTTTTCCCACGCTGCCCGTAATGCCTACTATTTTGCAGGTTAAAAGGCTTCTGTAATATGCTGCGATATCCTGCATTGCCTTATAGGTGTCATCAACCAGGATATAAGGGCCCGGGGCATCTGTAAGTTCCCTCATGCTAACTGCACAGATCGCCTTTTTTTCAAATACCTGCGAAATAAAGGAATGACCGTCGGACCGTTCTCCTAACAGTGCCACAAAAAGCCAGCCCTCTTCTATTTTTCTGGAATCATCAGAAACGCCTTTGATAAGGCGTTCTCCCTCTTCCTTTGTGCCAAAAAATGTGCCGCCGCAAGCCCGGGCCGCTTCCATACAGGTCATCGGTTTCAACATGGTCATTCATTCTCCTCATATTTTTTTAGAGATAAATCTACAAGCCACTGACACAACTCATCATAATCCACACCGATAGCTGCCGCTTCCTGGGGGATCAGGGAGATTGGTGTCATACCCGGAAGGGTATTGGCCTCCAGACAGTATATATTTTCCTCTTCATCTACCAGGAAATCCATACGGGCATAAACCTGCAGCTTCAAGGCATAAAAAACTTTTTCTGCCAGACGCTGTACCCGATCCGTCAGTTCTTCACTGATGGGCGCCGGACAGATCTCCTCCGTGGTGCCTGCCTGGTATTTATTTTTATAATCGTAAAATCCCTGTTTGGGAATGATCTCCACAATAGGAAGAGCCTTGCCGTCAATGACTACATCTGTCAGTTCCCTGCCCTTGATAAAGCTTTCTATGACGATCTCATCTTCATAAGCATAAGCCTTCTCTATGGCTTCCGGTAGGTCTGAGTATTCATAAACCGGAAAGATGCCTACGCTGGAGCCGCCATGACTTGCCTTCACCACGCAGGGGCAAAAAATATCTTCCGGAATTTTCTCTCCTTTTCGTAACAATAGGGCAGGTGGGGTGGGAATCTTATGTCTGATAAATAATTCCTTGGTCAATCCTTTGTCCATGGCAAGGGCACTGCTGATATAATCCGTTCCCGTATATTTAATGTTTAAAAGATCGAAAGCTGCCTGGATCCTTCCGTCCTCCCCATTCATGCCATGGAGGGCCAAAAACACCAGATCTGCCATTTTACAGATATCCAGCACATTGGGACCAAAGAACCCCTCTTCCGGATCTTCTCGCATAGCCCTAACCTCATCCAGATCCGGATTGATCTCTCCTACGGGACGGATGCCTTCTGTAAAATCTTTCTCCAGTGTAAATATCTGCTCCTTTTCTTCTTTGGAAAGTGTGATCCCTAAGTATACATCCAGCAAAACTGTCTGATGCCCTTTTCTCTTAAGCGCCTGATAAACACCGGTGCCGGAAACCAGAGAAACATCCCTCTCTGTGCTGATCCCTCCGGCCAAGACCACGATCTTCATTATTCAGCCTCACTCTCCATCACTTCTTTCATGATGAACAAATATGCACCGCTCAAAGCTACACCGCTGCCTTCTTGGTCTCTGCCCGGATCCAGAATGCCTTCTTCGGAAATCAAACTTTCTCCCGTCTCATTTCCTCCGTCTATATAATGAATTCCTGCCTCCAGGATACGGACATACTCCCTGCTGACGATCACATGCTCGGCAACAGAAATCATATAAAGGCGGCCTGCAAGGATGCGGCCTCTCAAATCGCTGCTGACACAAGAATAATCATTGCTGCTGTATTCTTCGGCAATGATTCTGATAGATCCGATCAGTTCCTCCATCAATGCACCGCAAAGATTGACATCTACGCTTTTGGCGGTGGTCATATATGCCACTACACCATATATATATGCTTCATCTGATAGAATCTGTTCCTCAGACACGCCATCTGCAAAAAGCGATCTCTCTCCCCTTTGCTGCAAAAATATTTTTACCACATTATGATATTTGGCATAACCAGTGGCCTTATACAAAGAGGCGGCAGCATAAAACTGCCATGCAGTATCAAAATCCGCTTCATTTTTCTTTCTGTCCACCTGGGTATATGCCATTTCCGCTTCCCGTAAATATCCATTTGCAGTCCTTACATCATAGGGCTTTATGGCATCATAAAGCTGTGCCATGGCTGCACAATAAAAAGCCTCCTCCGCTGTGTCCATGGTCTCTGCCAGTTCCTTTTTTTCTTCTATCAGGGCATTTCCCAGTTCCTGTGCGCTGAATAAAAGCTCCGGAACATCAGCAGGGTTAATGACTCCATCCTCTTCCCCATAATATTCCTGGTATCGCAGCATCCAGGACAAAGTCTGTGCCCTGAATAAAAAGGTATCCTGTTGTGCCTCTGCTTCCTGCTCTATTACAGACATGAGATCATCATGAATGTCTTCTAAATAACTTTCTTTTATCTCAAAGGTATAGGAACGTCCCAGAGAAGGAACCTCAATATAGTAGTTTCCTTCTTCCTGTACTTCGGAAAAATCTCCCCTTCCCAGATCATCATTCCGGCCGGAATCTCCATTCATACTGCGAATGGTACCGGTATAGACCGTTTCCTTTGTATCCGCATTTACCACATAAAAAACTGTTTCGTCCTCTTCCCGCAGAACATATACCTGTTTCTGCTCTTTGGGAAGATAACCGGAGCGTCCCACCAATACTTTTGGACCCTTCCCACCGGCCTCTTTATCTGAATGAATGTCCGAAGCCGAAACACTTTCTCCTATGTCCGTCCGCTCTTCTTCCTGTTTGGGAAAGACCTCTGTCTCTTCCGGGAACTGATCTTGTGAAAGGGTACATGCAGACAGCAAAAAACACAGCAAGCACATGAACATGCACATTGCTGCTTTATGCAAAAACCTTATCGTAATCGTTTGCCCCTGCTCTTTCTCCAAACGAAACATCCTTTCTAAGCGGTATTCATGATAAGTATACCATATGAGAAGGGCAGGGGTAAATAAAGAATCATCAAATAAAAAACTGGGGCGCCCGATAAACGATCTCGCCTTTGATCAGAGTGCACATGGTCTGGGTAAAGATATCAAAGGGATGACCGTTAAAGATCACCACATCCGCCTGCTTACCCGGTTCCAGACTGCCGATCTTATCGTCTACCTGACATATTTTTGCTGCGTTTATGGTAATGGCTGCTAAGGCATCCTCCATGTCCATTCCTTCTTTTACCGCAAGGGCCGCACAAATGGGCAGAGATTGGATCAGGGATACCGGATGGTCTGTGGTAATGGCAGTCAGCACTCCTGCCTTGGACAAAATGCCTGCTGTCTTAAAAGCCATATTTTTTACTTCGATCTTATTGCGGCTTGCCAGATCAGGTCCCACAATAGCAGGAAAACCGGCTGCCTTGATCTGTTCTGCGATCAAGTGGCCTTCGGAGCAATGATCTAAAGTCATGTTAATATCAAACTCTTTTGCGATACGAATGGCCGTCAGGATATCGTCCGCCCGATGGGCATGAGCCTTAAGGGGAATCTGTTTTTCTAACACCGGCCTGAAAGCTTCATAACGAAGATCGGTTTCTTTTTGATCCTCAGATAAATATTGTTTTGCCGCAAGCAGTTCTTTTCGCAGCATGGCAGCAATAGCCATTCGGGTGGAAGGGGATTTTCCCATGCCGCTGTAATTAACCTTGGGATTTTCTCCAAAGGCTACCTTTAAAGCCGCCGGAAATTTCAGGATCATTTCGTCAATGCATCTGCCGTGATTGTTGACCACCACAAACTGACCTCCCACCACATTGGAACTGCCCGGTCCGATCATGGCGGCAGTAATGCCCGCTTTTACAGCATTGTGAAAGGCATCGTCCATGGGGTTAATGGCGTCAATGGCGCGCAAAGAAGGAGTAATGGGGTCTACTCCTTCATTACAATCATCGCCTTCCATACCCTTCTTTTCCTCCGTAATGCCCATATGGCAGTGAGCTTCCACAATACCGGGCATAACGACACACTCCTTCGCATCAATGATCCGATAGCCATCCGGAACTGCTGCACTTTCATCCAGGACATTTTCAATGATCCCATCATTTAATAAGACCGTTCCTTCGGGAATCACTTTGGAAACTTTATCAGACATCGTAAGCACTTTTCCGTGAACAATCGCAAGCTTCATATCTTTGATTCCGCTCTATCTAAAGTACAGCAGGGGATTTATGCTTGTCCCATTTTGCTCCAGCTTAAAATAAACATTGGTGCCTTCTATGCTGTAATACTTGGTAGGAGCAGCAACATACCCTATGATCTGTCCTTTGCTGACTGTATCGCCCTGTTCCACCGTTAAGTTTGCGAGCTGACCATAGGTTGCTTGATAATTATCTCCCAGGTCTACGATCACATACTGACCGATCTCTTCATTGATACCGGTTTTGGTCACTCTTCCTTCTGCTGCAGACAATACCGCTCCGCCTTCTTCGGCACTGATGGCAACTGCAGGATAATAGCAATATTGATTCAGAGTGGCAAAATAGATCCTCTCGTCCATGCTGTAATTCATGATCACATTACCCACAACGGGCCAGGACAATCCTTCTTCTGCATTAAAATGCAACGCCGTATCCGTCTTTCCTACAGAAATGGTAGGGACAGTCTCATCTTCATCGACAATATAAAGTTCTTCCGCTATTTCCGCATCTCCTGTCAGATCTGCTGCCAATCCTTCTGAGAGCATGTCCTCATTCTGTGCTGCTTCCATTGCCGCTCTGTCCGTAGATGGAATGGGACTGTATTCATTATTGGCCACAGGCATACTTTCCCAGGCGTCATTTACCGCGATCGGATCTTCTCCCAAAAGCGCCTGCTCTCCTACTCCCGCATTAGCGGTTCCTTCATCTCCCACAGCTTCAATGTCTAAAATCTGTGTTTTTGACGGGGACTGGCTTCCCGCATATATACCGGATATCACACATACGCAGACCACCAATGCAGCCGAAGCGTAAATAGAAACCTTTTCTTTGTTCCATTTCGTAAATTTATGTCTTTTCATATTTTTTCACCTCAGCAATAGTCTTGCCCGGCAAAAAAAATTTATACGATAATTTTCTTCAAAATAAAATCCTTGAAAAAATACTCCAAAATTTCATGATAACCCAAGCCCTGCTTTGCCAGTTCATTGGCATAATACAGATCCATTCCCATTCCGTGGCCTTTTCCTCTGGCAGTAATAAAATAAGTTTCCTCCCTTTCTTCAATGTCCAGATTAAAAGAAGGCAAAAACAAGTATTCCCTAAAATATTCTCCGCTTACCACATTACCCTTTAGGGTAATCTCTTCTATATAACCTGCCGGATCTTTTTTCAGAACAGAAACCTCTCCCACCTCTTCTTTTTCCACTTCTTTTCGAAAGAAAAAATCTGTTGCCTCCATGGACTTTTCGCAGATAACGCTTTTTCCATCTTCGGAAGCCTTTGTTACCCCTGCGCTTAAAGCATGGTAATGACCTTCCAAAATGCGGTTTTCCGAAACTGCTACCAATCCGGATGTGGCTCCGATTGCTTCCAGTATGCGGGCTTCGTACAACTGCTGATTTTCCCCGTAAAGGCGGCGCCTTGCGGCAAAATCAAAATAAGGTTCCTCACCGATCAGTTCTTCCCCTTCTTCTCTTTTTCGCTCCAAATTTCCTCTGATGAGTATGGCAAGAGCCTTTAAACACTCATTGTCATATTCCGGATCTGCCACAGCCGCCATGACCCCCAGCATATATTCCTCTATGGGAAGTTGCAGCTTACTATCTCCTTCCCCTATGGTTACCATGATCTGTTCCTGCCCCGGATCCTTTGCCGCGATCATTACTCCGATAGTAAGTATAGCCAACAGCAGGATCAAAAATGTCTGTCCCTTCATATCCTATCCTCTTTGCTTTTCATGCCTGTCAGTATTATATGAAAGGGACAGGTTGGCACATACCAAAAACCAGGGGACGGCGCAAACAAAGAGAGGCACTTCATCCTGAAGTACCTCTCTTATAAAATAATTATCAGATTTTTTCGGATCGATCAAATTGCCAGATCCAGCTGCTGCATGGTTCCGGCTGTTCCGTTCTCATACAGGAAGATTCCCGTAGAACGGATCTGACCGTTGGTCTGATTGTCCCTTAAGGAATTTAAGGAGAAATCGGTTGATACCTTATGTAGGTAGATGGCACCTATACCTAAATCTTTTAGGTGATAAAGCTGATCATTTCCGTTTTCATCCTTGGTCCAGATCAAGAGTTTGGAGAAGATCTCGTCGTTTTCATCGATCCATCCGTTTCCATCCTCATCATACAAGGACAGGTCATAAAAACCATCCCCTGATGAAGTTCCAAAGAGCTCAGAACCGTCGTTGATCACGCCGTCTCCGTTTTTGTCTAAAGCCAGATATCCGCTGCCTTTTCCCAGCATGGAGATGCTGTCTAAGATTCCGTCGCAGTCCAGATCAAATTCAAATTTCTGATCCGATAAAGATGCGATATTGGAGTCTAAGTTGATCACAAGAGGATCCATTACTCTGGTGGCCGAATAGTTTGCCTCATAATAAGACTCAAATCTGCGGCTCATAGTCAGATCCAGGTTAAAGGTGATCTCTCTGCCGTCTGCCGTAATGACTTTGCCCTGTGTGGAGAAGGAAGTGTCTTCCTTTTCCAGATAATACTGGGATTCTGTCCACTGTACGGTTTCATACTGCAACGGTGCCGAATTGTTCATAAAGCGGGATAACTGTTGCTTAAAGGGATCTGCGCCTCTGCCGCCAAACAACCAGTAGATCAAGTATTGCAGACATTGGGCTTTGATTTCTTCAATTGCCTTTTTCTCGTCAATACTTGCGACACCCGGTCTGACATTGGACGCATACATCCGATCACGCATGGACAACGCTGTCTCTCCTAAGGTTTCTCCTTCCCCGGATTCTAGAAAATCCGAAAATTTCTGCTGATTACCGTCCTTGGTCGCACCCAATGTTCCCTGTCTTCTCTGAAAGGCAACCGATTGGGCCGAAACAGAAGTGTACCTTCTGGCGGATTCCATTCCTATTGCACTGGAATCAATTTTCAATGCATACCCCTCTCTGCCATGTTGGCAAATACTTAGCTGCTGTTGGTGCAGCCTGTAATATTTTTATCGGATTATTGAGGGGTTTTCCTTATAGCATAGGGAGGTTAAGACAGGGGGTATACAATTTTTAAGTCTAATATATTTGCGGGCAAAGACCTCTGTTTCCTAAAAAAGTTGCGACACTGTCGCAACTTTTTATTTCTCACACATCCTTATACATCCAAATATGGGGTACACCTTCCTCATCCTCTACTTCACCCATCTTTTCATAGCCCTGCTTTTCATAAAACCCTGCCGCGCGGCATTGGGCATGGAGAAAGAGCTGACTGCCGCCTGCTTTTTGTACGCAGTGTTCCGCTTCTTCCATCAGCTTTGCTCCTATCTTTTTGCCTCGGTATGCGGGCACTACCGCAAAGCGTCCCACCATATACTTTCCTTCCTCGTCGTTATAAAAGACACGACAGGTTCCGATGGGCTCTTCTCCTTCAAAAGCAACCAGGTGGGTCGCAATATCGTCCCACCTGTCAAATTCATCCATAAAGCCCTGTTCTTCTACAAATACATCATTTCTGATCCGGACAGCCTCTTTTGGCACCGGCGTAAAAGCTTTGATTTCCATATTGCCTCCAAGCTATCTCTTAGATCCGGTTATAGTTGATCAGACAGCCCTTTAAGATGATTTCTCTTTCCTCATCGGTTAGCTCGCCCAAACGGAGGGTAAACTCTTTTAAGCCATCCTCTTTTACCACATAAGCGGCAATTTCGTTCTTTTTATCCATAACCGCCTGTTTGATATTGGGAATGAATAAATAATCCAAATTCTTAAAGGGCAGTTCGCCTTCGTCAATGATGAAGGGCAGCATACCCCAGTTGATCAGGTTGGAGCGGTATCTCTTGGTAGCATATTCGTTGGCAATGTTTGCCCAGCCGCCCAATACCTTCTGACAGCTTGCTGCCTGCTCCCTTGCAGAACCGTCACCGGGTTTTACGGCAAAGATGGTGCTGCCGATTCCAAAGGATTCATGGGTAATGCCGGAGAAGTTTTCTTTGATCTTATTCATAATAGGCTTGATCTCCGGAAGCACGCTGCAGGGATGCTCTGTCCCCTCTCCTGCTACCAATGCCTCTCTCAGTTTTTCTGCCTTTTGTACTTCCTTTGCCCGTCCTACATAAGCAGGGTCCTTTCTGGAAAGGGCAAATTCCGCCAGTCCCAGTGGATTGGAACGGTAGGAACTGGTCTCACCGGAAGGGATCAACTCATCGGTGGTGGTAACGGGATCGTGGATCTCGGAAACTACTTTTAATACCAGATGATCTGTCAGGGCAACCATAGCCGGCCAATCCTTGATATTGGGACCAAACTGGATCTCCACAGAAGGATCTGCCACACCCTTAGAGTCAAATACCCTGTTTTTATAAATGTTGGCATCGAAGTGATATTTGTATTTGCCGATCTCACCGTCAAAGTCTGTAGCGGCAGTCAGCACTCCTTTATTTGCTGCTGTAGCCGCAATGGAACGAGCGTCCATAAGGGCAACGGAAGAAATCTGTCCGCTTTGCAACTTGGAGCCTTCCCTGTTGGGGAAGTTTCTGGTGGAATGACGAATGGAGAAGGCGTTGTTTGCGGGAGTATCTCCTGCGCCAAAGCAGGGTCCGCAGAATGCCGTTTTCATGACCGCACCGGTCTCTAAGATTGTTGCAGCACAGCCGTTTTTGATCAGCTCCATATAAATGGGCATGGAAGCGGGATATACGCTTAAGGTAAAGCCGTCGGAACCGATATAGTTTCCCTTTAAGATATCTGCTGCCGCGCAGATATTTTCAAAGCCGCCGCCTGCACAGCCTGCAATGATTCCCTGATCTACCATGAACTTGCCGTTTACTACTTTATTCTTCAAAGAATACTCAACCGCACCGTCTAAGGAAACGGCAGCCCGTTTTTCCACATCGTCCAAAATATCCATTAAGTTAGCATTGACTTCCTCAATGGTATAGGTGTTGCTGGGGTGGAAAGGCATAGCGATCATAGGCTTGATCTGAGCCAGATCGATCTCGATCAAACCGTCATAATATGTAACATCTGCCGGATTTAATTCTTTGTATTCCTCTACTCTGCCATGAATATCATAGAATTCTTTGATCTGGTCATCCGTTTTCCAAATGGAGGATAAGCAGGTGGTCTCTGTGGTCATAACATCGATGCCGATCCTGAAATCGGGAGACATGCTTGCCACGCCAGGTCCTACAAATTCCATGACTTTATTTTTTACATAACCGTTGTTAAATACCGCGCCGATAATGGCAAGTGCCACATCCTGAGGACCTACGCCTTTTTGCGGTTCCCCTGTAAAGTATACGCCCACTACGCCGGGCATATTGATATCATAGGTCTGATTCAAGAGCTGTTTTACCAGCTCCGGTCCGCCTTCACCCATAGCCATGGTTCCTAAAGCACCGTATCTGGTGTGGGAGTCGGAGCCTAAGATCATCCTGCCGCCACCGGCTAACATTTCTCTTGCAAACTGGTGAATGACTGCCTGATGAGGAGGCACATAAACACCGCCGTATTTTTTGGCACAGGTCAGTCCAAACATGTGGTCATCTTCATTGATAGTACCGCCAACTGCACAAAGAGAGTTGTGGCAGTTTGTCAAAACATAGGGGATGGGAAACTTTTCCAGTCCCGATGCTCTTGCAGTCTGAATGATACCCACAAATGTAATATCATGAGAAGTCAGCTTATCAAACTTGATCTTCAGTTTGTCCATGCTGCCGGAAGTATTATGATCTTTTAAGATTCCGTAGGCAATGGTCCCTTTTGCTGCCTCCTCCTTTGTCACGCTTTTTCCTGTTTTTGCTGAAACTTCACTGAGAGCCTGCGCTCCGTCGTACACAATTTCAGTGCCGTTAATAAGGTAAGCACCGCTTTCTGATAATTTTACCATGATTCTCCTCCTTTATGATAAACACCGTCCTGAAAACGCTCGCCTAAATAGCCCAGATTTTCCAGAAGCGGTTTGTCTGTTGTGCCGGGAAATCCGTAATACCCCGCCTGATCTCCTACCGGAGAATAATAGAATATATCTTCACCGATTTTATATTCCTCTACAGGAAGCATGGAAAAGTCTCCCTGATAAATATAAAATGCCTGTAGATTGATTCTTCCTACTACCGATGTTTTAAAAACTTCAGGACAATCCGATTTGATAAAGAAATATCCCATTACAAAAAGCATCATACATTCAAATAGTACACCATCCATACCTATTTTGTGAATAGGTATTTTTTCTATATTGCGCCAAACTGCAGAAGAAAAAAAGCAGATCGTGGGAAAAGCCATAATATAGATCCATCCAAAGCGAACATCCGGTGCAGAAAACAGCCAATATAAGATTCCTGCAAAGACAGTCAGTTTTATAAGAGTAAAGGAAAGCAAAGCTTTCTCTTTTTTTGCACAAGCATAAATGCCTTGTAAGATCTCATAGATAACAACGGCAATATTCAAATATAAAAGCAGTCTGTAACGAAGCGGCAGTGCACGGAACCAGACAGGAAACCATTCTTTTAAGGACATTTCCAAGGTATCAAAAACCTTTGAAGTCCGTATTCTGGCCCAGCCTCTGACCAAAGCCGATTCATATACTACCGATTCATATGGTATCTTCCACTTTACATCAAACAGGTCCAAAGAAGGCAGCGGATAGATCAACCAACCGGAAATCAACACATTTCTGATAAGCCATGGCAAAAGCAACAACAGACCCACCGGAATGCAGGCCGCGATCCGCCTCCATTCTTTTCTTCGTATCATGTGATATGCGGGATAAAAAACCAGTATGCCTAGCATTCCCATAGACACTTTAACCGTTACCACATAAACGATCATGATAGCAAGCAAGGCGTAGGAAAAAGTATCTTCTTCCTTCTGCTCTATGCACCGGGCAAACAAGATCAATATCATCAGTCCAAAAAGGCCTGCCGGAAGATCCGTCCCAATACAGTTCAGGGTTTCTGCATTAAAAAAGACATAAGCAAGCAGCACACCCTGCAATCCTGTAGAAACATAGGCTTTGGTCCTGTCGATCCTGCAAAGGCCATGAATGGAAAAGATACCAAAAAACAAACAAAGAGCAGAATTGACCGTATGAAGAGAATAACCATAAATACCTTTCAAGCTATAAAGAGCCATGAAGGCATAGATTGAATTATTAAATCCCAGTCGGGTACTGATATTTCCCATGCCCTTTACCACACCATACTCTTCATAATACCGAAGAAGCTGAGCCTGATAAAGATAATTATCATATTGCTTTGGGTAAAGGCTTGTCAAAAACATGATAAAAATAGTAAAGACCAGAAACAAGATCCATTCATACCACTTTACTTCCGCAAAACAAGCCTTGACCGCTCCTATCAGTTCCTTACGAAAGATCATCATACATATAAGAGAGATGCCCAAAGCCAGAAAAGCAAAAATATAAGTGACTGCAGTAAATAGGCTGACTACCTGCGCATAAAAAGTCAACAGGGCAAAACCTATCAACAGATAGTAGGCCGGATTTATATTTTCTTTCTTAGTACCGCACAAACGGGAAAGCAGGGAAACTCCTCCGATGCCCAGCCCTAAAGCGGACAACAACATCATGGAATAGCTGATTGCCATCCAAAGCATACCCTTTTCCTCCTCACTATAGAGATACCCGCCAACTTTATCCATCAGCGGGTATCTTACATCATTTTATAATTTGTTTCAGATTATTTGGATTTTACTTTTTTCTTGGGAAGTACTACTTTATCCAGGTGCCAGATCTCATCCACATATTCCTCAATGGTTCTGTCGGATGTGAACTTACCGCTGCATGCCACATTGATGATAGCACTCTTTGCCCAGTTTTTCTCATCCCGATAAGCTGCTTCCACACGCTTCTGTGCTTCTGCATAAGCTTTGAAATCCTTTAAGATAAAGTATGTATCTGCCTTTGCAGTACTCTGTGTATTCAGTAAGGAATTATACAGATCTCTGAACAGCTCGGTATCCTGGCTATAGGTTCCGTTGATCAGCTGCATCAGCACCTTTCTGATATCGGCATCGCTGTTAAAGATTTCCATGGGGTCATAACCGCCATAATTCTCATATCGGATAACTTCATCAGAAGAAAGACCGAAGATAAATGCATTCTCTTCTCCAACCTCTTCTACGATCTCCACATTAGCGCCATCCATGGTTCCCAAGGTCAATGCGCCGTTTAACATGAACTTCATATTACCGGTACCGGAAGCCTCTTTGGAAGCAGTAGAGATCTGCTCGGAAACATCCGCTGCCGCAAAAATCCACTCTGCATTGGATACGCGGTAGTTTTCAATAAATACTACCTTCAGCTTGCCGTTAATGGATGCATCGTTATTCACCACATCTGCAACAGAGGTGATCAGCTTAATGGTAAGCTTAGCATTCTTGTAACCTGCCGCTGCTTTGGCACCAAAGATAAAGGTTCTGGGATAGAAGTCCATATCCGGATGCTCTTTGATCTCATTATACAGATACATGACATGCAGTATGTTTAATAACTGACGTTTGTATTCATGAAGTCTCTTAACCTGTACATCAAAGATAGAGCGAGGATCCACTTCAATGCCATTGTGTGCTAAGATATAGTTTGCCAGACGCACCTTATTCTGATACTTAATGTTCATGAACTCCTGCTGTGCCTTTTCATCCTCAGCAAATATTTTCAGTTTTTGGATCTTAGGCAGATCTGTGATCCAGTCTGAACCTACATGCTGTGTTACCCAATCAGCTAAAAGAGGATTTCCGTGAAGCAGGAATCTTCTCTGGGTAATACCGTTGGTCTTGTTGTTAAACTTCTCAGGCATCAGATCGTAGAAATCTTTTAATTCCTGATTCTTTAAGATCTCTGTATGCAGTCTTGCAACACCGTTTACGGAATAGCCTGCTGCAATAGCAAGGTGTGCCATCTTAACCTGACCGTCATAGATGATAGCCATCCTTCTCACTTTTTCCTGATCGCCGGGATATTTACCCTCTATCTTTACAATAAAGCGGCGGTTGATTTCTTCCACGATCTGATAGATACGGGGAAGAAGACGGCTAAACAGCTCAATAGGCCATTTTTCCAGCGCTTCTGACATGATAGTGTGGTTGGTATAAGCACAGGTCTTGGTTGTTACTTCCCATGCTTCTTCCCATGTCAGGTAATATTCATCTAACAGGATACGCATCAGCTCTGCTACTGCTACTGTAGGATGGGTATCATTTAACTGGAAGGTAACCTTCTCATGGAATTTGTGAATATCATCATGATTTCTCATGTATTTTGCAACTGCTTCCTGTACGGAGGCGGATACAAAGAAATACTGCTGTTTTAAACGCAGCTCCTTACCGGAGTAGTGATTATCGTTGGGATACAATACCTCAACAATGTTTTTTGCCAGGTTTTCCTGCTCTACTGCTTTCTGGTAATCACCCTTATCAAAGGAATCCAACTTAAAGCACTCTACAGGCTGCGCATCCCAGATACGAAGGGTATTTACGATGCCATTGCCATAACCTACGATAGGCATATCGTAAGGAATGGCTGTTACGGACTGATAACCTTCTTGCGAAAAGAAGTTTCTGCCGCTTTCATCCTGACGCACGGTAACATAGCCGCCGAATTTTACTTCCTTTGCATACTCGGGACGACGCAGCTCGAAAGGATTGCCGTCTGCCAGCCAGTTGTCCGGTACCTCAATCTGGAAACCGTCTCTGATCTCTTGCTTGAACATACCGTATCTGTAACGGATACCGCATCCGTATGCAGAATAACCAAGGGTAGCAAGGGAATCCAAGAAGCAGGCTGCAAGCCTTCCCAAACCGCCGTTTCCAAGTGCGGCATCCGGCTCCTGATCCTCTATTACATTGACATCCAGCCCTAATTCCTCTAAGGATTCTTTCACTGCATCATAAGCCTGCAGGTTTATCATATTGTTTCCTAAAGCACGACCCATTAAAAACTCCATGGACATATAATAAACAGTTTTCGGATCTTTTTTCTCATATTCCTTCTGCGTTTCCAGCCAATGGTCTACGATCGCATCCTTGATCGCATAGGATACCGCCTGAAAGATCTGCTGATCCGTTGCTTCTTCCAAGGTTTTTCTGTAAAGAGTCTTTACATTATATAAAACGCTTCTCTTAAACAACTCTTTATCAAAGGTTGACAGTACAGTGTTTTCTCTCTTTGCCATAGTTTCCTCCTCAGGTTTCTAATTCAACTGCTATGGTATCGCATTACTGCTGCATCAATATCCATTATACAATAAGTTGAACTAAATAAAAAGATTTATTTATTTTTATTTTCCGTCCCGTCTTTTAATGATCTGTCTGATGGTATCTGTGGTAAAGCACACATTGCCTCCGGCAGGATTTAATACAAAACCGTTGCATACCGCATCAGGCTTTAACAGCATAACCGCGTAATCGTTAAAATCAGCCATGAAGGTATCATGATTTTTTCCGTTGGCCCACGCCTTATATTCTTCGGTATCCGTAAAACCGATGAGATACATGTTGTCAGGATTGACATCATCATGGTAATTTTTCACCGTGGCAAAAGTAATCTTATGCTTAGGTGTTATCATATACCTTCCCTGCTCATCCCGCTTTGCTGCGGGAGAGATCTTAACAGGAATCAGAAGCTTGGATTTCATAAGAATATCCAGCATATCGTTCTGGGTCTTGCTGTTATTGTCTTCGGCCATCATCCGAATGGCAGTTTTTAATTCTTCATTGATGATCATTTCTTTTTTAGGTTCCATATAAACGCTCCTTTACGCTTTTTCTAAGGAAATGGTCACTTTTTCGCCATTTACTTCCCATTCCTTGCTGTTTGTAAAGCTTCCGTCTGTAGACATCTCATCTGCCAATACTTTGGAAGCAATGGAATCCTTGTTTGCCATAACGATCTTTGCAAGCTTATCATTACCTGCCACGGACAGCTTGATATGATCGGTCACTTCAAATTTGCTGTCTTTGCGCATAGTCTGGACCTTGCTGATGATCTCATAGACAAAGCCTTCCTCTAACAGTTCTTCTGTCAGATTGGTATCTAAGACTACGGTAACCGTATTATCTGCTTCTGCCACAAAGCCTTCCTTCTGCTCCATGGAGATCAACAGATCTTCTTTGAACAGGGTCACTTCCACACCGTCCACATCAAATTTCAGCATACCCTTTTCATTCAGCTCATCCATAGCCTCACTGCCGTTTAAGGAACCCAGAGTCTTCTGAATGCCGCCTAACTGCTTGCCGTATTTGGGTCCTACGGTACGAAGCTGAGGTTTAAAGCTATAAGATGTAAAGGCACTGACATCCTCTGTGAAGGTCACCTTCTTTACATTTAACTCGTCTTCAATGATCTGGATGAAGAAATCGGATAATCCTGCAGGCGCTTTTACAAACATATCGCCGATAGGCTGACGGTTTTTGATATTTGCCTTGTTTCTTGCGGCACGACCCATCACAACGATCTTTAATACCTCATCCATATCCTGTTCCAGCTTTGTATCGATCATGGCGTCATCCGCTTTGGGGAAGTCGCACAGATGAATACTTTCCGGTGCGTTCTTATCAACGCTGCAGACCAGATTACGATAAATCTCCTCTGTCATAAAAGGAATCATAGGCGCTGCCGCCTTTGCAATGGTCACCAGAGCCGTATACAGGGTCATATACGCATTGATCTTATCCTGCTCCATTCCCTTTGCCCAGAAACGCTCTCTGCTTCTTCTTACATACCAGTTACTCATGTCATCCACAAAAGCGGTCAAGGCTCTTGCTGCTTCCGGGATACGATAGTTAAATAGGTCGTCATCCACTTCCTTTACTGCGGAATTCAGCTTGGAAAGCAGCCACTTATCCATAACAGCCAGCTTATCGTATTCCAGAGAATACCTGGTGGCATCAAAATTATCAATATTGGCATACAGCACAAAGAATGCGTAGCTGTTCCAAAGGGTTCCCATAAATTTGCTGCGGCCTTCTTTTACCGCATCACCATGGAAACGGTTAGGCAGCCAAGGAGCGGAATTGATGTAGAAATACCAACGGATGGCGTCTGCACCGTATTCTGCCAATGCGTCAAAAGGATCCACCGCATTGCCTTTGGACTTACTCATCTTCTGTCCGTTTTCATCCTGTACATGACCCAGTACGATAACATTTTCATAAGGAGCTTTGTTGAACAATAAGGTAGACTCAGCTAACAGAGAATAGAACCAGCCTCTGGTCTGATCCACTGCCTCAGAAATAAACTGGGCAGGGAACTGTGCATCAAAAAGCTCTTTATTTTCAAAAGGATAATGATGCTGTGCAAATGGCATGGCACCGGAGTCAAACCAGCAGTCGATCACCTCAGGCACTCTCTTCATGGTGCCGCCGCACTTGGGGCAGGGAATGGTGATCTCATCGATATAAGGTCTGTGCAGCTCTACGGTCTTTGCAGCTTCATTGCCGCTCATTTCAAACAGTTCTTCACGGCTTCCAACGGAGTCCATGTGTCCACAGTCACATGCCCATACATTTAAAGGTGTACCCCAGTAACGGTTTCTGGAAACACCCCAATCCTGGATGTTTTCCAGCCAGTCACCGAAACGGCCTTTTCCGATGGATTCGGGAATCCAGTTTACGGTATTGTTGTTGCGGATCAGGTCATCCTTTACCGCTGTCATTTTGATAAACCAGGATTCTCTTGCGTAATAAATAAGGGGGGTATCACATCTCCAGCAGAAAGGATAATCATGCTCAAACTTAGGTGCAGAAAACAACTGTCCCCTCTTATCCAGATCCACCAATACATCCGGGTCCGCGTCCTTTACAAATTTTCCTGCAAAAGGAGTCTCTTCTGTCATATTTCCCTTGCCGTCTACAAACTGAAGGAAGGGCAGGTCATAATTGCGGCCGATCCGTCCGTCATCCTCACCGAAGGCAGGAGCGATATGAACGATACCGGTACCGTCTGTCATGGTAACATAGTTGTCACAGGTCACAAAATGTGCTTTCTTCTGCTGCTTTGCAGCTGCCTCTCCGGCACACTCAAACAAAGGCTCATATTCTCTGTATTCCAGTTCCTTACCTGTATAAGTCTCTAAGATCTCATAGGAAGCGCCTTCTACGGAGCCGATAATGCTGTCAAGCAGTGCCTTTGCCAGATAATAGGTATCTCCCTTTACCTTGGTCTCGGAAGCAAAGCTTACCTTCACTTTTACATAGGTCTCATCCGGATTCACGCAGAGAGCCGTATTGGAAGGCAGGGTCCAGGGGGTTGTGGTCCATGCCAGGAAATAAGCATCTTCTCCCACCGCTTTAAAAAGTGCTACTGCGGAGCGCTCTTTTACAGTTTTATAACCCTGTGCAACCTCATGGGAAGAAAGCGGCGTACCACAACGAGGGCAGTAAGGTACGATCTTAAAGCCTTTGTATAATAAATCTTTTTTCCAGATTTCTTTTAATGCCCACCATTCGGACTCGATAAAGTCATCATGATAAGTTACATAGGGGTCGTCCATATCCGCCCAAAAACCTACTGTACCGGAGAAATCCTCCCACATGCCTTTATATTTCCAAACGCTTTCTTTACATTTGCTGATGAAAGGATCCAGTCCGTATTCTTCGATCTGCTCTTTGCCATCTAAGCCCAACAGCTTTTCCACTTCCAGCTCTACCGGCAGACCATGGGTATCCCATCCTGCTTTTCTGGGCACCATGTAACCCTTCATGGTACGATATCTGGGAATCATGTCTTTAATAACACGGGTTAAAACATGTCCGATATGGGGCTTTCCGTTTGCAGTAGGCGGTCCGTCATAGAAGGTATAGGTAGGACCTTCCTTTCGGCTGTCCATACTCTTTTGGAAAATATTATTTTCCCGCCAGAACTTTTCTGTGGCTTTTTCCTGTTCCACAAAATCTACATTGGTTTCTACTTTCTGATACATAATAAACTCCTTTCCCTTTTTGCCGCAGGGTAATTATTTTTGCTGAAAAATGTTACTCATTTTTCAAAACCAGTCAAAACCCGCTTTGCGAGTTTTGCTGGTTCGCGGGCGTCGGCAAATGGAAATGCAAGCATTTCCGCTTGCCTCATGCTACCGCGCAAAAAAACCTCCGCCCGTAAAAGGGCGAAGGTTAAAATTCGCTACCACCTGTTACAGCATACTCTCTTTTTAGATTCATATGATTTCCCGTAACGGGGGAATACCGTCTCAAACTACTGGGCTCTCGCCTTTGGTTTTCGCAACTCAGAAGTGATTTTCCAAAATCCTCTACTCATACCGGACTCACACCGCCTCCGGCTCGCTTCGACTTTCAAAAATAATGTACTCTCTTCGTCAGCGTCTTTCTTATTTTTAAGCTGTTTGTATTATAATTCCCGTAAAAGGGGGTTGTCAACTCTTTCTTTTTCAGATTTTCATAGTCTAAACGCCATTTCAATGGTATACTAAATAAGAAACCGAAAATCCGAACCAAGGCAGATATGCTTTTGCCAAAGAGGTTATCGTTTATGAACAAAAGAAAATTCTCTAAAGAGGAGATCAGTTGGATCTTATATGATGTGGCAAATTCCGCCTTCACCATGATCCTGACAGCCACCATTCCTATTTATTTCCGGAGTCTGGCGACAGCTTCAGGCATTACGGAAGCCCATGCCACCTCTATTTGGGGAACTACTACCTCCGGTGCCCTTTTAATCTTAGCCTGCCTTTCTCCCGTACTGGGAGCTTTGGCCGACTACCAAAATATGAAGAAAAAGATCTTTTCCTATTTTCTTACCTTAGGCATTATAAGCGGCCTGGTACTGATCTTTGCACCGAATTGGATCACTTTTTTGATCTGTATCGTACTGACCAGACTGGGCTATGCTGCCTGCAATATTTTTTATGATGCCATGCTCATCGATGTGACGCCCAACGAAAGGATGGATTATATTTCTTCCATGGGTTTTGCCTGGGGCTATATCGGCAGCTGCATTCCTTTTTTGGCAGGTATCCTTCTGATCCTTTTAACACCTTTTGGACTGAATACAGTATCCGCTACTAAACTTTCCTTTTTCATCACTATGGTATGGTGGTTTGTTTTAACGATACCACTGCTTAAAAATGTAAAACAGACTCATTATCTTCGCCCGAAGAAAAGAGTAGTATCTCATTCCTTCAGACGACTTGGCGTTACTTTTATCAAACTCCGCAGAAACAAAAAACTACTGTTTTATATCTTAGGCTACTTTTTCTATATTGACGGTGTATATACCATTATTTCCATGGCAACTACTTACGGCGGTGAAGTGGGGATCGATTCCACTCAAATGATCCTTGCTTTGCTGGTTACTCAGGTAGTAGCTTTTCCTTTCAGCATATTAAGTGCGGTCTTTTCAAAGAAATTCGGAACCATGCGGGTATTAAAGACTTATATCATCTTATACATGGGCATCTGCGCCTTTGGCTATGGATTGGATACGGCTTTGGAATTTTGGATCCTGGCATTTATGGTAGGTATGTGTCAGGGTGGCATTCAGGCTTTGTCCCGTTCTCAGTTTGGCAGGATGATCCCCAAAAAAGAATCCAGCGAATATTTTGGCTTTTTCGACATTTTCGGAAAGTTTGCCGATTTCCTGGGCCCTTTGATCATTTCCATCTGCGCCTTCTTTTTACATAGTTCCAAATATGGCGTATTATCTTTGGTGGTATTGTTCCTTATCGGCTTCTGTTTCTTATGCAAAGCTGAGAAATTAATAAAAGAAGAAAACAGGGAGGATTTCTAAATGGACAGACAAAACCTTACCTTGCTCACAGATCTGTATGAACTGACCATGATGCAGGGTTACTTCCGTAACAAGGATCAAAATGAAACCGTTATCTTTGACGCATTCTACCGCAGCAATCCCATGGGAAGCGGTTATGCCATTAATGCGGGACTGGCCCAGGTCATCGATCTGATCAACAATCTTCATTTTTCACAGGAAGATATTGATTACTTAAAGAGCCTGCAGATATTTGATCAGGACTTTCTGGATTATCTGAAGGACTTCCACTTTACGGGAGATATCTATGCCATTCCAGAAGGAAGCATTATGTTCCCCAGAGAACCTATGATCAAAGTCATTGCACCCATTATGGAAGCGCAGTTGATCGAGACAGCAATCTTAAACATCATCAATCATCAAAGTCTGATCGCTACAAAAGCTTCCAGAGTATGCTTTGCTGCCAGAGGAGACGGCATTATGGAGTTTGGACTTCGTCGTGCCCAAGGTCCTGATGCAGGCGTATACGGCGCTCGCGCTGCAGTGATCGGTGGCTGTATCGGCACTTCCAATGTACTGGCTGGACAGCTGTTTGATATTCCCGTAAAGGGCACCCATGCGCATAGCTGGATCATGAGCTTCCCTGATGAATATACAGCATTTAAAGCTTATTCCGAAATCTATCCCAATGCCTGTCTGTTATTGGTGGATACCTATGACACTTTAAAATCCGGTATTCCTAACGCTATCAAAGTGTTTACGGAAATGCGGGATGCCGGCATTGAATTAAAAAATTACGGTATCCGCTTAGACAGCGGCGACTTGGCATACTTGTCCAAGAAAGCAAGGAAGATGTTGGATGGGGCAGGATTCCCCGATGCCATCATTTCCGCTTCCAACGATCTGGATGAATATCTCATCGATTCTTTGAAGGTACAGGGTGCAGCCATTACCTCCTGGGGTGTAGGCACTCACCTGATCACGGCAAAAGACTGCCCTTCCTTTGGAGGCGTTTACAAGCTGGCTGCCATCAAAGGAAAGGACGGAGAATTTATTCCTAAGATCAAGCTTTCCGAAAATACAGAGAAGGTTACCAACCCCGGCAACAAGACCATTTACAGGATCTATGAAAAAGAAAGCGGAAAGATCAAAGCCGATCTGATCTGTCTGGTGGATGAGACCTTTGACGAAACTCAGGATCTGATGCTCTTTGATCCCATTGAACCTTGGAAGAAAACCAAGTTAAAAGGCGGCACCTATACCATGCGTGAAATGATGGTTCCTGTTTTCTTACAGGGAAAATGTGTGTATGACTCTCCTAAGGTCATGGATATCAGAGCATACTGTCAGCAGGAATTGGAAACCCTGTGGCCTGAAACAAGGCGTCTTGTGAATCCCCATAAGGTCTATGTGGATCTTTCCAAGAAGCTTTATGATATTAAGATCGATCTGTTGGATAAGATGGGAGCGGAGTAGATAATATTACTTAGATTACCATGACACCACAGACAAAATGTGCGGAAACAATCGTTATATTTATTGTGGCAGTCCTAATTGAAGCAACCACCCAAAAATGTTTTTAAAAAGAACGCACTTGCAATTTTACAAGTGCGTTCCTTCATTTTAAGATTTACTCATTCTCACGCTTTCACATCAAAGGACATCTGCTCATCCCCTGTCTCTACCACAATGCTGTTTCCTCTGGAAATGCCCCTTTTGGCATCTCCCCATGCAGCATTGTATATCAGGCACATTTCTGTCTGCCTCGCAGCCTCTGCCTTTGTAGTATACATGGTCCAACCATTGTTGGAATAGGTCGCAACCATTTCTCCGTTTTTATCATAAAACTCAATATATTCGGTATTGCCGGAAGGCAGCTTCTGATATCTTACCTCTCCTTCCAGCAGAGTAGCCACCACATCCAAGGGTTCCAATACCGTTTCCCTGTTTTTGGAAACAGCTTTCAAACCGGAAGTGATGATACCCTTTCTATTGGGAGACACTTCCTGGGTATATTGTTTCATTAGCTTATTGAAACCTTCGGATTTATTTTGGAACTTTCCATTTGCATAATCCTCATAAGCCTGCTCTACGATCTTCTTTTTGTATTCTGCTACGCCGATGCTGCTTTTCTCTCTGGAAAAGACATAGTCATCATTATAATTGGGTAAAGGTATCCCACCTATTTTGCTTATTTTTGAAAAAGTACTTTTTTGTGTAATAGGATTGCTTATGTTCATATGATTTCCTCTTGTGATGTTTATTTTCTATCACTTATATCGGAGAAAATGTCCTAAACAGAAATATCTATCGCCAAACCTTTTCCGTCTTCCTGTACTTTTTCTTCCTCTGCTGCTCCGGTCTCCACGAGGCGAGCAGTATTATATTTTTTATGACAATTTGGAAACTTTTGATTACATGAACGGGGTGCGCTCTACGCTCTGCCCGCCAAGGGATTTCTGATGTCATAACCGCATACATTATTCAATGGATTTCAACGATTCCACCATATTGATCTGATCCAGCTTAAAGTACATCACGATATCCACGATTACTGTAAACAGGAAGGTGATACAAAAGCTGTACACAAAGCTCAATGTGGAGATATGCACATGAAAGGCAATCTGGTCCAGGTCAATGTTATACATGACAAACCAGTGTAAATAAATGCCAAGCACCAGTCCTAAAGCTGCACCTATGGCAGTCAGGACAAAGTTTTCCCGGAATACATAGGATGCGGTTTCTCCGGGATAAAAACCCAACACCTTAATGGTAGCAATCTCCCTGATCCGTTCCGTGATATTGATATTAGTCAGGTTATAAAGAACGATAAATGCCAGGGCCCCCGCACACAAAATGACTAAGATCACAATATAATTCAAACTGCCTATCATGTTGTCAAACCGTTCTCTGAAATCCTGATTTATGGATACGCCTGCCACATGATCCGCCTCTGAAATAAAGGCAGCTGCTTCATGGAGATCCAGATCTTCTTTTATCTTCACAAAAGCATGGGCAAACTCCGGCTCTTCTCC
>JAFLSW010000028.1 GCA_022510725.1 Lachnospiraceae bacterium
ACGACTATGCCATTATGTCTATGGTGGAAAGCGGTTTAGGAGTAAGTATTCTGCCTGAACTGATATTAAAAAGGATTCCATATCATATTGTGGTAAAAGAATTGGATGTTCCCGCTTATCGAAAAATCGGACTTGCACTGCGAAACAAAAAGACATCTTCTCTTGCTGTGAGGAAGTTTATGGATTTTCTTCAATTTCGATAAATTATCCTTGTGATTTGCCCATAAGGATAAATTTGAATTTATATAATATCTCCCTATCAACAAAACGAATACCGAGCGTGACTTTTTTGAAAACATGTGAACTTTTCCCATCCTCTTCCCATTACCAGCAATGATCCCACAAGGATGTGGGAGCAAGGCGTGTTGCGCCTGGATGGCGCATATGCGCCGGTTGCGTCCGTAGCAACAACCTATACAGAGGATGGGTAAAAAGTTCCATGTTTTCATTCAGTCACGCTCGGTATCGTTTTGCTTGATATGAAACTTATATTACAAACTTCCTCACATCTCCATATTCACAAATCTCTCTAATCTCTGTATAAAAAAGTAAAGTCCGTATGCGATCACACATAAAATAATAATAGAAGAGATCACCATATCCAGCCTGAACACCTGGGTTCCATAGATGATCAGATAGCCAAGACCTCTCCTTGCAGCCAGAAACTCACCAATGACTACACCAACCAAAGCCAGGCCGATATTGACCTTCATGGAATTGATCAAGGTGGGAACGCAGTAGGGGAGAACGATACGCTTATAAATATCCCATTTGTTTCCTCCTAGAGTGATGATCAGTTTTGCCATTTCCGGATCGGTCTGATGGAACTGGGTGTAGATACTGATAATGGAGCCAAATACAGCTACGGAGATGCCTGCTACGATAATGGTCTTCATGCCGGTGCCAAGCCAGACAATAAATAAAGGCGCCAGGGCGGACTTGGGCAAACTGTTTAATATGACCAGCGTAGGTTCAAAAATAGCAGCTAAGGATTTGGAAAACCATAAAAGAGAAGCAACTGCCACGCTTAGGAGCATAACAAATAAAAAGCTCAACACGGTTTCCCATAAAGTAATACCAATGTGAGTAAAAAGTTCTCCCGTTTTTCCCATGGAAAAGACCCATTTTACAATGCGGCTGGGAGAACTGAAAAAGAAAGCGTCGATCAGGCCAAAGTCGGCAGCGCTTTCCCATAGGATTAAAAAGATAACAAATACCAGAATGCGAAAAAATTTGATCTTCCTCCGGTATTTTACTAAGGATCTTAAATATTGTTTGTGTGCTTCACTCATGGGGTGTGTTCATCTCCTTCCATAAGACTTGAAAATAATCCCCAAAGCGTTTGTGTTCCCTGACGGCAAGAGAGCCTTTATCCTTACAGGGAATGTCAATGTCCATGATCTTGACCACCTTTGCAGGGCGATTAGATAAAATGATGATCTTATCCGAAAGGCTGATGGCTTCGGATAGATCGTGGGTTACTAAGATAGCTGTTTTATTTTCCTTGCGTATGATCCTGCCGATATCGTCTGCTACCAAAAGTCTTGTCTGGTAATCCAAAGCGCTGAAGGGTTCATCCAAAAGCAGGATATCGGGATCCAGTGCCAGAGTCCGGATCAGGGCTGCTCGTTGACGCATGCCGCCCGAAAGCTGGCCCGGATAATTTTCACTAAAATGTGACAGACCGTATTTATATAATAATGCCTTAAGACGCTTTTTGGTCTCAGGGGTCAAAGTTTTATGAATAGAAGGTCCTAAGGAGATATTTTTCCAGATGGTCTGATAGGGCAGGAGAAGGTCCTGTTGAAACATATAGCCGAAGGAAACGCCGTCACGGATATCCACCGTTCCGCTTCCTGCTTGATTTAGTCCTGCCAGAATGGATAGGATCGTGGATTTTCCACATCCGCTGGGACCAACCAGAGAAACAAATTCTCCTTTGGAAACCGAAAAAGAAATATCAGAAAGCGCTTCGATTTCCCCATCGGGCCGGTGATAGGAAAAAGAAATGCCTTCTAATGAGATAATTGGTTCCATGAAAAAATCTCCGCTTTTTTTAATAATGTATGTAGAAAAAATGACTTTGTGCGGGGTTTTTGGTCTCTCTTTCTTGAAAAAATGCGCCTGATATGCTATTATCAAGTTTAGTTTTAACAGTAAGTGGAGGAGAGCGGCATGGCGCAGCTATGGGGCGGACGTTTTACCAAAGATACAGATGAACTTGTATATCGGTTTAATGCGTCCATTTCTTTTGACCAGAAATTCTTTTCGCAGGATATAGAAGGCAGCATTGCCCATGTGGTAATGCTTCATAAGCAGGGGATTCTTAATACATCAGAAAAGGATGCCATTGTAAAGGGCTTGACCGGTATCAGAGAAGATGTAGAAAAGGGCAGTCTTACCATATCCGATGAATATGAGGATATCCACAGTTTTGTGGAAGCCAATTTAATAGACCGCATCGGTGATGTAGGTAAGAAGCTTCATACGGGACGAAGCCGCAACGATCAGGTAGCTTTGGACATGAAGCTGTATGTTCGTAGCGAGGTCGTAAACATCGATGATATTTTAAAGGAGCTGCTTGGCACGCTTTTGGGATTGATGGAAACCCATATTGAGACCTATATGCCGGGCTTTACCCATATGCAGAAGGCACAGCCCGTTACCCTTTCTCATCACATCGGTGCCTATTATGAGATGTTTAAGCGGGACAGACTCCGCTTAAGGGACATCTATCACAGAATGAATTACTGTCCTTTGGGAGCAGGTGCGCTGGCAGGTACTACTTATCCTTTAGACAGGGTATATACCGCATCCCTTTTGGGATTTGAAGGCCCTACTTTAAACAGTATGGATTCTGTAGCTGACAGAGATTATCTGGTGGAGCTTTTAAGTGCACTTTCCACCATTATGATGCATTTAAGCCGTTTCTGCGAAGAGATCATCATATGGAACAGCGATGAGTACAGATTTATAGAGTTAGATGATGCTTATTCTACAGGAAGCAGCATTATGCCTCAAAAGAAAAATCCGGATATTGCAGAGTTGGTGAGAGGA
The DNA here is from genome assembly GCA_022510725.1 of Lachnospiraceae bacterium. GTDB lineage: Bacteria > Bacillota > Clostridia > Lachnospirales > Lachnospiraceae > UBA2882. Next base: position 3,058 of record JAFLSW010000028.1, read on the forward strand.
AAGACAGGTCGTGTTTATGGAGCCCTTGTCTCCATGCTGACTGTTTTGAAAGGGATTCCCCTTGCTTACAACAAAGACATGCAGGAAGACAAAGAACTGACCTTTGATGCCATTGATACGGTAAAAGGCTGCTTAAGTCTTTTTAACGGCATGATAGCCACAGCCCGTTTTGCCAAAGATACCATGGCTAAAAGTGCTATGAATGGCTTTACCAATGCCACAGATGCGGCAGATTATCTGGTAAACCACGGTGTGCCCTTCAGAGATGCTCATGGCATGATCGGTAAGCTGGTTCTTACCTGTATTGAAAAGGATAAAGGCATTTTGGATCTTTCCATAGAGGAATTAAAAGAGATCAGTCCTGTATTTGAACCGGATATTTATGATAGTCTGACCTTAAAGGCATGTGTGGAGAAAAGACTGACCATGGGAGCGCCCGGAAAAGCCGCCATGGAAAAGGTGATCGCCATTGAGCGGGAATATCTGCAAAGTGACTGGAAGGATCAAGATAAAATTTATTAAAAAACGATATATGAGGAGAATGAGAAAATGAGTGAAAAATTAAAAGTCGGAATTTTAGGCGGTACAGGTATGGTAGGACAGCGGTTCATTGCCCTGCTTGAGAATCATCCCTGGTTTGAGGTGACTACCATTGCAGCCAGCCCCAGATCAGCAGGAAAGACTTATGAGGAAGCAGTAGGCGGCAGATGGAAAATGACCACCCCTATGCCTGAAGCAGTCAAAAATATCATCGTAAAAAATGTAAATGAAGTAGAAGAAGTAGCAGGAGAAGTAGATTTTGTTTTCTCCGCTGTGGATATGACAAAAGAGGAGATCCGCGCTATTGAAGATGCCTATGCAAAGACGGAGACTCCCGTTGTTTCCAACAACTCTGCTCACAGATGGACACCGGATGTGCCCATGATCATTCCGGAGATCAATCCGGAGCATACGGATGTGATCGAGGCACAGAAAAAGCGTCTGGGCACCACAAAAGGCTTTGTGGCTGTAAAGCCCAACTGTTCTATCCAAAGTTATGCACCTGTATTGTATGCGTGGCGTGAATTTGAACCCTATGAAGTGATCGCTACCACATATCAGGCAATTTCCGGAGCAGGCAAGACTTTTGCAGACTGGCCGGAGATGGTGGAAAATATCATTCCTTACATCGGCGGAGAAGAAGAAAAGAGCGAAAAAGAGCCTCTTAGAATCTACGGTACGGTAGAAAACGGCGAGATCGTTCCTGCCGCAGAGCCCAAGATCTCCTGTCAGTGTATCCGTGTTCCCGTATTAAACGGTCATACGGCTGCCGTATTTGTAAAATTCAGAAAGAAACCCACCAAAGAACAGCTGATCGAAAAGATGGTTTCCTTAAAGGGTGCGCCTCAGGAGCTGGGCCTTCCTTCCGCACCGAAGCAGTTTGTCCGGTATATGGAAGAGGACAACAGACCCCAGGTTACTTTGGATGTGGATTATGAGAACGGCATGGGCGTTACAATCGGCCGCCTTCGGGAAGACACCATTTATGATTATAAATTTGTGGGCTTATCCCACAATACGGTAAGAGGAGCCGCAGGCGGTGCAGTGCTTTGCGCCGAGTTGTTAAAAGCAAAAGGCTTTATTACGAAAAAATAAGATTTTTTTGTCTATACTGATTTAAAAAGGGAAAGGAGGGTGAGCAGAATGAACGATCTGCACTTTCAAGTGGATATGCTGCAGGCTGTCAATCAGCAGTTAAACGGAAAAGAAAAGATGTATCAGTTAATATGCTCCACCTCCAAAAATGCCTTTCTTTATTTTGACCTGCAAAAAAATATCATCCATACCGTAGGAAATTGGCACGGGTTTTTTGACTTTAAGGTGGAAGCCGCAAAAGATCTGATCAAACTCATTGATTATGTAGATGATCAGGATAAGACAGGATTTCAGGAACTTTTGTATTTAGAACGCACCAAAGAAAAAAACAGGACAGCAGAATACAAGCTTCCTTCAAATGGCCGCTGGCTGGAATTTGAGTGTACGGTAAATTATGAAAATGAACAGCCCGTCGAAAAGGTAATCCGGATCCGGGATATTACCAAAGCCAAGAAACAGACAGAGGATCTGCGTTATATGGCTTATTACGATATGCTGACAGGACTTTATAACCGCAATTATTTTGTCAGCGTCTTAAGCTCCTGGATCAGGGAAGCCCATGATGCCAAAGAGAGCGTTGCTGTCATGTGTGTGGATATTGATAATTTTAAAAAGATCAACGATGGCCTGGGTCTGGTGGCAGGAGATGAACTGATTCAGTCCTTTGGCCTGTTTTTAAAAGGATTTATGGACGAAAAGACCATTGTTGCCCATGTGACGGATGATACTTATTTCATTGCTGTCAAAAATCCTGTGGGCAGTCACAGTATGGATGAAATCTTTGCTGCGATCCAAAAACGGGTAAGCAGTCCCTTCCGTTTGATGGACGGACATGAAGTGACCATTTCGGTCTGCGCCGGTGTGGCGGAATACCCGGATGCATCCGAAAGCAGTCTGGAGCTGATTAACTGCTCTGAGATCGTTATGTTCCGTGCAAAGGCCCAGGGACCTAACAGCATCATGTATTTTGAAGCGCCTATTTTCCAGAATTTTATTGACAATATCCATATTGAGAACAAATTGAGCGAAGCAGTAAATACCAATCGCTTTGTATTGTATTATCAGCCTCAGTATGACTCTGCAAGCGGCAAGCTTCGGGGTGTGGAGGCGTTGATCCGTATGCAGGATGAAACCGGCAAAATGATCAGCCCCGGTGTCTTTATTCCCATTGCAGAGAAAAACGGCATGATCGTTCCCATCGGCACATGGGTTTTGGAAGAAGGCATTAAGAAATATGCTGCATGGCGGGAAAAATATGACTGCAATCTGGTTTTATCCCTAAATATCTCTGCTATTCAGTATAAACGCCCTGATTTTGTAGGGAAGCTCTTAGCACTTTTGGAAGAACACAAGGTAAATCCTAAGGATATTGAATTGGAGATCACAGAAAGCGTATTGATCGATGATTTTGATCAGGTGGTGAAAAAGCTGCATACCTTAAAGGATTATGGTATCAGGATATCATTGGACGATTTCGGTACCGGCTATTCCTCCCTGTCCTATCTGAAGGGGCTTCCCATCGATACCCTTAAGATCGATAAGTCCTTTATCGATACGGTCATTCAGGATGAGAGTACCCAGGTCATTACGGAAGCCATTGTTTCCATGGTAAAAAAACTGGGCTATGAAACCGTTGCCGAAGGTGTGGAAACCAAAGAGCAATATGAATATTTAAAACAGATTCATTGTGACAATATACAGGGCTTTTTGTTAGGAAAGCCTATGCCGGAAGAAGAGATTGTCAGACTCCTTTCACAGGGGACTGTGGCAGGATGATATTGTCATCATAAATAAAAACAAAGGATCAGGTAAGCTATGTTAATTGGACGCAGTCATGAATATGCATATCTGAATGAGTATTTAAAAAGGCCGGGCAGCCAGCTGGTGGTTTTTTATGGGCAGAAATTCTTGGGAAAGACTGCCTTCCTGCTGGATTATTGTAATGAGCGGCCTTTTTCCTATTATCTTGTTGTTTCCGGAAGTGAGAAGCAAAATCTGGATGCAATGGAGCAGGAAGCGGAAAAGCTGAAATCTGTTTCCGCCGATGAAAAAAAGATCTTTATTATTGATGAATTTCATCTTTTGGCCAAGTCCCCCGAATTCATGCCCTTTTGTTTCAAACTGATGGAAGAGGAGCAGGTGTTGATCTTATTGGTTTCTTCCGCTATTAACTGGGTGGAATGTTCCATGGTCCGTGCCCTTGGAAAAAGTGCGGCAAGGATATCCGGATTTTATAAATGCAGGGAGATCTCCTTTGGAAGCCTGTGTAAGATCTATCCTGACTATTCCAGAGAAAGCCTCTTTGCCCTGTATTGCATTTTGGGCGGTATTCCCGGACTTTGGCAGTTTATGGATATGGGACAGAGCCTGGAAGAAAATCTGATTAGGAATATTTTGTCGGACAAATCTTATTTATACCATGCAGGATACGGCTATTGTCTGGACGGTCTCAGGGAGCGGGGCGTTTATGACACCATTTTATCCGCTATGGCAAAAGGGTGTACCAAATTAAATGACCTATATCACGAGACAGGTTATTCCAGAGCCAAGATCAGTGTATATTTAAAAGCCCTTATGGAACAGGGACAGATCGAGAAGGTCTATTCCATCGAATGTCCCGGTATGGAAAACACCCAAAAGGGAATTTATGAGATCGACAGTCATTTTACTTCCTTTTGGTTCACCTTTATCCACCCCAATCAAAGTGCGTTGCAGATGATGACGCCGGAAGAGTTTTTAAGGCATGTGGTCGGAAACCGGCTGGGTGAATATTGCAGTACCTATATCCATAAGGTAGTAAAAGAATATTTGCTTTTAACCGGTGTGATGGAGACTGCTCCAAAGGGAGGTGCCAGTCGCTTTATCGGAAAGAAAAGAAGCATTGACCTGATTTGGAGGAGAAAAGAAGGCGGTTATGGCATGGTCTGGTGCAGACAGTTAAAGGCTATGACCACTTATGCGGATTATGAAGAACTGTTGATGGCGGCGAAAGAAGCCGGCATCAGGGATGGTCAGTATTATATGGTTTCCTTTAGTTCCTTTGATGAAAAGGTAACTTTGGAGGCAAGGATCAAATCCAATCTTCATCTGCTTACGCTGAAGGATATTTTGGCAGGATTTTAGAAAAATAAAGGTATTTACATGGATAAGAGTTTATATATAGCGGAGAAGCCCAGTGTAGCCAGAGAGTTTGCAAAAGCCCTAAAGGAAACCATGAAGTCCTATGACGGTTATATGGAGTCCGAAAGTGCTGTGATCACATGGTGCGTAGGTCATTTGGTTACGATGAGCTATCCCGATGCTTATGATGAAAAACTAAAGAGATGGTCTTTGCAGACTCTTCCCTTTTTTCCGCCGGAGGATCGATTTAAATATGAGATCATCGGATCGGTAAAAAAACAGTTTCAAATTGTCAGCGGATTGTTGAACAGACAGGATGTAACAAAGATCTATGTTTGTACTGATTCCGGACGGGAAGGAGAGTACATATACAGACTGGTGGAACAGGAAGCCCATGTGGAAGGGAAAGAACGGCGGCGTGTCTGGATCGATTCCCAGACCGAAGAGGAAATCCTAAGAGGCATTAAAGAGGCAAAAGATCTTTCGGAGTATGATAATCTGGGGGCATCCGCTTATCTCAGGGCACAGGAAGACTATCTGATGGGCATTAATTTTTCCAGGCTTCTTACGGTAAAATACGGGGATTATATCAAAAATGCCCTGGCCATGGAGAAAAACGCAGTAGTTTCGGTAGGCCGTGTCATGACCTGCGTATTGGGCATGGTAGTGGATCGCGAAAGAGAGATCAGGCATTTTGAAAAGACGCCTTTTTATCGGATTCTTGCCACTTACGATCTGGGTGAAAACAATGTATTTGATGCGGAATGGCGGGCTGTGGAAGGTTCTTCCTATTTTCAATCGCCCCTTCTGTATAAGGAAAATGGTTTCAAAAAAGAAGAGCATGCCAGAGAACTGATCGAAAAGCTAAAGCCTCATGATCAGATGGTGGTAAAAAGCGTGGAGCGCAAAAAAGAAAAGAAGAATCCCCCTCTTTTGTACAATCTGGCGGAACTGCAGAATGACTGCTCCCGATTCTTTAAGATCAGTCCGGACGAGACTCTGCGGATCGTTCAGGAGTTGTATGAAAAGAAACTGACTACCTATCCCCGTACGGATGCCAGGGTATTATCCACAGCGGTGGCAAAGGAAATCTATAAAAATATCAAAGGGCTGACCGCTTATGCCCCCATGAGGGAGAAGGCAGAATATGTCATAAACCAAAAAGCATATGCCTCTATAGCGAAGACCAAGTATGTGAATGACAAACTGATCACAGATCATTATGCCATCATTCCCACGGGACAGGGATTAAATGCTTTAAATGGCCTGCATCCTACGGCAGCTAAGGTTTATGAACTGATCTGCGGCAGGTTTTTAGCCATCTTTTATCCTCCTGCCCAGTACGAAAAACTTGCGCTGGTTCTGGAAAAACAACAGGAATCCTTTTTTGCTTCCTTTAAGGTGTTGGTGGATCCCGGTTATCAATCGGTACTCATTTTCAGTTTCTCCAAAAAGAAAGAGGAAGAAACGGAAGAGAATACAGGATCGGATGAAAAGGATGTAGATGAAAAACTGCGGGCTGCCCTTTCTCTTTTAAAAAAAGGAATGCCTCTCCAGATCAAATCTTTGGATATGAAAGAGGGAGAAACATCTCCGCCTAAACGGTATAATTCCGGTTCATTGATCCTTGCCATGGAAAATGCGGGACAACTTATTGAGGACGAGGATCTGAGAGAGCAGATCAAGGGGAGTGGCATTGGTACTTCCGCAACAAGAGCGGAAATATTAAAAAAATTAGTTGGCAACGGCTATCTGGATTTGAACAAAAAGACTCAGATCATTACGCCTGCCTGCCTGGGTGAGATCATTTATGAAGTGGTAAATTGTTCCATTAAATCCATGCTGGACCCTAAGCTTACTGCCAGTTGGGAAAAAGGACTGACCATGGTAGCACAAGGGGATATCACTTCTGATGAATATATGGTAAAATTAAAGGGATTTATATCCCGCAGAACGGATTATGTGAAACAGACGGACGGCAGGGCCTATTTAAACCGGTGTCTGTCCTATGTACGAAACAATTATCCGGAAAAAAGCAAGAAAAAAACCAACAAAAAAATGTAGAGGGAGAGAATGCGTATGTTTGAAATGTTTAAAACCGACAAGTACCTGGATGTAAGCAAGACACTGGCTCAATTCTTATTTGACGGAGTGGATTATCCTTGGGAAGTACTGCCCAGTCTGGAAAATTTTATCATGCAATTGGGTCCGATGCTTTCTGCTGAACAGTTTAACAAGATTGGCGAGAATATCTGGATCGCAAAAAGCGCACAGATCGCAGACAGTGCAAGTATTACAGGTCCTTGTATTATTGATGAAAATGCCCAGATCAGACATTGTGCTTTTATCAGAGGCAATGCCATTATCGGAAAAGGTGCAGTGGTGGGAAATTCCTGCGAAGTGAAAAACAGCCTGCTTTTTGATGAAGTAGAGGCTCCTCATTTCAATTATATCGGAGACAGTATTTTGGGTTACAAAGCCCATTTGGGAGCCGGCGTGATCACTTCCAATCTGAAAAATGACAGAGGCAAGATCGCCATTAAATTCCCTTTGGGAGAAGTGGATACCGGCATGAGGAAGATGGGTGCTGTGGTGGCAGACGGTGTGCAGATCGGATGTAATTCCGTATTAAATCCGGGTACTGTGATCAGCAGAAATACCACCATCTATCCTTTGAACTCGATCAGAGGCTGGGTGGATGAAAATTCCATTGTCAAAAGTGCAGGTAATGTTGCCGATATGATTCAATAATCTATTGACGAATCCCTCCAAGTAGTGTATATTCTATAAAGTCGGATTATTTAGCTGTCCGATTTGATAAACTTATGGAGGAAATGATTATGAAAAAATTATTAGCAATGTTGATGACCGGTCTTCTGACCGTATCCATGCTTGTAGGCTGTGGTTCTACACCTGCAGAAGAAACGGACACAAATGCGGGTGCAAACGAGGGTACAGATGTGGCAGCTCCTGTTTCAGATGGTGAAACATACAATGTGGGTATTATCCAGTTGGTTGAGCATCCCGCATTAGACCTTGCAACAGAGGGTTTTCAGGATGCTTTAAAGGATAAACTGGGAGACAGGGTTTCCTTTGACTATCAGAATGCACAGGGTGAAGTTACCAACTGTGCAACGATCTCTACCAAGTTTGTAAATGACAATGTAGATTTGATCATGGCAAACGCTACACCGCCTCTTCAGGCCGCTGCAGCAGCTACCAATGAGATTCCCATTATCGGTACCAGCGTAACAGACTTTATGACTGCAGGTGTAATAGACAGCAATGAAAGGCCCGGCACCAATGTAACAGGTGTATCCGATCTGGCTCCCATTGATGAGCAGATCGCATTATTACAGAAGGTTTGCCCCGATGTAAATAAAGTAGCAATCCTTTATTGCTCCTCTGAGCCAAACTCTGTATTTCAGGCTGACCTTGCAATAGGTTATTTGAGTGAAGCAGGTATTGCATACGAGGTGTTTACCGTAGCAGATTCCAATGAGCTTCAGGCAGTTGCCACAACAGCTGTTGCAGAGTGCGACTGTTTGTATATTCCTACCGATAATACCATTGCAGACAACATGGAGATCGTAAAGAATGTAACCGTTCCTGCAGGTATTCCTGTTATCTGTGGTGAGGAAAATATGTGCGGCGTAGGTGGTCTGGCTACTTTAAGTATCAGCTACTATGACTTAGGATACAAAGCAGGTTTAATGGCTTATGAGATCCTGGTTAACGGTGCTGATCCTGCAGAAACACCTATCGGATTCGTATCCGACGGTATTGTTGCAAAATACAATGCTGAAACAGCAGAAGCGATCAATTGGACAATTCCCGAGGATCTGGTTCCTATCGAGTAATTTACTACCCCTTATCGGAATATGATACTCTAGTACAAAAATCGTCATTATGGAGTTTTCCCTCAAAAGCTCCGGGTGGCGGTTTTTGTATTTTGTATTTTTTTTTAAAGATTTTTATTTTCACTTTCCTATATTTTTGATATACTGTCCTTTGGATGATTTGAATTTTTATGGAATACTGGAGGTTAAAGTACTATGTTTCATTCTTTGCTCAATGCCCTGCCCGGTTCTGTTGCCCAGGGTATTTTAATGGGTATTATGGCGATCGGTGTCTACATAACCTATAAGGTGTTGGATTTTGCGGATCTGACTGTAGACGGAAGTTTATGTACCGGCGGTGCAGTAGCAGTTATGTTGATCTTAAACGGTGTCAATCCCTATGTTGCTATGCTGGCTGCCTTTGTGGCAGGCATGTTGGCAGGGCTGATGACCGGATTTTTTCATACGGTTATGGGAATACCCGGCATTCTTTCCGGTATTCTCAGTCAATTAGGGTTATACTCTATCAATATGCGCATTATGGGAAAATCCAATCAGGCAGTAAGTGTAGATAAATATGATCTGGTAGTAAGTCTTCGATATATTACATCTGCTATTGTAGTAGGTCTTATTTTTGTGGTAGTCGTCATTGCGATATTATATTGGTATCTGGGAACAGAAAGCGGTTCGGCAGTCAGGGCTACCGGAAGTAACGAACATATGGCAAGAGCCCAGGGAATCAATACCAATATTGGAAAAATAATCGGTCTGGTGATCTCCAATGGGCTGGTAGGCTTATCCGGCGCTTTGTATGCTCAGTATAACGGTAACTCGGATATCAACATGGGCCGTGGCGCCATCGTCATCGGTCTGGCAAGCGTTATTATCGGGGAAGTGCTTTTTGGAAAGCTGTTCCGCAATTTTGCTTTAAGGCTGTTTTCGGTTGTGCTGGGCTGTATTATCTATTTTGCAGTCATTGCGCTGGTATTGCAGCTTGGTCTGAATTCTCAGGACTTAAAGCTTTTCAGTGCATTGATCGTGGCAATATTCCTTGCAATTCCTTATTGGGGCGCAAAATATCGCGCATCCCATCCTGCCAAGGTAAAAGAAGAAACCGGGAAGGAGGAAGCATAATATGTTGGAGATCAAAAATTTAAACAAAACTTTTAATCCCGGAACCGTCAATGAAAAGAAAGCCCTGACAGATGTCAGCCTCAAACTGGAGGAAGGGGATTTTGTAACCATTATAGGCGGAAACGGAGCAGGAAAATCCACTATGCTCAATGCCATTGCAGGGGTATGGCCTATTGATTCCGGCAGCATCTTCATTGATGATGTAGATATTACCAAGCTGCCTGAGCACAAGAGGGCAAAATACATCGGCAGAGTATTTCAGGACCCTATGATGGGAACCGCAGCGGATATGGGTATTGATGAAAATCTTGCCATTGCCGCAAGAAGAGGAAAGCATCGTACTTTACGCTGGAGTATCACCCATAAGGAAAAGGAGCAATATAAGGAGCTGTTAAAGTCTCTGGACCTGGGTCTGGAAGACAGGCTGAGCGCTAAGGTAGGATTGCTTTCAGGCGGACAGAGGCAGGCGATCACATTGCTGATGGCTTCCTTAGAGAAACCTAAACTGCTTCTTTTGGATGAGCATACCGCAGCTTTAGACCCCAAGACGGCAGCAAAGGTGCTGACTTTATCCGATAAGATCATAGCGGAAAACCAGCTGACGGCAATGATGGTAACACATAACATGAAGGATGCTATCTCCCACGGAAACCGTCTTATTATGATGCACGAAGGAAATATCATTTACGATGTAAAAGGAGAAGAGAAAAAGAATCTTCATGTTTCCGATCTCCTGGCCAAATTTGAGGAAGTCAGCGGCGGAGAATTTGCCAATGACCGCATGATGTTAAATTAATGAAAAAAGTGCAGGAAATTTTAGGACATTCTTCATAAACTACTGGATTTTTTGCATAAAATATGAGAGAATAAAAAAGATGAGTCTAACAAAATATGACATATTTTGTTAAGATATATTTCTACATAATTGAAAGGAGATTTCACATGATTTATTCAAAAGAAGTGGAAGAAATGACTTGTGTGGCACAGGGCGTGCATCATGGCTGTGCTCCCATCCCTGAAGAGGCAAAATGGGTACAGGCAAAAAGAGTGGAAGACATTTCCGGTCTGACACATGGTGTGGGTTGGTGTGCACCCCAGCAGGGTGCTTGTAAGCTGACTCTGAATGTAAAAGAAGGTATCATTCAGGAAGCGCTGATCGAGACCATCGGCTGCTCCGGTATGACCCATTCCGCAGCTATGGCATCAGAGATTTTACCCGGATTGACTGTTATGGAAGCATTAAATACCGACTTAGTATGTGATGCGATCAACACAGCAATGAGAGAACTGTTTTTACAGATCGTTTATGGCCGTACACAGTCTGCATTCTCCGAAGAAGGTCTTCCTGTAGGTGCAGGTCTGGAAGATTTAGGAAAAGGTTTAAGAAGCCAGGTTGGTACCATGTACGGTACACTCAAAAAAGGTCCTCGTTATCTGGAAATGGCAGAAGGCTATGTAACAGGTATCGCTCTTGACAAAGATGATCAGATCATCGGTTACAAATTTGTCAGCCTGGGCAAGATGACAGACTTCATCAAAAAAGGCGATGACCCCAATACAGCATATGAGAAAGCTTGCGGACAGTATGGCCGTGTTGATGATGCTGTTAAGATCATCGATCCACGTAAAGAGTAATAGAAGGAGGACAATAGAATGGCTTTATTTGAATCATATGAAAGACGTATTGATAAGATCAATGGCGTATTAAACGGCTATGGTATCTCTTCTTTAGAAGAAGCTGAAAAAATCACAAAGGATGCCGGTTTAGATGTATATGAGCAGGTTAAAAAGATTCAGCCTATCTGCTTTGAGAATGCGTGCTGGGCTTACACTGTAGGCGCTGCCATCGCGATCAAAAAAGGCTGCAAAAAGGCTGCTGATGCTGCTGCAGCAATCGGCGAAGGACTGCAGGCTTTCTGTATTCCCGGTTCTGTTGCAGATACCCGTAAGGTTGGTTTAGGACATGGTAACTTAGGTAAGATGTTACTGGAAGAAGAGACAGAATGCTTCGCATTCTTGGCAGGTCATGAGTCCTTCGCTGCTGCGGAAGGTGCTATCGGTATTGCTGAGAAAGCAAACAAAGTACGTCAGAAACCTCTTCGTGTTATCTTAAACGGTTTAGGAAAGGATGCTGCATTGATCATTTCCCGTATCAACGGCTTTACCTTCGTTGAAACAGAGTATGATCCTTATACCAACGAGGTAAAAGAGGTAAGCAGAACTCCTTATTCCGAAGGCCTTCGCGCAAAAGTAAACTGCTACGGTGCTAATTCCGTTCCGGAAGGCGTTGCTATCATGTGGAAGGAAAATGTAGATGTTTCCATTACCGGTAACTCCACCAATCCTACCAGATTCCAGCATCCCGTTGCAGGTACATACAAAAAAGAGAGAACAGAAGCAGGAAAGAAATACTTCTCCGTTGCTTCCGGTGGTGGTACAGGTCGTACACTGCATCCCGATAACATGGCAGCCGGCCCTGCATCCTATGGTTTCACAGATACCTTAGGAAGAATGCATTCCGACGCACAGTTTGCAGGATCTTCTTCCGTACCTGCCCATGTTGAAATGATGGGTCTCATCGGTATGGGTAACAACCCTATGGTTGGCGCTACCGTTGCAGTAGCTGTTTCCATTGAGGAAGCTGCAAAAGCAGGCAAATTCTAAGAATTTGTTAAATAAGCGAGTTGGATTTTTAAATAAATGCGAAAATGTCGCAAGTCTTAGGACTTGTGGCATTTTTGCTAGTAAACTTTTGTTAGATTTTAAGTGAGGAGGATAACAGGATGGATGCTAAAACTACGGGAATTATTGCATATCTTACCTTTATCGGCTGGGTTCTTGCACTTTGTTTAGGAGACAAGGAAGGTGCTAAATTCCATATTAATCAAGCTTTAGTCGTTAACTTATTTGGAGTTGGTGCGTTCGTAATTGGCTGGATTCCGTTCATTGGCTGGCTTTACGGTGTTTTCGTACTTGTATGCGGAATAATGGGCCTCATTTTTGCATGCCAGGGTGAAGAAAAAGAAGTTCCCTTGCTGGGCAAGATCATAATCATGAAATAAATGATCATGAGAATTTTTTTAACCGCCATGTTTCCTTTGAGGAGCATGGTGGTTTTCTTTTGTTGTGATTACGGGAAATAAATGTTATAATAGATACCGTATATGTATTTATGGTAAGGAAATGAGGCAAAAGGGTATGACAAAAGAAGCCTTTGCAAGGCTTGTCAAAGAAAAAATAGTATATTTAGACGGTGCTACCGGCTCAAACCTGATGCAGGCGGGTATGCCGGCAGGGGTCTGTCCGGAAAGCTGGATCTTAGATCATAAAGAAGCTTTGATCTCTTTGCAGCGCGCTTATGTAAAAGCAGGCTCTAATATTGTATATGCACCTACCTTTACGGCAAACAGGATCAAACTGGCCGAATATGGTTTAGAAAAGGAAATTGCCTCTATCAATAAAAATCTTGTGGCATTGTCCAAAGAGGCCGTAGGCGGACAGGCTCTTGTGGCAGGGGATCTGACCATGACGGGCAAACAATTAAAGCCTATGGGACCTTTGGAATTTGAGGAATTGATCGAAGTTTATAAAGAGCAGATCCGTTATTTAGAGGAAGCTGGTGTGGATCTGTTGGTCATAGAGACAATGATGAGCTTGCAGGAGACAAGAGCGGCAGCCATTGCGGCCATGGAAGTGACGAAGCTTCCTGTCATGGCCACCTTAACATTTGAAGAAGACGGAAGGACTTTATTCGGTTCCGATCCGGCATCTGCCGCCATTGCCCTAACAAGCCTTCATGTGGATGCCATTGGAGCAAATTGTTCCACCGGACCGGATAAGATGTGTCAGGTGATCCGTACTATGGCAGAGGTTACAAACCTGCCTTTGATCGCAAAGCCCAATGCAGGTCTTCCTTCCTTAAATGAAGAGGGCATGACTGTTTATGATATGGACGCCTTAACCTTTGCAGAAGAGATGAAGGCCATTGTGGAAAGCGGTGCTTCTATCTTGGGCGGATGCTGCGGCACTACGCCAAAGCATATAGAAAAACTGGTAGAAGCGACAAGCTCATTGTCTGTGAAGCGGACTTCCTTAAAAGGAAAGCGGTTTTTGTGTTCCGAAAGACAGTCTTTGGTTTTTACTTTAGAAGATCGGTTTATGATCGTCGGGGAGCGGATCAATCCCACAGGTAAGAAAAAACTGCAGGCGGAGCTTCGAGAGGGTAATCTGGAAATGGTTTCCCGGTTTGCAGCAGAGCAGGAAGAATGCGGTGCAAGGCTTTTGGATATCAATGTGGGCATGAGCGGTATCGATGAAAAAGAAATGATGCTGGCTGTGCTGGAGGAAGTGGCAAATGTTACAAGCCTGCCCCTTGCCATTGATTCCAGCCATGTGGATGTGATAGAAGCGGCTTTGAGAAGGTATCCCGGCAGAGCTCTGATTAACTCCATTTCTTTGGAGAGCGCCAAAATAGATGCCCTTCTTCCCATTGCCAGGAAATATGGAGCTATGTTTATCCTCCTTCCTTTATGGGATGCAGGACTTCCCCAAAATATAGAAGAAAAACAGCATATCATAGAAGAAGTTTTAAAAAGGGCCTATGCATTAGGCTTTACCAATGACGATATTGTGGTAGACGGACTGGTTGCCACTGTGGCGGCAAACCCCAATGCGGGAAAGGAAACGCTGGATACCATAAGGTATTGTAAAGAAAAGGGCCTTGCTACCATCTGTGGTTTGTCCAATATTTCCTTTGGACTTCCGGAAAGGATCAATATCAACAGCGCTTTTCTGACTTTGGCCATTGGTGCGGGACTGACTATGGCCATTGCCAATCCGGGGCAGGAAATGCTGGTAAACGCTTCCTTGTCCGCCGATCTTCTGATGGCAAAGGGCGGTGCAGATCTTGCTTATATTGATAGGATGAACGGCGGTATGGAGGGAGAAAAAGCCGCAGAAGAGACACCCTTATCCAAGGTGAGGGAAGCCGTCTTAAAGGGAAAACAGAGGGACATCCTATCCTTAACCCAAGGGGCTTTGGATGCAGGATGTGCTCCCGATCGTATTTTAAATGAAGCTTTGCTTCCTGCCATTGAGGAAGTGGGCGATCTGTTTGACAGTGGGAAATACTTCCTTCCCCAGCTCATAGCAAGTGCAGAGACCATGAAAAAGTCCATTGAGCTATTAGAGCCTTTGTTGAAGGAAACAGGAAGCCAGGCTGTTATGCCCACCATCGTGATCGCTACGGTAAAAGGCGATATTCATGATATCGGCAAGAATCTGGTGGCATTGATGCTAAAGAATCATGGATTTGGTGTGGTGGATCTGGGAAAAGATGTACCAAGAGAAGAGATCATAAAAGCAGCAAGAGATAATCATGCTAAGATCATTGCATTATCTGCATTGATGACAACGACCATGCAGGAAATGAAACAGGTTATCGATCTTGCAAAAAAAGAAGGACTTTCAGCCAAGGTCATGATCGGCGGTGCCGTGATCACCCAGGAATATGCCGATGAGATCGGTGCAGACGGCTATTCCAAGGATGCCGCAGAAGCGGTAAAGCTGGCGCAAAGGCTTTGTGAAGAATAAATAGCAGAAAGGAAAAGGTGGAAAAAACATGATAGGTGCAGACGCAATGGTAAAATGTCTGGAGGCAGAAGGGGTAAAAGCGGTATTCGGTTATCCCGGTGTGGCAATCTGTCCCTTTTACAATAGCATTTTAGATTCTAAGATTGAAAGCATTCTGGTGAGAACAGAACAGAATGCAGCCCATGCTGCAAGCGGTCTGGCAAGGGTGACCGGCGGTATCGGCGTATGTGCGGTAACAAGCGGACCCGGCGCCACCAACCTGATCACAGGCATTGCTACGGCTTTTGCCGACAGCATTCCCATGATCTGTATTACCGGTCAGGTAAACAGCGAGCTGTTAGGCAGCGATGTATTTCAGGAAGCAGACATTACCGGTGCAGTGGAATCCTTTGTAAAATACAGCTATTTGGTAAAAGATGTGGAAGACATTCCTCGTGTTTTTAAAGAAGCATTTTATATTGCCACCACCGGCAGGAAGGGACCAGTCCTCATCGATGTGCCCATTGATGTGCAAAATGCTCATATCAGCGGATTTCAGTATCCCGATCAGGTTTCTTTACGAACCTATAAGCCTACGGTAAAAGGTCATACCCAGCAGATCAAAAAGGTGATCAAGGAACTGACCCAGGTTAAAAGACCCATCATCTGTGCAGGCGGCGGCGTGGCTTTGTCCAAAGCGGAAAAAGAATTGATCCGTTTTGCGGAAAAGAACCAGATCCCTGTTGTTACTACCATGATGGGCATCGGCGTGATGCCCACAAAGCATCCCTTGTACTTTGGCATGGTGGGCAATAACGGAAAGCCCTATGCCAACCGGGCCATGAATGAAGCGGATCTGATCATTATGATAGGTGCCAGAGTGGCGGACAGAGCCATCAGCCAGCCTGACCTGATCGTAGACAATAAGACTTTGATACATATTGATGTGGATCCGGCTGAGATCGGCAAAAATGTAGGTCCCAACATTCCCCTGGTAGGCGATGCAAAACATATTTTTGCAGAGCTGGAAAAGCAGGAATATCAGTGCAACTATACGGAATGGGTAGAGACCTTAAAAGAATACAGAAAGACTATGGAGCCTAAAAGAGAAGAGCATAAAGGCTTTGTGGATCCGGCTGAGTTTATTACCAAATTGTCGGAAAAGATGGAAGATCACGGCGTTTATGTGGCGGATGTAGGACAGAACCAGATCTGGTCCTGTGGATATCACATAGTAAAAAAAGGTCATTTCTTGACATCCGGCGGTATGGGAACCATGGGATATTCCATTCCGGCAGCTATGGGTGCCAAATATGCCCTACCCGACAGACAGGTGGTTGCAGTCTGCGGTGACGGTTCCTTCCAGATGTCCTTTATGGAACTAGCTACCATGAGGCAGCACGGTATCAACAGCAAGGTCATTGTGCTGAAAAACAACTATCTGGGCATGGTGCGGGAATACCAGCATTACACCTACAAGGACAACTATTCTGTGGTTGACTTATCAGGAAGTCCGGATCTGGAAATGATCGCAAAGGCCTATGATATGCCCTTTATCCGCTTGACGGATATGAAAAAGGCTGATGCGGCCATAGATGAATTTTTGAACTGTAAACAGGCTTGTCTCATGGAATGTCTCATTGACCCCATGGATTTGGTGAAATAGAGGTGTAATATGAAAAAGATATATTCGGTTTTAGTAGAAAACAGATCCGGTGTTTTGGCAAAGGTTGCCGGCTTGTTTTCCAGAAGATGTTTTAATATTGATTCTCTGGCAGTGGGGGAGACGGATGATAAAGAAATATCCTGCATGACCATTGTCAGCAGCGGCAATGAGAGGACCATTGAACAGATCGAAAAGCAGTTAAATAAAAAGCTGGATGTCATTAAGGTAAAAACGTTCAATGAAGAAAACAGCGTTTCCAGGGAAATGATGTTGATGAAGGTAAAATACAATTCCAATAACCGCCGTGATATCATGGAGATCTGCGAGATCATGAAGGCGGACATTGTGGATATGAGCAAAAATTTTATGATCATCCAGGTATGCGATCTGCCGGAACGGATCAAGCTGTTTATCGATATGTTTGCCTCTATCAGTATTGTGGAAGTAGCAAGGACCGGAACCCTGGCCCTTCCAAAATGTACGGAGAATGAATAGAACATTGACAAATAAAGGAACATGCTGATAAAATAAGGTTTGGCATATCAGAAAGAGGGAATAAAGATGCAGAAAAAAGTATTTCAGTTATTGGTAGACAATACATCCGGCGTATTGAGCAGGATCGCCGGCCTGTTTTCCAGAAGAGGCTACAATATTGAAAGCATTACCGCAGGTGTGACGGCGGATCCCAGATTTACCAGGATCACCATTGTCACAAGCGGCGATGATGAAATTTTGGATCAGATTGAGAAACAGGTGAGCAAGCTGGTAGATGTGCAGGATATTAAGGTATTGGAGCCGGAAGCTTCCGTATACCGTGAATTGGTTATGATCAAGGTGCGGGTCAATGCGGATAACAGACAGGCGGTTATCGCCATGGCGGATATCTTCCGTGCCAAGATTGTAGATGTGGCTACTGACAGCTTAATGGTGGAGATCACCGGTAATCAAAATAAGATTGATGCTTTTATCAATCTTTTGGACGGCTATGAGATCTTAGAGTTGGCAAGGACCGGTATCACAGGTTTAGGCAGAGGTACAGACAATGTAACCTATTTATAATAGGGACAAGTTGTTGCTTTATAAAACGAGAATTTGTTAGCGCATGCTAACTTTCTGGAAACAATAAACAAGAATAGATATGTTTAGGAGGAGATTTTAAAATGTCACAGGAAGCAAAAATTTTTTACCAGCAGGATTGTAACCTTTCTTTACTGGAAGGCAAGACCATTGCGATCATCGGCTACGGCAGCCAGGGTCATGCACATGCATTAAACTTAAAGGATTCCGGATGCCATGTTATCATTGGTCTGTATGAAGGAAGCAAATCCTGGGCAAAAGCAGAAGCACAGGGATTTGAGGTTTACACTGCGGCAGAAGCAGCTAAAAAAGCTGACATCATCATGATCCTGATCAATGATGAGAAACAGGCTGATCTTTACAAAAACGATATTGAGCCCAACTTAGAAGAAGGCAATATGTTAATGTTCGCTCATGGTTTCAACATTCACTTTGGTGCTATCGTACCTCCTAAGTTTGTTGATGTTACCATGATCGCTCCCAAGGGACCTGGTCATACAGTACGCAGCGAGTATCAGGCAGGCAAAGGCGTTCCTTGTTTGATCGCTGTTGAACAGGATGCAACAGGCAAAGCACAGGATATGGCTTTGGCATATGCGCTGGGTATCGGCGGTGCAAGAGCGGGCGTTTTGGAGACTACCTTCAGAACTGAGACAGAAACCGACTTATTCGGTGAGCAGGCTGTTCTTTGCGGCGGTGTTTGCGCACTGATGCAGGCAGGATTTGAGACATTGGTAGAAGCAGGATATGACCCCAGAAATGCATACTTTGAATGTATTCATGAAATGAAACTGATCGTAGACCTTATTTATCAGTCCGGTTTTGCAGGAATGAGATACTCCATTTCCAATACAGCAGAATACGGTGATTATATTACCGGTCCTAAGATCATTACCGAAGATACCAAGAAAGCAATGAAGAAGATCCTTTCCGATATTCAGGATGGTTCCTTTGCGAAAGAATTCTTATTGGATATGTCTCCTGCAGGCCGTCAGGTACACTTCAAGGCTATGAGAAAGCTGGCAAGTGAGCATCCCGCAGAGGTGATCGGTGAAGAGATCCGTAAGCTTTACAGCTGGAATGGTGAGGATAAGCTGATCAATAACTAAGAAATATAATGGTGCAGATTGAGGCGCTTTTCTTTGCTGCCTGATAAGACTTTCGAGAAAATCTAACCAGCACATAAAAGAAATAAAAGCAACCGCCTGTTTCAATAAACTCGCTAAGCGTAAGCAGTATTGAAACAGGCGGTAACTTTCTTCTATGTGCTGATTGATTTTCTTACGAAAGGTCTTAAAAGTTCGCAAAGAAAAAGCGCCTCATCTGCATACTTGCATTTCCAGTCACTTTATAGCGGATTAGGTGTAGATGTGGTATAATCAGATATACAAACTTGAAATTTATAGGGATAATGAACTAAATGAAATATCGGAATCTGAATCACTTGTTTTTTAGTAAAATAGAAAAGGAAAAATTGGGGGCTTGAATTATGAGTAGGTTTTCTGACTATTGGGCTTCACAATGCGGTAATCCGAGAGGCATTGTCGGACGTCTGGTGACATGGGCAATGAATCGTGCAAACAAGGTCATGTATGATGGAATTATCGAAAATATGAGATCGTCAAAAGGCATGAAGGTTCTGGATATCGGCTTCGGTAACGGATATCTGGATGCTCTGATCTACCGGAAGGAACAATGCACGATCTACGGAATTGACATTTCAGAGGATATGGTAAAACTGGCTTCTGAAAAGAATCAAAAGGGAATCGAAAACGGTGACATTCATTTTGCCGTAGGAGATTGCTGTGATCTCGCATTTGAAGATCAGGCATTTGATATCGTAGTCACCATGAATACGATTTATTTCTGGAACGATACGATAAAGGGCTTGCAGGAAATATATAGGGTATTAAAAGATGGCGGTGTGTTCTATAACGCCGTTCTGACAAAAGAAAATTTAGATAAACTATTCTACACAAAAAACGGATTTAAGAAATTTGAGAAACATGAATACTCTGAAATGGGACAGAAAATTGGTTTCAAAAAAATATCCTTCAAGAATCTTGGAAATTACGGATTGCTTATCATATATGAAAAGCAATGAGACTTTTTGACATTGGACAGTGTGAAGCTTTCAGTGAAAGGATGTGAGAATCATGATTAAGATGGCAATGCTTGCAGCACTGATTGGGCACATACTATGCGGCGTATCAGATTGTCTGCTTTCCTATTCCAAAAG
>JAFLSW010000029.1 GCA_022510725.1 Lachnospiraceae bacterium
AAAGAAGGATCGCCAAGACTACCAAGGGAGCCAGAATGGATAAGACCCTGGCAAAGGAACTGGAATTATTAAACCGGATCAAGGCTCATTTAGAGGATGGCTCCTTAGCCATTACCTTCCAGGTAGATGATGAGGATGAAGAAAAGTGGTTTGCAGAATATAACCTTTTAACGGCTAAGCCGGTGATCTTTGCTGCCAATGTAGGAGAGGATGAATTATCAGATGATGCCGCAGGAAATGCACAGGTAGCGGCTGTACGAGAATATGCCGCCAAGCAGGGCAGTGAAGTGTTTGTGATCTGCGCCCAGATCGAGCAGGAGATCGCTGAGCTGGATGAAGAAGAAAAAGCCATGTTTTTGGATGAACTGGGATTAAAGGAGTCCGGTTTGGAAAAACTGATAAAAGCTTCTTACAGGCTTTTGGGTCTGATCAGCTACCTGACCTCAGGAGAAGACGAAACAAGGGCATGGACCATCAAAGTAGGCACCAAAGCACCTCAGGCGGCAGGAAAGATCCATACTGACTTTGAGAGAGGATTTATCAAGGCAGAAGTGGTGAATTATCAGGATCTGCTCTTGCTGGGTTCTCTTTCCGCAGCCAGGGATAAAGGTTTGGTGCGGATGGAAGGAAAAGAATATGTGGTGCAGGACGGAGATGTGATCCTGTTCCGTTTCAATGTATAAGCAAGCATAAAAGGAGTGTAGAATATGCCGGCTCAAATGAGTGAAATGGATATTGCCTTTCCCAATCTGAATTTGTATTTTCATAATGTGCCCAAAAGTGTTACTATTTTTGGGCTGAACATTGCATTTTACGGCATTATCATTGCTACAGCCATGTTCGTGGGATTTTATATTAATTCCAAAGAAGGAAAGCGTTTGGGACAGCCTGATGATATCTGGTGGGATTTTATCCTTTACGGCATTATCAGTTCTGTGATCGGTGCCAGAATCTATTATGTTATTTTTTCATGGGATCAGTATAAAGATCATCCCTTGCAGGTCTTTAATATCCGTGGAGGCGGTCTGGCTATCTATGGCGGCGTCATCGGAGCGGTTATTGCCCTCTTTGTTTTTGCCAGGATCAAAGCACAGCCTTTCCTGGGTATGGTGGACGCAGGTGTTCTGGGGCTGCTGGCAGGTCAGATCATCGGCAGATGGGGCAATTTTACCAACAGAGAGGTATTTGGCGGCTATTGTGACGGCCTTTTTGCCATGAGGCTGCCCATCACGATAGTGCGGATGGCGGATCTTACGCCGGCGTTGGCAGCGCATATTGTACCGGGAACCAACTATATCCAGGTACATCCCACCTTCCTTTATGAAGGATTTTTTAATCTGCTTCTTCTCATTGCCATACTTTTATACAGGAAACATAAAAAGTTTAACGGAGAAATAGGGCTTTGGTACTTAGGCGGCTATGGCATCATCCGTTTCTTTGTAGAAGGCATTCGTGTGGACCGGTTAAAGATCGGCAGTACCAATATTGCCATATCTCAGGTGCTGGGTATGACTTTATTTGTTGTTTCCCTTGTTACATTGGTGATCTGCCATATCCGCATCCGAAAGAAATCCGTGAAATAGATCAAAAAAATTTCGGAGAACCGAAAAATTTTTTAAAAAAATTTAGAAAACCGAATTTTCTATATATGGCTCTAAGGGGTAGAGCAAACCACAACATCTTGTGTTAAAAGTGCGAAAAGGCTTTGCAGTATGACTGCAAAGCCTTATTTTTTGCCGTTCTCCGGGAAAAAAAGTGCTTGTCAAATCCCAAAAACTAGGCTATGATTAGTCATAAGTGGTGGAAAGTGGTAGAAAGTGCCACAAAATCCCATAAAAGTGGAAGATTGGTTTTCCGGAATGGATTCCGGTGGTTTGGCAGGTGAGTGAAGTATGTTCATGGGCGAGTACAATCATACCATAGATGCCAAGGGCAGGCTGATCATTCCTTCCAAATTCCGGGAAGCACTTGGTAATGACTTTGTGGTTACCAAAGGATTGGA
This sequence comes from Lachnospiraceae bacterium, assembly GCA_022510725.1. Taxonomy (GTDB): domain Bacteria; phylum Bacillota; class Clostridia; order Lachnospirales; family Lachnospiraceae; genus UBA2882. The sequence continues at coordinate 2,003 of JAFLSW010000029.1, forward strand.
AGGGTGTCTTTTTGTATTTGAAAGATATGAGTTCGACGCTTTTATGGATTCCTTAAGCAATAACAGGTCTGATCTGGAAGCCAATGTAAGGAAGATCAAGAGATTCTTTATTTCCGGTGCCCAGGAAGTAGAGGTGGACAAGCAGGGGAGAATTCTTGTGCCATCTGTACTGCGTGAGCATGCTGCGCTGTCCAAGGATGTGGTATTCGCAGGCGTGGGCGGTCATATTGAGATCTGGGCTAAGGAAAAATGGGATGATATTTCCGCTTATGATGATATCAATGATATCGCGGAACAATTGGCGTCCCTTGGGATTTCCTTCTAGAAAAAGAGGAAGGAGGCACAGGAGCAGAGATGACTTTTTCCCACAGATCGGTTTTATTGGATGAATCCATAGCGGGTTTACAGATCAAGCCGGAAGGCATCTATATGGACGGTACTTTAGGCGGTGGCGGACATGCCCTAGAGGTAGCTAGGCGTTTAAAGGGGAAGGGCAGACTTTATGGCATTGACCGGGATGAAGAAGCCCTTCATGCGGCAAAAGAACGCTTAAAGGAGCATGAAGACCGGGTCACCTTCATACGGGATACTTTTGAAAATGGGGTTTTGCGTTTGAGAGAAACAGGAGTATCCGGTGTGGACGGCATTCTTTTAGACTTGGGCGTATCCTCCTACCAGCTGGACAATCCGGAGCGTGGATTTTCCTACAATCAGGATACAGCTTTAGACATGAGGATGGATCAGAGACAGTCCTTAACGGCAAAGCAGATCGTAAACGAGTACTCCAGAGAAGAATTGGCCAGGATCATCAGTGAATATGGAGAAGACAAATTTGCAAGGAATATTGCGAAGCACATTGAAGAGGCAAGAAAACAGGCTCCTATTGAAACTACCTTTCAGTTAAATGAGATCATCAAGGCGGCTATACCGACTAAGATGAGGGCTGAGGGCGGCCATCCTTCCAAGCGTACTTTCCAGGCCATCCGCATTGAATGCAACAGGGAACTGGAAGGATTGAGGAATGCGCTAGAGGAAATGATCCCTTTCTTAAATCCCGGCGGAAGGATCTGCATCATTACCTTTCATTCCTTAGAAGACCGGATCGTAAAATCTGCATTTAAAATGCAGGAAAACCCATGTACCTGTCCGCCGGAGTTTCCGGTGTGTGTATGTGGAAAGAAGCCTTTGGGAAAAGTGATCACAAGAAAACCAATCCTGCCCTCCAAAGAAGAGATGGCAAAAAACAGCAGAGCAAAAAGCGCAAAGCTGCGCATTTTTGAACGGGGTTGAAACCGCAGGGGAGAAAGCGGCAAAAAATAAGATATCAGTTGGCGAGGGAAAAATATGAGTACAGGTTATGAAAGAAGACGGGGAACTTACAGAAGAAGCGGCGGATACGGAGAATATTATATCGACGGCTCTGCAGTGAAGAAGATTGATGTCCGCAGGGAGATCAAAGAAGCGCCTTTAAAGAGGACAAGCGCTGCCGTTCGCAGAAACAGGGAACGGGCAGTACATATGAATATCGGTTATGTGCTGTTTTTGGCAGCAGCTCTCATGGCGGCATCCGTATTACTTGTTGGTTACATCAGGCTTCAAGCAGAAAATACGGTTATTTTAGATACCATTGCCAGCAAAGAAAGTAAGTTGAACTCCATGAGGCTGGAAAATGACGAAGAATACAGCAGGATCCTTTCCGCTGTTGATCTGGAATATGTAAAAGAAGTGGCGATCAATGAACTGGGCATGCGCTATGCAGGGGAAGGACAGATCGTGGAAGTGCAGATGCAGGGCGACGATTATGTGCGGCAGTACCAGGAGATGCCATAAGGTGGTGTAAAAGTGCAAGATCAGAGAAGGAACTTTCGGGAACCTGAAAAAGAAAAAAAGGTAAAGAAATTTTCCATTAGGATGCAGAAGAAGCTGGTGGTACTATTTTTAATAGTACTGCTGGCTTTTGTCGGGTTAAGCGCAAGGTTGATCCTCATCAACAAAGAAAACGGAGAGAACTATAAACGAAAGATCTTATCCCAGCAGAGTTATGACAGCAGAGTGCTTCCCTTTAAAAGAGGAGATATTTTGGATGCCCAGGGAAGTAAGCTGGCTTACAGCGAAAAGGTTTATAATCTGATCATAGATTCCAAGCTGATGCTGCAGGCAAAAACGGCTTTAGAGCCTACTCTTGCGGCTTTGGATGCTTGCTTTGATGTGGATGTGGATGAGATCCGCAATTATATCAACGAACATCCTGCCAGCCAGTATTATGTGGTGGCAAAGCAGCTAACCTATGATGAGATCGCCCCCTTTGTGGAAATGCAGAATAATAAAAAGGATTATCCGGATATTACAGGAGTCTGGTTTGAAGAAGAATACAGGAGAGTTTACCCTTACGGTACCCTGGCCTGCGATGTGATCGGCTTTACAACAGCGGATAACATGGGCGCTTTCGGCATGGAGCAATATTATAATGATGTGCTAAACGGTACCAACGGCAGGGAATACGGATATCTGACCGAAGATTCCAACTTGGAGCGAAGCACCAGATCGGCTGAAGACGGAAAGATCCTCGTTTCCACTATTGATGCCAATATTCAGGGCATTGTAGAGAAATACATTGCACAGTGGAATCATGAGCATGAAGGGGCCAATGCATATCGGGCAGGACAGTTGGGAAGCTACAACACCGGTGTTATTGTCATGGATCCCAGAAATGGTGAAGTGCTTGCTATGGCAGGCTATCCGGTATTTGATCTGAATGATCCCCGTTCTCTAAGCGGAAACGGTCTGTATACAGAAGAACAGATTGCGGCTATGGACGACGAGGCCTATTATGCCGCCCTGAATTCCCTTTGGAGAAATTATTGTATTTCCGATACTTATGAACCCGGTTCTACTGCAAAGACATTGACCATAGCGGCTGCCTTGGACAGTGGGGCCATAAGCGGGACAGAGAGCTATTACTGCGGCGGCGTTTATGAGGTGAGCGGCCATCAGATCCATTGTAATAAGAGAATCGGTCATGGTATGCTGACCGTATCCGGTTCCTTAGAGCAGTCCTGTAATGTGGCGTTGATGCAGATCGGTGAAGCCATGGGAAGAAGCACCTTTATGGAATATCTTTCCAATTACAATATGGGTCTAAAGACGAATATCGATCTGGCGGGAGAAGCCAGAACAGATACTTTGATCTATGATCCGGAAACCATGGTGGCTTCCGACCTGGCTATTTCTACTTTTGGTCAGGGATATAATGTGACCATGATCCAAATGGCGTCTGCCTTCTGTTCCATCATAAACGGCGGTTATTACTATCAGCCTCATGTAGTAAAAGAAATCCGCAACCCCGATGGCACTACTATAGAAAGGGTAGAACCCAGAGTGTTGAAGCAGACGGTTTCTGAAACAACCTCAGCACAAATGCGGGAATATCTGGCAAGAGTCTGTGTTGACGGAACGGGCACCCTGGCGGTTCCGGCTGGGTATTATATCGGCGGCAAGACAGGAACGGCAGAGATGTACCCCCGTAAGCAGGGCAACTATGTTGTGTCTTTTATCGGCTTTGCTCCTATAGACGATCCGCAGGTTGTGATCTATGTGGTCATTGACAGGCCCAATGTGGAGGATCAGCCCCATTCCAATTTTGCACAGGAAATCACCAAAAATATTCTGACGGAGATTCTGCCTTACCTGCAGATCTTCCGTACGGGAGAGCTGTCTGAGGCAGATGAAGAGTATCTGAAAAATCTGGGCATTCTGCCCAAAGATGTTGTGGCAGAAGAAGGAGAAACAGTAGGAGAAGGGGAAGGAGAACCTGAAGAAGGAACAGCTGCACCTGTAGGGCAGGTGGATCCTGCTACCGGCTATGCCACAGATCCCAATACGGGAGAAGCCTTAAATCCCAGTACTTATGCTCCTGTGGATCCTTATTCTTCGGATCTGGACGGAATAGGGGCGGTGGTAGATGAGGATGCCAATCCGCTGCCTCAGGGAGAGGGCGGAGAATAAATCCTGTCAAACCGAAGGAATAACCCGGCCAAGGATTTAATAGATTAGTACTAATAAAAAATCCGAGAGGCCATCTTTGAAAGGGTATCAGACATATCATAAAAGAAAAATCGTATTTGTGTTTTTTGCATCGGCTTTGATCCTGTTGGGACTGATGGTCAGGGTATTTTATCTGATGGTCCCCCTTTCCGAATATTATACGGATAAGGCAGAAAATCTCCACGAAAGAGAACGGGATATCAAAGCGGCAAGAGGCAGGATTTTAGATAGGAACGGGGTGGTGCTGGCAGACAACCGTACGGTGTGCACCATTTCCGTTATCCATTCCCAGATTCAGGACCCGGAAACGGTGATCCGGGTGCTTTCGGAAATCCTTGATATGGATGAAGAAACGGTTCGGGCAAGGGTAGAGAAAGTGTCCTCCATTGAACGGATTAAAAGCAATGTGGATAAAGAAACCGGAGATCAGATCAGGCGGATGAATCTGGCAGGGGTAAAGGTAGATGAGGATTATAAACGCTATTACCCTTATTCTGCCATTGGCAGTAAGATCCTTGGCTTTACCGGAGGAGATAATCAGGGAATCGTTGGGCTGGAGGTGCGCTACGAGGAATATTTAAAAGGCATAGACGGCATGATCTTAACGGTGACCGATGCCAAAGGCATAGAGATCGATGCGGCGGGAGAAGGCAGGGTAGAGCCGGTGCCGGGTAACGATCTGACCTTAAGCCTTGATTGGAATATTCAGACCTATGCCACCCAGCTTGCCATGCAGGCCATGGAACAAAAAGAAGCGGACAGTGTTTCCATTATTGTTATGAATCCCAAAAACGGGGAGATACTGGCCATGGTAAATGTGCCGGAATACGATTTAAATCACCCTTTTGACTTGGAAAGCGTATATGGGGACAGGACAGCAGAGATATTAAACCAGGTGTCGGGAAACAACATAGAAGCGGCAAACAGGATGTGGCGTAACGGCTGCATTAACGATACCTATGAACCGGGATCTATATTTAAGGTCATTACGGCAGCAGCCGGACTGGAATCCGGGGTGGTGACACTGGAGGATCAGTTTACCTGTCCCGGCTACTATATTGTAGAAGACAGAAAGATCCGCTGCCACAAGACCCAGGGGCATGGTGCGGAGAATTTTCTTACCGCCACCATGAATTCCTGTAACCCTGTTTTTGTCAATGTGGGATTGCGGATCGGCATTGACAGATATTATGATTATTTCAATCAATTTGGATTGAAGCAGAAAACCGGCATCGATCTGCCGGGTGAAGCGGCAACCATCATGCACAAAAAGGAAAATATGGGACAGGTGGAATTGGCTACCGTATCCTTTGGCCAGTCCTTTCAGATCACTCCCATTCAGTTGGTGACCACCGTCAGTTCTCTGGTAAATGGTGGAAACAGAGTGACGCCCCACTTTGCGGTATCCATAAAGGATCCTGCAACGGGAAATATCCGAAAATTCAATTATGAAATGGCGGAAGGCATTATATCCGATGAAACATCACAGACCTTGCGGTTTATGTTGGAAAAGGTAGTAGCTGAAGGCGGCGGAAGCAAGGCTTATATCGAAGGCTATTCCATTGGCGGCAAAACAGCCACCAGCGAGACACTTCCAAGAGGCAGCGGCAGATATATCGCTTCCTTTATCGGTTTTGAACCGGCAGACGATCCACAGATCATTGCCCTGGCGGTTATCAACAATCCAAAAGGGGTATACTACGGAGGGCAGATCGCAGCCCCGGTAGTGAAGAAGCTGTTTGAAAATATCCTTCCCTATTTGGATGGAATCCAGTATAATTAACAGTGGATCAATGGAAAGGACAAAGAAGACATGTATCAGGAGATTATTGTACCTACACTTATATCATTTGGTATTACCCTTATTTTAGGGCCCATTTTAATCCCTTTCTTACGCCGATTAAAGGTTGGTCAGACGGTAAGGGATGACGGACCCCAGAGCCATCTGAAAAAGAGCGGCACGCCTACCATGGGCGGCCTGTTGATCTTGACGGCAATGACGATCACATCCTTGTTCTTTATGAAAGGGTATCCTGACATTATGCCGATCTTGTTTTTGACTTTGGGCTTTGGTCTCATTGGCTTTCTGGATGATTATATCAAGGTGGTGTTAAAGCGGTCTTTGGGCCTTAGGGCATATCAGAAATTTGGCTTACAGATTTTAGTGACAGGTGTATTTGCATTTTATCTCTATCAATATACAGATATCGGTATGGCATTCCGCATTCCTTTTATGACGGGACAGTATCTGGATTTTGGCATATTCAATATCCCCATGATTTTTGTAGTGGTACTGGGAACGGTCAACGGTACCAACTTTACTGACGGACTGGACGGTCTTGCTACCAGCGTGACCATTTTGGTAGCTACCTTTTTTACGGTCTGTGCCATTGGACTGGGTGCACCCATTACTCCCATTACCTGTGCGGCGGTAGGGGCACTCCTTGGCTTTCTGTTGTTTAACGGATATCCCGCCAGCGTTTTTATGGGAGATACCGGTTCCTTGGCTTTGGGCGGTTTTGTGGCTGCCTGTGCCTATATGATGCAGCTGCAGTTGTTTTTGGTCATTGTAGGCTTTATCTATGTGGCGGAAGTGGCCAGCGTTATATTACAGGTTTCTTATTTTAAGCTGACAGGCGGCAAACGCATCTTTAAGATGGCGCCCATTCATCATCATTTTGAAATGTGCGGCTGGGCGGAGACCAAGGTGGTAAATGTATTTTCCATTGTGACAGCAGTCCTCTGCCTTCTTGGTTTTCTGGCATTATAGCCAATGAATAAAAAGGAGAAGTGAAATGGCATCCACAAAAAAGAAAAAGTTTAAAGATCAAAATTTTTTTGATTATACCCTTCTTTTCGTGGTTATCTTCCTGATCGTTTTCGGACTGGTCATGATCTATTCCACCAGTTCCTATGAAGCGGCTTCGGATTTTAATGATTCCACTCTATACTTAAGGCGGCAATTGTTTGCCACCATCTTGGGTGTTTTCGTTATGGCGGCAACGACGCTCATAGACTATCATCTGTGGGAAAGATTTTCTCTGATCGGTGCGGTGGTTGCTTTTGTTCTGGTATTGTTGGTGCTGACTCCTTTGGGCATTGAGGTCAACGGTGCCAGAAGATGGGTTGGGATCGGCCCCCTATCCATGCAGCCGGCGGAGGTAGTGAAGATCGAAGTCATCCTCTTTTGTGCGGTTCTGATTACCAAGATGAACAAAAAGCGGATCAGCAGCATAAAGGGGATGTTCACCATTCTGATGCTTCCTGCCATCTTTGCGGTGATGCTGTGGCAGATCACCAATAACTTAAGCTCTGCCATTATTGTGGGAGGCATTGCGGTAGTCATGCTGTTTGTGGCTGACTCCGATTACTTAAAATACATACTTGCCCTTTTGGCGGTGATAGCAGTAGCCGCTCTTGTGGTTTATGTGGCGACCCATTGGGAAAGCGGCAGTTTCCGTTTAAAGAGGGTAAAAGTCTGGCTGGATCCGGAATCAGATCCTTCCGATACGGGCTTTCAGACATTGCAGGCTCTTTATGCCATCGGTTCCGGTGGTATTTTCGGAAAAGGCCTGGGTAACAGCATGCAGAAGCTGGGTTTCCTGCCTGAGGCTCAGAACGATATGATCTTTTCCATTATCTGCGAGGAACTGGGGCTGTTTGGAGCGCTGGCGGTGATCCTTTTGTTTCTGCTTTTGATCTGGCGTTGTATGGTAATTGCCAACAATTCCCCGGACCTTTTTGGTGCCATGCTGGTAGTGGGAGTGATGGCACATTTTGCCATTCAGGTTATCTTAAATATTGCAGTGGTGACCAATACCATGCCCAATACGGGCATATCCCTTCCCTTTATCAGCTACGGAGGCACATCGGAAATGTTTCTCATGGCGGAGATCGGTCTGGTCCTAAATGTGTCCAGACAGATCCGCTTAAGGGATGCTATGTAGCCGAGGACATTCATAACGCATATATTAAAACATATGATATTCACGAATGGATGGTGGATATGGATGCGATTCGTATATGCGGAGGGAATACCCTATGCGGGGAAGTAAGTATACAAGGTTCCAAAAACGGCACGCTGCCATTATTGGCAGCTTCTGTGCTTGTAAAGGGCAAGACGGTCCTTCGAAATTGCCCGGAGATCACGGATGTAGATCATATGCTGAAGCTTTTGGAATATGTGGGCTGTAAGATCACCAGGAATCGAAGGACGGTAGAAATAGATGCTTCTTATATCAGGAGAACGGATTTCCCTTCCGAACATGCCGTTGTCATGCGCTCCTCCATTATGCTGTTGGGAGCCATGCTGGGAAGGATGGGAGAGATCTCCACTTATTACCCCGGCGGCTGCGTTATTGGAGAAAGACCCATTGATATGCATATGGGTGCTTTATCACAGATGGGTGTTAGTTTTACGGAAACGGAGTCAGGTCTTAGGGCTGTTTCCACAGGCCTTCACGGCGGTTTGGTCAAATTGGATTTTCCCAGTGTGGGTGCCACGGAAAATGTGATCTTAGCGGCAGTGCTGGCGAAAGGAGAAACGGTTGTAGAAGGCTGTGCCAAAGAACCGGAGATCGTGGAGCTTTGCAATTTTCTGATCCAGGCAGGGGCAAAGATCACCGGTGCGGGAGAAAGCATCATTCGCATTGTGGGCGTGGAAAGCCTGAAAGAAATATGCTATCGGATCATGCCGGACCGGATCGTGGCAGGCACATATCTTTTAGCGGCAGTGATGACCAGAGGTATTGTAGTATTAAATGATGCGCCGGTTTCCCAGATGCAGGAACTATTCCGTATCTTACAGCAGATGGGAGCGGATATCGCGCTGGCAGATCAGTGGGTATGTTTAAACGGAGAACATGCAGGCAAAGCAGTTCCCAATATTAAAACTTCTGTTTATCCGGGTTTTCCTACAGATCTCCAATCTGCCTTTATGGCGGCGTTTACTGTTGCAAAAGGATGCAGCATTATTGAAGAAACCATCTTTGAAAGCCGGTTCAAGATCGTGTCGGAGCTTTCCAAAATGGGCGCAGATGTAAATATTATAGGAAATCGTGCTATGATCTGTGGTGTAGACTCTTTAACGGGATGTCCTGTAAATGCCATGGAGTTAAGGGGCGGAGCAGCTCTGGTGTTGGCCGGACTTGCTGCATCGGGAACTACGATTGTAGAAAACAAACATTTTATTGACAGAGGCTATGAAGATATCTGCAGGGACTTAGGAGCCCTTGGAGCAAATATCCGATATGTCTGAGCGCAGATCGAAGAAAAGGGCGGTCCTTTCTGGTGGAATGATGGAACGAGATTTTATGAGATTTACCTTTAAACAAAAGTTAATAGCGGCAGTGGCAGTCTTCCTCCTTTTGGCGGTGGCTGCCCTGGCCTTCTTGCTGACCCAGTACCGGGTAACCCAGGTGGAAGTGATAGGCAACAGCCATTATACTGAGGAAGAGATCCAGGAGATGGTTTTGCAGGGCGGCGTTTTGGACAACTCCCTGATCCTGTCCGTTAAATATCAAAACAGATCCATAAAGGATATTCCCTTTATAGAATCTATGGATGTGGAGATTTTGGGAAAGGACAGTATCCGTATCATGGTATATGAAAAATCCCTGGCAGGCTGTGTGACCTATCTGGGCAACTATATGTACTTTGACAGGGAAGGTATCGTGGTAGAAAGTGCTTCCGAGGCCACCCAGGGCGTGCCGGAGATCACCGGACTTCAGTTCGGTTCCATTCAGCTTTATCAAAAGCTGCCTGTGGAAAATGAAGAAATCTTTAAAAAAATACTGAACCTGACCCAATTGCTGGAAAAATATCAGATTTCTGCGGATAAGATCTATTTTGACGGAGAAGGAAATGTGACCCTTTATTTCGGACAAGCCAGAGTCCGATTGGGAGATGAAAGCAGAATTGATGAAAAAATCATGCAGTTATCTGTGATGGTACCGGCTATCGAAGGCAAGAGCGGTGTTCTGGATATGACGGAATTTAACGAAAATACGAAACACTTAAGTTTTGTGCCCGATTGACGAAAGATGCCTGATGTCGTTTTGCGTAAACAGAAATCTACAAGAAATTGAAAAAATAGGTTGATAATTTTCGTAAATGATTATATGATAAAGTATATGGAAATTTTTATGCATTTGTGAAGGAGGAACTACCCTTGCTGGAAATTAAGTCAAATGATGCGGATGTTGCTGCTAAGATCATCGTTGTAGGTGTAGGCGGCGCAGGAAATAATGCTGTTAATAGAATGATTGAAGAAAATATAGGCGGTGTAGGATTTATCGGAGTGAATACGGACAAGCAGGCGTTGCAGCTTTGTAAAGCTCCGAAGCTGATACAGATCGGTGAAAAACTGACGAAAGGTCTGGGTGCAGGTGCAAAGCCTGAGGTTGGCGAAGAAGCCGCTGAAGAAAGTGTAGAAGAACTGACAAGCGCCTTAAAGGGAGCGGATATGGTATTCGTTACCTGTGGTATGGGCGGCGGTACCGGTACCGGTGCAGCTCCTGTTGTTGCAAGGATTGCCAGGGAAATGGGCATTTTGACTGTAGGTGTTGTAACAAAGCCTTTTAGCTTTGAGGCGCGCACCAGGATGGAAAATGCGCTGGGCGGTATTGAAAGATTAAAAGAATATGTGGATACTTTGATCGTGATCCCCAATGATAAATTGCTGGAGATCGTAGACAGAAGGACGACACTGCCGGATGCATTAAAGAAAGCGGATGAAGTGTTACAACAGGCAGTACAGGGTATTACGGATCTGATCAATGTACCTTCTGTTATCAATCTGGACTTTGCAGATGTACAGACTGTTATGAAGGATAAGGGCATTGCCCATATCGGTATCGGTGTAGGAAGAGGAGATGAAAAAGCCTCCGAGGCTGTTAAGATGGCAGTCAGCTCCCCGCTTTTGGAAACCACCATTACCGGTGCAACAGATATGATCATCAATGTATCCGGCGGTATCCTGTTAACAGATGTTTCCGAGTCTGTAGATTATGTACGGGATATGGTTGGGGATAATGTCAACATTATCTTTGGTGCCATGTATGATGAGACCCAGACTGATTTCTGCAGCATTACCATTATTGCTACAGGAATTGAAGAGGGCAGGAGCGTTGGTGCAAGTGTGATGAGCAAAATGGGAGGTACCTTCTTACATAGTCCTGTAGGACAGGCACCCAGAGTAAAACCTGCAGCACCCAAAGCGCCCACCGCAGAGATCAATCCGGCCGTTACCGGTACAGGTCCCATTCCTTCGGCGACACCAATTAAACCGACAAACAGCTTCCAGAAGCCGGAACCGATCCGCAGCAATGTGGAATCTCAATCCTTAAAGATACCGGATTTCTTACAGAGAAATAAATAAAGATAAGTTAAATGACCACCGTCCCATACCGGGGCGGTGGTTTTGCGTTTGGGCCGCAAAGACCCGATGCGATTTTCCCCGCATTTTGTCAATAATTTTTGCTCATGCTCTTTGTGTATTTGACAAAATATGCGGGGCTTTTTTTTTATAATGGATTTGTGGCAGGGAGGTGCAAAATGACCATTTATCTGGATGTGGTATTTTTCATGAACCTGTTGTATCAGCTGGGAATTCTTTTTCTGACGGATCGGCTGCTGCACTGTCATGCAAAAATGTGGCGGCTGCTTTTGGGAGGAACGGTAGGAAGCCTTTCTTTCTGCCTGGGACTTTTGGCAGGAATTCCTGTGACAAAAACAGGATGGAATTTCCTGTTTGCCGTTTTGATCGGTATCATTTCCATTGTGGCTGCGTTTTGTCCGCAAAATAAAAGGAAGCTGCCTGCAATTTTGATCATGGAATTGTTTTTGTCCATCTGTCTGGCAGGAATGCTGCAGATTTCATCCCAGATCACGGGCAAAAGCTTTGTGGCGCTGACTGCGGCAGGATCATTGCTTTTTCTGAGCCTGTTTTGTTTAAGTTGTAAACAGCTTTTGCTTGCAGGTATGAGAAGAGAAAAGGACATTTATGATGTGGTGCTTTTTCATAAGGGCAGGCAAGTGGAGGGAAAAGGACTTTTGGACACGGGAAACAGCCTTTATGATCCCATCAGCAAAGAACCGGTGGTCATCCTGCAAAAAAGCATGGCAAAGCAGCTTCTTTTGGATGAAATGCCACAGGAACAAAAAGGTTATCGGATCATTCCCTATCAAAGCATTGGAACCACAAAAGGAGTTTTGGAAGCATTTTTTGTAGAAAAGGTGATCTTGTCTGTCGGAAAGAATGGTCCAGAAAAAGGAGAAATAGAAAGAACCCAGGTACTATGCGCTGTTTATGAAGAAGATTACAGTAAGAATGGAGGGTATGAGATCATACTTCATCCACTTCTGCTATAAGGAAAAAGGGAGGAAAAACATGATATTAAAGGTATCTATTCCGGGCAGATTTCGATTCCGGATCTTAAGGCGTGAGGAGAGTCTCCTGTTTGCGGAGCGAGGAGATATTCATTATATAGGCGGAACGGAGGTGCTGCCGCCGCCTTTGCAGGATGAACAGGAAAGCCGGATGATACAGGAACTGGGAACGGAAGGGGAAAGCGAAGCAAAAGCGATTCTCATTGAACATAATCTGCGTCTGGTAGTATACATAGCAAAGAAATTTGATAATACGGGCATCGGAGTAGAAGACTTGATCTCTATCGGTACAATAGGTCTGATCAAATCTATCAACACCTACAATCCGGAGAAAAACATCAAGCTGGCCACATACGCGTCCCGTTGTATTGAAAATGAGATCTTGATGTATCTTAGAAGAAATAATAAGACTAAGCTGGAGGTTTCCATTGATGAGCCTTTAAATGTGGACTGGGACGGAAATGAACTGCTTTTGTCGGATATTTTGGGAACGGATGAAGATATCATATACCGGGATATTGAAAACGAAGTGGAAAGAAAGGTATTAAAATCCGCTATTGGAAAGTTGTCGGAACGGGAGCGTACCATCATCAACCTTCGGTTTGGGTTGGACAAAGAAGACGGAGAAGAAATGACACAAAAAGAGGTTGCGGGCCTTCTTGGAATTTCCCAATCCTATATATCCAGGCTGGAAAAGAAGATCATGAAACGGTTAAAACGGGAAATGAGCAAAGAAGTATAGAGAGAAGTCTAACATGCAGTATATTAAGATATTGACAAATAGGAATACCCTATAGATAATGAAAAGGGGATTCCCTGTGGAAACCTTACTATTTATCTTATGAGGGACAGGAACATGAACAAAAGAATAACTATGTTTTTGACAGCAATTTTAGCTATGGCCTTATTTTGCGGCTGTTCAAAAGAAGAAGAGGTACCTGTAGTTACCAAACAGCCGGTGTTAGGCGAGGATGTGGTCGGTTATGTAGGATTTGCACACTTACAGGCCTATACCATGACAGGGGGAGACGGAACGGTAGTGTATCTTCCTGCAAGTACAGCTGCCTATGTAGGCGGCACCTGTGTGATCAGTGAGACCCAGGGCGTAGAAGTGACCATCAATCAGGACCCCATGTTTTCTGATGATATAGCCGGTAAACCGGTAAAACAGAAGCTGGGTTCTGCTCTGGATGCCAGCTATAGTGCTACTTTTACAAAGGATATGATCGATCTGGAAAGATCCGGTATATCTAATTTGGATAATGGCGGCGCTTTTGAGGAAGTTTCTTATCTGTTTTTTGATGATGATAGCAAACAATATGTTTCTTACTGGGTTGGAAATTACTATATCATATTGGAAGACGGAAGGGAATTTCAGACAGCCATCCGTGTCAATTCCGGAGAAACGACAGGGGAAACACAGGCGGTGCTGTCAGAGCTGGAGCAATACTTCGGAATCGATCTTCCTTATGATGAGGCTGCCATGCAGGCAAAGCTTGACAGTTACAGCCCGGATGAGGATGAGCTTGCCAGAATGAACGGAGAAACTGTTGATTTTGGAGCATTTAAGCTGTATCTGCCGGAAGGCTTCAGTAGGAATGGTGAACTGGATCCGCTGATGAAGATGTTCATGCAGGGCGGATATGAACAGTTAGATGTTTATTCAAAAGGAGATCCGGCCGATAGCTGGGTCATCTTTACCGGAATCATGAAAGACTCCGACGGAGTCAATGTCTCGGCAGAGGCCGGTGCCCTTTCGGAAGGACAGATCCAGCTGCTGGAAAAAATGATGAATGAGTACATAAAATACGGATTTCCGGATGCAAAGGATACGGATCTGAAAATCGTCGGGCAGTCTAAATTTGGATTTTCCATGATAGTAAATGTATATGATCAGAAAGGTCTTGACGGATACTTCTATTTCATATATCGGGGTGAATACGCGTATTTCATGGGCGGAATGATGAATGCGGAGAACACAGAAGAAGAAAAACAGGAAGTTTATGACAGCATTGACCGTATGTATTCTTCCATGGATGTGAAATAGATATCAAATAAAAACATATAAAATCCCGTGAACATTCTCGTATAAAAAATGAGAAAATGTACATCCTTCTAGTAGACGAAAAATCTACCGGGAGGATTATATATGGCACAGGGAAAAGTAGAAATATGTGGAGTGAATACGGCAAAGCTTCCTCTTTTGAAAAGTGCAGAAAAGGAAGCTTTGTTTATGCGTATTTCCGAGGGGGACGAAGAAGCCAGAAAGACCTATATCGAGGGGAATTTAAGATTGGTCTTAAGTGTGATCAAGCGGTTTTCTTCAAGCAATGAAAATGTGGACGATCTGTTTCAGATTGGGTGCGTAGGGCTCATTAAAGCCATCGACAATTTCAATTCCGAACTGGGCGTAAAGTTTTCTACCTATGCAGTGCCTATGATCGTAGGAGAGATCAGAAGGTTCCTTAGGGACAACAATTCTATCAGGGTATCCAGAAGCTTAAAGGATACTGCCTATAAGGCAATCTATGCCAGAGAGACTATGACCAGGGAAAATCTGAAAGAACCCACCATTGAAGAAATATCCAAGGAGATCGGTATTTCCAAGGAAGACATTGTCTATGCCCTGGATGCCATTCAAAACCCCATGAGCTTATATGAGCCGATTTATACCGACGGCGGTGATACGCTGTATGTGATGGATCAGGTCTCGGATAAAAAAAATAAAGAAGAGACATGGGTAGAGCATATCTCTCTTTCGGAAGCCATGAAAAAATTAAACGAACGGGAGCATGAGATCATCACTCTGCGTTTTTTTGAGGGAAAGACTCAGATGGAGGTGTCGGAGATCATCGGTATTTCCCAGGCACAGGTTTCTCGTCTGGAAAAGAATGCCCTGAAGACCATGAGAAATTATCTGGCAGGTTAAGAATGAGCGCCATAAAAAGTAAAAGGCAGGAAGCATAAGATATGTTCCTGCCTGATTTATGTTATAGTATAAGCAATATGGTCTTTTTACCGATTTAGTGATGGAACAGGCGGATGCCTGTAAATGCCATGACCATGCCGTATTTGTTGCAGCATTCGATAACTGCATCATCTCTTACGGACCCGCCGGGCTGGGCAATGTATTTTACGCCGCTTTTGCGTGCCCGCTCAATGTTGTCGGAGAAGGGGAAGAAAGCGTCGGAACCTAAAGTCACATTCTGATTTTTGGTAAGCCATTCTTCCTTTTCCTCAAGGGTGAAAATGGAGGGTTTGGTCTTAAAGGTCTTTTGCCATACACCATCAGCCAGTACATCCATATATTCGTCACCCATGTACACATCAATGGCATTATCCCTGTCAGCCCGTCCTAAACCGTCTACAAATTCCAGACCCATGACCTGGGGAGACTGGCGTAAAAACCAGTTGTCCGCCTTTTGGCCTGCCAGACGGGTACAGTGGATACGGGACTGCTGTCCGGCACCGATACCGATGGCCTGTCCGCCTTTGACATAGCATACGGAATTGGACTGGGTATATTTTAAGGTGATCAGGGCGATCTTCATATCGATCAGAGCCGATTCCGGAATCTCCTTACAATCCGTTACGATATTGCTAAGAAGAGCATCATCAATGGGAAGCTCATTCCTGCCCTGCTCAAAGGTGATACCATAGACCTGTTTTCTCTCAACAGGCTCCGGTACATAAGAAGGATCGATTTGGATCACATTATAATTGCCTTTTTTCTTTTCTTTTAAAATGGCAAGGGCTTCATCGGAGTATCCGGGAGCGATCACACCGTCAGACACCTCCCTTTTGATCAGGCGGGCGGTATCGGCATCACACTCATCGGACAACGCAATAAAATCTCCGAAGGAAGACATCCTGTCTGCACCTCTGGCTCTGGCGTAGGCACAGGCAAGGGGAGACAGATCATCAAAATCATCTACCCAGTAGATTTTTTTGAGAACATCCGTCAAAGGCAGTCCCACTGCAGCGCCGGCAGGAGAGACATGCTTGAAAGAGGTAGCGGCGGGAAGGCCGATAGCCTCCTTTAATTCTTTTACCAGCTGCCATCCGTTAAAGGCATCCAAAAAATTGATATAGCCCGGTTTGCCGTTTAATACGGTAACAGGCAGGTCGCTTCCGTCCGCCATAAAGATACGGGACGGTTTTTGATTGGGGTTGCATCCGTATTTTAATTGGATCTCGTTCATGTTTTCCTCCTAAAGAGCTGACAGCTCTTTTTATTGGTTTTTATTCATAATTCTGGTTTGGACACTGCCGCTTTCCAAATCTATGTAACGGACAAACAGGGAAACCTTGTTTTCTTCGTTTAAGCTGCTCCAGACCATATTGGTAAAGTCGTCGATGTCATCTAAGATATCCACTCGTTTAGGTTCGCCTTCAAAGCTCTTTAAGGGCTCGCTGTTTTCTGCATAGGTGTGGATAAACCGGCCTTCTCCGGCTGCAGGATTTTCGTATGCAAAAGTAAATCTGCCGCAGGAAGCGGGATCGCCGTTGTTGGTCTTTAAAATAGACATAGCGAAGTTGAAGGCTCCTTTTTCCATATGCATGATACCGGAAATACGAGGTGTATAGTTGGGACCATCGGGCTCAAAGGTACGGCTTCTTAGAGACTGTTCAAAAGTCAGCTGCCTGTCCATGCCTTCATATATGGTATCGGTCTGATCTCCGTTTGTTACGATGATCTTGTTGCCAAGCACTCTTACCGGTGCATAAATGATCAGGCTGGGGTCCTCTAATTTGGAAGGGTCAAAAGCCTGGGTGCGGATGCCATCGCCATCTGTTACAAAAATACGGTTGCGGCTATTGGCACTGCGGCCCATGATGAAGTAAGCGGTCACTGCCTTTGTACCGTCCGGTGTCTTTCCGATGACGATTCCTCTGCCCGGATAAGGATTGGATCTCAATTCATTTTCCAAAGATAGTATATTCATAATTTATCCTCCTAGCTTGTAAAGCCATATACTCAAATGGTATACGATATAACCGCACTTTTCAAGCATTTTGTGAAAAAATCTTTGTTTCCGTATTGCATTTACTTTTGGAGTGTCATATAATAAAAACGCAAGATATTGTATTTGATCGGTTGTGGGATACTAGATTTTGGAGCGTGATTGCCGATAAACAGGGGTTCTGCAAGGGATTCCTAAAATTGTGTAAAGGAAGGTAATTGGTTTTGAAGATCATTAAAAGAAGCGGTAAAGAAGTGGGATTTGATATCTCCAAGATCATGGCGGCAGTGCAAAAAGCCAACAAGGAGGTCAAAGATTCCGATCGCATGAGCCCTGAGCAGATCGATACCATATCCAACAATGTGGAAAATATCTGCCTGGAAATGTCCCATACTCCCGGTGTGGAAGAGATTCAGGATATGGTGGAAAACCAGATCATGGATCAGCAGGCCTTTGAGGTGGCAAGGAAATATATCACTTACCGCTATAAAAGAGCCCTGGTTCGTAAATCCAATTCTACAGACGAACAGATTCTGGCATTGATCGAATGCAATAATGAAGAAGTAAAACAGGAAAATTCCAATAAAAATCCCATTGTCAACAGTGTACAAAGAGACTATATGGCAGGAGAGGTCAGCAAGGATATTACCAAGCGTTTTCTCCTTCCCGATGATGTGGTAAAAGCCCACGAGGAGGGCATTATCCATTTCCATGATGCGGATTACTTTGCCCAGCACATGCATAACTGCTGTCTGGTCAATTTAGAAGATATGCTGCAAAACGGTACGGTGGTCTCCGAGACCATGATCGATAAACCCAAGAGCTTTTCCACTGCCTGCAATGTGGCGACCCAAAGCATTGCCCAGATCGCCAGCAGTCAGTACGGCGGCCAGAGCATTACTTTATCTCACCTGGCCCCCTTTGTGGATATCAGCAGACAGAAGGCCCGCAGGATCGTGACTAAGGAGTATCAGGAAGCGGGCATCGACTTAGATGAAGAGCAGATCAATACCATTGCGGAAATGCGGGTAAAAGAAGAGATCGAGCGGGGCGTACAGATGATCCAGTATCAGGTCATTACCCTGATGACGACCAATGGCCAGGCTCCTTTTGTTACGGTATTTATGTATCTGGATGAAGTGCCTGAAGGCCGGATGCGGGATGATCTTGCCATGATCATCGAGGAAATGTTAAAACAGCGCATCTTGGGTGTAAAGAATGAGAAGGGTGTCTATATTACCCCGGCTTTCCCCAAACTGATCTATGTATTGGAAGAGGACAATATCAGAGAGGGCAGCAGATATTGGCATATTACCCAGTTGGCTGCACAGTGTACCGCAAAGCGGCTGGTGCCCGATTATATTTCCGAAAAGATCATGAAGGAGTTAAAAGAAGGCAACTGCTATCCCTGTATGGGATGCCGCTCCTTCTTATCGGTTTATCATGATGAAAAAGGTAACCCCAAGTTTTACGGCAGGTTTAATCAGGGTGTTGTGACCTTAAACTTGGTAGATGTGGCTTGCTCCTCCCAGCGTGATCTTGACCGTTTTTGGGAGATACTGGATGAAAGGCTGGAGCTTTGTTACAGGGCTTTAATGTGCCGTCATGAACGCCTGAAAGGAACCCCTTCCGATGTGGCACCTATTCTTTGGCAGTATGGGGCCCTGGCGCGGCTGAAAAAAGGCGAGACCATTGATAAGCTGTTGTACAACGGATATTCCACCATATCCTTAGGCTATGCAGGACTTTGCGAATGTACCAGATATATGACCGGAAAATCCCATACAGATCCTGTGGCTACGCCCTTTGCCTTGGAGGTCATGCAGCATTTAAACGATGCCTGTGAAAAGTGGAAAAAAGATACCAATATTCATTTCAGTCTATACGGCACTCCCTTAGAGTCCACCACCTATAAATTTGCCAAAAGCCTGCAAAAGCGATTTGGCAAGATCCAGGATGTGACAGATAAAAATTATATTACCAACAGCTATCATGTCCATGTGACGGAAGAAATCGATGCTTTCAGTAAGCTGACCTTTGAAGCACAGTTCCAGAAACTTTCTCCCGGCGGCGCAGTCAGCTATGTGGAAGTACCCAATATGCAGAACAACATTGAAGCGGTCCTTTCGGTAATGCAGCATATTTATGACAATATCATGTATGCGGAATTAAATACCAAGAGTGATTACTGCCAGAAATGCGGCTTTGACGGGGAGATCCTGGTCATCAAAGACGATCACGGAAAGCTGGTTTGGGAATGCCCCTGCTGCGGCAATCAGGATGAAGAAACCATGAATGTGGCAAGGCGTACCTGCGGTTATATCGGAACTCAGTTTTGGAATCAGGGACGGACTCAGGAGATCAAGGAACGGGTGTTGCATCTATGAATTATTTATCTGTTAAAAAAACGGACATCGCCAATGGGGACGGTGTCCGTGTTTCTTTATTTGTGTCGGGGTGTACCCACCACTGTAAAGGCTGTTTTAATCCGGAGACCTGGAGCTTTCAGGCAGGTGAGCCTTTTACGGAAGCGGTGGAAGAGGAGTTGCTAAAAGCCCTGTCCCCTTCCCATATCAAAGGCCTGACCCTTCTTGGAGGAGAGCCTATGGAGCCGGATAACCAGCGGGCTCTGCTTCCTTTTGTCCGAAAAGTAAAAAAACAGTTTCCGGATAAAGATATCTGGTGCTATACAGGCTATGCCCTGGAAAAGGATCTGTGGCAGGAAGGAAGGGCCAGATGCGAAGCTACTGATGAGCTGCTTTCTTATATCGATGTTTTGGTGGACGGAGAATTTGTTCTGGAAAAGAAAGATATCCGTTTGAAGTTCAGAGGGTCTTCCAATCAGAGGATCATTGATATGATGAGGAGTCTGAAAGAAAAAAAGGTTGTGTTCTATTCTGTGGAATAATAAAATTTTCGGGGAAATTCTTTGTCTATGACTCCCGCAGCTTTTGTCTGCACGCTGATAAAGCCTTTCAGAAAAATTCGGCCTGCATATTTCAGAAAACAAGCACACAGCCCATTCCAAAACTCGCTTTGCTCAAACATGTTGGAATGGGCTGCGGTTTTCTTCCATGATGCAGGCGATTTTTCCAGGAAAGCCTTTAAAAAGCGGTGCAGGACAAAATGCTGCGGGAGTATATGAAATATATTTGCTCCGTAAGCATTTGTTCATTTGGAAAGTGCCTCAGGCTATCACATTTTATCTTATTATCTGTTTACTTTTCTGTATCCACCTGCTATACTAAACCCATGTGAATGATTTCTTTTGACTGTC
>JAFLSW010000003.1 GCA_022510725.1 Lachnospiraceae bacterium
CATCATTAAACAATCCCTGAAATTCATCACCAGCACTAAAAGTAACCTCACATTGCATTTCTTCATAAAATAATCTATTAAGATTCTCGATACATTTAGCTATATAATGTTGCATTTCATTTCGAGCATTAATGCCATATGTTTTTGACTTTTCAATATCCATAATTAAAGAAACATATTTGTTCATAAGCACCCTCCGTTCTTATATATTTTATAACTTATATCACCGTTTTGCAATCGTTTTTGATTGCATTTTTATTTTGCAATCGTTTTTGATTGCATTTTTATTTTGCAATCGTTTTTGATTGCTTTCTATCAATATAATTGTAAAATAATAGCTCTAGCCATTACAGCAATTCATAATCTCCTAATATAATTAATACATTAAAAATCGGTCTAGTAAGGCAATTTTAATTGCTAGACATTCAATTTGGACAATAAACATACCGTCTCCACATGCACCGTCTGCGGAAACTGATCCACCGCCCTTACCTTCTTCAGCTGATACCCGTTTCCACACAAATATTTCAGATCCCTTGCCAGGGTTGCCGGATCGCAGCTGATATAGACAATTTTTTCCGGCTGCATCCTGACCATGGTTTTAAGGCAGGCTTCATCGCAGCCCTTCCTTGGCGGATCCACTACGATCACATCAGCCCTGATCTGTTCCTTTTCATATTTCTCAGGCAGCACCTCCTCTGCCTTTCCTACAAAAAACTCTGCATTGGAAATACCATTTATCTTTGCATTTTCCCTGGCGTTATCGATGGCCTGTGGAATGACCTCTACACCATATACCTTTCCTGCTTTTTTAGCAAGGAACAAGGATACGGTTCCAATTCCGCAGTAAAGATCCCATACCGTTTCGTCGCCTTTTAGGTTAGCATAATCTAACGCAAGCTGATACAATTCCTTGGTCTGCACCGGATTCACTTGATAGAAAGACAGGGGAGAAATTTGAAAAGCCACATCCCCGATCCTGTCAGTGATATATCCTTTTCCATACAACACTTCATAGCTTTCTCCCATGATCACATTGGTGTTTTTGGTATTGGAACTGATACAGATGCTTTCGATCTTCCAGTCTCCCAGAGAAAGGGAAAGCAATCTGTCCGTAAACTCCTTTTCTTTGGGAAAGCTCTTTCCGTTTATCACAAGGCATACCATTACTTCCTTGGAAGTAAAACCGCAGCGGATCAGCACATGACGCACCAAGCCTTTTTGCAGCGTTTCATCATAGGCGGGAATGTGATTTTCTTCCATGAAATCCAGAACCGCTTCTAAGATTTCTTTGTTGACAGCCGTTCCTAACTTACAGTCCGTATTGGCAATGATGGAATGGGTTCTGCCGGCATAAAAGCCTGCCACCGGCTTTCCTTCTTTATCGGTTCCGATAGGGTATTGAGCCTTATTCCGATAGG
This sequence comes from Lachnospiraceae bacterium, assembly GCA_022510725.1. Classification (GTDB taxonomy): domain Bacteria; phylum Bacillota; class Clostridia; order Lachnospirales; family Lachnospiraceae; genus UBA2882. The sequence continues at coordinate 1,422 of JAFLSW010000003.1, forward strand.
CAAAGGGCTCTTCCATTCCCAGAATGGGCTCCATGACTGCTTCTATTTCTTGTGCCGAAAATCCACCGATGCGCACCAGATCATGGAATACTTTTCGCTCTTTAAACCAAAGCTGCTTTTCATAGCTGACTGCCTGGAGCTGACAGCCGCCGCATACTCTGGCATACTGACACAAAGGCTCTATACGAAAAGGAGAAGGTGTCAACACCTTCTCTAGTCTGGCATAGGCATAGCTTTTCTTTGCCTTCATGATCTTGGCTTCTACCACATCACCCATGACCCCGTCCTTAATAAACAGAGTATAGCCATCCACTTTTCCGATGCCTTCTCCCTCTGTGCCCACATCCTCAATGGTTACGGTGACCAGGTCATTTTTCTGATAGGTATGCAGTTGTTTTTCCGGTTTGTTCTTCTTTTTCTCCATGCTTTCCGCCTCCAATACGAAAGCTCTCATGACAACTTCCGCCTCAGAGTTTTATTTCATCTTGGTTGCCCGCACATTGCTTTCCAACATTCTGTTGTAGCCCAGCCAGCCGATCTGATCTGTTGTTTCCAAAAGCTCTGTAAAAGTCTCCATCTTGGCATCGGTATTATCCGCAAAGTTGAGGGCCAAAGCTTCTATCAAAGCCGGCTTCTTGGGGGAACCGAATTCCAGCTCGCCATGGTGGGATAAGATACAATGCTTTAATTCCCCTAAAAGGGTCGGGGGAAATCCGGGAATCTGTTTTGCCACATCCGAGATCATTTCACTTCCCATAACAATATGACCCAATAAGTTTCCTTCGTCAGTATAGTCATTTTCCGGGAAAAGAGAGAGCTCTTTGGTCTTTCCGATGTCATGGCAGATTGCCGCTGTCAAGAGCAGATCTCTTTTTAAGATGGGATACTGGGTGCAATAATAGTCACAAAGCTTTGCCACGCTTAAGGTGTGTTCCATGAGCCCGCCCACAAAACCGTGATGAACGGATTTTGCAGCAGAGGAAGTACCGAATGCCTGTACAAAGTCCTTATCTTCTATAAACATCTTTTCCAAAAGCTGACGACAATAGTTATCCTCTATGGATGCGACCAATTCTTTCAGCTGCCCGTACATTTCATTGCGGTCCTTTTTGGAGGTGGGAAGATATTCGCTTGGGTCGTATTCTCCTTCGCTGCAGCGGCGGATTCTTTTTACATTGACCTGCAAAGCCCCCTGAAAAGAAACAATGTCTCCGTTTACTTCAATAAAGTCCAGGGCATCAAAGTCATCAATTCCCGCACTGCCCGGGTCCCAGATCTTGGCATCCATATTTCCTGTCTTATCCTGTAAGATCGCAGTATCATAGGGTTTCCCGTTTTTGGTCACTGCCGACTGTTTAAATTTACACAGATAGATTTCGCTTACTCTGTCTCCCTCATGATATTCTTTTAAATATTTCATTGTCTTAATTCCTCCGGTTTGATCTCGCCTTCTATGGTCACATATTTTTCTCCGTCAAAGCGTTTTAGTTCAATTACCACCGTTAATTCTGCCCGCATGGATTGCAATGCTTCTTCATAATCCCTGCTGCTTTTTATCTCCTTATTTCCCAGCCTTGTGATCACATCTCCGTTTAGCACACCGCTGGTCATGGCAGGAGAACCGGAATCCACCTCCATAGCATAGATTCCGTAAGGGATTCCCATATCCTCATGGACTTCCTCTGTCACATCCACCCCATGGATACCCAGATACAGCCTTCTGTCTCCGTTGGATAACTGCTCCAACAAAGTACGGATATCCGAAATGCCAAAGCAGGCAAGAAGTGCGCCTCGGGCATTGACGCTGGATTCTTTGGTAATGATCCCCAGGATCTGTCCGGAGGTATTGATAATGATTCCGCTGGCATTGGTTGCGCTGCCTGTTATATCCGTAGTCAAAACAGAATACCGATGGTCTGCATAGACCACTTCCGACTGATTAGAGGTAATGATTCCATAGCAGACAGAACCGCTTTGTCCCAGAGGACTTCCCAATGCTACTACCGGTCTTCCTACAATGGCAGAGGAATTAGAATTGCCCAATTTTGCTACCCCTACGCCTTCCCATTCTTCATCTGTCATAGCTGTTTTGGGAACGGTAAACACAGCCAGTCTCGTATAGGGATCTTCCCGCTTCAAATGAGCTTCCTGCCTGCTGCCATTTCCAAATGTCACATTATAGGTTTCCGCATCCGGAAGGCCGTTTAAATCTGCCAGAATATATATCTGATCCTCACTTTTTGCCACTACTGCGCCGGAAGTCTCATTGATATTTTCTACCCGGTTTTGGAACCAGTCGGTATCCTGGGAAACGCCTGTAAGGGTTACCACATAACCGGAAGCGTCTGCTGCAATTTGATACAACTCATCATAAATGTTCTGATAAGTCTGCATGGCGAATTGCCCACTGCTAACTTGTGCTGTAATCTGATCCAGCACCTGTTGGTTAAACTGCTGATTAGACTGCATCTGCTCTTCCTGCTTGATGTCCTGTTCCACATGTTCATCAGTCAACAGCTCTTCCGGCGTGATCTCATCCTCTTCCTCAGGAAACTCCACTCTGGTGATCTCTTCCGGATAAAGCCAGTTGCTGATAACCGGCTCTAACAAAAGGAAGGTAATACAGGCAACTATACCAAAAATAGCCGCTCCACATACAGTGATAACCGTCTTTTTAAAAAGCTTTCTTTTATTGATGGGACGCTCTTTGATCTTTTCACTGATAAAGGAATAAGAACCTTCTTCTTTCTGCTCTTTTTCTTCCCCATCCTGTTCTATGATTTCATTTTCGTTCATTTCTTTCCCTCTTTACCAATACAGCATACATACTATATTTCAGTATATCGGACGGGGCATTTCTTGTAAAGACAAACCTTTTACTTGCCCTTTTTCTACAAAAAATACTTCATCACACAGAATATCAATATCTTCTCGATTATGACTCGCAAGAATAACCAGTCTCCCCTCTGCTTTCATTTTTAGCAAAAGCATCCTGACAGTAGCTATCCCCTCCTTATCTAACCCATTCATCGGTTCGTCCAAAATCAATATTGATTGGTCCTCCATGATCGCTTGAGCGATACCCAACCTCTGTCGCATTCCCAGACTATATTTTTTAACCGGCAATTTAAGATCCGGATCCAGTCCACATTCTTTCATTGTTTCTTTAATTTTAGTTACATTTGTTTTTCCACTTATTTCTGCCAAAATTTTAAGATTCTTTAATCCCGAATAATACATAATAAAACCCGGCGTTTCAATAATGATACCTGTATTCTTTATATAATCGATATCCTTGCCAATAACCTCATTATCAACGACGATCTTACCGGATGTGGTTTTTACAAACCCACAGATGCACTTCATTAACATCGTTTTTCCACTGCCGTTATTTCCGACCAGACCATAAATATTTCCTTCCTGCAAAGTCATATTGACATTGGATAAGATTTGATGTCCCTTTATATTTAAATTCAGATCACTTATTTTTATCACATTTACCCTCCTTTTATATACTATGATACCTTTTACTCATGACAATAGATAGAACTACCAATATAGTGTTAATTACAATGAAATAAATATAAGAATAGGATAGCGGCATGATCTGTTCACTTTGATATTTTTCATAATGCAGCCATGTAATGGTATGTGCCATAGGAAGGAACCACATATATGATGTTCTGGAAGCACAGGCTATACCTCCCATAACAATAAGAAATGCATCCAGCAAGATCCCTATTATTTTCTTTTTCAATAGGGAAAAAACAAGAATAATCAGCGCAAGCATAATAAAGTATAATATAAGCAATATTGCTGTATGAAGCATAGATGTCTTTAACAAAACCTGATTATACAAATTTTCAGGAATCAGTTGTACTACATATTCTCCTGCTCTTTCCGGATAAACTGCTGCATATTTTGTTACAGCATAACTGTAATATGGGCTTTTATCTATAAAATTCAATGCCAATAAAACTGATGCAGTAAAAACAAATAATGTTAGGGCAATGGAACTTTCTATTGCATAAACAACTTGACCCACAATCCATGTTCTTTTACTGCATCGTATCTGGTAAAAATATTGACTGCCTCCTTCTCTTGGATAATCCGCCATCATCGTAATAAAAAAAAGCGGCAATATTAATACAATAATTCCTGAATTACCCACTGCTATAAATGGCTCAAATACAGAAATTTTGCTTTCCATCAGAACGCTTAGCTCTCTAAGAGGAGTAATGATTTGAATATTTATAAAAATGACAAAGAGAGTAAGTATAATGATTTTTGTACTTCTAACTAGTTGCAGCATTTCAATTCGGGAAAGGTTCCGTATAATTTTTATTTTATTCAAACCCAACTTCACTCCCTTTCTTCTTTAACAAATATAGATTTAAGCAAAAACCACCCATGTATATGACAAACACAAGCAGCAATGTCATCCACCAAAAGACAGATTGATTCATACTTAAAATATTTTCAATTCTTAAACCGGAACATAAATTCAGTAATGCATCTTGCCCTGTATTTATTGCATTCATTTCTATTTTTAAAATCGTCTGTCCCCAAATATATTTCATCATGATAGGTAAGCAAAGCAAAATATATTTATCCACAAATATTATTGATACGAAATATGCAAAAATATTGATACACATTCCATATAAGAAAATACCTATGCACCGTTTCAAGCCCCCAAAAAATTCTTGAAAACCATAAAAGGATTCCATATACATGTTTAAATAATCAACCGGATATTCCTGTATGGATGGAAATTTAATAAATATGATTGCTCCAAAAATTGCATATCCTACAAACATAATAATGCCACCGCTTAGCATGGCTGAAATTGTTTTTGAAATACAATATCCAAGATTGTTTTCTCTGACTAATATCAGTCTGTGCATTCCTGTTAATTTTTCATTTGAAATGTCATAAAGATATCCTATACTCAACAAAAACGGAAGAAGCAGTTGTGTCCATGTCCCTATCCCTTTCATCCATATTTCATATCGGTTTAAAGAAACATCTGTCAACATTGTATCTTTACTTAAAAATAGCAGCAGTTCCATGATCGTATAACTTTTTCCACCAAGAGAAGTATAGCCCTCACTTAACAGGCAGACTAAAACCACTCCAAAGCAGGATAATATGAAAAAAGGCAGATACAAACTTTTTTTAATTTCAGTTACTATATTCTGCATACTATTCCTCCACATAGGAGTAGTAATAGATCTCTCCTGTAAGCACATTGATATAGAATCTCATTAATTGATTATTTGTTTGGTTAACACCCTGAAATTGCCAACAAGGATATACGACTTTATTTTCTGATTTATCAACATGGGGACAATAGACCAACCCTACTTTGCTTACTTTTAATGTTACATTGGCTGCTAAAAAGTCATCTAATATCATAATCGCATCCTTTAGACTAATGATATCTGTCTGTTCTTCCATAAGAGGTTCTAGCTGCTCTGCATCCGAATATCCTGTAAATGCAGATACCCGGTCATGATTTATAACATATGCCCTTTTCATATCTTCCATAAGTTCATAGTCAGAACCATAGTAAGTCCTAATACCGGTTGCGGCATATGCAAAGGGTATTCCTCTATAAACTCTGCGGACTTTAAAGGCATAACCATACTTATCCCCCAGCATAAACACTTCTACTTCCGGTGCATCAATGGATATATTATCTGGATTTTCTTTTGGCGTTCCTGCTTCAAAATAGTTTTTTACGATTTCTGCAGCATCTGCAATGGACATTTCTCCATCCGCCAAATCCCATACATTATCACCCAACTGTGAAACCATTCCTTTACCCACGACATTTTCCTGATTGGTTCCCAAAGCATCCATTGCGGCAAAACCATCCAGATCCAGAAAAGCTGTTATCGAACCGTCGCTCATGGAGTATATTCCACCATTCCCCATTTGGATATAACACCTATTGGTGTTAAGAAAAAATCCTCTTCCTGAATCAAAATCAGGATAATGGTCAAATACCGCCGGATAATCATAGGGATATTCTTCATTGCTTCCCTCGTATTGCCCAGTAGCGTCTCGTAGTTCTTTCTCTAAATCTATATCATCACAGTTAATATTTCTAAGCCAGCCTTTTATGAATTCTATGGTCTCATCTACTCCCATATTTTCTGAATATAGTCTGTAGATTCCTACTGTATCAATTCCTTTAATTGGCATGATCTCACAATCTTGAAAAATAATATTCTGAAATTTACTCTCTTTTATTTCAATGATTTCATTCTCGTACCGATTTTGGTATTCTGTAATATTGATGCGATTTTCAGAAAACTGAAAATCATATTGAATTAGCTCATTATCCCCTGTTGTGTCCGATGTAATAGTCGTATTTTCTAATCCGGTAATATCCTTTTCAATTTGAGAATTGCATCCTACAAGATACACAATGCATATTGCCATTATGAAACATAATTTAACTTTTTTCATACCAATCCTCCATAATAAAACGGCAGAGGATAAAATATTCTTTATCCTCTGCTTTTGTCGCATTATAGCTGATTATGTTTTTATTTACTATATGTTTAACACCAACGACTTCTGTGCAACATAAACGGCACAGGTTATTTAGGTTCTTGGTCTTGTGCTTCAATATGAAGCCATATTTCCGCTATAAATATATTCCCTTCTTCACAAAACTTCACTGTACCATCGTATTTGCTACATATTTCATGAATTGATGCAATTCCATATCCATGCATAGACTTTTCCGACTTTGTAGTAACCAGATCCGGATTACTCGATAACACAGAATTTCTGATGCTATTTTTAACAATAATTTGTATATAGGATTTTTTTCTGCTTATTTCTAAATCTATCATAGGCTTATCAGAATCCTTACATCCACTCATAGCATTGTCCAGCAAGTTAGAAAGTAATATGCTCATGTCCATTTCATTTACTTCATGAAATTCCGTATTCAAAACAGCTTTTACCGTAATTCCTTTTTCCTTGCAGATTGAGAACTTATCATTTATTACTGAGTCTACAGCGATCATTCCCGTCTGAATACCGATAGATACAGAAGACAGCTTTTGCTGTAATAGTGTTTCCAGATAATTCTTTGCTTCATCCGGATTCCCATTTGAAATAAGACCTGTTGTTGTCATTAAATAATGTTTCATATCATGATAAAGAATTTTTGTTTCCTTATAATGTTTTTGTGCATTCAACACGAATTGTTTCTGGAGCTTAAGATTCATTTGGGCCAAATTGTATTTTTCCCGCAAGTGACTGCTGTTTTCCATCTGATTCAAAAGAACAAACAGCAATATATTTAACATCGCTATGGAAAGGAAAACCAGCAAAACCCTATAATCGTCAACAGAAGCCTGCTTTGATATACTCCAGATCATATTAGCAATGTAAAAAGAAATAACAAAACATAGAACCTGAATCGGCCATTGGAAACTCTTAAGGGAAGCGGTCTCTTTTTTCTTCAATCTGATTAATATTTCGCATACTATAAAAAATGCAAACTTACTAAAAAACAACACTAGTATCCTTAATTCCTCACCGGAACTTCGAAGCATGTCCACACTTTCATGTGTAATAAAAGAAATCGAATACAAAACAATTCCATTGATAGGGAATAAAGTAAGTGTCGGTATCAATATTTCCAATATTTTCTCATAAGCCCTTCCCTTTTGGCATATAAGAGAATAGATGGAGAGCAGAATTAGCATAATAAGAATTGAGATGTTTTCTGTTCCTTTTTTCTGACTTAAAATAATATTATCCGTTGCTAACAAAACAAATAATATGCTTGTTACATAGATTTTATAGTTTTTATATCGAAATGGTAACCATTGATTTAAAAATCGTACAATAATGAAACATTCTACCAAAGAGGCCAGCCACTCTATATAATTCACTGTCATCATATGCTCCTCATTAATATTTCAAATTTCTCTCTTACCTCGTGAGCTCTTTTCCGACCAAGCAATAATTCTTCTCCATTATCCAAAACAACGATATTTTTCTGTATGGAGTAAATATACCATCCATTAGCCAAATAGCTTTTATGCGTCCTTACAAAACCATATTTTTCCCATTGTTTTTCATAGGCTGACAGACTTCCATAGCACTCAAAAACTTTGCCATCCTTTGTGTGGATCTTGATCCAATGTCCATAAATTTCCGCAAATGTAATATTCTTTACGCTTAATGTAATATTTCCCATGGATGTATGCAGACATACCAAGTGATTCTGAAACTGCACCTTGATATGTTCTTCTAATGCCTTAACCGCCTCTTCTAATTCAACATCCACATATTCCTTTCTAATAAATCGAAAGGGCTGAAACTGAATAGACGAATACACCAGTTCATCATGAGCTGTAAGAAACAATATAGGCATTGGATGATTTTGTTTAATATAAACTGCTATCTCCATACCATTTATTTTAGGCATATCAATATCAAGGAATACTGCATCAAAATAAGATAATTCCTTTAAAAACTTTTCCTCATCGTGGTAACTCTTGATGTCCCCTTCAATATTTAATTCTTTTAGCTTTTCCTCCAACTTAACCTCAAATGTCTTTAAGAATATTGGCTCATCATCACAAACAGCAATGTGTAACACTTTTTAAATCCTCTTTTCCTGCTAAAATGAAGTCTGTTAAATTACTAATAAACTTTTATCTATCATAATACTATCATTTTAGATAATCAAGAAGTGATGTTCTTATTTCTTTCCCAATGTTTCGTTGGATTTTTAAGGGATATATGCTATACTTTTCTCATGAATAAGAAAGCATTGCAAACCTTGGAATTTGATAAGATCATAGAACAGCTTGCAGCCAATGCGGATTCGGAACCGGGCAGACAGCTTTGTAAAAAAATCCTGCCAAGGACGGATATGGAGCAGATCCGGCTTTATCAGAAGCAGACCGGAGATGCTCTTTCCAGACTATTAAAAGACGGTTCTACTTCTTTTGGCAGCAATAAGGATATACGGCATATGACCAAGCATCTTGCCATAGGCGGCAGCTTAAATGCAGAAGAGCTGCTTTCCTTAGCATCCTTTTTGGAGAATGTGGCAAGAGTCAAACAATACGGCTGCAAGGCTCCCGATGCAGAGAGCGACAGCCTGACAGAATTTTTCGACAGCTTAGAGTCTTTGTCCGGTTTAAGTGCAGAGGTAAGGCGCTGTATTGTAGCTTCTGATGAATTTGCCGACGATGCCTCTCCCGCATTAAGAGACATTCGCAGGAAGATGGCGGGAACCGGAGATAAGATCCATTCCCAGCTGACCTCCATGGTAAACGGCTCCCTGCGCACTTATTTGATGGATGCGGTCATTACCATGAGGGATAACCGCTATTGTCTGCCTGTAAAAGCGGAATACAAAAGCCAGGTGCCCGGCATGGTCCATGATCAGTCTTCCACCGGCTCCACCTTTTTTATCGAACCGGCAGCCATTGTGGAATTGAACAATCGATTAAAGGAACTGGCTCATGCGGAAAAAGAGGAAATAGAGAGAATTTTGGCAGAGCTTTCCGCTTCCTTTGCGCCCCACGCTGAGACACTGGAACAAAACGGTCAGACCATGACCCGTCTGGACTTTATTTTTGCCAAGGGAAGGCTGGCTTTGGCACAAAATGCCACGGAGCCTGTTTTTTCTCTCCATGACGGGATCAATATCCGAAAAGGGCGCCATCCTTTATTGGATCCTAAGACCGTGGTTCCTATTGATATCCGTCTGGGCGAAGAATTTGACCAACTGATGATAACCGGACCCAACACCGGAGGCAAGACGGTTTCCCTAAAGACCGTTGGCCTCTTTACTCTTATGGGACAGGCAGGGCTGCATATTCCTGCCCTTCACCAAAGTAAGCTTCAGGTATTTAATAATGTATTTGCAGATATCGGAGATGAACAGAGCATTGAACAGTCTTTGTCCACCTTTTCTTCTCACATGAAAAATATCATTTATATGTTGAAGGAATCGGATGAAAGAAGTCTCTGCCTTTTTGACGAGTTATGTGCAGGAACGGATCCCACTGAGGGTGCGGCACTTGCCATATCCATTTTGTCTCATCTTCATGAAAAGAAGATCTGCACCATTGCCACTACCCATTACAGCGAGCTAAAGCTGTATGCCTTGTCCACAGAAGGTGTGGAAAATGCCAGCTGTGAATTCGATGTAGAGACCTTATCCCCCACTTACCGGCTTTTGATCGGTATTCCCGGTAAAAGTAATGCCTTTGCCATATCCGGTAAGTTAGGACTTCCCCAGAACTTTATCGAGCATGCCAGAGCACAGCTTTCCAATGAGGACAACAGCTTTGAAGATGTGCTTGCAGATCTGGAGAAAAGCCGCCTTACCATTGAGCGGGAGCAGCTGGAGATTGAGGCCTACAAAAAAGAGGTTGAAACCTTAAAGGAGCAGCTTTTACAAAAACAGCAAAAGGCGGATGCGGCAAAAGAGGATATTTTAAGAGAGGCCAATATACAGGCCAAAGAGATCTTGCAGGAAGCAAAGGATCTGGCGGACGAAACCATCCGAAGCTTCAATCAATATGCCAAGGATGCCAATATTCAGGAAATGGAAGCAAAACGCCAAAGAGTAGGAAGGGCCATTTCCAAAAAGAATGAAAAGCTTTCCACAAAAGCAAAGGCACCCAAAGGACCGGGAATTTCCAAAGAAGAGGCCAAGCCCGGAGAAAAAGTAAAGGTGCTTTCCATGGGCGTAGAGGGTATTATTGTTTCTGCCCCGGATGCAAAGGGTAATCTGTTTGTCCAGTGCGGTATCATCAAATCCAAGGTCAATTTAAAGGATCTGGCTCCCGCACCGGAAGAAGAGATCAAAACCAATGTATTAGTCCGCAGTCATTCTTCCAAGATCAAGGCATCAAAGGCAGCCTCCATCTCTCCTGAGATCAATCTTTTGGGCATGACCTGTGATGAGGCCATTTCCGTTTTGGATAAATATTTGGACGATGCCTATATGTCCCATCTGCCCAGTGTGCGGATCGTCCACGGCAAAGGAACCGGCGCCTTGCGCAAGGCAGTGTCCCAGCATTTGAAAGGCTTGTCCTATATCGCTTCCTTCCGTTTGGGAGAGTTTGGCGAAGGGGATGCAGGCGTTACCATTGCGGAGTTTAAGTAATATAACACACAATCAAGGAGGTAGCTATGGCTAACAAACAAAAAATCCTGATCGTAGATGATGATGAAAATATTGCAGAGCTGATTTCTTTGTATCTTACAAAGGAATGCTTTGAGACCTTTATTGTCCATGACGGCGAGTCTGCTCTGGATGCGGTAAAGAGCTTTGAACCCAATCTGATCTTATTGGATCTGATGCTGCCGGGCATAGACGGATATCAGGTCTGTAGGGAAGTGCGGGCTTCCTCTTCCATTCCTATCATCATGCTTTCCGCAAAGGGAGAGATCTTTGATAAGGTATTGGGGCTGGAGCTGGGGGCAGACGATTATATGGAGAAGCCCTTTGACACAAAGGAAATGGTTGCCAGGGTAAAGGCAGTGCTTCGCCGTTATAAACCTGCTGCCGATGCTGTCAAAGAGAGTATTCCTGCCTCTCCTCAGGCAAAGGTTGCCCAGTATCCCGATCTGACCATCAATCTGACCAATTACTCTGTTGTTTACAAAGGAAAGGTTATTGAAATGCCCCCGAAAGAACTGGAACTTTTGTATTTTCTTGCGGCATCTCCCAATCAGGTTTTTACCAGAGAGCAGCTGTTGGACCAGATCTGGGGCTATGAATATATCGGCGACACCCGTACTGTGGATGTGCATATCAAAAGGCTGAGAGAAAAGATAAGAGACCATGAATCATGGCGTTTGTCCACGGTGTGGGGAATCGGATACAAATTTGAGGTATTGGGATGAGAAAAACACTATATCTAAAGTTTCTTATTGCATATATCATATTCGGCTGTTTTGGTTTTGTGGCGGTAGCTACCTTTTCCTCTTCCCTGACCCTGGAGCATGAGACCAGGGAAACGGCGGAGAATCTCTACCGGGAAGCTTCCCTCATTGCCAAAACCTATGCCAGCGAGCTTTACAACAATCAGATCACCATCGAGACTGCTTACACACAGCTCAATGCGCTGGCCACCTATCTGTCCGCATCCATCTGGATCGTAAATCCTTCCGGTACGGTCATTTTAAATTCCCTGGAAATGCCGGATGTGTCCAATCCCAGGATCATTGAGGATTTCAATCCTTCCATTACTTCGGATTCCTATTATATCCGGGACAATTTTTTTGGAGAGTTTGATGAGGAAATGCTCAGCGTCTATACTCCCATTACCTCCAATTACAAGATCAAAGGCTATGTGGTCATTCATCAGCCTATGAGCGAGCTACGGGCAAGAAGCGACGACTATCTGAGCATCACTTATATTACCCTGGTGGTTTTGATCTTTCTTTCCCTGATCATTTTACTGTTCTTTACAGAGGTGTTTTATATCCCTCTGCGAAAGATCATTTATGCAACGGATCAGTATGCCGCAGGCAACATGCATTATGAATTTTCTTTGGACAGCAGCGACGAGTTGGGTTATCTGGCGGCAACTCTTAACTATATGGCAAGCGAAATCGCCCGTTCCGAGGATATTCAGAAAAAGTTTGTTGCCAATGTATCCCATGACTTCCGCTCTCCCCTTACCTCCATACGGGGTTATCTGGAAGCCATGTTAGACGGTACCGTTCCGCCGGAAATGCATGAAAAATATCTGAACATAGTCATGAACGAAACGGACCGGCTTGCCAAGCTGACCAACTCCCTTTTGACTTTAAACAATTTGAATACCAAGGGCATGGTTTTAGAGGTGTCGGATTTTGATATCAACGATGTCATCCGCAATACCGTGGCTACCTTTGAGGGGACCTGTGAAAAGAAAAAAATCAGCATTTCCCTGATCCTGACAGGTGAGGAAATGCTGGTTCATGCTGATATGACCCGTATCCAGCAGGTATTATACAATCTGTTGGATAACGCTATTAAATTTTCCCACAATCAATCTACCATTACCATTGAGACCCGGGAAAAGAACAATAAGCTGTTTGTTTCCGTAAAGGACACCGGCATCGGCATTCCCAAGGACAGCTTAAAGATGATCTTTGACCGTTTCTATAAAACGGATCTTTCCAGAGGAAAGGATAAGAAAGGAACCGGTTTGGGACTTTCTATCACCAAAGAGATCATTCACTCCCACGGTGAGAACATCAATGTGATCAGTACCGAAGGGGTCGGTTCCGAGTTTATCTTTACTCTGGCCTTATCGGAAGAAGACGATGATTAACCCTCTTTCCAATGAAGTCTGTGCAGCTCTCCCATTAACTGCATGGATGCAAAGTTTTGCTGACGCAGCCCTTCGTATAACACAATAGCTGCAGAATTGGACAGATTTAAGGAACGGATCGCCGGTTCCATGGGAATACGGATGCAGCATTCTTCATGCTCCACCAGGATTTCCTCAGGAATGCCGGCGCTTTCTTTTCCAAACATGATAAAGTCATCCGGTCCATATTCTACTTCCGTATAAATCCTTTTTGCTTTTGTGGTGGCCATCCAGATCTTCGCTCCGGGATGCTTTGCTTTAAAATCTTCAAAGTTGATGTAGGTATGGACATCCAGATCCTTCCAATAATCCATTCCCGCCCGCTTCAGGGCTTTTTCACTTAAAGAAAATCCCAAAGGCTCGATCAAATGCAGGCTGGTGCCTGTTGCCACACAGGTCCTTCCAATGTTGCCTGTATTAGCCGGAATCTCCGGCTGGTGTAAGACAATATTCATACTATGCCCGCCCCTGCTCTTTCCGAAGCCGTTCTACAAAATTCTTAAGCTTATCGATAGCCACCTTTAAATTTTCCAGGGAATACGCATAGGAGATCCGCAAGAATCCTTCTCCACAGTCACCGAACGCCGTACCCGGCACCACAGCTACTTTTTCTTCTTCCAAAAATCTGGTGGCAAATTCATCACTGGTCATGCCGAATTCTTTGATACAGGGGAATACATAAAAAGCGCCGTAAGGCTCAAAGCACTGCAGTCCCATTTCCCGGAAGGAATGCATCAAAAACCGCCGTCTCTGGTTATATGCTTCCCGCATCTGCTTCACATCTTCATCACCGTTTTTCAAGGCATTGACTGCTGCATACTGGCTGGTAGTAGGTGCACACATAATGGCAAACTGATGGATCTTGGTCATCTGCTCAATGATCTCTTTGGGACCGCAGGCATAGCCCAGTCTCCATCCGGTCATGGCATAAGCTTTGGAAAATCCGTTGATCAATACAGTACGCTCATACATGCCCGGTAAAGAGGCAATAGACACATGTTTATCCTTATATGTAAGCTCTGCATAGATTTCATCCGACATCACATAGAGATCATGCTTCCTGATCACTTCTGCAATAGCTTCTAAGTCCTTTTGCTCCATGATGGCACCGGTAGGGTTATTGGGAAAAGGCAAGATCAAAACTTTTGTCTTTTCTGTAATGGCATCTTCTAACTCCTGTGCAGTGAGACGGAATTCATTTTCATTTTTTAGATTGATCACCACCGGCACACCGCCTGCCAGAATAGTACAAGGCTCGTAGGAAACATAGCTGGGCTGGGGGATCAGTACTTCGTCTCCGGGATCCAACATGGCGCGCAGGCCGATATCAATGGCTTCCGAACCGCCAACGGTTATGATAACCTGGTCGTTATAATTGTATTCCACACCCTGACTTCTCTTTAAATAATTGCAGATCTCCACCCTCAGCTCTTTTAGACCTGAATTGGAGGTATAAAATGTACGGCCTTTCTCCAGGGAATAGATTCCTTCATCCCTGATATGCCAGGGCGTATCAAAATCCGGTTCGCCTACACCCAGAGAAATGGCATCCGGCATTTCACTAACGATGTCAAAAAATTTTCGAATGCCCGAAGGCTTAATCTCTTTAATCTGTTTTGATAATGGATCTCTCATGGCGTTACCTTCATCCTTTCATCTGTATATGCTTTTGAAATAATGGTTCCGTGGTCTTTGTATTTTTTCAGGATAAAGTGTGTGGCTGTACTTAATACAGACTCCAGAGTAGAAAGCTTATCCGTTACAAAGGTGGAGATCTCCTTTAAGGATTTTCCTTCCAGGGTAACCAACAGGTCATAGCCGCCGGAGATCAAAAATACGGAATTAACCTCCGGATACTTGTAGATCCTCTCCGCAATATTGTCAAAGCCCTGTCCTCTCTGGGGTGTAACCCGCACTTCGATTAAGGCGGATACTTTTTCGATATTGGTCTTTTCCCAGTCGATCAGGGTATGAAATCCGCAAATGATCCCTTCCTCTTCCATGGCCTTCAGTTCATTGGCTATCTGGATCTCTGTTACACCCAAAATGATCGCCAGCTCTGCAATCTCCACTCTGCTGTTTTTCTCGATAATGCTCAATAATTGTTCTCTCATATTAACTCCGTTCCCCCTGTCTTTCCAGGGCTTTATATAATTCATCGGTTTTGGGCGGCTCTAAAAATCTGGTTTCGCCATCATTTATAACCACCCTATCGTTACCTTCTGTTACCTTTCCGATCACTGCGCTAGGGATCTGCTCTTTTTCCAATTCCCTTACCAGATCATGTCCGTTATCAGCTGCGATCAAAAGACTTCCTGATGACATCAGCTCATAAGGATTGATATCAAAGTAGTTGCAGATCTCCACTGTAGCCTGTCGGATAGGCAGCTTTTTTAGATCAATGTTCAGTCCAACGCCTGCGCTTTCTGCCAATTCCCAGAGAGCTCCGAAAACCCCGCCCTCTGTAATATCGTGCATCGCGCTGACGCCGGACTTACCGGCGATAGCGGCCTCGGACAAAATCGAAAGATAGGCATCATATCCTGCCGCCTCTTCCACCAACTGAATGGGGAATTTTTTTAACAATTCTTCTTTTCGTTCTTTTGCCAAAATGGAGGTGCCTTCCAGGCCGACCCATTTCGTTATGACGATATCCTGTCCCGGTCTGGCGCCTTTTGTGGCTAAGAACCGGTCCTTTTTCACTTTTCCGATTCCGGTTATGCTTAGAAGCGGTCTTGTTACCGCATCCGTTACCTCTGTATGCCCGCCTATGACCTGAATGCCCAGTTCTTCACAGGCCCCTTCCAGATCCTGCATGATCTCTTTGATCTCGGCTTCGGTTATCTCCGGGGGAAGCATGGCACATACCATCATTCCGATCACTTCTGCGCCGCTGGAGGCAATGTCGTTGGCAGAGATCATAACCGCCCACCTGCCCATATCCTTGCTGGTTCCCGTAATGGGATCGGTAGACAGGACCATGACCTCATCCGGTTCTAAGGCAAGAGCCGCGCAATCCTCACCCACACCCGCCCCCATCAAGACCTCGGGACGACTCGTCTTTATTTGTTTTAGTATAGACCGTTTTAATACATTTTCCGGTACTTTTCCAATTTTCATTTCTTTATCCTCAATCCTATGCTGCTCCATGGGACTTTTCGGTTTTACGGATACATATAACTTTAGGAAGCCGATCCGCCTTTGAATCTGCTTCCTAAAGAAAATTTACCTATTTTACTCTTTATTCTTCCTAAGGCGCTACTGCATCTGCCGCCGCCGCTTCTGCCGCTGCTGCATCCGCCGCTGCCTGTGCTGCCGCTGCCGCTTCTGCCGCCTGCTGTGCCTGTTGCTGTTGAACAGCTGCCTGCTGTGCTGCCGCCTGCTGCTCCGGGGTGGGTCCTGCAGGAGCGCCTGCCAATACCGCCCTTACATAATCAATGCTCTGGGTTGCAATGGCTGCCTTTATCGCATTGGCCACATTGGGATCTGCAGTGGCTGTACCGACTGCTGCCGTTCTGGGAACAGCCTTATAGGTGCTCTTATTGATGACCTCTCTGCTCTGTTCCACACCATCTACCTTCACGATTTTCCAGAGCTGTGCCGTATAGCCTGTATGAGCAGACTGTACACTGATATAGCCCACAGGTTTGCTGGAATCTGCTACAACCTGTTCTCCGGTTGCCGGCGTAGTAGTTAAGATCTCGCTCTCATAAATAACCTCTCTGTTGTCAGGTCTGGTCTCAACGCCATAAATATTAAAGGTAATTTTCTTATCGTGGGTATAACCCTCGATATAAATAGGATGATCTAAGTTATTTACAAATTTAAAGTCTTTGGCCGTTCCGGAGATCGCCGCATCGGCGGAAGGATCTACATAAGTTACGATCATGGAGTGATTGGAACGCTCTGTCACTTCCAATTCTGCACGGAGTACCGCATTATAAAGGGTGGTAGATACCTGACAGATGCCGCCGCCTAAGGAATCCACTACCAATCCGCCGGAATAGGAACCGGCCATAAAATAACCGTTTGCCTCTGTAAAGGGGCTGATGGCTTCATATACTGAAAACTCATCTCCGGGATAAAGAAGCGCCCCGTCTACCAGCCGACAGCCATTTGCCACATTGCCGGATCGATTTGCATTGGATGTAGAATAGCTGGTAGTAAAACTGCCCAGGACATCTTTTACTTGGGAAAGTTCCTCTTCTGTTCCGCGAGGTTCATCTACCTCCACCACCAGGTCCACAACTGCATCTTTATAATCCCACTGCTCCGTCATAAATGCCACTACTGCATCTGCGGAAGCCTCATTGTTGATCTTAACACCGGTCTGTCCCGGTTCGATCACAAATTCACCGTTCTCTCTTGTAAGCGTAGCATCAATAGCCGGTACATTATATTCCTGGCACTGCTCTTCAATAATAGTCAAGATAGATTGTCGGTCTACCACAAAAGTAAGAGGAAGCATCAAGTTTTCGTGCTCCAGATCCTTTAAGGTCTTATATCTGTCAACCAGATTTCCTTTCTTTCCCACTTCCAAAGCCTGTGTGACCACATCTGCATTGGTCCATGTCAAGCCGATCTCATCTGCTGAAACCGTATAATAATTGTCATTCATGGCATGAAGCTGAATCTGGGCCTGACCGATCTCTTCAAGATATGCATTTACTTTTGCGGCAGCTTCTGCTTCCGTCAGACCGGAAACATCCACTTCACCGATATAAATTCCATTTTCAATGGTATTGGGCGTCTGGTTGTTTGTCTCTGCTTTTACATTGTAAAGAACCGGCACCAGTGCCAAAACAAAAACGACAGCAAAAATTCCAATAATTTTTTTCATAATACTTTCCCCTTGTGCTATAATGGAGACATAAGCAGATTTTCCGAACTGCTTATAAGGTTAATAGCTGCAAAACTCCTCGTTTCCTCATCCGCAATCTTTCTTGAAACTACTGTAAGAAAGAAATGGCTGTGGGAACGATCATAGCTAAGATCAACAGGATGATGATGATTCGTGAAATCAATTGTCTGGTATTTTTATTAAACATAAAATCACCTCTTCTTACGAAAGGATATTATAAACGATGTTTTCTATTTTGGCAAGCTTTATCATCTTTGCCGTATGGCTCACTTACGAAATCAAAAAACACGAAAAAATGGAAGATAACGCGCTGAATGACTTCTGGGCAAGGGAGCACAAAGCAAACAGTACCAGGCGGAAATCTTTGGATGGCTTAAATTATATCAAAATTCCCTTTGAATGCATTCCCAAAAGCCTGCTGCCCTATAATGATGAAGTGCAGGACTGCCTGTCGACTTTGGAAAGACTTTCCGATAAAAAGATCGTCAATCTCACCGGCTATACCAATACGGACTTAAAGCTTGAATATGGTACTGCCAACCTTACCGTTTTGTCTTCTTATGACGAAAACTACACCCTTTATGCCCGCACCATCTACAAGCTTGCCAAGCTCTATTTGGAAAACGGCTATGAAAGCAATGCCCGCATTCTTTTGGAAAAAGGAGTAGAAAGCGGTACAGATATCAAAGACACCTATTTATTGCTGAAGGATATGTATGCCAAAGGCCACGAAGAGGATAAGATGAAGTCTCTGATAGAAACTGCCTCCACTCTGCGCTCCGCCAACCGCTCTGCTATTCTGCGCTCCTTGGAGGAATCCGGCCAT
Source organism: Lachnospiraceae bacterium (assembly GCA_022510725.1). Classification (GTDB taxonomy): domain Bacteria; phylum Bacillota; class Clostridia; order Lachnospirales; family Lachnospiraceae; genus UBA2882. The sequence goes on from JAFLSW010000003.1 coordinate 20,473, forward strand.
AAGAGCTGATCAGCCGGTCTAAATAGCGGCTGGCCTCATTGCGAGTCATATTCTCTATAATATATTCACTTTGCAGGTTATGATAGGACAGAAATCGATTGAGCTGTTCTATCTGTTTTTTTGTAACAGGGCTTTCCTTTTTGATCTTGTAAATAAGAGGTTTTGGTACAAAAACACTTTCTGCATCTTTATCCTGCCCAAACTGTTCCTTTAATAGTTCGTACAACTGCAAAGTAGCTTCCACATCCGATAAAGCCCGATGGGCTTTATGGGGAATATGAAAATGGCTGCATAAAAAAGGAAGCGACCGGCTTTCCAGGCTTTGCAGATATTTCCTGGAAATTGCCAGGGTATCCATACCCTGTCGTTCAAATTCCCAGCCGCCATTCACTGCGGCCCTCTTTAAAAAGGAATAATCAAACAAAATGCTGTGTCCCAAAAGACAGCCCGTAGTCTCAAACTTCAGAAAGTCTTGTATGACTTCTCCGATAAAGGGGGCTTTTTCCAGGTCCTCATCCGACAGGCCGGTCAGGGTCCTGATCCGTTCTTCCAGTTTTCTCCCCGGATTGACCAGGGTATGAAAGGTGCCTGCAATCTTTCCTTTTTCTACCCGCAGGGCGGCAATTTCCGTTATCTTATCCTGTTTTGGTTCCAATCCGGTGGTCTCAATATCTACTACCGTAAAGTTGTCACAAAAGAAAGCCATTTATTTTTTCTTCCGCCCTTTCTTATAATAAGCGCAGTAGTCCGTTAAAAAACATTCCTCACATTTGGGATTTCTGGCAAAACAAATCTCCCGGCCAAAGGTAATGATCTGAATGTTGTATAGAATCCAGTGATCCTCCGGAAGGGCTTTCATCAGATCATATTCAATCTTTTCCGGATCCTCTTCCTTAGTAAATCCCAGCTTTTTGGAGATCCTCTTTACATGGGTATCTACCACCACACTGGGCTTATGGAAAATGTTCCCCAGGATCACATTAGCAGTCTTCCTGCCCACTCCCGCCAAAGCGGTAAGCTCCTCTAAGGTATCCGGTACTTCTCCATCGTATTTTTCCACCAGATCCTTGCAGCAGGCAATGATATTTTTTGCCTTATTGTGATAAAAGCCGGTGGAATGGATATCCTGCTCCAACTCCTTTAAATCCGCCCTGGCAAAATCCCCGGGGCTTTTGTATTTTTGAAACAGATCCTTTGTTACCACATTAACCCTGGCATCGGTACACTGTGCGCTTAACATGGTGGCGATCAAAAGCTGCCAGGGGTTCTCATGATTCAGATAGCATTTATATTCTCTTGTATAAACTTCATCCAGCTTATCCAAAATTTCCTGTGTTCGTTTTTTCATTATATGATATCCCTTTCATCCTGTAGCTCTTCTTCCGAAAGAACCCGTATGGCCGCCGCCTTTGTCAAAGGATCTCTGTCATGGTAATCAAAGGCCACATACTGTTCTTTGGAAAGCTTTTCATAAACAGGTTTTTCTTTTGCAATGTCATACCAAAAGACTTCTACATGCTCCATTCGGGGAGACGCTGCCGTCTGCTTCTGCCTGCGGTAAAAACCGCCCAGCAGGCTCTTATAAGCCCCCTGATCCTTTGCAAAAAAAGGACGGCTCTTTGCATCTTCCCTAAGATACACATCCATAGTCAAAAGTTCATCCAGTAAATCCATTTTACAAGCCGTTTCCTCCATGGCAAACTGCCGCAAAACCTCATAGCGGTATATACGGGAAGGCGTATTGACGAAGCAGCCCTTCTTTTCATAAAAGTCTGCCAGCCTTTCAAATAAGGAAAAAGGCCTGTCGAAAAATTGCATCATATAAGGAAGCGTATAAGTAAACTGGCTGCTGTTGTAGTACAACTCCACCATTTCCTCTATCTGCTTTAATCTGCTTACCTCTTCAAAGGAAAGCCATTTTGTGCAAAGCACCTCATAGGGCGGCCGGTCCGTATACACAAGACCGTATTCTTCGCACTTCCTTTCCAGATCGGCTCCCTTTAATACCTTTAAAAAGCCCAACTGAAGCTGCTGGGGCGCCATGACATATACATCATCAAAGGAGCGGGAAAAGCTTTCATAATCTTCAAAAGGAAGTCCTGCGATAAGATCCAAGTGAATGTGGATGTTGTTTCCTTTATGAAGCTTGTCCACCGCTTCTGCCAGTTTAGAAATATCCGCCTGTCTGCAGATCTCCCGCAGAGTATCCTCATTGGTGGTCTGCACCCCGATCTCCATCTGTACCGCACCCGGTCTTAGGGTTTTTAAAAGAGCCAGCTCTTCCTCCTGCAAAAGGTCCGCCGCTATCTCAAAATGAAAATTGGTAACTCCGTTGTCATGCTCCTTGATATACCGCCATATTTCCATGGCGTGCTGACGATTGCAGTTAAATGTCCTGTCTATGAACTTTACCTGGGCAACTTTATTTATGAAGAAAAAGTCTAATTCCCGCTTTACCGTTTCCATATTTCGCAGGCGAACTTTTTTATCCAAACAGGACAGGCAGTAGCTGCACCGGAAAGGACAGCCTCGGGAAGACTCATAATAGATGATCTTGTGCTCAAAATCGGAAAGCACATCATAAAGAAATGGAATCTTATTAAGATCCAGGGGCTCCTTTGCAGGGGTGTAAACTATTTCATCTTCTTTTCTGATCACAACTCCTCTTATGCTTTCAAGCAAAGGTTCTGTGCCTTCTGATTGCAGATCCGATTTGTACTTATAGTATTGCAAAAGTTCTAAGAAGGTTTCCTCTCCTTCTCCTATCATAATTCCGGTTAGCTGTGGATAACTATTTAGCACCTCGTCGGGACGGTAGGATACCTCCGGTCCTCCCAGCCATATGGGAAGATCCGGCATCAGCTTGTGCAGGTCCTTTACTAAGGATATGATCTGCTCAATGTTCCAGATATAACAGGAAAAACCGATGACATCCGGTTTCTGTTTGTAAATGTCCCGCAGGATCTCTTCCGGTCTCTGGTTGATGGTATATTCCAAAAGTACAATATCCGCCATCGGATCCCAGGCATCCGTCTTTCCGTATTTTGCCCCATAGGCACGCAGACTGTACAGTCCCGGGTTGGTATGTATGTATTTTGCATTGAGAGCTGCCAGTACAAATTTCATGATTCTGCCGCCTTAGGATATTCGTTACATAATAGTCGGTAAGGCGGTTCGTCCTCCTCAATCTCCGGAAACCTGCCCACTTCCTCATAGAAACGGTTGTCGGTATTATCATCATTGCACATGGAGACTTCTCCGATCAACACATCTCCCGTTCCGGGAAGCACATCAAAGTCGTGATATTGATGAGGCCAAAGGGTAATGCTTTCTCCCGGCTTTAACAAAACACCGGTACCTGCCGGCACATAATAAGAGCGTCCGTCAGAATTGACTAATACATCCGTATCATCCAGCTCTCCGTCGCCTCTGTCGTTATATACATGAATAATCAGGGTACCGCCTCCCCGGTTGATGATATCTTCACTTTTATTCCAATGAAAATGCATGGGGGAATGCTGACCTTCCTTTAACATCAAAAGCTTTTCGGCATATACCTTTTTGTACTGAGGCAGCTTTTGATTGCCGTTTCGCAAAGTGATCAGGGAAAATCCCACTTTGTCAAAATCATTCAGTCCGTAATCCGTAATATCCCAGCCCAGCATATTGTCCCGTATCTCGTCGTACTCACTGCTCTTCTCCTGCCACTCTTCCGGTGTCCAATGGCAAAAGGGCGGTAATTGAAAACCGTGTTTTTCTATAAGCTGCTCCATATCTTTAATACAGGCATTGATCTTTGAACGCTTCATAATTATCCCGCCTTTCTTTGATGCTTATTTGCAGATCTCACTCCGTTCGCCACCCGGCTCTGCCCTTTCTGAACATTTTACCACAATCTTTTTCAACTCTCCATCTCTATTTCCTGGTAATTACAGTTTTTATGGGTATGCTTATATTGTAAAATTATTTTCTCTTTACTATAATAAATATAACTGAAAAAATTGTTTTCAACCCCCTTCGTAAGGAAAGCAGGAGATAAAGACTATGGTTACCATAAAAGGAAAATCCATATCGCCAGGCATTGCCATAGGCACCATACAGAAAATTTCAAAAGCCTCCTCTTCTGTGGCCAGAACAACTGTTACCGATCCGGAAGCAGAAGTAAAACGATTTGAGGCAGCTTTGGCAGAGGCAGAAGCGCAATTGGCTGCTCTTTACAAAAAAGCACAAAAAGAAGTGGGGGAATCAGAAGCTGCCATTTTTGAAGTACATGGCATGCTCTTAAAAGACCCGGATCTGACGGAAAAAGTAAAAGATGTGATCCGCACACAGCAGGTGGTTAGTGAGTTTGCCCTATCCTCTGTAAAGACATCCATCCTAGAGCGCTTTTCTTCCATGGAGGATGCATATATGCGGGAACGGACTGCAGATATACAGGATATTATCTGCCGCCTTATGGATATATTGACCGGAAGCGGCAAAGATCAAATCTTGGATCGGCCTATGATCCTTATGGCAGAAGAGCTGACTCCCAGCAACACATTGCAGATAGAGAGAAAAAATCTTTTAGCTTTGATAACCAGATTTGGCTCTTCTAATTCCCATGCTTCCATCCTTGCACGCATTATGAATATCCCTGCCATTGCAAATGTAGATATTGATGATGACTGGAATGGCAAGACAGCAATCCTGGACGGATACACCGATACTTTGATCATCGAGCCTACCAAGCAGGTTTTATCCCAGATGAAGGCTCGTCAAAAAGAAGAGGAAAATGACCGGCGGACATTGCAGGCGTTCAAGGGAATAGAAAGCATAACCTCTGACGGACATAAGATCAACCTGTTTGCCAATATCGGAAGCACAGAAGATGTAGGATCCGCTTTGGAAAATGATGCGGAGGGCATCGGCCTTTTCAGAAGTGAATTTCTTTTTTTAAACCGTTCTACCCCTCCCTCTGAGGAAGAACAATTCCAGGCTTATAAAACAGTAGCGGAAAATATGGAAGGCAAAAAGGTCATTATCCGCACTTTAGATCTAGGTGCAGATAAACAGGCCAACTATTTGCAGTTGGATAAAGAGGAAAATCCTGCCATGGGTTTTCGGGCTATTCGCATATCCTTAAGCAGACCGGAGCTTTTTAAAACTCAACTGCGCGCCATCTACCGGTCAAGCGCCTTTGGAAATATTGCCCTGATGTTTCCCATGATCATCTCTGTTGATGAAGTAAAACGCATTAAGGAGATTCTCTCAGAAGTGAAAGCAGACCTGGATAAACAAGGCATCTCTTATAAAGACATAGAGATCGGCATTATGGTGGAAACGCCGGCGGCAGTGATACTTTCCCGGGAACTGGCAGAGGAAGTGGATTTTCTTAGCATCGGTTCTAATGATCTGACCCAATACGCACTGGCCATGGACCGGCAGAATCCTTATTTGGACGCTTTTTATGACCCTCATCATCCCGCTGTTTTGAAGATGATCGAACTGGTGGTGCAAAACGCGCATAAGGTCGGCTGTCAAGTAGGAATATGCGGGGAACTGGCGGCAGATCTAAGCCTGACAGAAACCTTTCTGCGGATGGGTATTGACGAACTTTCCGTGGCTCCTGTGGGTATCTTGGGCCTAAGAAAAAAAATTCGGGAAACTTCGCTGAATTATGATTGACATGCCCTAGTTTTCCCCCTTATAATTTAAGTAACAGAAGGTAGAAATGGGGTGTTTCTATGCACAAAGTTTTAATATCCAATTTGGAAAACGGTATGATTACCGGAGAAGATGTTTTTTCTACAGACGGGCAGTTGGTCGTTCCGAAAGGAGTTGCACTGACGGAGAATTTGATTGCGCGTCTTTTTTCTTTTGATGTTATTTCCATACAGATCGAAGATGAAGTTCTGAAACCGGATACGCCGCAAAAAGAAGTTTCCTATGCAGAAAAATTACAGTCCTCTCCCGATTTCGTAGCTTTTAAGGAAGAATTCGAAGAAAATATTGATAAACTGGAATTTTCCTTAAATGCATTGCTTGAAAAGAGCGATGACTTCAATCCTCAGGACATGATCAATGACACAATGGGGATGATCCAGAACAGAGAATCTCCCTCCGGCATTATGGACATGATCCTCAATATGCATGGTCATGATGATTGTACCTACGCACATTCTCTGAATGTTTCCTTGATCTGTAATATGTTTGCCAGATGGCTGCATTTCAGTCCTCAGGATCAGGAACTGGCAACGGCCTGCGGATTATTCCATGATGTGGGTAAGCTGGTTATTCCGGCCGATGTTTTGAAAAAGACCGACAAACTGACTGCAGCAGAATATAAGTTGATCCAGACACATCCTTTGGAATCCTACAAAATGTTGTCCCAGCTGGATCTTCCTGATGAGGTGAAAAATGCCGCATTGATGCATCACGAGCGCTGCGACGGAAGCGGTTATCCTTATGGATTTACCTACGAAAAGATCAGCCGCTTTGCCAAGATCGTGGCCATTGCCGATGTATATGAAGCCATGACCAGCAGCCGGGCATATCGGAAGGCATTTACTCCTTTTGATGTGATCACTCTTTTTGAAAATGATGGCCTACAGAAGTATGACCCTACATTCCTGCTTCCTTTCTTAGAGAATGTGGTAAATACCTTTGTAAATCAGCAGGTACGCCTTTCCAACGGTGTGGAAGGAACGATCATTTATATCAATCCTGTTGCGTTGGCAAGGCCTACTATCAAAGTCGGCGATAGATATTTAGACTTAAAAGAGCATAAGGATTTGAATATTAAAGAGCTTATATAATGTTAAAGGACTGTCGCACTAACATAAAAATTAGCGCGACAGTCTCTTTTTATGCCCATCAATCAAGCAAGAGTACCATAGGAGGCAAATCATGTCACTCATCCTTTTTATTATATATATCGTAGCTCTCATATTGATGATCCGGACATTTATCAGATGTATGAAGCACAAATCAAAATGGCTAAAGCTGTTTGTGTCGGAGATTGCTTTTCTTCTGATATCTAACCGACTTATGGTGTATTATGACAGTCTGCCGGGGTATGGCTTTATGCCCGGCCTTACTTATTTGGGAGAGGTCCTGGCCTCTTATGTTGCCATGGTCGCCTATGCCATTCTGCTGGCCCTTACGACTTTTATTAGGATACTGCTCTATTTGATCACAAAGAAAAAAGAAGGGAAAAATTATTTTCCCATGATTGCCATAGTCATTGCGCTGATCCTGCTGATTCCCGGAATATGCTATTTTGCCATGGATATGCAAGAAAATCTAAGCACCGCAAAGACGGATGCCGTGATCGTCGGTTACAAAGATAATGAATACGGTTATGAACGGCCCATTGTCCGGTATCAGGTAAAAGGAAATACCTATGAGGCCATGATAGATGTGTTAAATGACAGGATCAAGACAAGCACCATAGGCGATGAACTCCCGATCTGCTACGATAAGAAAAATCCCTCACAGCTTGTGTACCTAAGCAGCTATGAGATCATTTATGTTCCATGTCTTCTTATCTCTATTGTTTTATTTTTCTTGGCAATCAGACAGTTTCGCCTTATGCGCCTACGCAAATAAAAAACTTACGAACCATAAGGGTCCGTAAGCTATTTATTCGGCAAGCGGGTGATGGGAATCGAACCCACGTATCCAGCTTGGAAGGCTGGTGTTCTACCATTGAACTACACCCGCGCAGTGCCCAGAACCGGAATCGAACCAGTGACACGAGGATTTTCAGTCCTCTGCTCTACCAACTGAGCTATCTGGGCTTACCACATCTTTGCCTATTTTACAAAACATCATATATATTGTCAAGAAAAACCTAAATCTTAAAGATGGATAATGCGTCATTTAACTGGTCAGCCAGATGCAACAGCCACTCGGAGGAAGTCTCCAGCCGATTTATGGTATTGGTCATGTCCTGTGCGGCTTCCATTGTAGTATGGGAAGAAGCAGCCGTTTCTTCGGATATGGATGACAGATTGAAAACCACATCCCTGATGGCAGTACCGGAACTGCTCAACACATCCATCTTCTCTTTAATGGAACCGATATTATCCAATGAGTTTTCTACACCCTGTGCAACATCGCTGTAATTTGCCTTTGTCTCTTCCAACTTGGCCTGCTGATGATCCATATTGGTACGAACTTCTTCCATGATCTCAACCATCTTGTTGGATTCAGCCATAACTCCGGAAATAATCTTTTCAATCTCTTCCGCAGAATCATTAGACTGCTCTGCCAATCTGCTGATCTGCTCTGCAACAACGGCAAAGCCTCTTCCGGCCTCTCCCGCTCTGGCTGCTTCAATGCTGGCATTTAAGGAAAGCAGATCCGTTTCCTCTGCAATGGCCTGAATCATGGAAAGAGCAGAATGGATACCTTTGATCGATTCATTCATAATGCTGATCTGCTCTGCAACCTTGGTAACGGATTTCTTTGTATCTTCATTGGAGGAATTCAATTCCTTAATGATCGTTTCGGACGCTTCCTCTGCATCAGCCATCTGTTTTGCATTTTGGGTCAGGGCATTTACTACATTGGTAATATAGTTGATCTGTTCGCTAATGCGTCCTACATTATCATTTGCCGTAGCAGTTCCTTCTGCCTGTGTAACGGTTCCTTTGGAAATTTCCTCCACAGAGCTTAAAACTCCCGCTACCGTATGCTGGGTATCCTGGGCCATATCCGTCAGATTATTTGCGGACTGGATCAATTCGTCCGTAGACTTCTTGATATTGTTAACAATCTTCCGAAGCTCTAATTGAAGCTGGACGGAACTGCTATAAATGTCTCCTAATTCATCGTTTTGTTTTAACAGCTTATCATCAGCCTTTTCTCCCAACTGACCTTGTATGATCTTGCTAAGGAACTCTCTTGTCTTGGTCATGGTCACTACCATTTTCTTGGAAAGGAATATCATGATCACAGAGGCAATGATCATAAATACGAGAGAAAAGAGGATTGCCTTCAGCACCTGATCTTGAATCGTCTTTTTTGCAGAAGCACTTTCCATAGCAGCCTCAATAGCACCGACAACGGTGCCGTCGGAGTTGACCAAAGGACAATAGTATACAAAATAGCTTCTGCCCTGAATCTCAAAGTCCTCTATAAAAATATTATTTTCACCTGCTTCCAGCCGACTGTAAATATCTTCGTCAACAGCAGTACCTACTGCAATACCTCCTGTGGGTTTGCTGACAGTGGTAAGGAGACGTCTGCCGTTAAAGCATAGGCTGACCTCAAATCCGGTCTGCTCCTTTAAAGCATTTAACAACTGATTTTTACCGGAGATCACCTGACCGCCTTTGCTCACTCTGCCGCTGATATCCGTTGAATAATCACCTACATACAGATTGGTATAAGTCTCTTCTACGGAAATGGCAACAATGCTTAAGGACCTTTTCATATCATTTTCAATATTGTTCTTTAAAGATATGGTACTGAATGCGGTAATGATGATACTGATCAGAAGCATAGGAAGCAGGCAAAGTGCCACCAGCTTCCTGGAAAAGGTAAAGAAGCGTTTAGGCTCGTTACTTGCCGTCTTTTCTTTTTTCTTCTTTGTTTTTCCCGGCTCTTTTACCACCGGCGCAGTATGCAAAGAAGCCTCATCTACGGACATTTCATCCACAAATGCGGCATTCGCTTCCACTTCTCCTTTTGTCGATTTCACAGATTCCAATAATTCTTCCTTATCCATAAAGTACCCCCGTAATATTAAAAAGAAATACTCTTTCGCTGTAATAATCCGCCACAAAATATTGTAGCATAAAATCCCTCTATAGTTCAACAATTATCACACTAACATAGAGGCAATTTTTAAAGTTATTTCCGACACTTTATTTTCCTTTAGCCAGCTCTCATCATTCTTATCAAAAAGATAAAGCTTCCTGGCTGTGGCAATGCGGTTAACCGTCTCAAAATAATTCATTAGCTGCCGGTAATCGCTTATCTCATCCAACACGCTGTGTCCGTATTCATCATACTCATGTTCACAGCTTGTAATGATCTGCATGGCCAATTTCAACTCGCCGTTTACATCGCTGGCTTCCATTAGGATATCCGGTCTCTTTTTTAAAAATTTCAACAGATAATCCTTTGCTTCTGTCAGCTTCTTTTCCATGATCAACTGAGACAGGCACACTTTTACCTCAATGGTCTCTTTCTTTTCACCTACCATGCCCACCATGGATTCATGTACTTTTAGGCCATTGACAATAATATAGACCTTTAACAGAAATTCGGATATAAAACCGAAGACCCGTTTATGATAATCGTCATATCCTGCAAAATCCATTTCCGGCTCCATGGCAAAAAAGATCTGAAACAGCCAATCCACATAAGCATCAAAAAGTTCACTTTTACAGATGATCATGTTGCCAAAATAGGTTTTGTTTTCATGAACCAGCTTTTCATAAACCGGATAATAATCCGGGAAATCTCTCCTTATCACTTCTCCTGCCAGGATCAGGTCTTTTAAGTTATGATTTTCTCCGAAGCCATCATAATAAGCAGAACGGAGAGAAAGTGTTTTAGTGGTCATGATGTCATATTCGGACAGGATCTTGCGAATTTCCTCTTCCGTATAGACCTTTCCCAGGGAATTGATCAGATACCTCCGATAGTGACAGCTCCCTTTAATATCCGCATCATGACAATTCTTTGCTGCCCAGTAAAGTCCGGTCAGCTCACTGTAATAACAATTCTTTTCTGAAATTTCATCTCCTGTATCGTCCCCCGGATAGCCCAGATCCGGTTTGCCCTTTTTACCCACATGCAAAGGAACATAGATGGGATCCTTCGGCGTTTCAAAGGCCTTATGGGTACACACAAAAATCTGTACTTTCATATCCACACTGATCCTCCTGCCGGTCTATGGCATCCCGTCATCCTTCCCCTAACAGGTAATTGACAAACTGCTGTGCCGTTCTGCCGGAAATGCCGCCATGGCTTAATTCCCATTTATTGGCTTCCGCCTTGATCTCTTCATCCGGCATGGTAATGCCCGCTCTTCTTGCCAGACCAATGGCGATTTCATAATATTCTTTTGGGGTAGGCTTGGAGTAGCTGATGGTAACGCCAAACCGGCTTACCAATGAAAGCTTCTCCTCCATGGTGTCGGAACGGTGCATTCCTTCGGAGAACTCCATGTCGTTGCGGTCTCTCCAGTTTTCTTTGATCAGATGCCGCCTGTTGGAGGTAGCATAGATCAGGATATTTTCCGGCTTGGTTTCCACGCCGCCCTCTATGACTGCTTTTAAAAATTTGTATTCTACCTCAAACTCTTCAAAGGACAGATCATCCATATAGATAATAAATTTGTAATTGCGGTTTTTGATCTTGGCGATCACATTGGAAAGATCCTTAAACTGATGCTTATAGATCTCGATCATCCTTAAGCCCTGTTCATAAAACTGATTGACAATGGCTTTGACGCTGGTGGACTTTCCTGTGCCGCTGTCGCCGAACAACAGCACATTGTTGGCTTTCCTTCCCTCCACAAAAGCCCTGGTGTTGGCGATCAGCTTTTTCTTTTGAATCTCATAGCCGATGAGATCAGTCAGCATAACCTTATCCATATTGTTGATGGCCTGGAAGGTAATATCTCCCTTTCCGTCGCCGCCGATAATGCGGAAGGCTTTGTTCAGACCAAACATGCCTACGCCGTAATCTCTATAAAAATTCGTTACATGCAGGAAAAATTCATTTTCATCCCTGGCAGCACCAAGCTTCTTGCTTAAAGCCCGCACCTTCTCGCTCACATTCTGATTGTACATCAGCTCCGGTTTTCCGATGGCTTTATAATCCGACAAAACGGAAAAGCAATCCACGCCCAATGCACTTTGCAGTGGACTGAAATCATAGTGGAACAGATCCATAAAAGCTTTAAAGTCGTTCTTTGCAAATTGGTTGACGCTTCCGTCCTTTGCCCCCGTCTTTTCGCAGGTAATACTGAAAGGATTCTCATCGGTAATGAGCAGATAAGTCAGATAATTGTGCCAGAGATTGTCATCAAAGCCATAATCAGTGGCTGTTATAAGAATCCGTTTTACCTGCTGATATACTCTTGTCACCAGTTCATCCCGGTCAAAATTTCCGGTTCTGGCCTCACGACAGATATCCCCCAGCTGGACCAGAATAGAATCCTGAGGCATGGTTCCATATAAGATCAATTTAGATATGATTCGATTCATTTTTAGTTCCCTTTCTCTTACTCCTCTATGATCTTTAACTTAATATCCTGAATGCTTTCTATAATGCTGTCCAAAACCTCTAAAATGCCCTTTAGCTTTTCGCGCTCCCCTGCATCGATAACACCGTCCTGGATCACATCGATCAAAATCTTGGATAAAGAATCCATATCCTGGGCCGATCCCAGAAAGCGGAGCACCACCCTATCCAGACTCTCCGTGCCATGAGCAATGGGCTTTACAACCACATCATCCTTTAATAGGTAGTCAAGGCTAACCCCAAACATATTGCTTATGTAGATCAATTTGTCCGTCTCCGGCAGGGTCACGCCGGATTCCCATTTGGAAACAGCCTGTCTGCTCACATCCAATTTTTCCGCCAGACCTTCCTGAGACAATCTGGCTCCTGTTCTTAAACTTAAAATCTTCTCCGCAAAACTCATATTTCCTCTCCCCAATGATCTTCATTTTTCTTTTGTCAACTTAAAGTTGCATATGAATTTATCATAGCACAATCTGCAGAAAAATCAAGAGATTCTTATTTGGAAATATCAGCCTTTTCCGGTTAAGATACCTGTTCAAACTGGGATTGATAAAGCTGGGCATAAAAGCCTTCTTTGGCAAGCAGCTCCTGATGATTTCCCTGCTCTACTATATCGCCGTCCTTCATCACTAAGATCAAATCTGCATCTCTTATGGTAGAAAGCCTATGGGCAATGATAAAGCTGGTCCTGCCTTTCATCAGGTTATCCATGGCTTTCTGGATCCGGATCTCCGTACGGGTATCTACGGAAGAGGTAGCTTCATCCAGGATCATGATCCTGTTATCCGCCAGAATGGCTCTGGCAATGGTCAGAAGCTGTTTCTGACCCTGGGAAACATTGCTGGCATCTTCGTTTAATTCCATATCATAGCCGCCGGGCAGGGTCTGGATAAAGTGATGGGCATGGGCTGCCTTTGCTGCCGCAATGACTTCTTCATCGGTAGCTTCCAATCTGCCATAACGGATATTTTCCATAATGCTGCCTTTAAACAGCCAGGTATCCTGCAGCACCATACCAAAAGCATCCCTTAATTCCCTGCGGTTAAAGTCTTTAACATTGTGTCCGTCCACCTTGATGGCACCGCCATTTACATCATAGAAACGCATCAGGAGTTTTACCATAGTGGTCTTTCCTGCACCGGTAGGACCCACAATAGCAATCTTTTGCCCTGGCGCAATATCTGCACTAAAGTCGTGGATAATGATCTTATCTTCGTTATAACCAAAGGAAACATGATCAAAGGTAACTGCTCCTTCCAGGCCCTTGGTGCTTACAGGCTCATCCACAAGCTGATCTTCCTCTTCCTCATCCAAAAACTCAAAGACACGTTCCGCCGCTGCTGCCATGGACTGTACCATGTTTGCCACCTGCGCGATCTGCTGGATGGGCTGGGTAAAATTCCGCACATACTGGATAAAGGCCTGGATATCGCCGATGGTGATCGCGCCTTTAATAGCCAAAATACCGCCGGATAAGGCTACTGCCGCATAACCCAGATTACCCACAAACATCATGATAGGATGCATCATACCGGATAAGAACTGAGACTTCCATGCGGAATTGTACAAGGTCTGATTGGTCTTATTAAATTCTTCGATCACATCTTCTTCTTTGTTATAGGCCTTGATCACGAGATGTCCTGCAAAGTTTTCTTCCACCTGTCCGTTGATATGTCCCAAATATTCCTGTTGCGCGCGGAAGAACTTCTGTGACCTTTTCATGACCAGGCCGATCAGGGATGCAGAAATAGGAAGAATAACCAATGCGATCAGGGTCATCAAAGGGGAGATGGACAACATCATGACCAGTACGCCCACCATAGTGGTGACAGATGTAATGATCTGGGTAATGCTCTGGTTTAAGCCCATGCCCAGGGTATCCACATCATTGGTAATACGGGAAAGCACTTCACCGTAGGTGCGGCTTTCAAAATATTTCATAGGCATCCGATTGATCTTAGCCGAAAGCTCTTTTCTCATACGATAGCAAAGCTTCTGGGTCACACCGCTCATGATAAAGCCCTGCAAAAAGAGAAAGAGGGAACTGACAAGATATAGGCTTAATGTAAATAATAGAATCTGTCCGATATAGCCGAAATCAAATCCGCCGGTACCGGTGATCTTGCCGATCATGCCTTCGGAAAGAGCAGTAGTTGCCTTTCCTAAGATCTTAGGTCCCACAACATTAAATAAAGTGGAGACCATAGCAAAGATCATAACAAAGAATATGGCGATCCGGAAACTGCCCAGATAACCCATCAACTTCTTAATGGTCTTCTTTAAATCTTTGGGTTTTTCTCCCGGCATCATGCCGCCATGAGGTCCTCTTCTTCTGGGAGGCCTGCTTACCTGTTGTTTTTCTTCCATGGTTTATGCCTCCTTTTCTTCTAATCCAAGCTCTTTTGCGGAAAGCTGGGATCTTGCGATCTGTTCATATACTTCACAATTTTTAAGCAGTTCTTCATGGGTGCCCATGCCCACGATCTTTCCTTCGTCCAACACCAGTATCTTATCTGCATGGAGAATGGTGCTGATACGCTGGGCAACGATCAAAACGGTACAGTCCTTTACCCGTTCCATCAGGGCCTTTCTAAGAAGGGCATCTGTCTTCATATCCAATGCTGAAAAGCTGTCGTCAAACACCAAGATCTTTGGTTTGCGCACAAGGGCTCTGGCAATGGCAAGGCGCTGCTTCTGTCCACCGGAAACATTGGAGCCGCCCTGAGAAATGGAGCTGTCAAAGCCATCCTTCTTTTCCTCTATAAAATCTGCTGCCTGGGCAATTTCTGCCGCTTCTTTCAGCTCTTCTTCATTTGCATCCTTTTTACCAAAACGAAGGTTAGAAGCAATGGTTCCCGAGAAAAGAACGCCCTTTTGGGGAACAAAGCCTACAGCCTTTCTTAAATCCTTCAAAGGAATCTTTCTGATATCCACACCATCTATGGAAATGGAACCTTCCCGCACATCATAAAATCTGGGCAGGAGATTTACCAAGGTGGATTTACCGCAGCCCGTACTTCCTATAATGGCTGTTACCTGTCCCGGCTCTGCAGTAAAGTCAATATCTGAAAGCACATCCGCCTTTGCTTCGGGATAAGCAAAGTGTACATGCTCATAGGTTACCCTTCCTTTTTCTACTTCCAAGGGCTTTGCTTCCTCATCATCCAGAATAGAGGATTTTGTCCGAAGCACCTCATCGATACGCTCTGCAGCCACACCGGCACGAGGCAGCATAATGGACATCATAGTCAGCATCAGGAAAGACATAACGATCTGCATGGAATAAGTAATAAATGCTGTCAGTCCTCCTACCTGAAGCATGCCTGCATCGATCCTGTGAGCTGCCACCCAGGTGATCAGAATGGAGGTACCGTTCATAATGAGCATCATACCCGGCATCATGATGGACATAACTCTGTTGGTAAAGAGCTGGGTTTTGGTCAACATCCTGTTGGCATCATCAAACCGTTCTTCTTCCTTTTCCTCTCTGCCGAAAGCACGGATGACCAGAAGACCGGTCAATATCTCTCTGGAAACCAGATTGACCCGGTCCACCAAAGTCTGCATCAATTTAAATCTGGGCATGGTAATGGAAACCAGTGTTATGACAAAGCCCATGATCACCACCACAGCCAGGGCAATGGTCCATCCCATGCCTGCATTGGTATGTATTACTTTTATAATGCCGCCGATACCGATGATAGGAGCAAAAAGCACCATTCTAAGAAGCATGATGCTGACCATTTGCACCTGCTGGATATCGTTGGTACATCTTGTGATCAGGGATGCGGTGGAGAACTGATCGATCTCCCCATTGGAAAATCCCATAACCCTGGAAAAGACTTTTTCCCTTAGATCCCTGCCGATGCCGGCGCCCACTCTGGCAGAAAACAATCCCACCATGACGGTAACAACACCTAACAGCAGCGCAAGGAGCAGCATGCGAAATCCGGAATAAAGCAAATAGGATATCTGTATCTTATCCACATCCACCCCTGCTGCTTTGTTGCACTGGATAGCATACTGCAATGCCATGGAACGGACGGTGCTTTCTCCTGCTGCATCTATCATATTGATAATGGAAGCCCTTCCCTGTTCTATGAGAGTTTCCAACTTTTCCGGCAGGCCGCCAGAGGATAAAAAGGCTGCTGCATCACCGGACCCGCCGGCTTCCAAACTGCCGCCGGCAATTCCCGATTCCTGTATGGATGCCGACACTTGGTAAGCCAATGCTAATGGTACCAGTAATTGGGAATCCGCTTCCTGCAGCTCCTCCTCACTAAGTGCCTTTCTCACATAAAAGGCTCCCTCTTCCTCATAATCGGATGCCCACAATTCTTTTTCCTCATCCGTCATGAGAAAGGCAGTCATGGTATAAGTTTCTTTTGTGATTTTTTCCGGCAGAATGTATTCCGTTCCGCCGTTGATGATGCCCACATCGATGATGTTGGAAGTGTATTGGGGCAGAGACAGATCACAATATGCCTGCACCATGAGCAGACAGACTACGATCAGCACGCTTTTCCAATAGGGCACCATGTTTTTAAATAATTTTCCCATGTTTCACTCCTCCTACAGCCTTTACACAAGGGGCTGCATGACCTTTACACAAATGCATAATAGATTGCAAAAAAGACCACCGGCACCAAAAGAGCCGGAAGCATATTTAAGGTTTTGATATCTTTAATCTTTAAAATGGAAATACCGGAGCTGGCGATCAGAAAACCTCCCACAACAGAAATCTCCGTCATCATATCGGGGGTCATAAAATCTCCCAATAAGCAGGCAAGAAGATAGATGAGTCCCTGCCACAAAAATAAAACCCCTGCCGTCAATACCATACCGATCCCGTAAGCGGACGCCAGTACACAAGATGTGACCAAGTCCAAGGTTGCATTGGTAAACAGATAGGTGTTGTCTCCATATAATGCGCTGTTGATGGGTCCTAAAATAGACAGGGTCCCGATGCAGAATAAGAGGATGCCCGTAGAGAGCCCCTCTCCGAGTCTGCCCTTCCCTGAAAACCGCTGGGTCATCTTCTGGAACCGATTATCGATATCCAATACGGTTCCCAGAAGACTTCCCAGGGCAAGTGCTACAATGAACAAAACGGGAAAATTGCTTTTTGGCATATTCTGTACTACCGCATTGATCCCAAGACCGGTGGCAGCCAGACCCATGGCATTGAACAAAGCTTCCTTATACTCTTCCTTAATGCCTTTTTTGATAATGCTTCCCGTAACGCTTCCGATTATGATGGTGCTTGTGTTGACAATGGTTCCTAACATGATTTTCTCCGTTAATGGTTCTATTCTGATAGCCATATGTACCTATATACCATATGGCTATCTTTCTATTTTAGTGCAATTGTTCCATTTATTCAACAATTGACTTCCATATTCACGGAAAAAACACAACTTTTATTTCCTGACAATGGCGTAATACAGCTTTGCAGTCAGACTGTATACCATGATATAGACCAATGTAAATGCCAGATAGCAGCCTATTATGCTATACACAAACAGCCTTGTATTGCTTAAGTTTAATACGATCAGGATCTTTTCGATCAAGGGATAGGCAAAGGCCACATGCACCCCTGCCGTCAACAGCGGCAGGAAAAAAACCGTCAGGATCTGGGCGCGAATGGATGACTTTACATCCTCCTGACTCATGCCCACATTCTGCATGATCACATATCTGTCCCTGTCATAATAGCCCTCGCTGATCTGCTTGTAATAGATCATCAAAATGGTTGCCATGGAGAAGATCAACCCCAGGAAAATACCGATGAAGAAAAAGGCTGTGTAAATGGAATAAAAACTACCTTCTCCATTGGCTCTGGACTCTCCGTAAACCTCCCTGAGCTCTCCGCTTTCTTCCAAAAGAGAAAGTCCTGCCACGATCTCCTTATGAGCTTCTATCTGTACTTCACTGCTGCCTTCCACATTAACGCCATACATGTAGCTGATAGAACCGACGGCATCTCCCTTTACTTCTTTTAACTGCTGATACAGCATCTCCAAGGCGGTCTTGGAGGGGACTACCACATAGTAGGTCGGCATGACATCAGCTTGGGCATTATCAAAGAAATCATCCAGTCTTCCTGCAATGGTAAATTCCAGATCATCGACTACAAATTTGTCCGAAGGAATCTGTCCATAAGCGGAATAAACCAAAACCTCCCCTTCATTCAGCACTGCATTTTCTTCCATGATCCGATTGTAATCATCCAGTACAACAAAGGTTAAGTCGGATAGATTATTAAGGCTTTCTGATATGGAAAGATTCTGAAGAGTCTCCATATCCGTAACAAATTTCTCTCCGTTCCAGACACCGGAAAAATAGACATATTCAAGCCCCTGTTCTTCAGTAGGAACAAGACCTTTTTCCTCTATAACCCGCCTAACCAGCTCATCCACCAAAGCGTAATTTTTGCCAAACTCATTTTCATGGACGCGAACCACATAGCTCATAGGATAACGGCTTACGATCAGGTCCTTCACTCCCACCATCAAAGCGGTGGTAGATGAAACCGTGACCAACACCATAGTGGATAAGATACAGATGTTGGCAAGTCCTACCGCATTTTGTTTCATACGGTACAGCATGCCGGAAATACCGATAAAGTTCCTTGTCTTATAATAAAACCGCTTATTTGACCGCAGGATCTTTAAGAGGGTAATGCTTCCTGCAGTAAACAGAAAATAGGTTCCGAAAATGACCAACAGCACCGCGATAAACATATTGGTAATGGCTACAAGAGGATTCTTGGTTGTTATGGAGATGTAATAACCGGCTCCTAAACATACCAAGCCAAGCAATGCCAAAAACCACTTGGCCTTGGGTTCTTTTTCTCCTACATTGCTGCTTTGCAGCATTTGAATGGGTTTAAAGGTATATACCTTTCTCACTGTATTTAAGTACAGCAGAAAATAAATGACCGCAAACAAAATAATGGTAGTGATGATGGCTTTCCTGTATATGTGAAATCCCAAAGGAACCTCTGCATCCAAGATCCGTAAGATCAAAAGGTACATCAGCTTATCTAAGGAAGTACCGAACAAAAGACCCAGGCCCAGAGAGAGGATGGCAAGATAAATGCTTTCCAGTCCCACCATTTTGGACAAGTGCTTTTTTTCCATGCCCAGTATGTGAAACAGACCGAATTCCTTTTCCCTTCTTTTGGTGATAAAGCTGTTGATATAAAAGAGAAAGATCACCGCAAAGACCCCTACTACATTGCTGCCGAAATTCAACACCTGCTTTACATTATCTCCTCCTGACAACTGAAGGATTCCTTCATTTAAAGACAGGGATTTCATGATGTAGAAAAAGGCAATGGTAATAACACAGGTAATCACATAGGGAACATAGATCTTGCTGTTTTTCCGAATATTGTTTGTGGCTAATCGTCCATAGAAAAAACTAGTCATACAACTCACCACCTGTCGAAAGGAAAGTCAGGGTGTCAGAAATCTTTTGATACATTTCCTCATTGCTGTGATTGCCCCTGTAAAGCTGATGGAATACTTCTCCATCCTTAATAAACAACACTCTGCCTGCATGGCTTGCAGCTTTTACGGAGTGGGTTACCATGAGAATGGTCTGTCCCTCTGTGTTGATCTTATTAAAAAGGTTTAACAACGCATCTGATGATGCGGAATCCAGCGCGCCGGTAGGCTCGTCAGCCAGGATCAGCTTTGGCTCCATAATCAGGGCTCTTGCTACCGCCACTCTCTGCTTTTGTCCACCGCTTATTTCATAGGGAAACTTACGGAGCAATTCGTGAATGCCCAGCTTGTATGCCATCTGCTCCACCTTTTCCCGAATCTCGGGATAGCCCTTCTTTGCCAGTACCAAAGGCAGGGAAATATTATCATAAAGGGAAAAGGTATCTAAGAGATTAAATTCCTGAAATACAAATCCCAGATTATCCCTGCGGAAAGCTGACAACTCTTTCTCTTTTACTGTGGACATATCCTTGCCGTCCAAAATGACTGCTCCTCCCGTAGGGGCATCCAAAGCTGCCAGAATGTTTAACAATGTGGTCTTGCCGGAACCGGATTCTCCCATGATGGCGATATACTCTCCCTGTTCCACCATAAAGGATACATTGGAAAGGGCTTCCACCTGATTACCGCCAAATCGTGTGGTATAAATCTTGTTCAGGCTTTTTACTTCTAAAATTGACATTTTTCTGCCTCCTTTTGCATTGTATCCTTATTATGACAAAACAGCCTCCATGTCCGACATCGATTCTCGTGACATTTTGGCTGTTTATTGTGACAATATTGTAAGATTTCAGGACTTTTTCTTAAAATTCATTAGCCAAGCACAACGGTGATCTCATTGCTGTCCGAAAGCTTTTCTGCGGGAACATAAGCATCTTCTAACTTCTCACCGTTTAAGATCAGCTCTTTGACGCCGCTTTCCACATGAGCGGAATTGTCCACTGTAATGTGCAGCTTCTTGCCTCTGAAGTTCTTTTCGATCTTGAAGCCATCCCAGGCGGAAGGAATGGAAGGAGAGATCGCTAATCCCTCTGCATCCGGTCTCATACCGCAGATACCTTCTACACAGCCCACCATAACAGTTGAAGCCGTACCGGTAAGCCAATGTACATGAGAACGGCCTTCATAAGGAGACGCCTTGCTTTCGGTAAACTGACCGTGAACATAGGGCTCCATGACACGGATCTCCGCTTTGTCGTTCATGGCAGCAGGTGAGCTTTCCAGGAAATACTCAAAGGCTCTGTTGCCGTGTCCCAAAAGGGCTTCTGCAAGGATCAGCCAGCCCTGGGACTGAGAGAAGATACCGCCGTTTTCCTTGGTATCGTCATTAAAGATGTGCATCAGGGCACCATCAAAATAATGCTCTTTGTAGGGCGGCTCCAAAAGCTTTGCTCCGTAAGGGGTATTAAGGATGTCATGAACGCTGTTCATGGCTTTTTCGCCCTGCTCGTCGGATGCAAACCGAGAGATCACGCTCCAGGACTGGGGATTTAACCACATATTGGCTTCCGGATCTTTTTTGGCACCTACGATAACGCCGTCCTCCCGGATACCTCTGATGAAACGATCCTCATCCCAGCATTTTTCAAGGGCTGCAGCAAGCTTACCCTGCACGCCGTCAATATATGCAATATAGTCATTGTCATTCTTTAAGTGAGCCATTTCCTTGATCACGGTCATAGCATAATAAAGCTGGAATGCCACGAAGGTGGACTCGCCCTTTGCACCCAGACGGAGACAGTCGTTCCAGTCTGCATGGAGTCCTGCCGGCATATCGTGATCTCCCAGACGCTCCATGGAGAAGCGGATAGCATTTTTCAGATGGTCATATACCGTATCCTCTCCGCCGTTAGCATAGACGATCACTTCATCCAAAAATGCCTTGTTGCCGCTTTCGCCGATATACTTCACTACGGTAGGGAAGAGCCAAAGGGCATCGTCTGCACGATAAGAAGGATGACCGGTTTCTTTTACGTATTCCGGATCATCGGGCGTATTCTCATGGCCTGCCTTGTGGTCAAATTTCACCAGGGGAAGTCCACCACCATTGTCCACCTGAGCTGACAGCATAAAGCGGATCTTTTCCAGGGCCATTTCCGGATCCAAGTGGATGATACCCTGAATATCCTGTACCGTATCGCGATAGCCGTAGCCGTTTCTCAGACCGCAGTAGATAAAGGATGCGGCTCTGGACCAAACAAAGGTAATGAAACACTGATAAGCGTTCCATACATTGATCATGTTGTTGAATTCTTCGGAAGGTGTTTCCACCTGGAAGTTTTCCAGCTGACCGTGCCAGTAATTTTTAAGCTTTGCTACTTCCTCATCTACCTTGCCCGGTGTCTTGTATTCATCCAAGATCTTGGCAGCCTCTTCACTGCTTCTCTGACCCAGAACATAGATAAGCTCTGCTGTCTGACCGGGTTTTAAAACGATATCGGACTGCAGTGCGCCGCAGGAATTGCTGTTAAAATTCATCACATTGTCGCACTTGCCGTTTTCTACCGCAATAGGATTGGAGTAAGTCCTGTAAGGGCCGATGAAATTGGAAAGATTTCCGCATGCAGCACTGACTTTCTCTCCCACCATGCCAAAGAATCTGTCACGGCGATCCTTTTTGCTGTTTTCACAAATGGACTGTACGATCCGATTTTCTTCAAATCTGGTCTGAGTAATGAACAGGGAATACTGGAGATTAACCTGATCCTGTTCATAATTATCCTCATTGGTAAACTCTACAAAACCAAAGAGGGAAAGATTTCTGTCTGTATCGCCGTTGTTGGTCACCTTTGCCCGCCATACTTCATATGTCTTTTGATAAGGCACATAGTAGGTAACTTCGGACTTGATATCCGTATACTCGGCAGAGATCACGGTATATGCGGTACCGTGACGGCACTCACTTTTATACTTGTCCAAAGGCTTGCCTACGGGCTGCCAGGAAGCGGACCAATAATCCTTTGCATCATTGTCACGGATATAGATATATCTGCCGGGAAGGGCCATTTCCGAATTAAAACGGAAACGGGTAATACGTCCGTTTGCACCCGACTTTACAAAACTGTAACCGGCAGCATTGTTGGATATCATTGCGCCGTATTCCGGATCCCCCAGGTAGTTTGCCCAAGAGGTAGGGGTTGCCGGATTGGTGATCACATATTCCTTGTTTTCAAGATCAAAATGTCCGTAATTCATCGAAGCGTCTCCTTTTCAATATAAATTGGAAATAACTGCTATTTCATCATACCTTACTTTTTATCCTTTTTCAATGAGAAAGAGGGGAAAAATAAAGAACTGCCACAGTTCCTTCTCCCGGCACAGAATCCACTTTCACTAATACACCCAGCATGTCCGCCGTGCGTTTTACAAGATATAAGCCGATACCCGTAGATTTTTTATCCGCCCTGCCATTGTAGCCGGTATATCCCTTTTCAAAAATTCTGGGCAGGTCTTCCTTGGCAATACCGATGCCCGTATCCCGTATCATTACCGTGGAATCTTCCCCCACTTCGATGGTGATATGTCCTTTGTCCGTATATTTTACCGCATTGGATAAAAGCTGCTCTATCATAAAGGTCAGCCACTTTTTGTCCGTAAGGACTTTTTGATCCGTTCCCTCATATTTGACCTGCAATCCCTTTGCCACAAACCAGGAGGCATACTTGCGGATGCAGCTGCGAATGATATCGTCTAGGGAATATTCCTTTATGACCAGATCCCGCTCCTCGCCTTCCAAGCGGAAATGGGACAATACCATGTCTACATACTGTTCGATCTTAAACAGCTCCAGCAAAAGCTTTTCATTTTCCTTGGTATCCTCTTCCTGCAGACAAAGCCGCATGACTGCAATAGGGGTTTTGATCTGATGCACCCATGTGGAGTAATAATCTACACTTTCTTCTTTAAAATATTGAAGACGGCTTTTTTCTTTTGTCGTATTTTCCAACCATTTGATCAAAAGCTCTCTGTAATTGTTTTCTTCCAGATTTCTTGCCTCTGGAAGCTGAGACGCCATGAGCCATTGACCTTCCAATAAATTGCGAAATGTTTTATACCGACGATAATAGGTTAAAAAGTGAATGGGCACGATAACCAGGCACAAAAGCAGGGACAAAAAGACGGCATAGCCCACCGCTTCCATGTTGACCCGATAGAGATAAAGGACACCGGAAAAAATACCTACTACCACAAGATAAAAGAAAACAGTCATGCGGTACTGGTAAAGATAGGCAAGAAAAACGGAAAATATGGAGTTGGATCTTTGAGATCCTTTTTCCGGCATGTCATTTTGCTCCTTTTGATTAAAGTGTATTATACCATGATTACGCTTTGCTTCATCATGGTTCGCGCACATTCGCCAAATGTCTGCTTCGCAGCCGCTTGGCTCATTGTGTTCGCGAATATTATATCAGATAATTGACAATTTGTAAGGGGTGTGCTTAGATGAAAGCAAGTGGGATGAATTGGCATTCGCGGAGGAAATATTTTGAAACAAGATCAGAAGGAAAAAGAAAATCCTAAGACATTCAAATGGTATTTAGATAAAATACTGATGGTGGCGGTGGCAGTATTTTTCATAACAGGCCTTGTGATCTGGATCGTAGCAACAGAAAACGACAACATGACAATGATGTTTGTCGGTGCGGCTATGATACCGGGGACAGGTCTTTTCATAGCTCCGAATATTGTCTTGACGGCGATCAAAGACAGCAAAGAATGGAAAAGCAGAACATTTAAAGATCGACAGGGCAGGTCTTTTAGCCGCCAACTCCACAATGAGGATTTCTTCTACGAGATCACATATCCGTCGCCCTGCCATTCAAAAATCCTTTGGGGTGTTATTCGCGAAGCCATACTGAATTTTGGAGTCTTGATAATCCCTATTGTCTATTTTATTATCAGAAATGTCATCCTGTTTATTTTTGGAATGAGCAGATTTGAGGGTAAAGCGGTTTTGTTCCTACTGATCATCGTTGCCATTCTTATCCCGGCATTTTCATATAACCTAACATGCTCGATATGCAGAATACGCACAGTTCTCCGCCGTGAGTACGGCGTCTACCACGCTGTGGTAAGCAAAGCCAACGGGTTAGACATGTATATCACAGGCCAAAATGGCAAGGTATATAAATTTGAATATTGCAGATGCCTTGGTATTCGGGCGAAAAAAATACATAATACCAGGGTTATTCTTGTTTTCGTACCGGACGAGGTGTATCTGCTTCCTTATTATAAGCAGTCATAATACTCTGAAAGGATAATCAGCCATCTATGATATATCCCTCTCCCGTCTTCGTCCTGATGAAGTCCATCAATCCGATGGACTCCAATCTTTTACGAAGCCTTGTGATGTTCACCGTCAAAGTATTTTCTTCTACATAGCAGTCGTCTTCCCAGAGCCGTTTCATCAGTGTATTCCTGCTGACTACTTTCCCTTTATTTTCCATCAGGGTATGAAGGATGCGGAATTCATTCTTGCTCAATTCCACCTTTTCTTTCTGATATAGCAAAGTCATATCATTTAAGTTTAAGATGGCACCCTTTTGTTCCAGGACAGGCACTTGATCTTTGAAGTCGTAGGCTCTTCTTAGCACTGCCTGTACCTTGGCATTCAATACATTCAGATCAAAGGGCTTGGCAATAAAATCATCGCCGCCCATGTTCATGGCCATGACAATATTCATATTGTCGGCTGCCGAGGAGATAAAGATCACCGGCACGCCGGAGATCTTGCGGATTTCCGTGCACCAATGATAGCCGTTGAAAAAGGGCAGCATAATATCCACTAGGACCAGATGAGGATCAAAGTCCGTAAATTCTTTTATAACATTTTGAAAATCCTGTATCAGCGCGGTCTCATTTCCCCATGCATCTAATTGTCTTTTTACAGCGTCTGCCAAAGCAGGATCGTCTTCAATGATCAGAATCCGATACATATGTTTTCCCTTTCCAAATAATCCTTCTGCTCATATCTTATGATTCTGTTTTCATTCTATATTGCTGTCATTTTCCCGTCAACATGTAACTTCAAACTACATTTATGCCAGCTTGCTCTTTTTGAATATAACCACAAAGATAACTGCTGCAATCAGAATATTTACCCCGATAACGCCTACATTCATCACATCAAATTCCAGATCGTTTATTTGACCAAGCATACGGCTGATCTGCTCAGAATATATGACTTTTGCCATTTTTTCAATAGTGCTGTTAAACAAAGACAACATGGGAACAAAGGAAAAAATCATCATAACAGGTACGGCTACGGAAGTTGCCATCATCTGTGTTTTGCTCCAGACCCCTATGATCGCCCCAATCAGCAGTGAGGTCAAAATTCCTACTGCCATAATGCACATAAATACAATGCTTGTTTGCAGATCATATCCGCCTGCAGCACAGATCACAACACTGCCCAGCATACAAGCAAACCAAACATAGCTGCCAACCCCTAATAGATATTCATAGGGCTTTACATTGGACATGATCAGAACCCTAAGTGTGTTCTTTTCTTTCTCCTCTGATATGATAGCGGATATACTGGTTAATGGCGCCATTCCTATGTACATAGTGGCAAATAAGTTTACAAAGAAATTTTCCGGCATATCCTGTATCTTGATCGCGTTGTTCATGATCAATGTCATGACAGGAAACAGGATAAACTGAATCAAAACCGTCTTGTTCTTCAGGGTATCTTTTAACTGTTTTTTAAAAATTGCTGCTACATTGTTCATGTTACTCTAATCCCCTTCCTGTAAGTTCGATAAAAGCAGTTTCCAGTGTCGGTTCCGTAGAATGGATCGCCTCGATCATGTTTTTTTCGAGATAATCTTTTACTGCCGAAGCGGAAGTGCTGTTGTTTTCCAACATAACTTCTTTGCCATCCTTTAGTGTTATATGCAGCTTATTCATATGATTATATTTTCTGCAGATATCCGCCGGCTTTCCATATTCTATAATGTCGCCTTTACTCAGCAAAGCTACATAGTCGCAAAGGCTTTCTGCTTCAAACATATTATGTGTTGTAAGAAAAATCGTCGTTCCCTTCTTCTTTTGTTCCGCCAAAATGCTATGTATTTCTTTTGTCGTTGCAGGATCAAGCCCGGAAGTCGGTTCATCCAGAAAAAGTAATTTCGCATCGTTCATCAACGCCCTGGCTAAGGAAAGTCTGTTTTTCATGCCTTTTGAAAGCTTTGAAACAGCAGTCCCCCGCGCTTCATACAGCCCAATGCTTTTTAATGTGTCATTGATCGTGCTGCGGGAAATACGATAGATATCCGCATAAAAAGCCAAATTATCATAAACAGACAGGCGCTCATACAGACCATAATTATCCATCATTGCGCCGATCTGCCCATGCTCTGATGCAGTCAAATTTCTCGTGTCTTTTCCCAGCAGTTCTGCCGAACCGCTATCCTGCCTCAGTTGCCCTGTCAATATCTTTATAAGGGTAGTTTTTCCTGCTCCCGAGGGACCTAACAACCCAAAGATATTTCCATTTTCCACATGAAAAGAAATATCATTTAAAACCTGTTTTTCTGCAAATTTGATAGAAAGATCATTTGCTGTTATTGCATAACTCATTTTTTATTTTCCTCCTTTTCTTTCAAGCGCTGCAAAGCTTCCTCCATACGCTTGTTTTCAATTTTTTCCTGAACGGTCACTACTGTATAGGTTCCGAGAAAGGATAGTCCGAAGCAGACAAAAAACATTGCCCAGGGCTGCCACATATTTACGGGAAACCAGTTAAATATAATGATAAAAGCAGCAATGATGATCACGATGATCGTTAACATACAAATTGTTCGCAGCCAAATAGGCATTTTCTGTATGATCACATCTGTAAAAAACACAAAGCGCACTCCTGTTATAAGAAAAGAGACACATAAAAACTGTAATGTGATCCCCACGGGTATCCCTTGATCTCCAAGCTTAAAGATTGCCGAGATATCCTTTGCATCGTTTCCAAAAACCAGGCAGAAAATATTCAGAACCAATATTGCAAATCCAAATATGATCATCACTTGTGCCAGATAATCAAAAATTGTTTTCTTTTCGTCCATTTATATCACTCCCAATCTTTTTTTCAATTCTTCAGCATACTGCCTTGAAGCTATAATCTGCTCTCCGTTTGACATTGTGATACGGATTTTTCTGTTAATCTCGGCTTTCAAAGATTGTACCTTTTGCAAATGAATAAGAAAGGATTTGCTCACTCGGAAAAAACCATATCCTTCTAGCTGCTGCTCCAGCTCATAAAGCCGAAGGTCCGTCTCGTATATGTCATCAGATGTATAAACAAAGCACTTCCTATCTACACTTTCTATGTAAATAATTTGTGCGATATCAAGCAGATAAGTTTCCTCATTTTTCTTTACCATCAGCTGATGGTTCATCATCCGCAGCATGGTCAGTATTCTCTCTACATCCGGTGTTAATTGCTTACAGGTAACGGAGATATTTAAATCTGTTGCTTTTTCATCAACCACAATTTCTATCTTCAAGATCTCACCGCCTTTCAAAACTAATTATAATCACTTTCTAAGTTGTATCAATTGTCATAAACATATGTTGCCCTATTTCCGACATAAGTTGCCATAAAAAGAACAGCTATAAATCTATTCGGATCTATAGCTGTCCTTCGTTTCTAATTCTTCTGCTCTATTTTCTAGTCCCGCCTCTCATTTTCATTATCATAACACTCACAAAATCTGGCTGAAAAGGAAGGCTCCTGATCCTTCACATACAGATGGGAAGTATCTCCATATGCGCTCATGCGAAAGCTGGCAATGCCTTTCCTTCTTTCCTCGGTGACCACTGTGGTAACGGAAGTAGGTGCGGCACAAAAGCCATGCCATAAAACCATGGGGGAAATACCCAATAAATGTCCCAGTAATACGCAGCCCAAGCCAAAGTGACAGAAGAATACAATGGTATCGTTATTTGCCTGTTCCACACGATAGTAATGACCTTCCCTTACATATCCGTGCTTTTTCAGCAACTCATCAAAGTTCGTGGTGATCCACTCATATTCTGCTTTTAGGGTAACAGGCTCACCACCGATTTTTGCCCGGTCAAAGATTTCATGCTCATACCAATGGTCATATTGGTAAAAGGGCTCATGCTTTGTCCAATCTTCTGGAAGCCAGTCCCAAGCAACATGTTCCACATCCTTATCGGGGCGGATGACTCTTGGCGCAAATTCCCGAAGCCACTCACATTCGATTGCCTCTCGTCCCATTTTCTCCAAAGTAAAGGATGCCGTATCTTTCGCCCGTCCCAAAGGGGAGACATAAAACTCCTTTACATCCAACTTTGCGATCCGTTCCGATAAATATTCCGCTTCCTGAAATCCTCTGGGAGTAAGGGAATCTTTTATGTAGTCGGGCTCTCCATGTCTGATGATCAAAATTTTCATAACTTTGCTCCTATTATTCTGCCAAGCGGCTTTCTCCCGTGGCATAGTCTATCTCCACACCGGGCTGATTGTTATAAACAAATACATTAAAGCAGATTCCTCTGCCCCCATCTTCTACGGACCAGCCTTCCATCAACACGCCCTTTGCCACTAAGTCGTTTCCTTCAAAAATGGGCGTAACCCGATAAAGAACATGGTAATTGGTAGCTTCAATAAAATCGTCTACGGCGTTTTCAAAGGGAAGCATCCCTACCACATTCATATATCGGGTACCTGTGATCAGATTTTTTTCGTTGGCATTTTCCCCGGTAAGCTGGTAGCCAATAAGGTGACAGCGGTTGTACAGATATTTACCGTCCACACAATCATACTTCACCGTATGCCAGCCGGAGGGTTTGATCCCGCCGATCTCTCCCCGTTCCTCAGTTGGCATCAGCTCCCGTCCGATACAGGCATAGGCTTCCCCGCATCGACCCAGTCCATCCAAGCTGCTGTATTGCTCAAAGGCTTCCGTGGTATACTCTGTCTCTTCAAAAAAAGGGACATTGCCATTGATCTCCACATAGGGATAGCCTTCAAACGGTGGCACTTCCTCTAAGGATATGGCATCGGACCGGACAGACTCTGTCATTCCAAAGTCAGCAAAGTCCAGTCCGCCTTGAGAAGAGGCCACATACCCTGCTGCCCATCCAAACAGGCTCAGTATAAAAAGCAGGTATATGCCCCAAAATCTTCTTTTCCTTGTCCACCGTTTCCTTCTTCTTTTACGAGCTGCCATGATTATTCCTCAACATGCTCTCTTCCTTGTGCAATAATAGTCCGCACATGTCCGTCCGCCAAGGAATAAAAAACCGATTTTCCCTCCCGGCGGGATTTCACCAGTTTATTCTGTTTTAAGATCTTAAGCTGATGGGAAATAGCGGATTGGGTCATATTTAACGCCTGGGCCAGATCGCAGACGCAGACCTCCGCTTCAAAAAGCACATACAGGATCCGGATACGGGTTGAGTCTCCAAAAACCTTAAACAATTCCGCCAGATTATATAGCGTGACCTCATCAGGCAAGGTCTCTTTTACGATCTTTAAGAGATCCTGATGTACTTCCACAAATTCACAACATTCCAATTCTTCCTCTGCCAAAGAATCCACCTACTTTACACTTATTTTTTCACAAACAATGCGCGAATGGCATTTAAAACGGCAATGACCATAACGCCTACATCCGCAAAGATCGCCATCCACATGCCGGCAATACCCAGGGCACCCAATACCAGACAAACGGCTTTTACGCCCAGAGCAAAGGCAATATTTTCATATACGATCCGCAGACATTTTCTGGAGATCTGTATCGCCTTTGCGATCTTGATCGGATCATCATCCATCAGCACCACATCTGCTGCCTCAATAGCCGCATCGGAACCAAGGGCTCCCATGGCAATGCCGATATCCGCTCTGGAAAGGACCGGCGCGTCGTTAATACCGTCTCCCACAAATGCCAGCTTGCCATTCTTCTTTGTTTCGCCCAGAAGTTTTTCTACAATAGAAACCTTGTCGGCAGGAAGGAGCTGGCTGTGTACCTCATCGATCTTCAACTCTTCTGCCACCTGTTTTGCCACATTATCCATATCTCCGGTAAGCATGACCGTCTTGGAAACGCCCGCCTTTTTCAATTCCAGAATCGCCTCTTTTGCCGTAGGCTTGATCATATCGGATATGAGAATATGTCCGGCATACGCCCCGTCTATCGCCACATGTACAACCGTTCCCACGCTGTGGCATTCCTCAAAGGAAATCTCCAACTTCTCCATCAATCTGGCATTTCCTGCTGCCACCAGGACGCCGTCTACTTTTGCTGTTACACCGTTTCCGCCGATTTCCTCCACATCCGTTACGCGGGATGTATCCAGTTCTTTGCCGTAAGCTTTTTGCAGACTCTTACTGATAGGATGGGATGAGTAGCTTTCCGCCAAAGCCGCATATTCCAAAAGCTTTTCTTTATCCATGGTGTTGTGATGCACACCGGCAACCTCAAACACACCCTGGGTCATGGTTCCCGTCTTATCAAATACTACACAATCCGTTTTGGAAAGGGTCTCCAAATAGTTGGAACCTTTGATCAATATGCCTGCGTTTCCTGCTCCACCGATTCCTGCAAAAAAGCTTAATGGAATACTGATGACAAGAGCACAGGGACAACTGATTACTAAGAAGGTCAAGGCCCTTAATATCCAGTTTCCCCATTCCGGTGTAAGGTTTAAGAAAACCATCCTTATCACCGGAGGCAGCAGTGCCAATGCAAGGGCGCCATAGCAGACTGCCGGGGTATAATATCTTGCAAATTTGGTAATAAACTGTTCTGACTTGGATTTCTTGGAGCTGGCATTTTCTACCAGATCCAGGATCTTGGAAACCGTAGACTCTCCAAACTCTTTTGTGGTCCTGATCTTGATCAGGCCTGTCATGTTGACGCAGCCGCTTATGACTTCTTCTCCCTCTTTTGCATCCCGAGGAAGGCTTTCTCCCGTCAAGGCTGTGGTATTTAAGGATGTATTACCTTCTACGATGATACCGTCAATGGGTATCTTCTCTCCGGGCTGAACAACGATCACGGTGCCAAGTTCAACTTCATCCGGGTCTACCTTAACAAGGCTGCCATCTTCTTCTATATTAGCATAATCCGGACGAATATCCATCAACTGACTGATATTTCTTCTGCTTTTTCCCACTGCATAGCTTTGAAACAGCTCGCCTATCTGATAAAAAAGCATGACCGCAACGCCCTCTTCAAAGTCCCCTAAGGCGATTGCGCCCACCGTTGCCACGGCCATCAAAAAGTTTTCATCAAATACCTGTTTGTTCAGAATTCCTTTGACCGCTTTTTTCAAAATATCATAACCGATCACCAGATAGGGAATGAGAAATAGTACAAACTTTAACATGCCCTCCACCGGAAGCAGCTCCAACAGAACAATCAAAACTGTTGCAACAATGATCCGGATCAACATCTTTTTTTGCTTCTTATTCATGATCCACACCTGCTCTCCCCATGCTATTTAGAGATAGATCTCACAGTCGTCTTCGACTTTTTTGCAGTTTTTCAACACAGTTTCCATCACTGCCTTGGGATCTTCCCCTTCTTCAAATTCTACTGCCATTTTTAAGGCCATGAAATTTACCACAGCATCCTTTACGCCGGGAGTCTTTTTTGCAGCCTCTTCCATTTTATTGGCACAATTTGCACAATCTACTTCGATCTTGTAAGTTTTTTTCATGTTATATACCTTCTTTCTTTTTACTATGATATTCTTTCATATGAACAATTATTCATATGTTTAATTGTATTATACCACCACTGCCTACTATGTCAAGACATTTTTTCATCATAACCTTCTAAAAAGCTGCGCCTGATCCCATCCTTTTTATAAGCTATGACTGTATTTAAATTGACATTCTCTACACTTCTGAAGATATTCTTTTCAATGACCGGATCTTTTGATGCCAGCTCATGAATCAGCTGCTTGATCTCAGCCCGCTTGGATCCTTTTTCTGTTCCGCCGCAGGAAGCACAGTTTTCCGTAAAGCGGCAGGCGCACTGGATAAAGTGAAGGTGATTGTATTCCGTCCATCTGATAATGTCCGCTTCTCTGATCAAATATAAGGGGCGGATCAACTCCATCCCTTCAAAATTGGTACTGTGAAGCTTGGGCATCATAGTCTGAACCTGTCCTCCGTAAAGCATCCCCATTAAGATAGTCTCAATCACATCATCAAAATGGTGACCCAATGCGATCTTATTACAGCCAAGCTCCTTGGCCTTGCTGTAAAGATAGCCCCGGCGCATTCTGGCACATAAGTAACAGGGCGAATTTTCTTCGGCAGCAACAATGTCAAAGATCTCCGAAGTAAAGACCGTAATAGGCACATTTAACAGCCTGGCATTATTTTCAATGGTCTCATAATTGATGGCGTTGTAGCCCGGATTCATCACTAAGAATACCGCTTCAAAGTTTTTCTTTCCGTGACGGGCCAATTCCTGAAACAGCTTTGCCATCAGCATGGAATCCTTTCCGCCGGAAATGCAGACAGCGATCTTATCCCCATCTTGTATCAATTCATATTCATTGATGGCACGGGTAAAATTACGCCAGATTTCCTTTCGGAACTTTTTGATGATGCTGCGCTCTGCATCCTTTGCCCGGTCTGCGGCACTTTCTTCCTTTTCCATAAGGCGCCTGAGCTTCAACCGGAGATAGGAACGGTATCCGCCGTCTATGCTGTAGATCTCATAGCCCTGCTCTGTCAATTCCTCTGCGATATCGTCGCTTTTCTGTCCCGTATAACAAATCAGATAGACCGGCTTATCTTTGGAGATCCGGTCCATCTGTTCTTCAAATTCTTCCCAATATATATGTTCTGCTCCGGGATAGCTTTCCTTTTGAAAATCCTCTGCACTCCGCATGTCGATGATCTGCTTATCTCGGTTATCCTGTTCTAACTCTTCAATCCTTTTTCTACACATCCTGCATCTGCTTTCTGCTTTCTATCATTGCTTCTTTTGTCAGATCCTTGACCACTTCACCCGCTATGATCAGCCCTGCCACCGATGGAACAAAAGCGACGGAACCGGGGATATCCCGCCTTTCGGTGCATTTGTGCTTCGCATCCGGCGGGCAGATACAATGGCTCCGACAGCTGATAGACATATCCTCAATAGGCCTGATAGGCTTTTCTTTGGAATATACCACCTTTAATTTTTTCACATTTCTTTTTTTCAATTCCCTTCGCATGACCTTTGCCAAAGGGCATACGGTAGTCTTATAAATGTCCGCCACTTCAAATTCCGCAGGATTTAATTTGTTTCCCGCTCCCATGCTGCTGATAATGGGAACTCCTGCACTTTGTGCCTGCATGACCAGCTCGATCTTTGCCGTTACCGTATCTACCGCATCCACCACATAGGAATAAGCAGAAAAATCAAACTCATCCTTTGTCTCCGGCAAAAAGAAACATTGGTGTGTATAAACAGTGGCTTCCGGATTGATCTCCAAGATCCGCTCCTTCATCACATCCACCTTATATTTCCCTACGGTTTTTCTGGTGGCGATCAGCTGACGGTTTAAATTGGTCAGACACACCTTATCATCATCGATCAGATCTATGGTTCCTACTCCGCTTCTTGCAAGGGCTTCCACGGTAAATCCGCCTACGCCCCCTACGCCAAAGACAGCCACACGGGAATTTTTAAGAATTTCCATGGCTTCATGGCCTAAGAGCAGCTCCGTTCTTGAAAACTGATTTAACATATTTTATCCTCATCTATTATAAAGTCTCATTCATGCTGCCTGTCCGATACCCTGCCAGATCTAAGGTAACATAGGTAAAGCCGTATTCCTTTAGCTTCTCCCATACGGTCTTTCTGGTTGCTTCCTCTACCAGCCTGCCGATCTCCTCAGGCAGCACCTCGATCCTTGCCATCATGCCGTGGATGCGCACCCGCACCTGATGAAAGCCCATATCCAATAAAAGCTGTTCCGCCTTATCCACCATGGAAAGCTTATTTTCATCAATGGTCTCACCGTAGACAAAGCGGGAAGAAAGACAGGCAAAGGATTGTTTATCCCAGGTAGGCAGTCCCAACTGTTTGGACAACTCCCGAATCTCTTCTTTGGTAAGACCGGCTTCCCGCAAAGGACTTTTTACTTTCAACTCCTCTACTGCCATCAGACCGGGTCTGTAATCTCCGTTGTCATCCAGATTGGAGCCTTCCGCCACCTCCTGTATCCCATGCTCCTTTGCAATATCCCAGATCTTTTCAAACAGTTCCCGCTTGCACAGATAGCAACGGTTCTTGGGATTTTGCCGAAAGCCTTCAATATCCAGTTCTTCCGACTTGCATATGATATGTTCTATTCCATTTTCCTTACAAAAGGCTTCCGCTTCATGAAGCTCCCTTTCCGGAAAAGAGCAGGAACTGGCGGTTACCGCAATGGCCTTATCCTGTAACACATCGTGAGCCACCTTTAATAAAAAGGTGGAATCCACGCCGCTGGAAAATGCTACCACAACACTTCCCAGGCTTTTTAGATTATCCTGAAGTAATTTATATTTTTCCTGAAGATCCATTTTTGTACCCCTTCTAACAAGTATGTTTTCTTTTCCTATCATGTTAGTAGGTATTATAATTCTATGGACCTGCTCTGTCAACTTTAGAGAGAGCCCGGATAAAAATCGGTAACATATTTTAACCCCGCCGGCAATGGACTGCTCCAAAAAATCTAACTTTGGGAACCGTTCATTGTCGGCGGGGTCTTAACTCAAGTATTTTATTGTTGTTTGTTTTTGCGCTTACGAAGGCGGTAAGTTGCAGTCACGCCTATAAATCCTGCCACACCAACGGCTGTCAAAGCAAGCCACAGGCCCGGTCTTGCGCTGTCACCGGTTTTGGGCGCGATAGAGTTGCCTGATACACCGGCATTATCTGCTGCTGACTGCTCTGCAGGATTATTTGCAGGCTTCTCATCTGTCCCCGACTGCTCTGTATTACCGGTGCCACTGTTCATGCTGCTCGCCTGTATGGTTACCTGTACTGATTGGGAGGGCAGGGTATCCTCTCCCGCCGATCTGCGCACTTCATAGCTGCCTGCTCCAAGGGATTCAAGCTCTCCCTTAGCATTGGCAGTCACATCCTTCCAGGTCTTTCCGCCATCCTCGGAGATCTGGTATCTTCCTTCCGGCTCCAGTCCGCTGATCTTTCCGTCTTTTGCGTCTTTTGTACTCTCGCCTGTCACACTGAGAGAGCCTGCTATTTCAGGTTCACGCTTCGGTATCTCAAGTTCCTGTGCCTCACTGTCAACCACATCGGCACCGTTACTTTTCTTCACGATACCCACCGTGCCGTTGATCCATTCATCTTTTATCTCGAGGTTTCCGTTTTCATCTGCGGTCACCGTATCCGTATGAAGGTTTCCGCCGGCATCCTTATATGTAATGTCATACTTCGCTCCCGGGATAAGCCCCTGTAGTCTGCCATTAGGCCTGTCAACAGATGCTCTCGGCATCTCTTCCGTCCACTTCGCATAGTATTCTTTATCACCATAATCAGTTTCTGTAATACTTGTTACCGGCGCTCCGCTAAAATCCGCTTTTTCATACCAACCGGCAAAGGTATAGCCGCTTCTTGTAGGTTCCGGCAGCGTTAAGCCTTTGCCCTGATAATAACTTGTATATGTTTCTTCATCCTTGATGGTTCCGCTGTTTGTGTGATAGGTGACTTGATAAGGCGGCTCATATTCGGCAGGCTTTACTAAAATCGGCCTTCCCAGTACCACACTCATTTTCCATATACTGCCAAAATCCCAATTTTCAAAAGTGTCTTGCTGTGCAAATGCCGTCTCCCCAATGCTTTCCGCCTGACCGGACACATCGGCAGTCCCTATGCCTCCCTCTGCTGTTCCTTCCAGATAGTAACAATTTGCTATTTCAGTATTGAAATTGCGACTCACAATGCCGCTACGATCGCTACCGCTAACAAGACCATTACTATAACAGTTTATTATTGATATTTTACTACTACTACTGAATCCTGCTATACCTCCGGCATAATTGTCACTAGTAGAAATTTTACCTGTATTATAACAGTTTTTTATCGTTATGCTACCACCACCCGAGGGGTATGCATATCCTGCTATGCCGCCGCAATTATCATTGCCCTCAACAGAGCCTGTATTATAGCAGCTTTCTATGCTTCCCTCTTCCAACCGCCCTACAATTCCTCCGGCACAATTGCTACCAACATCATTGCCCTTAATATTACCTTCATTTACGCAATTTATTATCGTTCCAAAATTTTGCGCCGCAATTCCTCCAACACCGGAGACACTGGGAGCACCACCAAAATCACTTCTGACACTGGCTTTGTTTCGGCAGTTTTCTATTGTTCCTTCTGTGTTAAGATACCCTACAATTCCTCCCACATTTCTGGCATTACTATGAACCGTACCGGCCACAGTGAGATTTTGGATTGTACCATTCACATTTCCAAACAAGCCCTGATATCCCCTCTCAGGAGTAGAAGCAGGGGCCAATCCATTGATCGTGATCACATGGTTACCACCGTTAAAAATACCGGAAAATTTCATCTCGGCGTCGTAATCTCCAATCGGCCTCCAGTTAGTCACGGTAATATCCTCTGTCAATTTAAAATATACTCCACTATAGGGTTCACCGCCGTTTACATCCGCTGCAAGCCGGGTAAGATCTTCCGGTGATGAGATTATGTAGGGACTGGACGCTGTACCGTTTCCGGCAAATTCGGCTGCTAACAGCTGAATGCCATCATCTTCATACGCCGCAGCTTCTACCGTTTTCACAAATACATCTGCAATGCTTATCTGGCTGAGCAACAGTACCGCCGCCAACGCTCCTGTTATGAATCTTTTCATTTCTTTTGTTCCTTTCTTGTATTGGTTATTTATCAGTATACACTAAGGCTGAATATTACATCATTCCATTGCGACCATACCATCTTTTTCCTGTTTTTGCAATGATTCCCATCTCTTTAAGCCTGTTGAAACATATATAGCCATTCTCTGAAAATTGCCATATAAATAGCTTTTCCTGCCAAAAGTAACAAAATGTAGGTAATGATAGAAACAATGATGGAAACCTTTTTAGAAAATTGTTTCAGTTCTCCGCTGTTAGGGTTGGTAACCTTGATCTCCGGATCAAAATTGATGCCTTCCACTCGTTTTGAAATCGCTTTTGCATCAACAACTTCACCACGGGCTAAGTCCTCTTTCCAATTATTTAAATCTTCCAGCAGGATCGTATACCGTTGAGAATATTCCCGGCATTGCTGCACCTCAGACTTATAAACCGTCAAAGAGAATTTTTTCACTGCCCATTGCCCGATGGCATTCTGCTCATTAATCCCCAAAATGAGCACCGCCCTGCAGGTCTTATAAATGCAATAGGGCAAAAATATGATCAGGGCAGAAATACAAGCCACAACCAAAAGAGCACCACCCATTACGGCAAGAATAAGACTGGCAATACACATAATAGCGCCTACGGGCAAAAGGAAGATCATTGCTGCCCAAGCCCCGCCAAAAAGCTTTAACTCAAATTGCAGATCCTTTTGTCTGCCTTCAGCAGACAATAACTGTCGTTCCATGTTGTATTTGGCAAACATTGCCTTATCAATATAGTGATTGAGCAGATATGCTTCCTCGGAATCATACTCATATTTAATTGGAAATTTTGATTCTTCTGTCTTTGTCTCCAAGATCATTTCCTCAATTAACAAATGATATTTTTTCTCATTTTACCACAAGAGATTTTTATCCACAATGTCAGAGTCCCTGTTCTTTTGCTTTCTTGGCGACCATCTCATAGGTAGGCACCGACACTTGATATTTTTCTCCCATGCGGACTACTTCATAGATCAATCCGTCAATCTCCGAACTTTTTCCGGCATAGACATCCCTCTGCATGGAAGTGGATGCGGTAGGTGATAATGTGTCCAATATTTTCAGATTGGTTGCTACGATATCAACCTGGAAGGGCACGCCCATGGCCGTTGCCAGTGCATCGATCTCTTTCATCAGCTTGACAAAAGTATCTCTGGCTTCTCCGGTTTTTTGTACCTCGCCGGCAGATACATGATAATAAAGACCGCATGCCGCCATAGGTGACACATAAGAGAACTTCTGTAAGGCATCCCGTCTGATGTTGTCCGATAACACGCCTTCAATACCGCTATCTTTTAAGTCTGCGGCAACCTGTAATAACTCCGGGCGGAATTCTTCCGGTGTCCTGACACCATAAACGATACGGAAAATATCTCCGTTTTGCCAGATCACCCCCGGCTCTTTGATCTGTGCCGCTATGTAAACGCAGCCGTCTGTTACAAGGGCATCCGGCAGTTCCTTTTGCAGCCTGCCCCCTGTCCCATATATATTTAAGATAGGAATCACAATAGTATGAGCATCACAGATCCGCTGCAGGAAGGGAACCGTTTCCCCCAGGGAATAGCCCTTGACACAGACAAAAACCACATCCGGCGTGTCCTTGTAATGCTCCATATCCGTAGCTTTAATAGGATTTACCACATAATTTCCTTTTACGGTAGTTTCCATGGCCAGTCCGGTTTGCTGCATCTTCTTCAGATGCCCCCCTCTGGCGATTAATGTTACATCCTTACCGGCTTCTGTCATAAAGGCGCCAATACTGCCCCCTACTCCTCCTGCTCCGATCACTAAATATTTCATCTATGATTCTCCTTTCAACACTTTCTCTAATAAAAAGCGAGCAAAGGCTTCCCCCGCTTTCACTCGCTTTTATCCCCAAATATACTTTATGCTTCCTTCCGATGTCTTAAAATAATAGCAGAAGTTTTCGGAAGTTTTAAATTAATTCTGCCGCCATTGACAGGATGTTCCACGATTTCCGTAGTATAACCATCATCCTTGGTCAGCATGATCTGCTCTAAATTACATTCTCTGGGAATACCTGCTTCCCAAATAGAAAACTGCTTTTCAATCTCATGGTCATTATTATTAACAACAATGACATAGTGATCGTCCTTACAAAAACGGACATAACCGATCAGATTGTAATCCGATACCAGATACTTCAGGCTGCCGTTAAGGAATGCATCGCTTTCCTTGTGAATCTTGATCATATCCTTATGGAATTGGATCAGCTCTTTGTCTTCATGTCCCCAAGGGTAAGTCCGCCTGTTATCCGGATCGGTAAAGCCGCATACACCGGCTTCATCTCCGTAATAAATGGTAGGTGCGCCCACCCATGTCATCTGAACTGCCACCGCTTCTCTCATGACCGCTTTATTCACACCCTGATTTGCCGCTTCGGAACCTAAGGTATTGACCCTGCCCACTTTTTTGTTGGTCCGGGTCAAAAATCTGGAGTGGTCATGGTTTGACAGCTCGTTCATGGCAACATAAAGAGATTCGCCGGTAAAAGCTATTCCATGATAGCGCATAGCGCCCCAAAAGCTGTCCGCATTGCCGTACAAGTCTTCGCGATAGTCATCGCTGTGCTTCTGCATGCCTGTTAAAAACCAGGTCAAAGGCTCCATAAAGGCATCATAGTTCATGACCGTATCCCATTCTCCGTTTTGGATCCAGTCCTTGGGACTGCCGTAATGCTCTGCCAAAACAATGGCTTCAGGATTGGCATCCCGCACCGCATTTCTGAAATCCTTCCAAAATTGAT
The DNA here is from genome assembly GCA_022510725.1 of Lachnospiraceae bacterium. Taxonomy (GTDB): domain Bacteria; phylum Bacillota; class Clostridia; order Lachnospirales; family Lachnospiraceae; genus UBA2882. Next base: position 60,883 of record JAFLSW010000003.1, read on the forward strand.
GGTTAAATTCCGGAGAGTGACCCAGATCTGCAGCCACATCCAGTCTCCATCCATCCGCATTAAAAGGCGGGGAAACCCATTTTTTCCCAATATATAAGATATAATCATATAATTGCCTGGAAGCTTCGTAATTTAACTTAGGCAAAGTATCATGTCCCCACCAGCCGTCATAGGTGGGGTTATAAGGCCATTTGTTATCATCAAAGAAATGGAAGAAATCACGATAAGGACTTTCATTTGATACATATGCGCCCTTTTCATAGCCCCGGAAATCCTCATAGATCCGTTCTCTATCCAGCCACTTATTAAAGGAGCCGCAGTGATTGAATACACCGTCCAAGATCACCTTCATGCCCCTTCTGTGAGCCTCTTCTACCACCTTCACAAACATTTCGTTGGAGGCTTCCAGATTTTTCCTGTTGGCAACACGATTGATATAACGGGATGCAAAACGGTTTTCCTGCTGCCCGGGAGGAAGCAGATCTCCCTGATCGTCTACGATCTTGCCAAAGTGGGGATCGATATAATCATAATCCTGAATATCGTATTTGTGATTGGAAGGAGAAACAAACAGGGGATTAAAGTAGATCACATCAATTCCCAGATCCTGTAGATAATCCATTTTGTCCAAAACGCCCTGCAGGTCTCCTCCATAAAATTCCCGCACACCCATTACCGCGGGATACTTATCCCAGTCGGTTACCCGGGTCACATGCTCTCCTATGTAGTTGTATTCATCTGTCAGCACATCATTAGTAGGATCTCCGTTATAGAAACGATCCACATAAATCTGATACATCACGGCCCCCTTTGCCCATTTAGGCACATGCTGGCCGGGAATAATGACAAATTTATAATATTCCTGCTCGTCCTTTACCACACCCCGGTAATCAAAGATACAGACGATCTTACCGGCTGTGATCTCAAAATGATAAGCCACTCTTTCATTATCAAGCTGCAGTTCATATTCATAATAATCAAAAAGCTGATCGCTTTCATATTTCATCATCAGGTGCTTTTGCCCTTTGCAGACAAAATAGACCTTGTCTATATTATTTTTTGCGGAACGGAATTTAATGGTAACGATGCTATATGGATTGGGATCCGGCGGACAGACAAATTCCCCGGACATGTCAGAAAATAGTGCCCTTTTGTTAAAAACGGGGCGCATTGTAGAAATATATTGCTGATTCTGTTCTAATCTTGTCAGTTCATTAAAAAACACGCCGTATCCTCCCTGATTGCCCTACTGTATTTTATTCTAACATAATCGCTTTTGACATTCCACTAATATTTTTTGACAGGAAAAAAGACAGCGTTCGCACCACTGTCTTTTTCGAGAAGGTATTTCTTTCTTTTGGGGTATAGCAAAAAACTATGTAATGTATTGGGGGGTTACGAGTATATTGTAGCAACCCCCTCTAAGAAAGTCTAGTTTCAGCATTCACAAATATAACAAATAAAACTTATATTTTTTGTCTAATTTGCACAAAAATCAGAACAGCGCTTCAAATTCCGCCATGGTGATCCGCTCTTTTTCTAAAAGAAGATCCGCACATTTATGGAGTATTCCTTCGTTTTCCATAATGATCTTTTTCGCCATCTGATAGCAGTTATCTACGATCTCTTTTACTTCCTGATCGATCTTTCCTGCCACCATTTCACTATGGCTTCTGGTGTGCGCCAGATCCCGTCCGATAAATACATCTTCTCCTTCTTCGTCATAGTTGATGGTGCCGATGTTATCAGACATACCATAACGGGTTACCATTTTCCTTGCTACCCGGGTAGCGCTTCTGATATCGGAAGATGCACCGGTGGTAATATCGTCAAAGATCAATTCCTCTGCAATACGGCCTCCCAGGGCAACCATGATCTTATGGAGCATCTTGCCTTTGGTTAAAAACATCTCATCCTTTTCCGGCAAAGGCATGGTATAGCCTGCCGCGCCCAGGCCCGTAGGTATGATGGAAACCGTATACACCGGTTCCATATCCGGCAGTACATGATGCAGAATAGCATGTCCCGCTTCGTGATAAGCGGTGATCCGTTTTTCCTGCTCGGAAACGATACGGCTTTTCTTTTCCGTACCTACGCCCATTTTGATAAAGGCTTTCTTTACATCCTCATCACAAATATATTCCCTGTCGGATTTTGCCGCGATCAGCGCTGACTCGTTTAACAGGTTCTCCAGATCCGCACCGGTAAATCCGGCAGTAGTCTGAGCAATGTGTTCTAAGTTCACATCCTCTGCAAGGGGCTTATTCTTAGCATAAACCTTTAATATCTCTTCCCTGCCCCCGATATCCGGTACGCCAATACTGATCTTACGGTCAAATCGTCCCGGTCTTAATATGGCAGGATCCAAAATATCCACACGGTTGGTTGCCGCCAGCACGATGATGCCTTCATTTTCTTTAAAGCCGTCCATTTCTACCAGCAGCTGGTTTAATGTCTGTTCTCTTTCATCGTGACCACCGCCCATGCCGGTACCCCTTCTACGGGCAACTGCATCAATCTCATCGATAAAAACGATACACGGATTATTTTTCTTAGCATCCTCAAACAGATCCCTGACGCGGGATGCACCGACACCGACAAACATTTCTACAAAGTCTGAACCGGAAATGGAGAAAAAGGGTACATCCGCCTCTCCTGCAATGGCCTTTGCCAATAAAGTCTTACCCGTACCGGGCGGGCCCTCCAACAAAACGCCTTTGGGAATCCTTGCACCTACTTTTATGAATTTCCCGGGTTCCCGTAAGAACTCTACGATCTCCGCCAGCTCTTCTTTTTCTTCCTTTAAGCCGGCGACATCTGCAAAGGTCGCCTTTTTGGGACCGCCTACCTCCAGCCTTGCCCGGTTCTTTCCGAAATTCATAGCCTTATTGCCGCCGCTTGCTGCTGCCATCTGGCTGTTTAGAAAGACCATGAATAGTACAAATACGATCACAACCAGCAGAATGGGGAGCATATAGGATTTAAACCAGGAATCCTGAGGAATATTGTTCATCAGCACAGGAATCTGGTTCTCATCCAGCAGATCTTCCATTTCTCCCACATCAGCTACATATAAGATCGTACTGTTCCCGTCTTTAAAATAGATATTTAATCGTCCCGTAGGGGTCTGTTCATTGGGATCGATCTCAACCTGCAAAACATTGCCCGCTGCAATATCCGCCAAAAATTGAACCCTGGTATAAGCCCGGGAATTGCTCTTGGTCATTTCCAGATAAATGCAGGCCAACAATAATAAAAATATGACAAAGATTAAGATAATGCCTCCGTTAAATGGTTTCTTCTTCAAAACTGCCTCCTATTATCTTCCCGGATTCACTACACCGATGTAGGGAAGATTCCTATATTTTTGTGCATAATCAAGACCATAGCCCACAACAAACTGATCGGGTATGCTAAAGCCTATGTAATCCGCCTGTACATCTGTCACTCTTCTGGCCGGCTTGTCCAAGAGCGTACACAGCTTCAGACTTTTGGGATTGCGCTTTTTCAGTATTTCCATTAAGTAACTTAATGTCCGTCCCGTATCCACAATGTCCTCTACCACAATAACATGTTTTCCTTCAATGGACTCATCCAAATCTTTGATCATCCGAACTTCTCCGCTGGAATTGGTACTGTTTCCGTAACTGGTAACAGATATAAAATCCAAAATCAGGGAAAGATCGATTCTTTTTGCCAGTTCACAGGCAAAAAAACTGGCGCCTTTCAGCGTACAGATCAAAACGATCTCTTCTCCCCGATAATCCAGCGTGATCTTTTCTCCAAGCTGTCTGATCCGATTGTTCACTTCCCTTTCGGGAAACAATATATCTATCCTATCTCCCATCTTCGTTCCTCCCTAAAACGGAAATCTCCAAAATCCGCTTTGTTTCCTCTGTCACTTTATAATAACTGCTGATACGATGCCCTATGATCCATAAAATGTGATCCTCTTCTGCGATCAAAAGTATCCCATCCCGTTCAAAACGGGATATTTTTTCATCCACAAAATAATCCTGCAGTTTCTTTTTTGCCTTTTCCCCACAGTAAAAATAATCTCCCTTTTTTCTATAACGCACTACGGGGCAGGTTTTTATTTTATCATAATCGAACCATTTCGTATATGGCTTGTTTGGAATATTCACGAATTTTTCATAGGGAAAAACTCTATATTCTATAGAAACCTGTCCCGTTTCATCCTTTAGAAATGTCTCCGGCTGTTCTTTGCTGATCCAAAGGTTATGCTGATCGGTTTCTGCCTTTAACCCATATTTTAAAGAAGCACTCCTGCCGCTTTGGCTTTCCAACAGCCTTAAGACCTCCTCCACATGGGAACGGGCCAGATCTTTTTTCCTGCCACAAGCCTTTGCCTGTACTTCGTAGATCAGGGCAGATCTTAAATAAGGATGAAGGGCCTGCAATTTCTCTTTTTTTATGAAATATCCCTTTTCATCCTCTTTTACCAGTTCTTTACAGCTTTGATCCACCATACAGGCAAGATAGTCTTCCGCCTCCCTGAAAAGCTCTGCACTTCTGGCAATATTTGCCTTGCTGTTTTCACAGACCTCTTCTGCCAGAGGCAGCAGGGAAAGCCGAATCTTATTTCTGGAAAAGGAGACATCAAAGTTGCTTTCATCCGTTACATATTTCAGTCCCTTTTCTTCCATAAAGGAAAGAATCTCTTCTTTGTTAACACATAAAAGCGGCCGAATAAAACGGTCTCTTACGGGACGCATGCCGCCCAGTCCCCGCATACCGCTTCCCCGACATAAATGAAACAAGACCGTTTCCGCCTGATCATCCTCGTGATGAGCCAAAGCGATCTTCGCCTCCGGATATCTTTCGAAGGCCTGATAGCGCAGCCATCTTGCAGCTTCCTCAAGACCAATGCCTTCCGTCTCGGCATAAGCCCTGGCATCCACCTTGACAGTTTCACAGGGTATCTCATGGCTTTCACAGAGTTTTTTTACAAAGGCTTCCTCTTCATCCGCTTCTTTTCTTAACTGATGATTGATATGAACCGCCTTTAGGGAAAAGTCCATGGAAGACGCCAAAGTTTGCAGCAAAAAGAGAAGGCAGACCGAATCCGCCCCTCCCGAAAGTCCAACCACTATTTTGTCACCGGCATGGATCATTTGGTGCTTTGCCATGTAAGCCTTTACTTTTTCAACTATCATGACTACAATATACCGTCATTACAAGGAAAAATCAAGTATTTGCCCAGACACCCAATACGATCACCGTCATATCATCCTGAATTTTTCCTCCTGCATTGGCAATGGCCACATTCAACAACATATTTGCCATCTGACGGGGATTTTCATATTCCAGCTGCCCGATAAATTCATATAAAGGCATCTCGTTAAAACCACTTTCATAAGCATCTATGACCCCATCACTCATTATGATCAGATAGTCTCCATCTTCTATGCCATAAGCATATTCTTCCGGTTCCACTTTGGAGAAGATCCCAAGAGGAAGAGAGCTTGTCCCCACTTTAAAGACGGTTCTGTTTCGTTTTAAAAAGGAGGCTGCAGCTCCATATTTCAAAAATCGGCAGGTACCCTGATATAGATCGATCTCACAGGAATCTAAAGTAATGGTTCGTTCCTTCATGCTCTTTAAATACATCATGGAATTGATCAGCGTTGTCGCTTTTTCCATGTGGAAACCTGTTTCCATAAACTTGTCCAAAAGATCCATCATTTTTTCACTATCCCTGGCAGCTTCTTCTCCGGATCCCATACCGTCGGAAAGGGCGGCCAAATACATTCCTTTTCCGAATTCTTTTAAAAGATAGCTGTCTCCCGATTTTGTTTCCCCTTCCTTTTTCGCTCTGGCAATGCCCTCAACCACAAAATAATTGACCTCTTCCTCAAAGATCAGCGTCACCGGCTCGTCATGGACATAAGAAGCATTGGTGCTATGATGACGGAGCCTTTTATGGCACAGCTCGGAAAGAAATTCCATTAGATCATCGGTATGATAAACCTCGTCACCCGAAGCCCGGACACACATACCGATCTCCAAATGATCTTTGCTTTCCACCACATACAGATCTTTTATGATCAAACCGTTTTCTTTCAGTCCTTTTATGATCTTTTTCCGGATCCGTTCTAAGATATAAGAGGTGGCATAGGTTTCACTGGCTAATTCACTTAATACTCTGGCAGTTTCGTCCAATTGTCCTGCCAGAAGCACATTTTGCTCCTGTCTGGATTTATATAGGTAGAGCTGAAGCTGTGAACCGGGAAGGATTTCTACAGGTTCTTCAAAGCTTTCCGCTATTTCTTTTAAAGTATCTGCATATAAGATCAGCCGCCGCCTTCCATATTCCGGCATGACCGTATGGCTGACTTCCTCTCGCTCCATGATATTCCATTTCATAGACAGCACCACTCTTTTCCATTTTTGCCTCCATTATATAAAAGATCCTCCATAAAGTATGTCGAAATAAATAGGTTGTCCCAAAAAAGTAAGCGACAAAAAAGGACAGCCCCCTGCCTATCCGGCATAGGATTCTGTCCTAATTCATTTTAAATACGATCTCGCCTTCTTTTACAAGTCCCAGCTTCTCTTTTGCCACCTCTTCAATATAGGCCTGTGTCTGGGTGTACTTTTTAAATTCTTCTAATTCGGCAGCCCGGCGTTCTTCTTCTTCTATCAAGGCATCCAATTCTGCTTCTCTTGCCAGATAGGTCTCCTGTTTTTGCCTCAGCGTAACACTATTGACGGTAACTACCACCAAGAGCATCAATACAACAGCAGAAACTAAGAACATCCCGAGACGATTTTGCCGTTTCCCCCGAAACGCAACTCTACGGCTCATAGTTACCCCTCTTATCCTTCTCTTTTTTTTCTTTTTCTCTTTTCTTTCTTTTTGCTTCCTGCTCTTTTTTCTTCTTCAGCTTTTTCTGTTTTCTCTCATCTTTGCGTTTACATAATATTATCTTAACCTTTTTTATGTCGCCCGTCAACTTCTTTTTTACTTGTTTTTTTATTTTTTTTCTTAGCTTTCTCCACTTGCTGAATGCCCTATTTATCAACCTTTTGACGGGTCGGAACAAAAACCGTAAAACCCTTTGCACTATATCTTGTATGGTTTTTATAAGTGTTGACATAATTTCTACAAGATGTTCTCCTATGGTATATTTATAGATCAGCATACCCACTGCTGCCCCTGCAATGGAAAACCAGCGAATGACACCGTTATTGGTTTCATACAACATAAAAAATAAAAAAACTGCCGCTCCAAACCAAAAAACCAAATCTTCTACTGCGATCCAGAAAGTTCCATGCCTTACAACCCGGCGAAAGATCCGAAAGCAGTCATATACTACGGTAATACAGATGCCTGACAAAAAGCAGAAAAACAAAAATTGTCCTTCACTGACGATCTGTCCGCTCATTATTTAAACAGCTTCCCTAACAGAGATTCTCCCTTTGATCCATATCCCGATGTTTCGGAATAAGTAAGGCTGTCGATCTTTCCTTCTACATCCACTTCTCCTTTTTCCAGGGTAAGTCGGTTTACATGAAGGTCGCTGCCTTTTATCATCAGCATTCCCTGATCTGTTTCCAATAATATTTCTGCCAAATCAAAAGAGAGCACATCCGATACACCGCTGACCATACATGTCCTTCTATTTGTCAGCATCATCTTATGGGCCCTCTGTTTTGTATTCATATCTTCCATCTGCATACCTCCTCCTAATCCGGGTGCGGACAGGCAAAGGCATTTTGCCAGATTCTATCTGCACATTAAAATATATTAGAAGGATTTTAAAATATGCCTATAAATAACGAAACATTTCTTTTGCTTCTTCTTTTTTAACAGTTTCCGTTACCAAAAGGACTTCTACCTTCACATCCTTATTGCCGAAATTGATGGTGATCTCATCCCCCACCTTCACTTCTGTTCCCGCTTTTGCCGGTTTACCGTTTATCATTACCCGGCCTGCGTCACAGGCTTCATTTGCTACTGTTCTTCTTTTGATCAATCTGGAAACCTTTAAATATTTATCAAGTCTCATTTTGCTCTCCTACGGATGAAAAAAGAAGCCTCTGCATAATGCAAAGGCTTCTCTCGTTGTAATTAGATTAACCGTTTACTAAATCCTTTAATGCTTTACCAGCTTTGAATTTAGGTGCTTTAGATGCAGGAATCTTCATAGATTTTCCTGTCTGAGGATTTCTACCTTCTCTTGCTGCTCTTTCGGAAACCTCAAATGTTCCGAAGCCAACTAACTGGATCTTGTCACCTTTCTTTAACTGTGCTCCAACGATGTCTGTGAAAGCCTTTAATGCTTTCTCTGCGTCCTTCTTAGAGATTCCTGCCTGATCAGCAATAGCTGCAACCAATTCTGTTTTGTTCATTTCGAACTCCTCCTATATACTGCGTATCATAATTTTTTTGCGTTACCTTTAAACGCCTAACATTATTTATAATCTCTTTTGTCTCATTTGTCAAGAAAATATTGGGAAAAATAGGCACTTTTGGGCAATTTTTCTATTTTGCATATCATAGAAAGGTTTTATAAAATTTCGCAAAGACCTTTCTAAAGCGCTTTTTTAATATGGGTTCCTTAAAACTCTGTTCTTTTTTCTCCAAAGATTTTATCTCTTTCCATGTTTTGACCTGTGACCGGTCCGGTTCTTTTCCCAAAAGGGGCGTTCCGTCCGGCGCAAATACATGGGGATGCCTGCGGACCATTTTTTCACTGATGCCCCGGATCACATCATCCAAGGTAAATAGTCCTTCTTCTTCGGCGATCCGGGCATGCAGTACTACCTGCATCAATACATCTCCCAGCTCTTCCTGCATGCTTTCTTTGTTTCCGGTCTTCTCATAAAGCTTAATGCCGGAGACTGCTTCCGCAGCCTCTTCGATCATGCAGCCTGTAAGAGATCCATGGGTCTGGGCTTTGTCCCAGGGACAGCCAAACTCTCCTCTTAAAGTCTCTATGATCTTCCGGAAATCATCCATGGAATAGTTTCTCTGTTTCGTATCTGTTTTATTCATCTGTTCATACATTCGTTTAATCTGATCCAACCGTTCTTACAGCATGCCGTTGATCATGGCAAGCACTTCTTCTCCCAATGCAGCCGATTTCTCATTGGCATCCTCTAAGGAAGTGCCTTTGATACCATAATAGAATTTTACCTTAGGCTCGGTACCGGAAGGGCGGACACAGAGCCAAGCATCATCAGTCAGATCATAATAAAGCACATTGGAGGAAGGAAGGCCTGTAGGCTTTTCTTCTCCTGTCTTTACATCCTTGATCACGCCGGTCTTGTAATCCCTTGCAGATAAGACGGTATATGCGCCAAACTTTTCAGGGGTATTCTTACGCAGAGTCTCCAAGATCTCCTGGATCTTGGCAAGACCTTCTATACCCTTTAAAGTAATGGATTTGATATCGTCTTTGTAATAGCCGTATTTTTCGTACATATCGATCATAGCATCCCAAAGTGTCTTGCCCTGGGTCTTATAGTACGCTGCAGCCTCACAAAGTGCCATGGTAGCGACAATGGCGTCCTTATCCCTTGCATGAGTACCGATCAGGCAGCCGTAGCTTTCCTCAAATCCAAAGAGATAGGTGCCTTTTCCCTTCTGTTCAAAACCTAAAATCTGCTGTCCGATATATTTAAAGCCTGTCAATACCTCGATCAGCTCTACACCGTAGGCTTTGGCAATTGCATCCGCCATATTGGTAGTCACGATGGTCTTGATCAAAGCACCGTCGTCGGGAAGCCCTTTTACCGCCTTTCTCTGTCCGATCTCATAATCTGCCAAAAGACAGCCGGACATATTTCCGGTCAAGGTGATATATTCACCGCTCTTTGCATCCTTTACATACACGCCCAAACGGTCTGCATCAGGATCGGTAGCAAGAACCAGATCTGCATCCACTTCTTTTGCCAGCTTCAGGCCCAGCTCAAAAGCCTCTGCTGCTTCCGGATTGGGATAAGAAACCGTAGGGAACTCTCCGTCAGGAAGCTCCTGCTCCGGTACTACATATACATTTTCAAAGCCCAGCTCCTTCATAACCCTTCTGGCAGGGATATTGCCGGTTCCATGCAAAGGAGAGTAAACGATCTTAATATCCTTCTGGGCTTCTTGAATGGCATCCCAGTGAATAACCTGGCTCTTTAATTCTTCAATATAGGGATCGTCAATATCTTTGCCAATGGTCTGATACAGGCCTGCTGCCTTTGCGGCCTCTTTATCCATGGTCTTAACCGTATTGTAATCGGTGATGGCTCCTACTTCTGCCATGATGCCGCCATCATGAGGCGGTGTGATCTGGGCACCATCCTCCCAATAAACTTTATAGCCGTTATATTCCGGAGGATTATGGCTTGCAGTAATATTGATACCTGCAATACAGCCCAATTTCCTTACCGCATAGGATAATTCCGGCGTAGGACGCAGGGATTCAAATACATATGCCTTAATGCCGTTTGCTGCCAGGCAAAGTGCCGCTTCATCCGCAAATTCAGGACTCATTCTACGGGAATCAAAAGCAATGGCTACACCTTTTTCTTTTCCGCCCTGCTTTAAAATATAGTTGGAAAGTCCCTGGGTCGCTTTTCTTACCGTATAGATATTCATACGATTGGTTCCTGCCCCGATCACGCCCCTGAGTCCGGCTGTTCCGAATTCCAGTTCCCGGTAGAAACGATCTTCAATTTCTTTTTCATTGCCGGATAAGCTTTTTAACTCCTCCTTGGTAGCATCGTCAAAATATGGATTTGACAGCCAGCTTTCATACATCTCTTTGTAACTCATCATCGTCCTCCTTATGAAGTTTTATTAAGATCCCGGTAAACCGGGCTGCCTATATAAACTGCGGTCATGCCGCATATTTAACAATGTTTACTGTGCTGTAAGCTCCGAGAAAGAATAGCTTACATCCTTTTCGGAATCGTCCACCTGCAGCGTGTAGCTTCTGGTCTGATAACCGGTTTTCCTTAAGGATATGATATAGGTACCCGGCTCTTTTGCAAAATTAAGCGGTATCGTTCCCACATACCGGCCGTTCAAATACATTTCCGCACCTCTGGGTGCATCAATGTAAACCCGGTAATCAGATGGCGAAGAAATAATGGTATTAGAGCTGACAGAGGTTTCTTCTTCCTTTTTCTCTTCCTTCTCGTCGGATTCATCAGGCTCTTTCAGCTTTAAATTAATGTTGGCCAAAGGCTCGCCCACTTTAATATATTGGCTTAAGGTACTATACCCTTCCGCACTGACTTTGATCTGATGAATGCCGTATTCCAATTCCACTTCACTGCTGTAATCCACTTCTTCTCCGTCAATAACAAGGGTTGCCGAAGCCGGTGTAATGGTAAAGATGATCTTGCCCATTTTTTTGGTCAACTCAGTCTGCAGCTCGGAAATATCCACCAGGGTTTCCTCGTCTCTGGCAACAGTGATCTCTTTGCTGCCGGCAACACCGTCCTTGCTGATATACAAAGTATAGTTCCCTTCTTGAACAGGCATCAGCATTTCTTCTGCAACTTTACCAACATAAGATTGTCCCACTTCTACCCAACCGTCTACAAAAGCATCATGCCCCGTAAGGCGCACATAGCCATGGCCGGTTACCACCGTAATGGCATAAACCTCATGGTCTCTTGTAATAACCTTTAAACCGTCTACCGGATTGATCTCCTCTATCTGGATCTGCTCTCCCCTGGAAAGCACGGCAACATGCTTATGGAGAGAATATTGCTCTCCTTCAAATGTCATAGTATAGGCAGCTTTATTGATCTCAAAACTGGAATTTACCGAATTGACATTCACATCTTCCAAAAGCTGAATGGATTTTGCCAGCTTTTCCTCTTTAAAAAAGGTTACCCTGACCATATCTCCTTCAGAAAGCTGTCCGACTACGATCTCATCGCCAAACTTATTTTTTATGCCGGTTGCTCCGTTATAGGTAAGGACATAGGTCCTGCCCAGTGTCAGATTGTAAAAGCGAATGCTGCTTTTTTCCTGATCTATGGAAACAATGACCGCTTCGTCCAGGGAATCCGCCAAGGCTTGTCTATATACAATTTGTTCTGCAATTTCCTCCTCCTGCACCGGTTCCGGCTGACTGTTTCCACAGCCAACTAACAAAATCCCCACAAGCAAAAGGAAGAAAAAGCCTGTTTTGTTTCTTTTTTTCATAGGGTACCTCTTGACTCAATTAAGAGTATAACACGATTTTTCCAAATGCTAAAGTAAATCCTTTTCTATCTGCCCCAAAAAAGTTCTTCTTGCCTTTTCAATGGCCACAAGCGCCTCCAGCTTTTCTAACTGTCGCCTGGGCGGCAGAGACTTTCTTTTGTTTAAATAGGCATTGGCTATTTTCCAATATCGCTCCGGATATAACAGCCTTGCATACAGATATTTTTTTTCTTCTTTACTCAAAGGCTTGTTTTTTTCATATTCTTCCAGGATACTGTGTCCCATGGAAAAAGACCAATTATTTTTTTCCAGTATTTTTCTTAAAAATAAATATAGATCCCTGACCTGAATATCCATACGGCATTTTTCAAAATGGGTAGCAGTCAGTTTTTTTGCTCCGATCAGGATATTGTGTTGATTACATTCTCCATGGCAGTAGATCCCCTTTTCTTTTACCAGATCGGACAGCTTGAAAAGGCACTCCTTATCCAAAAGTCCTGCCGCTTCCTTTGCAAGCTCTTCAAAATAAGCATATTCCTGCAGAAACCTCAGTTCAAATTCTCCCTTTTTAGGCTGCTTGCGGATAAAGGAACGGACTCTGGAAAGCTCCGCCTCCCGTTTGGAAAAGTCCTTAATGAAAGGCGACTGGGGCTGATCCTCTCCTATCCTGCCAAATTCCATGATGCCGTGCATTTTGGCAATTTCTCCTATGATGTACTGACATTCCCTGCTGTTTGTTACATCACATTCTCTGCCTTCCACATGCTTTTTGACCACATATTTTTTTCCATCGGAATCCGTTACAAACAGTCCGCCTTCTTCATTGGGAATCAGGTTATCTATGTTGCAAAAACCGGATGCTTCCATCCGGTCACAGACTTCTTTGCATAAAAAAAGCTGTTCCGTCTTTCCCGTATATTCCCACAGGCTGATCATACCCTTATCCGTCTCGGCAATAATAGCCCCTCTGGCTTTCTTTGTATTGCCCACATTTAAGTCGTATTGTTCCAGCACTGCTATGGCTCTATCGTTCACTCTTCTCATCCCCCTTAATAGGTCATACCTATCTTATGAGAAGAAACCGCAAGATATGACAATGCCGGCTTTTCCAATTTTAACTTTTTTCTACTGCTGATCCTTATATTTTAGATATAATTCATACAGGCTCTCTCTGGTGTTTAACTCAGGGTCCTCCAATACCTCCTCCAAGAGCCTCTCCAATACCTGCCCGATCTCTCTGCCCGGCTCCATGCCCCAACTGATCAGGTCTGCTCCTTTTACCGCAAGGTCGGAAAGCTTCACACACTCTTTATCCCGGATGATCTCTTCATAAAGCTGTCTGACTTTACAAAGATGCTGCTCTTTTTCTTCTTTTTTATGATCGCTTTGGGCATCCAGATCCGCCTGCTTTACTTCCAAAAGAAGGGGAAATACATCTTCGCCCAGACGGTTTATGGCCCGGCGCACCTGTTTTTTGCCCGGCTCCACCTGATGATCATGATACAAAACAAGCCGACTTACCATATGAATGGTATCATTATCAAATTTCAGTCCCCGCAGGATCTTCTTACAAAGCTTTTCCGATTCTGCTCCATGGCCATGAAAATGATCGATACCCTCTTCATCCACCGTTTTACAAGAGGGCTTGCCAAAATCATGAAACAACATAGCAAGGCGAAGGACCTTATCCGGTCTGACCGCCATCATGCTGTGGATAATATGCTCGCCCACACTGTATTTGTGATGTGGATTATTTTGCTCCGTTTCCATGACCGCATCAAATTCCGGCATGATCACGGCAGTGATGCCAAGGCGATACAATTCCCGCATCTGCTCCGGATGGGGAGAAGTCACCAGCTTCACAAGTTCCACCTGTATCCGTTCTTTGCTGATCTTATCCAAATTTCCACAAAGTTCCTGTATGGCTTTTGCCGTCTCGACCTCCAGGCGATAGCCCAATTGGGCGGAAAATCTTACCGCCCGCATCATGCGCAGGGCATCTTCCGTAAAACGCTCCCTTGGTTCCCCTACTGCTCTGACTATGCCTGTCTCCAGATCTTCCATTCCCTGAAACAGATCGATGATCCCGGTCCCGGGATTATAGGCCATGGCATTAATGGTAAAATCCCGTCGCCGCAAATCCTCTGAAAGCTCCCTGGTATAAGTAACCTCCTTGGGATGCCTTGCATCCTCATACTCGCCGTCAATGCGGTATGTGGTCACCTCATATCCCACATGATCCAGCAATACCGTTACCGTACCATGGGCGATTCCCGTGTCTATAGTCCGTTTAAACAGCTTTTTGATCTGCTCGGGTGTAGCGGAAGTAGTGATATCCCAATCATCGGGCGTTCTTGAGAGTAGGGTATCCCTAACGCATCCTCCCACCGCATAGGCTTCAAATCCGGCTTCTTCTATTTTGTTGATGATCTTTGTTACAGCCTGTGGAAGCTGCAGTTTCATCGACTTATCCATCTTCTCCCGCTCTTTTTTCTAAACATTCCTTTTTATGTTTTAATACATTTCTTTTAGAGTATAGCATATTCATGACTTTATCAAAATAAATAAATTACATTTCCTTATTTTCCCTTTCGTAGTATAATTATCCTATAAACCTTAAAAACTAAAAATATGAGGTGATGAATTATGAAAAAAAGATATTTGATCTTGGGATTACTGCTTACTTCCCTGCTTTTATCTGCCTGTGGCAATAAGGATAATGGTAATAATGATACAACAGACAGCTACCAATCAGATCTTCTGATGGAGCCGATTCCTCTGCCGGAAGGATGGGAAGGCGGTGCGCCGGAAACCACCCAGATCGTGGATGGCGAAACAGACAATGACGGGGAAAGCTCGCAAGGGCAGCTGTCCTTTACAGATTCCGCAGAGAGCACTAACGCTTTGGGTTATGACCTGTTTGCTGCATTACCGACCGATGAAAATGTATGCATTTCTCCTTACAGCATAGAGGCGGCTCTTGCCATGGGTGCAAATGCTGCATCGGATGTAACTCTTGATGAGATGTTAAGCGTTATGCATGTGGAAGATCTGGATGGTTTTAATGCAGGCTTTGCTGCTTCCATGGATAAGCTTGAAAATGACGGCATGGATATCCGCGTTGTGAATTCTGTTTGGTATCAGAAAGATATGAATACGACAGAAGACTTCCGATCCTCTTATCTTCCCTTGCTGGAAGATCAATATGCTGCAGAAAGCTTCGACCGGAATTTAAGCGATGCCGCAACTGTTGATGAGATCAATGACTGGGTCAAAAAAGCCACCAACGATAAGATTGATCAGATCGTGACAGACATTGATGATTCCGCATATCTGCTTTTACTCAATGCAGTATACTTTAACGCAAAATGGACCGTTCCCTTTGCAGCCGAGCTTACCTATGACGAAACCTTCCACGGTTTAGACGGCGACAAAGAAGTGCCTTTTATGCACATGCGCGATAAATTTTTTAAATACTATGAATATAAAGGGATTCGGGCTATCCGTTTAAGTTACTCAAACAGCAGCACTGCCATGGACATTCTGATCCCTGCCGATCCGGATGAGGATGTAACTGCACTTTTTAATGCTCTTACCTATGAAGAGAAGAAAGAATTGTATCAGGGTCTTACCGATGCAGAGGATCAATTGATCGGAAACCTGCGTCTTCCCCGATTTGAATTCTCTTCCGATGCTCTTTCTCTGAGACAGACTTTCGTTTCTCTTGGCATGGCCAAAGCATTTGGAGAAACTGCAGATTTTCCTGTGATCGCTGACAATGCTTATATCAGTGACATTGTTCACAAAACCTACATTCGGGTAGACGAAGAAGGCACAGAGGCTGCTGCCGTAACAGGCGCCATGGTAGAGGCGATGTCTCTTCCTGTGGGAGAACCCATTCCCTTTGAAGTGGATATGCCTTTTGTGTATTATATTTCCGATACTTCCGACGGCACGATTCTGTTCCTGGGAAGTATGAAGAATATTGAAAAATAATATTTCAAAGGAGTACACTATGAAAGTCCGCATCCAAGCTTACCTTGCCTACATGGATCACCTGTTGGAAGAAAACGACAGCGGCTTATCTTATGAAGAATTATGCGAAGAGCATCTAAGGCAGATTTCATTTTTTATGCATGAACGACTGGTTCATCTGATGGTTACCCTGACCTTTGCCATTTTGGGGTTTTTAACCTTTTGCGTGACCTGTTTCACTTTTTCCTATGGTCTCATTGCGTTGCTTGTGGCCATTATGGTACTGTTGATTCCTTATATCATGCACTACTATCTTTTGGAAAATTCCGTACAGAAAATGTACCAACAATATGACGCTTTGCAGACAAAGATCAGACCCGGTGTTTTTTCTTTAAAAACAGATGAATAAGGGGAAAATCTTGTTGACAAAAGCTATGTTCATGCTACAATTAAAAACGATAATGATTATTAAAATAAAAGGAGTTAAAAAATGGCAGATTTAAAAGGTACGAAAACCGAAGCAAATTTACAGGCAGCTTTTGCAGGCGAATCCCAGGCAAGAAACAAATATACATACTTTGCCAGCAAAGCAAAAAAAGATGGTTATGTTCAGATTGCAAATATTTTTGAGGAAACCGCAAACAACGAGAAAGAACATGCAAAAATCTGGTATAAGCTTTTAAACGGCGGCTCCATCGGCTCTACCGTAGAAAACCTGACCGAGGCAGCTAACGGCGAAAATTACGAATGGACCGATATGTATGCTTCCTTTGCAAAAGATGCAAGAGAGGAAGGCTTTGATGATATCGCTTTCTTATTTGAAAAAGTCGGCGCTATTGAAAAAGAGCACGAAGAAAGATATCGCAAGCTTCTTGCCAATATCCAGGGAGATCTGGTATTCTCCAAAGACGGAGATGTGATCTGGCAGTGCGCTAACTGTGGTCATATCTGTGTCGGCAAAAAAGCACCTGAGGTATGCCCTGTATGTGCTCACCCTCAGTCCTATTTCCAAGTTAAGGCAGAAAATTATTAATGTCACATACTCTTAAAGTTGATGATATGACAATTCCATATGAAATTATCCGGAGCAAACGCAAGACCTATGGCATCAGCATTGCTCCGGGGGGAAAAGTGACCGTTCGCATCCCTTTACGGGGCAGCGAGCGGTTTGCTGTATCTATGGTAGAATCCAAAAAGAACTGGATCGCTGCCAGCGTATTAAAACTGCGTCAGGTAGAACCCTATTCTTCCCAAAAAGAAAAGTCTCCTGCGCAAAAGCGCCTGGAGACGATTTACCGGAACGGTGCAAAGGAATATATTCCCAAACGGGTTTCCTATTTTGCCCGCATGCTGAGTGTTTCCTATGGAACCATTACCATCAGAGACCAAAAGACCCGCTGGGGAAGCTGCAGCAGCAAAGGAAACCTTTCCTTTAACTGGCGTTTGATCTTGGCCCCGCCACAGGTTTTGGACTATGTGGTAGTCCATGAACTCTGTCACCGAAAGGAAATGAACCATTCCAAACGGTTTTGGGAGTTGGTAGAATCTATTATACCCGATTATGCCGCGCATCGGAAATGGCTGAAGGATAACGGCAATCAATTAAGCCTGACTCTCCCCACGCCTGCTGCTGACCATTCCATTCACATCTTTAAAGATTCCGATTCCCAGATCGATGATTAGGAAAAGATACAGGAAAGCATATACCGATAAAGGCAGAACGGTGCTCTGGGCAAGATAAAGAGTATATCCGGCAAAGGAACAAAGTATTGCTATAATAGGCACATAAAATTTCTTTGGATTATAGAATGCGACTACTACGGACAACACATCTGCTAAGATAGCATATCTTTCATGCATATGGGGCAGGAAATAAACCACCACCATCACAAAAAACATACCCATTCGGATGATAAGATCCTTCGTAAACACGAAATCCTTCCTTGCAATATAATATAAAAGCACCATTAAAACCGCCAAGGTAAAATAAATACCTGCATCTGCGTATTCTCTTAAAAAACTATCTGTGCCAATAATCTGATAGATATTGGGAAACTTATGGGACAAAGCATACATATCCATTTCTCCGTTTGCCTGAAAAATATAAACAGTCAAAAGATCCCACAGATTTTTTCCTGCTGCCCAAGAAGGGATGACTCCTATAAAATAAACAACAGGCAGCCAGAGAAAATGTTTTAATTTCACATTTTTCTTTACCCACAAAAGCAGATAAAGAGGAGCAATAAACAAGGTTTGCAGCTTAAATGCAAAAGCGACACCGTAAAAGATCAAAGAAATATTAGGCTTGTCCTTTAACATAAACAAGAGAGACAGCATAACAAAACTGGTAAAGATGATATCGCATTGGGCCCACATGGAGCTATTTGCCACGATGGTAGGAACAAACAACATAATGCCATAGGTCATGATACCCTTTCGTCCGCTGCCGGTTCCTTCCTTTACCATAAAGGCAACCGCAATAGCTGTTACAAAATCAAAAAATATGGAGACCATCTTCATCAGATACAAGGTATTATAAAGAGGGCAAATGCTGATAAAGGATAAGATCAGCAAATAAGGGGTGGTATAGTCCACATATTCAAATTCTGCGGACAATCCCTTAAAGCCGCCGCCCGCTTCTCTTAAAGTAGCCACCCAAGGCTCAAAAAACACTTTATAATCTCCGGCTACTATATCTCGCAGGGCAAAGCGGATCCCACAGCCAAATACCGTAGCAAATACAATGAACAAAATATCCAGAAAGCCTACTGTGACTTTGCCGATCTTCCATTCTTTATTTACCAATCCTCGCAAAAAATTATCAATCATACTTTCTCCTGTTATTTTTAGCTTTCGCTTCAGGTCTTATTTTACCAAGCGTAATGTTTCTCTGGCAATAGCAAGTTCTTCGTTAGTAGGCACCACCATAACGGTAGTTTTGCTATCGGGTGTGGAAATGATCACTTCTTCGCCCCTCTTTTCATTTTCCTTATCATCAATAGTTACCCCAAGATAACCAAGATAGGAGGCCACCTGTTTTCTTGCCAGGAAATTATTTTCTCCCACTCCGGCAGTAAATGCGATCACATCTACGCCGTTCATAGCCGCTGCATAAGCGCCTACATATTTTGCAACACGATAACTCCAGGTCTCTAAAGCAGTTGCAGCCTTTTCATTTCCTTCTTCTGCCGCATTTCCCAGATCCCTAAAGTCGCTGGAAAGGCCGTCAGACAATCCCAGCACACCGGATTTCTTATTGCAGATGTCAATGACCTGATCTGCACCGATGCCTTCTTTATCTGCCAGGAAACTGATAATGGCAGGATCTATATCACCGCTCCTGGTTCCCATGATCAGTCCCTCCAAAGGAGTCAGACCCATAGAAGTATCTACGCATTTCCCATTCTGTACTGCAGACACGGATGCACCGTTTCCTAAGTGGCAGACAATGATCTTCAAATCTTCTCTTTTCTTTCCTAAGATCTCAGCCGCTCTGTTGCTTACGAAATCATGGCTGGTTCCATGAAAGCCGTAACGGCGGACTTTATATTTTTCATAATATTCATAAGGAAGGCCATACAAATAAGCCTTCTTAGGCATGGTCTGATGAAAAGCGGTATCAAATACTGCTACCATAGGCACATCGGGCATGATCTTCTGGCAGGAATGAATCCCGATCAGATTGGCAGGATTATGGAGAGGCGCCAGGTCATTACACTCTTCCACAGCCTTGATCACTTCATCATCAATGACTACGCTGCCGGCAAATTTCTCTCCTCCATGCACGATCCTGTGTCCGATGGCACCAATCTCTTCTAAAGATCCTACCACACCTACTTCCGGATCTACCAGTTTTTCGATCACATATTTAACGGCATCGGTATGATCTTCCATCTTTACCTCTTCCGTCACCTTGTCTTTTCCTGCCGGCTGATGGGTAATGGCGCTTCCGGAAATGCCGATGCGCTCACACAGTCCTTTTGCCAGCACTTCTTCGCTGTCACTGTCGATCAACTGATACTTTAATGATGAGCTTCCGCAGTTAATAACCAAAATATTCATGTCTTCTTCCTCTTTTCCTTTTAATAAGCCTTGCCCCAATATACCATTTTTGCAGCAGGCTTTCCACAGCAGACGCAGCGGTCAGACAGCTGTTCCTGCTCAAAAGGCATACACCGGCTGGTAACGGCAAGCTTATCCTTGATCTCATCCTCACAAGCCTGTTCTCCACACCACATGGCTTTTACAAAACCGCTCTTTTCCGTAAAGCAGGTTTCAAATTCATTCATATCCAATGCAGTATATGTATGTTCTTCTCTATGGGCTCTTGCTCTTTCCAGCATTTCTTTCTGCATGGTATCCAAAAGCTTGCTTACTTCTTCTTCCACATTGTTCAGATCACAGGTGATCTTTTCTCTGGTATCCCGGCGTACCAGAACACATTTTCCTGCTTCCATATCCTTGGGACCGATCTCTACTCTGACAGGAATACCTCTCATCTCACATTCGGAAAACTTCCATCCCGGACTCTTATCCGTATCGTCCACTTTGACACGAAGTCCGCCTTCTCCTGCTTTAGAAAGGCGCTCTTTTAATTCGTATGCTTTATCTAAAACGCCTTCCTTTTTCTGCTGGATGGGAATGACCATAACCTGAGTAGGCGCTACTTTAGGCGGCAGCACCAGACCGGAATCATCTCCGTGCACCATGATCACGGCGCCGATCAGGCGGGTGGTCATACCCCAGGAGGTCTGATGTACATACTGAAGTTTGTTTTCTTTATCTGTATATTGAATACCGAATGCTTTGGCAAATCCGTCTCCGAAGTTGTGGCTGGTGCCGGACTGTAACGCTTTTCCGTCATGCATCAACGCTTCGATCGTATAAGTCTGCTCTGCCCCCGCAAATTTTTCTTTCTCGCTCTTTTGTCCTTTGATGACGGGGATGGCCAGTACTTCTTCACAAAAATCCGCATACACATTCAGCATCTGAATGGTTCTTTCCTCTGCCTCTTTGGCCGTAGCATGAGCAGTATGGCCTTCCTGCCATAAAAATTCCCTGCTGCGAAGGAAGGGTCTGGTCTCTTTCTCCCAACGAACAACGGAACACCATTGATTGTATACCTTGGGCAGATCCCTGTAGGACTGAATATCGTTTTTATAAAAATCACAGAATAAGGTCTCGGAAGTAGGTCTGACACAAAGCCTTTCCTGTAATGGCTGCAAACCTCCATGGGTAACCCAGGCCACCTCCGGTGCAAATCCTTCCACATGATCCTTTTCTTTTTGCAACAGGCTCTCCGGAATAAACATGGGCAGATATACATTTTCAACCCCCGTTGCCTTAAAACGCTCATCCAGCTGTTTTTGGATCAACTCCCAGATAGCGTAGCCGGCGGGTTTTAATACCATACATCCTTTTACACTGGTATAGTCGATCAATTCCGCCTTTTTTACTACATCCGTATACCATTGGGCAAAATCTTCTTCCATGGAAGTGATTGCTTCCACCAATTTCTTGTCTGCCATTTCTGCCTCTCCTTAAATTTAATCTTTTTGGCTATTTTAGGCATATTTGGCGTATTTGTCAATGCTTTCTACAATTTCTCCTCTTCTCCATAATACAGTCTTTTATAGATTTCATAAAGGATCAGCATATAGAGCGGTCCCCATATCACGCCCCCTGCTCCGAATACCTTAATTCCCACATAAACGGAGATCAAAATAACAATAGGAAGCACCCCCATTTTGGCGCCGATCAGCTTTGGCTCCAAGATCTCCCTGGAAAGGGCACAGACAATAAAGGTAATAAATAATACCAGGGCATTTATTTCATTTCCCATTAAAAACTGCAAGATCGCCATGGGCAGCAGCACCACGCCGGTTCCGATAAAAGGCAGCACATCCAAAAGTCCCGTTGCCAGTCCCCAGATATAGGGATAGGCATAGCCGCTTATGGTAAAACCCAAAGAGCACAGCAGACTGATGACCAAAAGGATTTCAATTTGAGCCCGCAAATAAGCCCCTATTAAATGCACCAGCTTTTGCAGCATACGAAACATTTCCCGGAAAATAGGAATATGTGCCGTTTTAGAAAGAATCTTGTGATAATCCTTTGCCAGCAAGACAACAGCAATAATGGTAACGAGAATAAACATAACAATATTAAGGACCCATTTCCCGTAAATAATGGTATTATCTAAAACCTTTGGAACAATATCGACTTTTAAATCATCTACAAAAATATTGACTCTGTCTAAGATCAGATTTTGCACCGTTATGGAATTGATACCCAGATTGTGTTCCATGGCATCTCCGCAGCTATGCACCAATTTTGAAAATTGATTTTTATATAAGGAAAGATTGGAAATGAAGTACTTGATCTTCCCAATGCTGTAACCGGAGGCATACCACAATCCCGTTCCCAGCAGCAAAAGCAAAAAAAGCATGAGAAGGCCTGCCAGAAAAGCTTTTGAAATTCTTGTTTTTTCATAGATAAAATCAATAGGCTTGTGTATGAGAAATACAAAAATGCCCGCCAAAATGAAGGGCATGATATATACGATCACGAACTTGATCAACAAAAATAAAAGGAGCGCCATGGTGCCTAATAATATTTCCCTGCGATACCTTTTTACATCTTCATAAAAATTTCCCATACTATCACCAATTTTAGTATGGGAAAGGAAAGACTATTTATACTGTTAATGGGTGGAAAAATCCCCAAATATTTTTTGAAAAATTTCTTTTTTGGGTTGGATGCTGTACCGATCTGATTTCTTTGTTTTGGGATGGGTAAAAGTCAGATCGCAGGCGCATAATGCCACATCCTGAACATCCTGATTTCGACTGAATTCCTTCGCCCCATCCGAACCGTATTTTAAATCTCCCAAAAGAGGCATGCCGGCATGGGAAAGCTGGACACGGATCTGGTGATGCCGCCCTGTTTCAAGTCTGATCTGTAACAGACCTATCTTATCCTTTGTCTGCAATACTTCATAAGAAAGAGAAGCCCGTTTGGCTCCCTTTTCCTCTTTTTTTGCAACTTTTGAACTGTTGTTTTTGGAATCCTTCACCAAATAGTCCACTAACCGACCCCTGCTGCCCTGCTTCAGGGAACCGTCTTCCATAAAAACCGCTGCCAGATATTCTTTTTGAACCCTTCCCTGAGAAATCTGTTTGGATAACTCTGCTGCCGCAAAAGGGGTCTTGGCAAATACAAGAAGCCCTTCCACCGGCTGGTCCAAGCGGTGAACAATGCCCACATAGGAATTGGATTCTCCCTTTGCCGCCAAATAGTTCCTTAATTCGGAAACCACATCCGTTTGACGGATGCTTGCTGTCTCCACCGCGATTCCGGCGGGCTTATATACAACTATGATTTGATCGTCTTCTTTTATGATCTCGGTTCTCATGGTCTTTCTTCTCAATCCTTATAAATCTTCACTCAATCTAAGATTCTTCGTTTTTCCAGGCAAGGATTTCTTCCAGGCGTTTATGCACCTGCTCTTCTGCTCCCTGATCGGTAGGCCGATAATATCTCCTGCCCTTTAAGCTGTCGGGAAGACATGGCATTTTACTCAACTTCTCTTCTGTATCATGGGCATAGACATACCCCTCCCCATAATGCAGCTCCTTCATCAGATCAGTAGGTGCATTGCGGATCTGCAAGGGAACCGGCTCCGCAGGCATTTCCCGAATGTCTTCCTTTGCCTCCTCCACTGCCATATACAGGGCATTGGATTTGGGCGCCATAGAAAGATACACCACCGCATGGGTCAAATGAATATCACATTCCGGCATTCCCAAGAAATGACAGGCCTGATAAGCGGCAACGGCCACCTGAAGGGCGTTGGAATCCGCCATACCCACATCCTCACTGGCAAAACGGACCAGGCGCCTTGCAATATATAATGGCTCCTCCCCGCCATCCAGCATGCGGTACATCCAATAAACTGCCGCATCCGGATCGCTGTTTCGCATAGACTTATGTAAGGCGGAAATCAAGTTATAATGCTCCTCACCGTTTTTATCATAAAGAAGGGAGCGTCGGTTCATGCACTGGGCCAGCAATTCTCCGTCAATATTGATACAGGCATTTTCATCCATCTGTCCGTTCAAGGCTGCCATTTCCAGCGTATTGAGAGCTGTCCTGGCATCTCCGTTGGAAAATCCGGCTATGGTAGCAATCTCTTTTTCCCCGATGGAAACCTTCAACCTGCCAAAACCTTTGGGGCTTTCCAAAGCATGCTTTAAAAGCATTTTCAGTTCTTCTTCATCCAGAGCTTTTAAGATAAAGACCTTGCACCTGGACAAAAGCGCGGAATTGATCTCAAAGGAAGGGTTCTCTGTAGTAGCCCCCACCAAAATAATACTTCCCTTTTCTACATAAGGAAGAAATGCATCCTGCTGTGCCTTGTTGAAACGATGAATCTCATCTGCAAACAAAAGAGTCCGCATTCCCATCTTTCGATTTTCTTCCGCCTGGTTCATCACTTCTTTTACTTCTTTAATACCGCTGGTAACAGCAGAAAATTCTACAAAATTAGACTGGGTCTTTTTGGCGATGATCCTTGCCAAAGTGGTCTTTCCCACACCGGGCGGTCCCCAAAAGATCATGGAAGAGATCTGGTCGTTTTCAATCAGCCGACGCAGGATCTTTCCCTCTCCAAGTAAGTGGGTCTGCCCTACATATTCTTCTAAGGTTTCGGGACGCAGGCGGCTTGCCAAAGGCGCTTCCTTCTCCCGGTTATCAAACAGGCTCAATTGTTCCATCTGCCCTTTTCATCCTTTACCAATTGATTTGAATTTATAGTAAAATGCGGCTTTTATTTCAAAATAAATATTCCATCACATAGTCATCCATGATAAAGCCGTTTCCGATGTCCGTTTTCATGGTATCCACTTTCACAAACCCAAGATGCTCATATACGCTGATGGCGCTTTCATTTTCCCGATTTACATGGAGATACAGCCCTTTATTTCCAAAGGCTTTTGCCTTTTGGCGCATAAAATCAAATACCCGGGATGCATATCCTTTTCCGCGAAAGCGTTTATGTATATAATATTTACTGATATACAACCGGTCCTCTCGTTCCGGCAAATCTCCAACCAGAGCAAAAAAACCTACCGTTTGTCCCTCTGCCCTTACCAGATAATATTCATAGCCTTCTTTGATCTGGGCGCGGATGGCATCTGCCGATTGGAATTTTGCGATCATATAATCATTTTGGGCAGCCCCGATAATCGGGTCAAAATGTTCCTTCACAATCTCTCCCGCAAAATGAGACAGCTCTTGTAGGATTTTTTCGTCTTCCTCCGAACCGGAATCAGAAACCGGTTCAAAATTACATTGCAATTGTCTTTCCATTTTACACCTTAAACCGATAACCCACACCCCAGATGGTCTCAATATACTGGGGCTTGGATGTATCAAACTCAATTTTTTCCCGTATCTTTTTAATATGAACCGTTACCGTGGCAATATCTCCGATGGAATCCATGTCCCAGATCTCACGAAACAGTTCTTCCTTTGTATAAACATGATTGGGATTTTCTGCCAGGAAAGTCAAAAGATCAAATTCCTTTGTGGTAAAAATCTTTTCTTCTCCGTTCACATAGACCCGACGGGCAGTTTTATCAATTTTGATCCCCCGAATCTCCACCATATCGTTGCTTTTCTGGTTAGAACCGATCAGCCTTTCATATCTGGATAAATGAGCCTTTACCCTGGCCACCAATTCACTGGGACTAAAAGGCTTGGTCATATAATCATCAGCTCCCAGACCCAATCCCCGGATCTTATCTATATCATCCTTTTTGGCAGATACCATGATAATGGGAATATTTTTTTCCTCCCGCACCTGTTTACAGATATCATATCCGTCAATGCCGGGAAGCATCAGATCCAAAATCACCAGATCCACATCTTCCGACATGGCAGCCTCCAAACCCTTTGTGCCGTCATTTTCGATCATGACCTCATAACCGCTCATTTCCAGATAATCCTTTTCCAGATCTGCTATGGTTTCTTCATCCTCAATAATTAAAATCTTACTCATCCTTATCAACCTCTCTATATTTTCTGATCACAAAATGCATACAGGTGCCTTCCCCTTCTTTGCTGGTAGCCCAGATATAGCCGCCATGGTCTTCCACGATCTTTTTCACGATGGAAAGGCCGATGCCGCTTCCTCCCGTGGAAGAATTGCGGGAAGCATCCGTACGGTAAAACCGTTCAAATATCCGTCCCAGATCCCTTGCTGCAATACCTCTGCCGTTATCCTCTATCTCTACCCGGATGGAATCCAGCTCATCCAGGATACGGATCTCAATAATGCCTTTTTCTTTTCCTAAGTATTTTATGCTGTTGCTGACAATGTTATCGATCACACGCTTTAATTGCTCCGGATCGGCAATAATGACTGTATCCTCTGAAACCAGATTGTAAAAGTTCAGTTCGATATGCTTGGACTCCAGGTCCAGACCAACCTCTTCCACACAGTCATTAAAATATTCATTAACATTGATCCGCTGGAAGTTGTAAGGGATCCGATTGCTGTCAATACCGGAATAAATGGTCAGCTCATTAATAAGCAGATTCATATCATTTGCTTTATTATAGATGGTTTTGATATAACGGTCCATCTTTTCCGGTGTATCCGCAACACCGTCAATGATTCCCTCTACATATCCTTTGATTGCAGTGATAGGCGTTTTTAGATCATGGGAAATATTGCTGACCAGCTCCCGATTCTTTTTTTCATTTTCCATGATCTCTTCCGTAGACTCTTTTAACCGGAGCCGCATGTCTTCATAATTCCGAAACAGCTCTCCGATCTCTCCGGCATAGTGATTTTCCAGCCGATAATCCAGATTTCCTTCTGCTATTTTCTTCATTGCCGTATTCAGTTCCCAGACAGGCCCGATAATACCCTTTTGCAGCCATTGCTTTAAAATAAAAACAGCAATAAATAAAATAATAAAAATAGTAATAAAAATATCCACCAGAAAAAGCTGCAGTATCTGGGAATCGATCCATCTCTCTCCCTGAATGGAGTAAAAATATGCCCTGACTCCAAACAAAGAGATCCAGATCAAAATGATCGGAATGATAAACATGATAAAGCTGGCAATGAGAATGCGCTTTTTTAATGAGATTTCTTTTTTTTCTTTCATTGTGATCAAATCCCTTCCGAATATGCTTATTATATATTTTTTTTCCTGTTTTGTATATGGTTTCCGGGTTGACAAACTATACTCATGCTCTTATAATAAAACAGTAACTATTCCTGTTTTGATTGAGAGGTAATTATGGCGGTTATAAAATACAGCCGGCAAAGGGAAGCCATTAAGGATTTTCTTATGACCCGAAAAGATCACCCCACGGCTGAAACAGTATATCTGAATGTGCAAAAGACCTATCCCAACATCAGCTTGGGTACGGTATACCGCAATCTGACCCTGCTTTCCCAGCTGGGAGAGATACAAAAGCTGCATTTGGAAGACGGCATAGATCATTTTGATTGGGATACAAAGCCTCACTATCACTTTCTATGCACCGGCTGCGGCAGCGTTTTGGATATGGACTACTATGGGGAATCGGATGAAAGCTTGGATCAGACAGTCAATGAAAGCTTCCCGGGAAAGATAACAGGACATATCACTTATTTTCAGGGACTTTGTCCTGCCTGTTGCAAAGACAATGTTTAAAATGGCCAAAAGCCATTACATAAAAATTAAAAAGAAAAGGAGAAAAAGAAATGAAATTTGTATGTAACGTATGCGGCTATGTTCACGAAGGAGATGCAGCACCGGAGAAATGTCCGGTATGTAACGCACCCGCTGAGAAATTCACTGCTCAGGGCGGAGAGTTAACTTGGGCTGCAGAGCATGTTGTAGGAGTTGCTCAGGGCGTATCCGAGGATATCATCAATGACTTAAGAGCAAACTTCAACGGAGAATGTACTGAAGTAGGTATGTATCTTGCAATGGCAAGAGTTGCCCACAGAGAAGGTTATCCTGAGATCGGTTTGTATTGGGAGAAAGCAGCTTACGAAGAGGCAGAGCATGCTGCTAAATTTGCAGAGCTGTTAGGCGAAGTAGTAACTGACTCCACCAAGAAAAATCTGGAGATGAGAGTAGAAGCTGAAAACGGCGCAACAGCAGGTAAGTTTGATCTTGCAAAACGCGCAAAAGCTGCTAACCTGGATGCGATCCATGACACCGTTCATGAAATGGCTCGTGACGAGGCTAGACATGGTAAAGCATTCAAGGGCTTACTGGATAGATATTTTGGCTAATAAAAATACATGAAAATGGGGAAGAGATGATCTTCCCCGTTTTTTATGTCTATATTCCTATCTCAGGATATTATCCGCAAAAGAATTAAAATAACTCTGAATCTTTCAAATAGCCATCTATGATATTTCTCGCTTTATAATGAGAGAAATTAAAACTCAGTATGCTTTCATCCCATATATAGTAATGGGAGGGAAGCGTTTGAGGATAAGCACGATCGTAAAATTCTTCATTTATTAAAATATCTTCTATCAGACCTTCTTCATCCATAGCCGCAACTGCATCAGAGCTTAAGGAAAAGAGATAAGACAGGTCCGCCTTTTCTTTCCCGCTCACTAAATTGTATTTCGCAATCACATAATCCGGTCTGGCAAAAGAAAGCACCAGATAACAAACCGTTACCGTAATGGTAATACAGGAAAACAATCTAAAATCCGGCTTATATATAGTAATAAGACAATAGATAAGGGAAATCGCTATCACCACCAGCGCCCATAAGACGATCAGCCTTAAAAAGGTAAGCTGATATGCTTCAATATATAAGATCATCCTCATTGCTGACGAAGCCAACATAATATAAGTGCAGGCGGAAAAGATCGTTAATATGATCTTCAATGCCTTCTGCTCCCTGAAAAAGGAAATACAGATCAATATGGTAGCCAGATTGATCAGGCAGACAAACAACAGCTGGAAAAATCCACTTCTGGCGTATTCTGCATAGGTTACACCGGAAGGCAGAGTAAACTCTCCTAAAAACAGGTAAGAGATCTGGATCACGGAAAATACCAGATAAACAATGGTAAGAATCGAGAGAAATGTGATACCGACAACAGGCTCCCATTTTTTCTCTTTTTCTTTCACTTCATTCATGACTTTTCCGCTTAAGTATGCCAGTATGCCATGAGAACCAAAAATACCAACAACAAATAAAATAATAAACCAAATAGGGCGCTTTGGCATAAAATTCCAGGAGAAATGAAATAAAATATTTTTAAATACAACATCTGCGCTGGCTAATAAAGCTAAAATAACGATCAATAAAGGAATTGCGATCAAGATTCCCAGCCAAACATACTTTACCTTTGAGTTTTTCTTTTCCTCTTTCACAGTAAAGAAGTGATGTGCAGATAAGATAAAAGCATCCACATTTCCTACAGCGGCAAAGGGTGTCACGATCAATTCCAATAAAAATTTATCAAATCCCCATTTTTCCGTATGGAAATAGTTCTCAAATAAAAAACATAAGAACAAAAGAAACATGCCACAAGTATTAAAAAATACCAGGTTTCCACTTCCTGTTAAACAATTGCTGATACCTAGTAAGAGCCAGGTAACTAAATAAAAATAACTTTTTTTATTCCTATCTAACTGAAGACGCTTAAAACATAAAATTAAGTAAATCTGCGTTCCGATCGTAAGAATAGGAACAGAAATTCCAAAAAAACCATAGTACAGACATATAGCAAATAGAATGCCATAAAGAATGCAGCCGATTCCAAAAAAACGAAAATTCTCTATGATCATTTGGTATTTTGGATCTTTTACATTTTCTACCTGTTGTACATCCATATATGTTCATCCTTTCTCTTAACCGTACAGGTATTTTTCCTGTTCCGGCGTCAGCACATCGATCTGTTTTCCCAAGAAGTTCAATTTTCTGACAGCCACATCCCTGTCTACTTCTTCCGGTACATCAATCAGTTTTTCAATTAAGGAGCTGCCTTTTTCTACCAGGAATTTAGCAGATAATGCCTGGATGGCAAAGCTCATATCCATGATCTCTGCCGGATGTCCGTCACCACAAGCCAGATTTACCAGACGGCCTTCTCCCAAGACACAAAGGGTATTTCCGTTTTTCAGGGTATATCCCATAATATTTTTCCGCATCTCTTTGGAAGATACGGCAATCTCCCTAAGCCTTGCCATATCGATCTCACAATCAAAATGACCTGCATTACAGAGAATAGCACCATCCTTCATTTCCATAAAGTCTTCTTCGTCAATGACTTTATCGCATCCGGTAACAGTGACAAAGAAGTCGCCGTACTTTGCAGCTTCCTTCATAGGCATCACATCAAAGCCATCCATGACCGCTTCAATTGCCTTCACGGGATCGATCTCCGTTACAATGACTCTGGCACCTAAGCCCTTTGCCCGCATAGCAGTACCCTTTCCGCACCAGCCATAACCGGCTACGACCACGATCTTTCCTGCCACGATCAGATTTGTGGTACGGTTGATGCCATCCCAAACCGATTGACCTGTTCCATAACGGTTATCAAAGAAATGCTTGCACTGTGCATTGTTGACCCGGATCATGGGGAACTGCAGCTTTCCTGCTTTATTCATGGCTTCCAGACGAAGAATGCCGGTAGTAGTTTCCTCACATCCTCCGATGACCTCAGCGATCAGATCCGGAAATTCCGTATGCATCATATTGACCAGGTCGCCGCCGTCATCGATGATGATATTGGGACCAACCTTTAAGACCTGTCTGATATGATGGTTATATTCCTCATCAGTTGCATTATACCAGGCAAAAACCTCTAATCCTGCTTTTACTAAAGCTGCTGCCACATCATCCTGTGTGGACAGAGGATTGGAGCCCGTTACATACATTTCGGCTCCGCCTGCCTTTAACACCTTACACAGATAAGCTGTTTTTGCTTCCAAGTGAACAGACAAAGCGATCTTTTTTCCTGCAAAGGGTTTGGTCTTCTCAAATTCTTCTTCCAAGGTCCTAAGCAGATCACAGTTTCTTTTTACCCATTCGATCTTTTGCTCTCCACTTTCATATAAATTAATATCTCTGATCTCGCTACTCATATTTCCCTCCTATTTATGCAAATCATTCTATTTTTAGTTTATCTTTTTCTTTCTTTGCTGACAAGACTTTTGTGGGATAAAAAATTTTTGCACTATTTCCAGTTTTTTGACCCAAATCCCGCCCATTTCTTGTGATTTTAAACAAAATCTTATTTTAAACCACTATGATCATATCACATCCCTATACGAAAAGCCTTGAAAATTTCTATATTATTATACAAAATGCCTATATATCCGGCTTTTTTCATAAAATAAGAAGATTTGCAATTTTTTATTAAATGTACTATCATACAAAAAGTCAAAACCAATACAATCAATCACCAAAAACAAACCTCAATTAAAAACGGCGTCAATCACATAAAAGTGATTGGCGCCGGTTTGTTATGGATTTACAATATTTCTCTGTTCCCCATTGATAAATGCCTTGATATTTTCATAGACCTCTGTTGCCAGCCTGGTCCGTGCTTCCGTACTCGCCCATGCCATATGAGGTGTGATAAACAATTTATCGCTATCCTTGATCTTGCCCAAAGGATTATCAGCAGCAATGGGCTCTTTTTCCAACACATCCAAGCCTGCCGCATAGATCTCCCCTGTTTCCAATGCCGTATACAGGTCCTGATTATTGACCACCGGTCCTCTTGCCACATTGATCAAAATGGCAGTCTTTTTCATTTTCTTCATGGCATCCAGATCAATAAGATTTCTGGTCAAGTCCGACAAAGGACAATGCACGGATATAAAATCGGATTCTGCAAGCAGGGTATCAAAATCTACCCGTTCATATTGGGTATTGGTATTTTTTCCGGTTACCGAATAGTAAATAACACGGCATCCGAAGCCTTCTGCTATTTTTGCAGTCCTTTTTCCGATATTACCAAGTCCGATAATGCCCCAGGTCTTGCCTTCCAGCTCCACAAAGGTCTTGTCAAAATTGGAGAATCTGTCCTGGGAGCCGTATGTACCGGATTTTACATAGTTATCATAAAAAGGAAGTCTTTCCAACAGATACAGAGCCAGCGCAAAGGTATGCTGGGCAACTGCTGCCGTAGAATAATCCACTACATTTGCCACCGAAATGCCTCTGCTTTTGCAATAATCCAGATCTACATTGTCATAGCCTGTGGCAAACTCGCAGATCAGCTTTACATTTGGCGCATCCTTTAAGGTGGATTCATTCATAGGTGCTTTGTTGACAACCAATATGTCTGCATCCTTGACCCGTTCCGCTACCTGGTTTTCGACGGTGTTTCCGTAAAAGGTAACTTCCCCAAAATCCTTATAAATATTTAAGTCAATATCCTCTCCGATGCTTTTACATTCTAAAACTACTATTTTCATAATTATTTCAATCTTTCTAATAATGCTTCTCTCTGCTCTTCAAAACCGGGTTTTCCAAGCAGTGCAAACATGTTTTTCTTATAGCTTTCCACACCGGGCTGGTTGAAAGGATTCACACCTAACAGATATCCGCTGACACCGCATGCAAACTCAAAGAAGTAGAACAACTGTCCTAAGTAGAATTCTGTCTCTTCGGGAATCTTGATCATTAAGTTGGGAACCTGACCATCGGTATGTGCTAAAATGGTACCATTCATAGCGGACTTATTTACAAAGTCAACAGTCTGTCCTGCCAGGTAATTTAATCCGTCCAGATCAACCGGCTCTGTACCGATCTTTAATTCTTCTCTGGATTTCTCTACATTGATAACAGTCTCAAAGAGAATCCTTGCGCCATCCTGAATAAACTGCCCCATAGAGTGCAGATCTGTGGTAAGATCAACGCTTGCAGGGAAGATACCTTTCTGATCCTTTCCTTCGGACTCACCGTATAACTGTTTCCACCATTCGGAAATAAAATGAACATTGGGCTCATAGTTTGCCAGAACCTCAACGGTTTTACCTTTTCTTAAGAAGATATTGCGAAGTGCTGCGTATTTTAATGCATCGTTCTCTTCAAAAGGAAGATTTAAGGCATTTTCTCTACCGCTTGCCGCACCTTCCATCAGCTTATCGATATCTGCGCCGGATACGGCAATGGGAAGCAGGCCTACTGCTGTCAATACGGAGAAACGTCCTCCGATATCATCGGGTACGATAAAGGATTCATAACCTTCTTCTGTTGCCAGATTCTTTAAAGATCCCCTTGCTTTATCGGTAGTCGCATAAATTCTCTTTGCTGCGCCTTCTTTTCCGTATTTTTTCTCAGCCAGCTCTTTAAAGATACGGAAAGCAATGGCAGGCTCTGTAGTCGTGCCGGATTTAGAGATCATGTTGATGGAAAAATCTCTGTCACCGACTACATCCATTAAATCCTTTAAATATGTAGTGGAAATGGAATTTCCTACAAAGTAGATTTCCGGTGTCTTTCTCTGGTCTTTGGAGATCACATTATAAAAACTGTGTCTTAAAAACTCAATGGCAGCTCTGGCTCCTAAATAAGAACCGCCGATACCGATTACGATCAATACCTCAGAATCGCTCTGAATTTTTGCTGCTGCTTTTTTGATCCTGTCAAACTCTTCTTTATCATATGCAACAGGCAGATCGATCCATCCTAAAAAATCGTTGCCTGCGCCTGTCTTGGATACCAAAAGATCTTTTGCATCCATTACCTGTTTTTTCATCAGTTCTACTTCATTACCGCTTACGAACGGTGCCGCTTTGGAATAATCAAAGGTTACTTTTTCACTCATCGTATTCTCTCCTTTTTCACGGTTTTTCAGAAACCAAGTTTATAAACCAAAATAAGTTTAGCAAAATAATATTTTATTTGCAAGCTAATACTGGAAAAAGGGCTATTTTTCTGCTATAATTTTACCGCATGCATTTATATTTTTATAAAAAAGCATGTGCACTTTTCTTTTGACACACAATAATATAAGAAAAGAGGGATATTTATGGTATATAAACCTACCGGCGTTTGTTCCCAGATGATCAATATCGAACTGGATCAGGATACCATTCAGTCCGTTACCTTTTTAGGGGGCTGCAACGGCAATCTTCAAGGTATCGCTGCTTTAGTACAAGGAATGAAGGTAAAAGACGCCATAGAAAAACTACGGGGAATCCAATGCGGTAACAGATCCACATCCTGCCCCGATCAATTGGCAAAAGCTTTAGAATCTATGATAGAACAATAAAAGACCAGGGAGAATACTATGAAACGAATTGTTTTAACAGGCGGTGGTACGGCCGGACATGTGACACCCAACATTGCACTGCTGCCCCGATTAAAAGAATTGGATTATGATATTCATTATATCGGTTCCTATGAAGGGATCGAATCCAGGCTGATCGAGGATTATGAAATTCCTTATTATGGCATTTCCACCGGAAAGTTGCGCCGTTACTTAGATCCCAAAAATTTTTCGGATCCTTTCCGGGTTGTAAAAGGCTATACCCAGGCCAGAAAAATTTTAAAGCAAATCAAGCCGGATGTCGTTTTTTCTAAAGGAGGCTTTGTTTCCGTCCCCGTTGTAAGAGCTGCTGCTTCCTTAAAAATTCCCTGTATCATCCACGAATCGGATATGACTCCGGGACTTGCCAACAAGCTTTGCATTCCCGTTGCCGAAAAGGTATGTTGCAACTTTCCAGAGACTTTACAATATCTTCCGGAGGAAAAAGCGGTTTTGACCGGATCCCCCATTCGTGCAGAGCTTGCCAGAGGAAATAAGATCTCCGCTTTGGAATTGTGCGGATTCAGTGCAAACATGCCGGTTATCATGGTCATCGGCGGTTCCTCCGGTGCCGCTAATGTGAATAAAGCGGTAAGGGATGCCTTACCCGAATTATTACAGGATTTTCAGGTAGTTCATATCTGTGGAAAAGATAAGATAGACAACCTGCTTTTGACTACCGAAGGCTACAAGCAGTTCGAATATGTCAAAGCAGAATTAAAAGATATTTTTGCTATGGCGGATATCGTCATCAGCCGGGCCGGCGCCAATGCCATTTGTGAGATCCTGGCGCTGCAAAAGCCCAATATTCTCATTCCTCTTATGGCCGGAAGCAGAGGAGATCAGATCTTAAATGCAAAATCCTTTGAATCTCAGGGATTTTCTCTGGTGATCTCCGAAGATGATATTACCACCAGATTATTAGTGGATACGATTCATGATCTTTATTTCAGAAAGCAAAGCTTTATTGAATCCATGAATCGCTCCCATCAGAAGGATTCTATTCAAACCATCACCGGTTTGATCGAAGAGACAGTCAAAAAATACGATGACAAAGAAGCTTAGAAAGAGAGGGTCTGTTTATGGAATATGTATTTGAGGGTAAATATGTAAAAGAAAATGATAAGAAATTTATCACCATTCCTTTTAATGTATGGGAGATATGTGAAGACAATGTAGGAGAAATTCCTGTACATGTAATGATGGACAAGATCAATTTTGACTGTAATCTGGACCCTTTAAAAAACGGATATTACAATATTCCCCTAACAGACGAACAGGCACAAGGCCTTGAAGAAAATACTTTTTATTCCGTTACCTTTTATATAAACGGGAAAGAAAATACATCTTCCGAAATAGAATCCAGCCCTTATTCTTATGAAAATCCCATCCGGAAAATTGATGATATCAAGATTTTGATCCAGCCCTGGGACGGACTTTGCGGACAGACCTGCTTTGCTATGGTGTCCGGTGTGACCATTGAAGAAGCAAGTAATATCATGCACTGCAGAGAATGGCAGGCAAACATGGCAAAAATTGTTTCTTCTTTGGATTATGTCGGCATCAAACATGCCAACCAGATCATTTATACAAGAGGAAAAGATGTAGAACTGCCGAAATGTTGTATTATTATGGAACATCTGGGTAGATTCAGTCACTATCTGGTGGGATTTAATGGTAAATATTATGATCCCAATAACGGGATCATGGAAGAGTTTGATAAATCCAATATCAAAGGATATCTTGAGATCATCACAGATTGACCTAAGAATGCATTGCTGCATGTTCCTTATATTTTTGTAAAAATACATCCAACAGCATGATGATGAAAAAAGGAATCAGCATTTTTATAGCTGATTCCTTTTTCTTTTTTACTCTTCTTCTGTTTGTTCTTCTGTGTTTTCCACTAATTCATCATCTTCCGTCACTTCAGAAAAATCTTCCGGCAGATTTTCATCATCTACTTCTTCGCCATCTTCTCCCGAAACCTTTTCCCGTACCTTTGCAATTTTGGCAATTTTTACATCCTCATCCAGATTCATCAGTTTCACACCGGAAGTATCTCTTCCCTGAATGGAAACATCATCCATGGCAATCTGAATGATAATGCCTTCATCGGTGATCATCATGATCTCATGATCGTCATTCACTGCCTTCACACCGATCACATCGCCGGTCTTATCTTTGATCTTATAGCATCTGACACCTTTTCCGCCACGCTTTTGTACATGAAACTCTTCCAAACGGGTTCTCTTGCCCATGCCTCTTTCCGATGCAATGAGCAGACTGCTTCCCTGATGTTCTAACTGCATGCCTACGACTTCATCATCTTTTCTGAGATTCATGCCGATAACGCCCATAGAACTTCTTCCCGTAGCTCTGACATCTGTTTCTTTAAACCGAATACACATGCCTTTTTTGGTTACTAAGAAGATTTCACTTTCCGCATTGGTGCTCTTTACCTCGATCAACTCATCATCTTCTCTGATATTGATGGCAACCAGACCATTTTTGCGGATATTTTTAAAATCACTCAAAGGTGTTTTCTTCACAATACCGTTTTTCGTTACCATAAAGAGATTTCTTTCGGCTTCATAATCCTCAATGGGAATCACTGCAGAAATCTTCTCTCCCGGAATGAGCTGCAGCAGATTAACGATCGCTGTTCCTCTTGCGGTCCGTCCGGCTTCCGGAATCTGATAAGCCTTTAATCTGTATGCTCTTCCGAAATTAGTGAAGAACATCACATAATTGTGGGTGGTGGTCATCAAAAGGTCTTCAATATAATCATCCTCTATGGTCTGCATACCCTTAATGCCTTTTCCGCCACGATGCTGCACCTTAAAGTTATTTACCGTCATCCTTTTTACATAACCTAAGCTGGTCATGGCAATAATCGTATTATCAAAAGGAATCAGGTCTTCCATGGAAATGTCAAACTCATCATAACCGATCTGGCTTCTTCTCTCATCACCGAATTTATCGGCAATGATAGTGATCTCTTCTTTGATAACTTTTAACAATTCTTTCTCGTCTGCCAGAATGGATTTTAAATAAGCGATCCTTTCCATTAATTCTTTGTGCTCGTTTTCCAGTTTTTCCCTTTCCAAACCGGTAAGAGCTCTCAGACGCATATCCACGATAGCCTGAGCCTGAACATCTGTTAATCCGAATCTTTGGATCAAGCTTTCCTTTGCTTCCTGGGTATTGGCACTGCCTCTGATGATCTGAATGACTTCATCTATATTATCCAAAGCAATCAATAAACCCTGTAAAATATGGTCTCTTTCTTCTGCTTTATTCAGATCATATTTAGTTCTTCTGGTAACGACATCTTCCTGATGCTTTAAATAATACTTCAGCATGTCCAAAAGATTTAATACCTTAGGCTCATTGTTGACCAAAGCCAACATGATCACGCCAAAAGTATCCTGCAGCTGAGTATGCTTGTACAAATGATTTAACATCACATTGGCATTGACATCTTTTCTCAATTCAATGACAATACGCATACCCTCCCTACTGGATTCATCTCTTAGATCGGTAATGCCATCTAACTTTTTATCTTTTACCATTTCAGCAATCTTTAAGATCAGATTTGCTTTATTTACCATATAAGGTAATTCGGTAACAATGATCCGGTTCTTTCCATTGGGAAGAGACTCAATATTGGTAATTGCCCGTACTCTTACTTTACCTCGTCCGGTCCGATATGCCTCTTCACTTCCTGCAGTACCTAAGATCATGCCGCCGGTAGGAAAATCAGGTGCTTTCACGATTTCAAGGACTTCTTCAATATCCGTATCTCTGTCTTCATCGATCCTGTTATCGATGATCTTTACCACACCGTTTACCACTTCTCTTAAGTTGTGAGGAGGGATATTGGTGGCCATACCTACTGCAATACCGGTAGTACCGTTTACCAAAAGGTTGGGATAACGGCTGGGCAATACGGAGGGTTCCTTTTCTGTTTCATCAAAGTTAGGAACAAAGTCTACCGTATCTTTATTGATATCTGCCAAAAGTTCCATGGAAATCTTGGAAAGCCTTGCTTCCGTATAACGCATAGCCGCCGCGCCATCACCATCCACGGAACCGAAGTTACCATGACCGTCTACCAAAGGATAGCGGAAAGACCATTCCTGTGCCATATTTACCAAAGCGCCGTAAATAGAGCTATCGC
Source organism: Lachnospiraceae bacterium (assembly GCA_022510725.1). Taxonomy (GTDB): domain Bacteria; phylum Bacillota; class Clostridia; order Lachnospirales; family Lachnospiraceae; genus UBA2882. Next base: position 99,523 of record JAFLSW010000003.1, read on the forward strand.
CATGAGGATGATATTTACCCATGGTATCACCGACGATACGGGCGCTCTTACGATGAGGCTTATCAGGTCCGTTATTTAATTCTATCATGGAATAAAGCACTCTTCTTTGAACCGGCTTTAAACCATCTCTTACATCAGGAAGTGCTCGGGAAGCAATAACACTCATAGCATAATCAATATAAGAAGTTTCCATTGTCTTCTTCAGATCGACCTGCTTGATCTTATCATATCCCTTATCAAAAATTTGATCGTCCATTTCCGTCTCCATTTCTAAAAACAGCTTATGCTAACTATTAAATATCCAGATTTTTTACAAATCTTGCATTTTCTTCTATAAAGATTCTTCTGGGTTCCACCTTATCTCCCATTAAAGTGGTAAAGGTCAGATCGATTTCGGATTCCGCTTCTTCGTTCATAGTTACTTTTAACAGAACCCTTCTTTCCGGATCCATGGTAGTTTCCCAAAGCTGATCCGCATCCATTTCTCCCAAACCTTTATATCTCTGGATTCTGTTATTCTGATCTCTTCCTACTTCGTTTAAGATCTTATCCAATTCTTCGTCGCTATAGGCGTACCAGATTTTTTTATTTTTTTCCAGCTTATAAAGGGGGGGCTGTGCCAGATAAACATATCCCTGTTTGATCAACTCCGGCATAAAACGATAAATAAAGGTCAACATCAAGGTAGCAATATGCGCACCATCCACATCGGCATCGGTCATAATGATGATCTTGTGATAACGGAGCTTGGTAATATCAAATTCATCATGAATACCTGTTCCAAAAGCGGTTATCATTGCCTTTATCTCTTCATTACCGTAAATCCTGTCAAGTCTTGCTTTTTCTACATTTAAGATCTTACCTCTCAAAGGCAGGATTGCCTGAGTTGCACGGCTTCTGGCAGTTTTTGCAGATCCGCCGGCGGAATCTCCCTCTACGATATAAATCTCACAATTCTTAGGATCCTTATCCGAACAATCGGCAAGCTTTCCGGGAAGACTCATTCCTTCCAAAGCAGTTTTTCTACGGGTTAATTCCCTTGCTTTTCTTGCTGCTTCCCTTGCTCTCTGAGCAAGAAGGGATTTTTCACAAATGATCTTAGCAACTGTAGGATTTTGCTCTAAATAATAGGTAAGCTGTTCGCTGACAATTTTTTCCACTGCGGTTTTTGCTTCGGAATTTCCCAGCTTTTGTTTTGTCTGACCTTCAAACTGAGGATTTCCAATCTTAATGGAAACGATTGCTGTCAATCCTTCCCTGATATCCTCACCGGATAAATTGGGTTCATTCTCTTTTAACAGCTTATTTGCTCTTGCATAATCATTAAAGGTTTTGGTAAGAGCATTACGGAAACCTGTAAGCTGGGTACCACCCTCCGGCGTATTGATATTATTTACAAAACTGAAAACACTTTCGTTATAGGAATCGTTATGCTGCATAGCTACTTCTACATACACATCTTCCTTTGTGCCTTCAAAATACATAACATCCTGATAAAGAGGTTGTTTGCTGTTATTGAGATAAGTAACAAATTCACGGATACCGCCTTCATAATGGAATACCCTCTCAATAGGCTCTTCTCCCCTTAAATCATATAATTCAATTCTTAAATTCTTAGTCAAAAACGCCATTTCCCTGAGACGCTGTTTTAATACATCAAATTCATAAACAGTAGTCTCAAAGATTTCATCATCGGCTTTAAAGGTAACCTTTGTTCCTGTCTTTTCTTCAGGACAGGTACCGATCTCTTTTAAAGGATAGCATACATCTCCTCTTTCATAACGCTGATTGTATACTTTTCCTTCTCTGCATATTTCGACTTCCAGCCATTCAGACAAAGCATTTACAACGGAAGCACCTACACCATGAAGGCCACCGGATACTTTATATCCTCCACCGCCAAATTTTCCGCCGGCATGGAGAATAGTAAATACTACCTCAACGGCTGTTTTTCCGGAATCATGATTGATACCTACGGGAATACCTCTTCCGTTATCTTCAACAGTAATGGTATTACCTTTATTGATGCTGACTTTGATGGTATTACAAAATCCTGCCAAAGCCTCATCTACGGCATTATCTACGATCTCATACACCAAATGATGAAGACCTCTTTCAGAAGTGGATCCGATATACATACCCGGTCTTTTCCGAACCGCTTCCAAACCTTTCAAAATCTGGATCTGATCGGCACCATATTCTGCATTATTTTCTTCTGCTTCGTATTCCGTACCCATTATTTTCCTCCCTCTATGGTTCCGTTTACTACTTTAAAAACTTTATTGATCTCAAATCTGTTATTCACAAACTCATCCAAACCGGTACAAGTAATGATAGTCTGAATATCTCCTATACTATTTAATAAATAATTCTGCCTGCTGCTGTCCAATTCACTTAATACATCATCTAACAGCAAAATCGGATTATCTTTTGTAATCTGCTTTACCAACTCTATTTCGGCTAACTTCAGTGATAAAGCAGCAGTTCTTTGTTGTCCCTGAGAACCATATTTACGAATATCAATTTCATTTACAAGAAAAGCAAAATCATCTCTATGAGGACCTGTTCCCGTAAATTTCAATTTCATATCCCTTTCCATGCCTAAAGAAAGTTCTTTTTCAAAATTTTCTTCTAATACATCAGGTTCATAAACAATCTTCAGATTTTCTTTTTGGCCGGAAAGATTATTATGTATTTGTCCAATAATCTCATTTAACTGATCTACAAACTGAAATCTTCTTTCTATGATCTGCTTTCCGTAAGTAACCAACTGACTGTCCCATACAGTAATAGTATCTTTTAGATCCGGGCTATAATAAAAATCTTTTAAAAGTTTATTTCTTTGATTGATGATCTTATTGTATTGATTTAAATTATATAAATAATATTTATCCAGCTGACAAAGCTCCATATCTACAAAGCTTCTTCTGACCGAAGGACTGTTTTTTATAATGGACAGATCTTCGGGAGAAAAAAATACCACATTTAAAAGGCCCAGAAGCTCTGTTGCTTTCTTTAATCTTTGTCCATTTACTGCAATTCCTTTGGATTTACTTTTACGAAGGTGCATATCGACCCGATAGTCCATATCTCCTTTAGACAAAAAAGTTCTAATATGAGCTTCTTCTTTAGAAAAATTGATAATTTCTTTGTCTTTGCTTCCTTTATGGGATTTGGTAGTAGAGGAAACATATATGGCTTCCAATACATTTGTCTTTCCCTGAGCATTATCTCCATACAAAATATTAGTCCCTTCATCAAAAAAAAGCTGAAGAGAATCATAATTTCTGAAATTTTCTAACTCTAATGATTTTATGATCACACTGTTTACCTGTAAATTTAATTAAAAATCTTATTTTTCAATCACAATCGTTTCTCCGTCAAAAGAAACAATATCTCCGTCTACCAGTTTCTTACCTCTTTGATAAACTGTTTCGCCATTAACGGAAACCAAACCATCCAAAATTGACATTTTTGCATCCACTCCCGTTTCGGCCAGACCGGATGCTTTTAATGCCTGTCCAAGTTTAATATAATCTTCTTTTAATTTAATCTTATAAACCATAAAATATTTCAATCCTTTAATTTGTTACCGTAAAGTTAACAGGAAGGATCAGATATAAGTAACTGCTATCATGATTTCTGATGATACAAGGTGCTTTTGGATTTACCATATAAATATCAATTTCCTCATCATCGATTACTTTTAAGGCATCAATCAAAAATTTAGGATTAAAACCGATCATGATATCTTTTCCTTCTTTGGAAATATCAATGTTTTCATCCATGGAACCACTGGTAGAATTGATTTTTAATTCCATATTAGTTTCTGTAACATTGATAATAATAGGCTTCTTTTCCCCTTCTCTGATCAAAAGAGTTGCCCTGTTAATACAATCTAAGAAATCTTTTCTATTGATTTTAAATTTTGTTTCATAATCATTGGAAAGCATTTGATCAATTTTAAAATACTCTCCTTCAATCAGCCTGGACAAAACAATGGTATTGTCAAATTCAAATAAAATATGCTTGTCCGTAAAATAGATCACAACATCTTTATCCGCTTCTCCGGTTAAGATCTTACTGATTTCATTCAATGTCTTGCCCGGAACCACAACCTTTATGTAATCATAAGAATCCTTTAATTCAATATTACGAAGAGAAATCCTATGGCCATCTAAAGAAACTACTTTTAACTGATTGCCGGATATTTCAAACAACTCTCCCGTCATCATTTTATTATTATCATTATCAGCAATAGAAAAAATAGTTTGTCTGATGATTTCTTTTAATGTAAACTGGCTGATCACAATACTATTTTCTTTTTCTATTTCAGGTATTTCAGGTAAATAGGAAAAATCTTCTCCACTTTTTCCAACAATATCAAACTTTGCTTTTTCACAAACAATGCGTGTATTATATCCGCCATCTGTTTCAATGGTAATGACATCACCGGTAAAGCTTCTTATGATCTCTGAAAAAATCTTAGCATTCAAAGCTATGATACCTTTTTCTATAATATCGCCTTCAATAATGGTTTCTATACCAAGTTCCATATCATTTGCTATTAATTTTATTACTCCTTTGGATGCATCGATCAATATACATTCTAAAATAGGCATGGTGGTTTTTGCAGGAACTGCCTTACTAACAGCTGAAATTCCATTTAAAAGATTTGCTTTTTTACAAACAAGTTTCATAATTGTGCATAAACTCCCTTCAAAAAAATGAATTTTTCTTTTACGCGCATAATAATATAAATATATTATTTTTAAAAGAAGTAATAATAATCTTTGTGGAAATGTTCATAACCTTATCTATTATATCATTTTTAAAGAAAAAATGCCATGAATAAGTATGTGAATATGAAATATTTTTCATGTGGAAAAAAGACCACTTATACACTTATTTTTTTCTTGATGATATCAACCTTATTTTTAATGTCAGCATTTTTGTCCATTTCTTCTTTAATTTTGTTGATTCCGTGGATAACTGTAGTATGATCCTTTTTATTTAAAAGTTTTGCTGTGGATTCTAAAGAAGTAGCAGTATATTCCCGGATCATATACATACAGATCTGTCTTGGAATGACAAATTCAGCATTTCTTTTCTTGGAGGTAATGTCTTCTGAAGAAATACCAAAGTGATCGGCTACTATTTTAATAATGAAGGAAGGAGTGATTTCTTTTGGTGCTTCAGGATAAATGATATCCTTTAATGCATCTTCTGCCAATTGCAGATTTAATTCTGTATTATTTAATCTGGAAGCTGCAATTACCTTTCTTAAAGCTCCTTCTAATTCTCTGATATTTGATTTTACATTAGTAGCAATATAGTTGATGACTTCATCATCTATTAATTTGTCATAAATTTCTGCATTTTTGCGCAGAATGGCCATACGAGTTTCGTAATTAGGGGGCTGGATGTCAGCGATCAGACCCCATTCAAAACGAGAACGGAATCGTTCTTCCAAGGTTTCCATTTCTTTTGGAGGCTTATCAGAAGAAAGAATGATCTGTTTGCCGGCAGTATGTAATACATTAAAAGTATGAAAAAATTCTTCCTGGGTACTTTCTTTTCCTATGATAAATTGCACATCATCCAATAATAAAACATCTACAGTTCTGTATTTTTCTCTTAATTTTGTCATAGCAGCGGCATTACCGCTTCTGATGGATTCGATCACTTCGTTGGTAAATTCTTCACTATTGACATAAATAACTTTTTTTTCAGGATTTTGTTCCAGGATAAAATGTCCGATAGAATGCATTAAGTGAGTCTTACCCAATCCTGCTCCTCCATATAAATAAAGAGGATTATAAGCTTCTCCCGGAGATTCTGCTACGGCTAAGGCTGCAGAATGGGCAAATTTATTATTGCTTCCTACAACAAAGGTATCAAATTTATATTTTGGATTTAAATTTGCATTGGTACTATTAATATTGTATACATTGGCTTTTTCAATTTCTTTAAAATCTTCTTCAATATCCTTTTCTAATAGGAAGGAAACCCCATATTCTTTATTGAACATTTCAGAAATGGATACCTGGAAAAAATTCTTATATTTATTGGTAATGTAATTGACAGCATGAGCCTGATCAGAAGGTATTAAAATAGTAACAACCTGATTTTCCTCTTTGTGAAATTTAAGAGGTTTGATCCAGGTATTATAAGAAACATCCGTCAATTCATATTCTTTTTTAATGATCTCTTTGATTTCTTCCCATTTTTCCGAAATCTCGCTCATAACTAAAACTCCTTTACAAAAAAGATTTCCTTTCTAATATTAAACTAAAAATTTATAAAATTCAAATTCTTAAACTTTTCCACATAGCCTTGTGCAAAATATGGACTAGTTTACATATATCAAATATTGTTTGTGGAATTTGTGAATAATATTTTTTAAATTATAAACAAAATATTTCTTGATTTTATTGGTTTTTGAAAAAAGTATTGTGTAGTATTTTGGATTTATTTTCAGTTATCCACAAAAAATTCACAAAATGTGGATATTTTATGTAAATTATTTTAGGATAAACATCATTTTTTTTAATTCCATATATTGAGGTATTATTTTTATTAAACTACAAAATATAGATTAAAAATTTTTTAAAAAAAATTGTATAAAAATTGTACTTTTAAAAAAATAGAAAAATGCTTAAAAATCCTTTCTATTTGCTTGACTTATGGCTTTTATTCCAATATAATCGTAATGATTGTTTCTGACAAAGTAAAGGAGGTGTATGATCTATGAAAATGACATTTCAGCCTAAAAGAAGACAGAGAAGCAAAGTTCATGGCTTCAGATCCAGAATGAGTACTCCGGGCGGAAGAAAAGTACTGGCAGCTAGAAGAGCGAAAGGAAGAAAAAGATTATCCGCTTAGGCCGCAATTTTGTGGCCTATTTTTCTCTGAATATATATAAGGAAGAAACAGGTATGAAATTTTCAGAGTCTTTAAAAAAAAATCAGCAGTTTCGAGAGGTTTATAAAAAGGGAAGATCTCTCGCAAATAAATATTTGGTAATATATGTGTTAGAAAACAATCAAAATAAAAACTATCTGGGAATTTCAGTAAGCAAAAAAGTAGGAAACAGTGTAGTCAGACATCGTTTGGCCAGACTGATCCGAGAAAGTTACCGACTACATGAAGATATGTTTAATAGTGGTTTAAACATAGTAGTTGTTGTTAGAAACAGCGCTGCCAATATTTCTTATCATGAAATGGATAGTGCTTTATTACATCTTTTAAGACTTCATAAGATCATAAAGGAAGTCTGATTCGAAATTAGAAATGAAGAATATTTTAATTGCAGTCATTCAATTTTATAGAAAAAATATTTCTCCGATGAAAACTACCAAATGTCCTTATTATCCCAGCTGTTCTCAATATGGTTTGGAAGCGGTTGAAAAATATGGAGCATTAAAAGGCGGTTTGCTTGCTTTATGGAGAATCATAAGATGTAATCCTTTTTCAAAAGGCGGGTATGATCCCGTTCCTTAATTTATCAGGAGGATAGAATGTCAGGAATTTTATTAACTAAAACCTCTACTTTTATTATAGGACCGGTGGCAACATTACTGGGATATTTGATGAATGGTATTTTTAACTTATTAAATATGATCGGTATTCCTAATATTGGTTTATCAATCATTATTTTCGTTATCATTATTTATCTTTGTATGATGCCTCTTACTGTAAAACAACAGAAGTTTTCCAAGCTTCAGGCAAAAATGAATCCTGAATTACAGGAAATCAGAAAAAAGTACGAAGGAAAAAAAGATAATGATTCCATGATGGCAATGAATGAAGAAACCCAGGAAGTTTATAAAAAATACGGCGTTTCTCCTACAGGAAGCTGCGTTCAGCTTTTGATCCAGATGCCGATCTTATTATCTTTGTATCGGGTAATATATAATATTCCCGCTTATGTTCCTTCCGTAAAAAATGTTTTTACCGGTTTGGTGGATAAATTAACTGTTTTGGAAGGTTCTTCTGAATATTTACAGTCCTTTGAAAATGCCAGGTATTTTAGTAAGCAATTTGCCAGTGAAGCATTTGCTGCCGGCGGCGAAACAATGAGGAATACTTTTATTGATGTGTTAAATAAAGCTTCTACCGCAGAGTGGATGTCTTTAAAAACACAATTTCCCAGCGTTTCCGATTTAGTTCAATCAACTTATGATACTTTACATCAATATAATAATTTCTTTGGTTTAAACATTGGAGATTCTCCTTTGTTTTCTATGAAAGAAGCTTTTGGAGCAGGAAATTATCTTTTGGTATTTGGAGCGTTGTTAGTTCCGATCTTTGCTGCATTATTCCAGTTTTTAAGTGTGAAATTAATGCCTCAGGTAAATAATGATCAGAGCAGCGGAAATGAAACTGCAGATACTATGATGGCTACCATGAAAACTATGAATTATACCATGCCGATCATGTCAGCGGTTTTATGTTTTACGCTTCCTGCCGGTATGGGAATTTACTGGGTAGCAGGTTCTTTGATCAGATGTATCCAGCAGATTGCCATTAACAGACATATTGATAAGATCGATTTTGATGAACTGATCAAGAAAAATCAGGAAAAACAAGCTAAAAAAGTAAAAAAAGAAGTGGATTCCTCTCTTCTTATTAAAAATGCAAATATCAGAACAAAAGCATCTTTAAGCGGCGATAATACTATGAGTCAAAAAGAAAAGGACGCTTTGATCGAAGAGGCAAGAAAGAAAAATGCCAATGCAAAGCCGGGAAGTATTGCCGCAAAAGCAAATATGGTAAAAGATTATAATGAAAATAAGATTTCTAAATAGGAGGAAATAAAATGGAATTTGTTGAAGTATCTGCTAAAACAGTATCAGATGCCATTACCGAGGCATGTCAGAAATTATCCGTTACCAGTGATAAATTGGAATATGAAGTTGTACAGGAAGGATCCTCAGGATTTTTGGGAATCAATGCAAAGCCTGCTATCATCAAAGCAAAGATCAAAGAAGAAAATAAATCCATCGATATGAAAGCAAAGGATTTTCTTACTGATGTATTCAGGTCTATGAATTTGGCAGTTGCTATTGATGCAAAATTTGATGATATTGAAAATACTTTGGATATTGATCTGTCCGGAGAAGAAATGGGTGTATTGATCGGTAAGAGAGGTCAGACTTTAGATTCTTTACAGTATCTGGTTTCTTTGGTAGTAAATAAGGATGTAGATGATTATATCCGGGTAAAGATCGATACAGAAAATTACAGACAGAGGAGAAAAGAAACTCTTGAGAATCTGGCAAAAAATATTTCTTATAAAGTAAAGAGAACCAGAAGGCCTGTTTCTTTAGAGCCTATGAATCCTTATGAAAGACGGATCATCCATTCTGCGCTGCAGAATGATAAATATGTTACTACTCACAGCGAGGGAGAAGAGCCTTACAGAAAAGTAGTAGTTACATTAAAGAAATAAACAGATCATAAAAGCTGTTATAATTTGTCAAATGAAAGGATTTGGATTATAACAGCTTTTTCTTATTTTATGGAGTTTTTTCATGATGAAAACAGATACAATTGCTGCCATTGCAACAGGAATGGCTAACTCCGGTATTGGAATTATCAGGTTAAGCGGACCGGATTCTATAGAAATTGCAGATAGGATCTATCGGTCCAAAAATAACAAAAAGAAATTGATGGATCAAAAAAGCCATACGGTTCATTATGGTTTTATTTATGATGAAGAAATGTTATTGGATGAGGTCATGGTTGTTTTAATGAAGGCTCCCAATAGTTTTACTGCAGAAGATACGGTAGAGATCAACTGTCATGGCGGCATGTTGGTGATGAAAAAGATTTTGGAAGCTGCTCTTAAAAATGGAGCAAGGGCAGCAGAGCCGGGTGAATTTTCCAAAAGAGCTTTTTTAAATGGAAGAATTGATCTGACCAAAGCGGAAGCTGTTATGGATCTGATTTCTTCAGAAAATGATTATGCCATGCAGGCTTCTCTTCATCAGTTAAAAGGAACTATTTATGAAAAGATAGTAGATCTTAGAAAAAAGATCATTTATGAAATTGCTTTTATTGAATCGGCTTTGGATGATCCGGAGCATATTTCCACAGAGGGATATGCTGAAAAATTATCTTTGGTTGTAGATGGATTATTAAAAGAATTATTTTTACTGATTCGAAGCTTTGATAACGGAAAGATCGTAAAAGAAGGGATCCATGCTGTGATCGTAGGTAAGCCAAATGCAGGAAAATCTTCCTTATTAAATAAGCTTTTGGGTGAGGAAAAAGCAATCGTTACGGAAATTGAAGGTACTACCAGAGATGTATTGGAACAATATATCAATCTGGATGGTATCGGAATTCATCTGATGGATACAGCCGGCATCAGAAGTACAGAGGATGTTGTAGAAAAAATAGGCGTAGATAAAGCAAAGGAACAGATCTTAAACGGAGATGTGATCATTTATATGGTAGACTCTTCCGGAGATTTTGATGAGAATGATAAAAATATCTTAAAATTGTTATCCGGTAAGAAATCCATTATTTTATTAAATAAATCGGATCTGAATACGGTGATCACTTATGAGGATATGAAAAAAATGTGTGAGGATTTTATAGATGAGTATCAGATCATTCAGACTTCCATGACAGAAGATACCGGTATTTCGGAATTGGAAGAAGCTTTGAAGGAAATGTTTATTACCGGAAAGATCAGCATGAATGAGGAACTCACCATTACCAATGTAAGACATAAAGAAGCATTGTGTCTTGCAGAGGAATCCTTAAAGTTGGTTTTAAAAAGTATTGAAGATGAAATGCCGGAGGATTTTTATTCCATAGATCTAATGAGTGCTTATCAGGCTCTTGGAAATATGATTGGTGAAGAAGTTGGCGAAGATTTGGTAAATGAGATATTTTCCAAATTCTGTATGGGTAAATAAAGAAGGAAAAAGAATGGATCAATTAGAAAAAAACAAAGGATATATCATAGATCAGGCAGATGTATGTGTGGTAGGTGCCGGACATGCAGGTTGTGAAGCAGCTTTGGCTTGTGCCAGGCTGGGTCTGAATACAATTATTTTTACTGTCAGTGTAGACAGTATTGCTTTGATGCCTTGTAATCCCAATATCGGAGGAACTTCAAAGGGACATCTGGTCAGGGAATTGGATGCTCTGGGGGGACAAATGGCTAAGACCATTGATAAGACCTTTATTCAATCCAAGATGTTAAATAAATCAAAGGGTCCTGCGGTTCATTCCCTGCGGGCCCAGGCTGATAAATCGGAATATTCCAGAGAAATGAGAAAAACTTTGGAAGCTCAGGAAAATCTGACGATCAAGCAGGCAGAGGTCTGTGATTTTATAACAGAAACAGATGAAAGTACCGATAAGGTTAGGATAACAGGAGTAAAAACTTTTACCGGAGGTATTTATAAATGTAAGGCTGTCATTTTATGTACTGGAACTTATTTAAGAGCCAGGTGTCTCTGCGGTGAGACCATTACCTATACCGGACCCAATGGGTTACAGGCGGCCAATCATTTATCGGATGCTTTGAAAAATCTGGGAATTGAAATGCGCCGTTTTAAAACGGGAACGCCGGCCAGAATGGATGGAAGAACTTTGGACTATTCCAAAATGCAGGAACAAAAAGGCGATGAAAAAGTGGTTCCTTTTTCTTTTTCTACGAATCCGGAAGATGTTCAGATCGATCAGGTTTCCTGTTATTTAACTTATACCAATGAAAAAACCCATGAGATCATTCGGAATAACTTGGATCGTTCTCCTATTTATGCAGGTATCATTGAAGGAACCGGTCCCAGGTATTGTCCCTCTATTGAAGATAAGGTAGTAAAGTTTGCGGATAAAGACAGACATCAGATCTTTATTGAACCGGAAGGACTGCATACCAACGAAATGTATGTAGGCGGCATGTCTTCTTCTTTGCCGGAGGATGTTCAGCTTGCCATGTATCGGACTGTACCCGGTCTGGAAAATTGTAAGATCGTCAGAAATGCTTATGCCATAGAATATGACTGCATCAATCCCAATCAATTATATCCTACCCTTGCTTTTAAAAATTTTAGCGGACTTTATGCAGCAGGGCAGTTTAACGGAAGCAGCGGATATGAAGAAGCTGCTGCCCAGGGTCTCATTGCAGGTATCAATGCAGCTATGGAGATCAAAGGAAAAGATCCGGTGATCATTAACAGAAGTGAAGGATATATCGGTGTCCTCATTGATGACCTGGTCACCAAAGAAAACTTTGAGCCTTATCGAATGATGACTTCCCGTTCGGAATATAGGCTGCTTCTCCGTCAGGATAATGCAGACCTGCGTTTAAGCAAAAAAGGATTTTATGCCGGGCTGATCTCAAAATCCTGGTATGATGGGGTATTGGCAAAAGAAAACGGGACCAGGAGAGAGATAGAAAGATTAAAAAATGTTTCTGTGGGCGCTTCCAAAAAAAATCAGGAGTTTTTGGAAAGCTGCGGCAGCACACCTTTAAAGACCGGAACCAATTTGGCGGAACTGTTGTGCAGACCGGAGCTGGATTATAAAATGTTAGCAGAACTGGATCCGGACAGAAAATGGATTCCCGATGATGTGATCGAACAGGTAGAGATCGAAATCAAATATGAAGGTTATATCAAACGGCAGCTTCATCAGGTAGAACAATTTAAGAAAATAGAAAATAAAAAGATTCCACCGGAGATCGATTATGACGATGTGAACAGCCTGCGTTTGGAAGCCAGGGCAAAATTAAAAGAATTCAAGCCCATTTCCGTGGGACAGGCATCCCGTATATCCGGGGTTTCGCCTGCAGATATATCTGTTTTGTTGATCTATCTGGAGCAATATTATAAAAAATGATCCGTCATTTTGTTGTGAAACAGAAAAGAGGTTTTATGGAAAAACAATTGGAAGCTTTTTGTAAAGATTTGGACGAACTTTCTATAAAATTAAATGAAGATCAGAAAAAACAATTTATGATTTATTATGAATTGTTGGTAGAGTGGAATTCTTTTATGAATCTGACCGCCATTACAAAATTGGATGAAGTGTGCAAAAAACATTTTGTAGACAGTCTTTCTTTGATAAAAGCGAATAATGAGATCATTTCATCTCTTAAAAAAGATATGAAAAAGGATTCCATATCTATGATAGATGTGGGAACAGGAGCAGGTTTTCCGGGTATCCCTTTGAAGATTGTTTTTCCGGAATGGGAAGTAACTCTTTTGGATTCCCTTGGTAAAAGAATTAAATTTTTAAACGAAGTGATCGCAAGGTTAGGTTTGGAAAGAATTTCCGCTTTTCATGGAAGGGCAGAAGATTATGGAGTAAAAAAAGAATTCAGAGAATCTTTTGATCTTTGTACCAGCAGGGCAGTTGCTAATTTAAGTACATTATCAGAATACTGTATTCCTTTTGTGAAGAAGCAGGGTCTGTTTATTGCTTATAAGTCCGAAAAAGTTACTGATGAGTTAGCATCAGCTAACGAAGCCATTGGCCTTTTGGGAGGAAAACTTATAAAGCAAATTGATTATGAGCTGCCGGACAGTGATATTTACAGAAATCTGGTATTGATCCAAAAAGAAAAGGATACTTCCAAGAAGTATCCCAGAAAAGCAGGGCTTCCATCAAAGGAACCCTTATAAAGTTTAAGAAAGATATATGCTGCATTTTTCAGCAACTTCCTCAGGTTTTTCCAGCTGGGGAAGTTTTTTAGTTTCGCTGATACTGTATGCTTCAATGGCGCTGTTGCAGAATAAGTAATTGTCTCTGATGATTTCCCAATTATCACAGTCTTCTCCAAACAAGATCATAATACTATGGTCAATATTTTTTAATGCGTGATAAATGCTGATATTTAAATATCTTCCCACAAAGCTGGCATAAGTAAATTTGGAATTGTAATCGTTTAAGTGGGCTGCCTCCAGATAAGCATACACTTCTTCCGGTTTACTATTTTCAAAATCATAATAGTATTTTTGTTTAAAGGTTTTTACGATGCTTTCTTTTCTGCTGATCACATTGTAAATAAAGGTTCCGATAATGGGCGTTTCAATGAAATACTTTTCAATTTTGGATCGTCGATTTGGTATCTGATTAAATTTGCTTAAATTTGTAGGATTAATGAAAATTAAATTTTTGATCATTTCAGGATTTGTATGACAGGTCATGACGCCGATGGAAACAGTTTCTCCTGTTGCGATCAATGTAGTTTTCTTTCCGATAATATTTTTAATGAAATCCACTACCAGTTGTACATATAAAAAATTGGTATAAGTAAAGCTGGGTTTATCCGATAGACCAAAACCCAATAAGTCGATGGTATATACTTCATTTGTTTTTGCCAATTCATCCGCCAGTTTATAAAATTCAAAAGAAGAGCTGCCAATGTCTAGATCATGGATCAATAAAACCGGCTCCCCGTTTCCTTTTTTCTGATAGCGGATCTTACCAAAACGCCAATCATAATAATTGTTTTCTGTTTTGTTTAATATCTCTCTTGACTTGGCATAAGAATAAAAAAGATTATTTATTAAATGAAGTCCTGCGATCGTAGATACACCAAGCAATGCAAGTGTTTGATACTTTTTTTTCATACCCACCAAACCTTTCTTTTCCTTATTATAATAGATTCTTTTTTTTCTTACAATATCTTTCCGTTTTTCTATCAAATTTCTACTCAAAATTAGTTTATAAATGTTCTCAAAAATATTTCTTTTATTATTCAATAAAGTATTATATATTATAAGTGGAGGTAAAAATATGACAGAAGAACATAAGCAGGAAACATTTGAATTGCCTCTCACAATTCTTGAGAATGAAAGAAGCCGTATTTCCAGAGAACTGCACGATGTGACCATTCAAAATCTGGTTCATACTATTCACCAGACGGAGTTAATATTGCGCTATATGGATTCTGATCCTATTAAGGCAAAACTGGAAATTACTTCTTTATCACGAAATTTGAAACATACGATTCAGGAAACTCGGAATATTATTTTTGATCTGAAACCTATGACCATAAATGATCTGGGATTTTCGGAAACATTGGATGAGTATGTTACTTATTTAAATGATAATTTTGAGATTCATTTTTCTTATGATATAGATGCTGTTGTAAATAACCTTGATAAAGAAAATTGTTTAACTTTATATAGGGTGATACAAGAAGCTTGTACAAACATTATGAAGCATTCCCATGCTCAAAATGCCGAGATAAAAATATGGAAAGAGAAAGATGGTCAATGTATTCTTTCTGTAAAGGATGACGGGGTGGGATGTCAGGCATCTGATTTGAAAAAATTAAACCATTATGGATTGCAAATTTTGGAAGAGAGGGTTCAGATCCTTTCCGGCACTTGTGAAATAGAAACAAAATTAAACCAAGGATTTCATCTTACTGTTAAAATTCCTGTGAGCTGCTAAGGGAGGCTTTTGATAAATGGAAATTAAAGTAATGATTGCAGATGATCACAAAATGATCAGAGAGGGAATCAAACAATTATTAGAATTGGATGAAAATATTTCCGTAGTCGGTATGGCCTCGGATGGAGAAGAATGTTTATCCTTTCTGAAAGATTTATCGCCGGATGTATTGCTTTTGGATATTAATATGCCAAATAAAAATGGCTTAGAGGTTTTGGAAGAGATAAAAAATCAAGACATAGATGTGAAGGTCATTATTCTTACGGTTCATAATGAAGTAGATTATCTTCTTCGAGCTGTGGAAATAGGTGTAGATGGATATATACTGAAAGATTCCGGATCTGCTGAGCTGATCAATGCGATCTTAATGGTTATGAATGGAGAATCTTATATTCAACCTGATATGATTCCTATGTTGAATTCTAAGATGGTCATTAGAAACACGGATAAAGAGAAGATTAATAATTTAACCAAGAGGGAATTAGAAGTTTTGATCTTAGTATCAGAAGGTATGTTTAATAAAGAAATTGCAGATAAATTAGAAATAAGTGAGCGAACAGTAAAAAATCATATTTCTAATATTTTTAAAAAAATAGATGTGGCGGATCGTACCCAGGCAGCTGTCTTTGCCATAAAAAACAGTTTGATCCATATTTGATCATCAAAAAGAGATGTTTCATGTTTCACGTGAAACATCTCTTTTTTTTTTGCCTTTTTTCATCATCACGTGTTTCACGTGAAACATCAACCACAAAATGTTGTAAAAAAACCGTGAAACATTTTTAATTTGTCTGTGAAACATCAAAAATTATGTAGAATAAAAACTATTATAAAATATGAATTCCTGTGGAATATCCAAATAATTGGTGTTATAATCAAAAAAGAGTGTGAAAAGAGAGAAAGATGTCGGTTAAAGACAAACCGAAAGGAAGGAAACATATGGGAAGAATTATTGCAGTTGCAAATCAAAAGGGAGGAGTAGGAAAATCTACCACCTCTATTAACTTAGCTGCCTGTCTTGCAGAAAAAGACAAAAAAGTTTTAGTCATTGATTCCGATCCCCAGGGGAATACCACCAGCGGGTTTGGAATTGATAAGAATTTTTTGGATAATACCATTTATGAAATGATTTTAGGAGAGTGTTCCATTGGGGACTGTATTATAAAGGAAGCGATTAAAAATGTTTCAGTTCTGCCTTCCAATGTAAATCTGGCTGCAGCAGAAATTGAATTGATCGGTGTGGATGAAAAAGAATTTATTTTAAAAAGTGAGATTGATTGGATCAAAGACAATTATGATTATATCATTATTGATTGTCCTCCGTCTCTCAGCATGTTGACGATCAATGCGCTGACAGCGGCTAATTCTGTTTTGGTTCCTATTCAGTGTGAGTATTATGCCTTGGAAGGATTAAGTCAGCTGATCCATTCTGTTAATCTGATCAAAGAAAGATTAAATCCTGAATTGGAAATGGAGGGAGTTGTCTTTACCATGTACGATTCCAGAACAAATCTTTCCAGCCAGGTAGTTGAAAATGTAAAAAGTCATTTAAGCGAAAATATTTGCAAAACGATCATACCCCGTAATATCCGGCTTGCAGAGGCGCCCAGTCACGGTATGCCCATTACTATGTATGACGGAAAATCTATTGGGGCGGACAGCTACAGACAATTGGCAGCAGAAATTATGAATAGAAAGGGTGAATAATATGGCAGCAAGGGGTTTAGGAAAAGGTTTGGATGCATTGATTCCTGTTTCAGGTGATGCAAGCCGCAGAAAGAACAACAGCGCAGCGGAGAAAGAACAGGGTGCGGAGACCTTGGTAAAAATTACAGAAGTTGAACCCAATCGGGAGCAGCCGAGAAAAACCTTTGATGAAGATACTTTAAATGAATTGGCAGATTCCATCAAACAGTTTGGTCTGCTTCAGCCCATCTTGGTACAGAAACGAAGAGATCATTATGAGATCATCGCCGGTGAGAGAAGATGGCGGGCTGCAAAGTTGGCAGGATTAAAAGAAGTTCCGGTTATCATCAAGGAGTTGACGGAACAGGAGATCGTAGAAATTTCTCTGATCGAAAATATCCAACGGGAAAATTTAAATCCTATTGAAGAGGCTTTAGCATATAAAAAATTATTAAACGAGTTCAATTTAAAGCAGGAAGAAGTGGCAGAAAGGGTATCTAAAAGCAGAACAGCTGTTACCAATTCCATGCGCCTTTTAAAGCTTACCGATGAAGTGCAGCAAATGGTAATTGATGAACAGATCTCTACAGGACATGCCAGGGCATTACTTGGAATAGAAGACGAGGACCAGCAGATTTCCCATGCAAAGAAGATCGTAGAAGAAAAACTCAGTGTCCGGGATATTGAAAAGCTGGTAAAAAATATAAACCAACCTGCAAAGGAAAAGAAAACTTCAGCTAAAAACAAACCCCAGGATTTTATTTACCAGGACATTGAAGAAAAGTTAAAGCTTTCTTTGGGAACCAAGGTTTCCGTGACAGCAAAAGAGAACGGTTCAGGAAAAATCGAAATCGAGTTTTATTCCGGCGATGATCTGGAACGATTGTTGGATATGTTACCTTAAGAGTGATACTTTTGGAGGAAGAAGATGAATAGTAATATATTAAATAGCATTGGTCTTGGCAATTTGGATGTTGGGTATCTGTTTATCGGACTTATTGTTTTGATCTTGATCTTATTTATTATCTGTATTGTAACCGGCGTAAAGCAAAGTAAACTGAAGAAACGATATGAAGCTTTTATGCTGGGTAAAGATGGAAAAAGCATGGAAAAAGAAATCAGCGCTTTATTTACAGATATTGATTATCTGAAAAAGTCTGTTGATAAAAACGCAAAAGAGATCCGTCACATTTACAAAAGATTGGAAACCACTTATCAAAAGCTGGGTATCGTAAAATATGATGCATTTGCACAGATGGGCGGAAAGCTTAGCTTCAGTCTGGTATTATTGGATGAAAATAATGATGGTTTTGTTTTAAATTCTGTTCACGGCAGTGACGGATGTTATTCTTATACGAAAGAGATCAAAAAAGGGACTTGTGAGCTCTCTTTGGGAGAAGAAGAAGAAAAAGCATTGAAGATAGCAATGAGGGAAGATTAAATTGAAACTGATAGAAGTGGATTGGTTAAAAGAGAATGATGTGATCGCAGAACCGGTTATGACAAGTGATTATATGATTCTTTTAAATAAAGGAACCATAATCAAACAGGATTATCTGGATAAGTTAAAAGAACTGGATATCAAAGAAGTATATATTGAAGATTCTCCTTTATTGGAAGATAGTATAAGGCTTGATGTGCTTGCAAGCTGCAAACAGCATGTGGAAAGCATTTTAAAACAGCACTTATTTTCCAAAAACGAAAGGTTATCAGAATTAAAATCATCTGTTGACGAAATATTGGAGTATATTTTAAACAGGCCTCAGGTTGTTACCACATTGTGCGAACTGCAGGAAAGAAAACCGGATATTTATGAACATACATTGAATGTTTGCAGCATGTCTATGATCATTGCCATAAAATTAGGATTGCAGAAAGAAGAGATCCGGGAATTGGGAACAGCGGCCATGCTTCATGACCTGGGTTTAAGGTATACCACCATTCATTACGAAAATAAAGAATTATCGGATCTGTCGGAAAATGACAGAGAAGAATATAAAAAACATACGATTTATGGATATAGTGCCATATCCAATGCAGACTGGCTGTCAGAAGAAGAAAAAAAGATGATCTTGACTCATCATGAAAACTTGTCCGGAAAGGGTTATCCGCTCCGGGAAGAAAACATGACAGTAGCAGCACAGATCCTGGCCGCCTGTGAGATCATGGATGAAATGCTTTGCGGAATTGGTTATAAAAAGAAGAAAATTTGGGAAGTAATATCTTATTTGGAAGAAATCAAGGGAAATGATTATAATGGGGAGATCATTGATATGATCTGTCACTCTATTGCCGTCTATCCTACCGGTACAAAATTGATCTTGGATGATGGTTCTGTAGGCATTGTTGTAAAGCAAAATGAGAACAACGCCAAAATGCCCGTGATCCAGATTATCCAAAAGGGCAGCAGGCTGCAACATGTATTTAATGAAGCAGTTACTCTGGTCAATCTGGAAAAAGAAAAAGATTTTCATATTGTAAATGTGCTGGAACACTAAGGTGTTTTAGTTCAAATAGATTCTTAACAACAGGGAGGCAACAGTATATGTTGGATATTAAATTTTTAAGAGAAAATCCTGAGGTGGTAAAACAAAACATTAAAAATAAATTTCAGGATCAAAAGCTTTCTTTGGTAGATGAAGTGATCGATCTGGATTTAAAGAAAAGAAATTGTCAAAAAGAAGCAGATGAGTTAAGAGCGGACAGAAATAAACTTTCCAAACAGATCGGTGCTTTGATGGGACAGGGAAAAAAGGATGAGGCAGAGGAAGTAAAAAAACAGGTTGCGGGTTTCGCATCCCGCCTTGCCGAATTAGAAGAACAGGAAAAAGAACTGGATGAGAAGATCTTAAAGATCATGATGACCATTCCCAATATCATTGATCCATCCGTTCCCATCGGAAAGGATGATTCAGAAAATGTGGAAGTGACCAAATACGGAGATCCGGTGATTCCCGATTTTGAGATTCCATACCATACGGAGATCATGGAACGGTTTGACGGAATCGATCTGGATGCCGCCAGAAAAGTTGCGGGAAATGGATTTTATTATCTTCAAGGTGATATTGCCAGACTACATTCCGCAGTAATCTCTTATGCCAGAGATTTTATGATTGGCAGAGGCTTTACCTACTGTGTGCCGCCTTTTATGATCCGCAGCAATGTGGTGACAGGTGTTATGAGTTTTGCGGAAATGGATGCCATGATGTATAAGATTGAAGGAGAGGACCTTTATCTCATTGGTACCAGCGAACATTCCATGATCGGAAAATTTATTGATACCATCCTTCCGGAAGAGCAGCTTCCCAAAACCCTTACCAGCTACTCTCCCTGCTTTAGAAAAGAAAAAGGCGCTCATGGTTTGGAAGAAAGAGGCGTTTATCGCATTCATCAGTTCGAAAAACAGGAGATGATCGTAGTCTGCAAGCCTGAAGAATCTCCCATGTGGTTTGAAAAGCTGTGGCAGAACACGGTAGATCTGTTCCGCTCCATGGATATTCCTGTTAGAACCTTAGAGTGTTGTTCCGGAGACTTAGCAGATCTGAAGGTAAAATCCTTCGATGTGGAAGCATGGTCGCCCAGACAGAAAAAATATTTTGAAGTCGGAAGCTGTTCCAATTTAGGAGATGCCCAGGCAAGAAGGTTAAAAATCCGTGTGAACGGAGAAAATGGCAAATATTTTGCCCATACATTAAACAATACCGTAGTAGCTCCCCCCAGAATGCTCATTGCATTTTTGGAAAATAATTTAAGAGCTGACGGAAGTGTGGCAATTCCGGAAGTACTCCGTCCATATATGGGTGGTATGACAGAATTGACACCCAAGCATGATTAAATGATTTGAGGTAGCAAGGTGCATAAGTATTTAAGAGCTGTTGGATTTAGCAAATTGAAAAGTAAGAGACAGGTCAATGAACTGATTTCCCTTGTGGTTAAAAATGCGGATGAAAGATTGTATACATCCATGGAAGAAGATGTGATGTTAGCCGAGTATAACTTATATTGCGGTTCTAACATGGGAATCTGCGTCCGAGGTGAGTATGATGAAAACAATCGCTTTTTAGCAGATTATTATCATCCTTTTTTCCGGGGAAATCAGATCAGTTCCTATGCGGATATTTCTGTGGAACGCCATGCAGAAAAGGAATCCTATGCAGGAGTCTGCGATGATATCAAGGTTGGGGTTTCCCTGATCTTCTATCTGCAAAATGTCGTTGGTTATCTGAAAAGAAAAAATGCAGGAAGGCTTCCTATTGTGGGAACTTCCTTAAGTCTTGCGGCCTTGTCCACCCAGGGCAAGATCATCATGCCCATTCAGAAGGACGAAAAAGATATGAGAAAAACAAGGCAGATGGCAATCAACAGAAATCTTCTTATTGCCAAAGCCAGAAAAGGCGATGAAGATGCCATAGAGAATCTGACCTTGGAAGATATGGACACTTATAGCAATATTGCGAAAATGATCGCAAAGCAGGATGTTCTTTCCTTAGTCGATACTTACTTTATGCCTTATGGAGTGGAATGTGATCAGTATGCCATATTAGGGGAGATCTTACATGTTGCAAAAGTAAAAAATCCTATGACAAAAGAAGAAATCTGGCAGCTGACTATCAACTGCAACGACCTGTTTATGGATGTATGTATCAACTGCAACGATTTATATGGAGAACCGGCAGTGGGCAGAAGGTTTAAAGGTTCTGTCTGGCTCCAGGGAACCATTCATTTTCCTGAGTGAGTTTACACTTGACTAATCATGACCGGAATGGTAAAGTAACTTGTGTGTGTTTCCTTAGTTAAATGGATATAACAGCCCCCTCCTAAGGGGCAGTTGAGGGTTCGATTCCCCCAGGGAACAGTAAGCCGGAAGCAATTTCCGGCTATTTTTATATGGAGAATTATTTATAAGATGGATTATATTGTATTTGATCTGGAGTGGAACCAGTCTGCACCGGGAAAGTATCATGCAAATAAAAAGTTACCTTTTGAGATCATTGAGATCGGTGCCGTAAAACTAAATAGCGATATGCAGGAAATCGGCAGATTTAATGAAATGGTCCGGCCCAAAGTCTATAAACATCTGAATAAGATAACCGGCAGTCTGGTGCAGTTGGAAATGAGCCAGTTACGGAAAGCCAGATCCTTTCCTGAAGTTATGGAGGCCTTTCTTGCCTTTTGCGGAAAGGACTATCTTTTTTGTACCTGGGGAAATCTGGATCTGATAGAGTTGCAGCGGAATATGAAATTTTATCATATGACGCCGATTTCTCAGGAACCCATTAAATTTTTAGATGTACAAAAGCTATTTTCTTTGGAATTTGAAGGAAGAAGATCCCAGCATGCTCTGGAATACGCAGTGGATTATCTGAAAATAGAAAAAAGCATCCCCTTCCATCGGGCCTATGATGATGCATTTTATACAGCCCGGGTTTTGGAAAAGCTCAATCCCAGATTTCGGAAAAGATATTCCTTTGACACTTATGTGGTGCCCAAAAACAAAAAAGAAGAGATCCGAATTCAATTTGAAGATTATTATAAATATATTTCCAGGGAATTTGACTCGAAGTCCAAAGCTTTGTCCGATAAGGAAGTAAATTATTGCGGCTGCTATCTGTGTAAGCGGCAGGTTTCTCGCGAATTGGATTGGTTCAGCGTAAACGGAAAGCATTATTACAGTGTGTCCCGATGCAAAAAGCATGGATTTATTAAAGGAAAGATCCGGCTACGAAAAACAGAGAACGGTACCTGTTATGTGATCAAAACCATGAAACAGATTACGGATCAGCAGGTAGAAGAGATTTTGGAAAAACAGGAAAAATTGAAAAATCCCTTATAAGTTAATTGCGACGCCTGTTTCTGGGCGTCCGATTTCTTCTCCGTAGTTTTCTGCTAAGGCGGCTGCGCCGTCTTCTGGCAAAATTATAATTTCTGCAAAAAGCAACGATGATGATCGAAATGATGATCAAGGCTAAGATCAATAAGATAATACCGATCACCTTCAGCACATTGATAAAGATAATGTTTCCTGATCTTGAAGGTAGATTGATATCCGATTTATCATCCTGTAATGAAGCGGAATCCATTTCCGCTGCGCTGTCTGCAATGGCGGGAACAGAACCCGAGGTTAAAGAAATAGAAGCGCTCCCCACATCCTGACCATGATACTGATACCGGATGGTTGCTAAAAGAGAGCCGTTCTCTTCTGCATCTGCTGTTTCATAATTCAGTGTAGAAGTCAGATCCTGAAAAGTAACGGTATTGGGAATGATCACACAGTCCTGCGTATTGATCTCAATGATGGGGTCGCTGGAAAACAGGATGTCATTTTCGGTCTGGAACAAATCGGCATCATTAATGGTATAGTTGGTTTCATTTTCTGAAATGTTGATCTTTTGAAAATTGTTAAATCCATAATCGAATAAAGCAATGGTATCCAAAAACTGGTTGGGAGATTCTTCTTTCATGATGACGCAAACCAGTTTCATGCCATCCCTTTCCGCACAGGAAACCAGGGTCTGTCTGGAATCAGAAGTATAGCCGGTCTTTCCTCCGATATAACCATCATAGGTATAGGTACCTTTGGTCAGAGAATTGTGGGTCCAAAGATCCTTATTAGCATCGGGCTGAGTCGGGCTGGGCGGAATATGATAATAGGCGGTGTTGGCCATTTTGGATAAAGTCTGGTTGGAGAAAAAAGCACAGGCGATGGTGGCTAAATCTCTGGGTGTGGTATAATGATTTTCGTCGTGAAGACCGTTGGTGGTAACGAAATGAGAATTGGTACAACCAAGTTCGGCGGCTTTTGCATTCATCATATCCACATATCCGTCGATGCTGCCTGCAATATGCTCTCCTATGGCGTTGCACACTTCATTGGCGGAGTATACTAAGATACCGTAAAGGCATTGCTCCATAGTAATGACCTCTCCAACATTCATACCCATATTGGAGGAGCCCCTTTCAATGCCGAACACCGCTTCATAAGAAAAGCTGACATCTTCATTTAATTCAGCATTTTCTATGGCAACCAAAGCGGTTAAGATCTTGGTGGTACTTGCGGGATAAAGTTTTTCATCGATATTTTTTGCATAAAGAATGGTGCCGGTATTGACCTCCATCAAAATGGCGCCTTCTGCACCGATCTGGGGACCCTGAGGCCAGTTTTCGATCTCATTGGTCTGAATAGGCAGAGATTTACGCTCCTCTGCTTCTGCAGCATAGTCTACATCTGCATAGACTAAAGCTGTATGATTCCAAAAAGCGGAAAGGCAGATAGCCATACAAAGGCTGATGGTACCGAATTTTCGCAAAAATGTATGAGACATGGAAACGCTCCCTTAATCACAAAATATAAATCATGTTTTATAATACACTAAAATGAGAGAAAAACAAAGCAAAAAAAGGAGAAATTTATGAGGCTTAGAAATATTTCCGGTTCCAGGGAAATCATTGCAGCATCCGAATATGTGATCCATGAGCCGGAATTAAAGAAGGGGACAATAAAAAAATTATTCGGAAACAATAATCCTCTGTACATTGAGATTGGCATGGGAAAAGGAAAATTCATTATGGAGTCAGCTAAGCTGCATCCGGATATCAACTATATCGGTATTGAAAAATATTCCAGCGTGCTTTTGCGTGCCATCCAAAAAATGGAAGAAAGAGAGCTTCCCAATGTAAAGTTTATCCGTATGGATGCCGAGGACATTACAGAAATATTTGAAGATGGAGAAGTGGACAAGATTTATTTGAATTTTTCCGATCCCTGGCCAAAAGACCGCCATGCCAAAAGGCGTCTTCCTTCCAGAGAATTTTTGAAACGGTATGACCGGATATTAAATAAGGAAGGAAAGCTGGAATTTAAAACCGACAATCGGGAATTATTTGATTTTGCCCTGGAAGAATTGGAACCGGCAGGATGGGAAGCGGAAACGGTAACCTTCGACCTTCATCATGATCCGACATTGATGGAGGGAAATATCATGACAGAATACGAAGAAAAGTTTTCCGCGAAAGGCAATCCCATCTGTAAATATATCATCAATCGGCAGTAGCCGGCTCTTTTGCAAATAAAAGCTTTAAGAAGATCGGTGTCAGTACGGAAGAACAGATGATCAGCAAGATCACTGCCGTAAAGAACTGAGAAGAGATCATGCCTACAGACAGGCATTTCTGGGCAACGATCAATGCCACCTCTCCCCGGGTCATCATGCCGACGCCGATCTTCAGGGAGTCACTAAAGTTAAACCGACAGATTCTTGCCATGATCCCGCAGCCTACGATTTTGGAAGCTAATGCTACCACCACAAAGGCAAGGCAGAACAGCAGAAATCTCACATCCGTAAAGTCCAAAGAGGTTTTCAAGCCAATACTGACAAAGAAAATGGGAGCAAAGATCATATAGGTGCTGATATGTGCTTTGTCATCGATATAATCCGCATCTTTTAAATTGCAAAGAATGATACCCGCAGCGTATGCACCGGTAATATCCGCAATACCAAAATATTTTTCTGCCACATAAGCTAAGGCAAAACAGAGAACAAAGCCCAAGATGGGAATTCTCTGGGTGTGTGGACGGCGATTATCCAGCCATTTGAACATGCGGTATGTGATAATGCCGCCGATGCAGGCCACAATGAAAAACAGAATGGTCTTTACAATGACCATGGAAGGCTTTTCCCCGGGATTTTTAAAACCGATCACAAAGGTCAGCACGACAATACCGATGACATCATCGATAATGGCGGAGCTTAAAATGGTGGTTCCCACGGTTCCTTTTACCTTGCCAAGCTCCTGCAGGACCGCAACGGTAATGCTGACGCTGGTAGCGGTCATAATGGCACCGATGGACATGGCAGCAAAAAAGTTTGCTGTTTTAAAACCGTCATAGCCGTAAAAACCAAAGTATAAAAGGGCACCGCAAAGAAAAGGGACAAATACGCCGCAGCAGGCAATGGCTAAGGCTTTGGGTCCGGTTTTGATCAGATCGCTTAAGTCTGTTTCCAACCCGGCGGAAAACATAACCAGAATAACACCGATCTCCGCCATCTGGCTGATAAAATCCGAAGGGTGAATCAAGCCGAGAAGGCTTGGACCTAACAGCAGTCCGGCAATGATCTGGCCTGCAACCTGAGGTGCCTTCGCTTTTCTGGAGGCCATGCCACAAAATTTTGCTACAAATAAAATAATAGCAAGATCTCTTAGTATTTCATAGGTTTCCATATTTTGACAAATCCTTTCACTATTCCTCAAACAAAATGTAGCAGAGTCTGAAATACTCTGCAAGAAAAAAATTGTTTTTTTTAGCATCCAAAGGTAATTTTCAAAAAAATTTATTGAAAGAAAAATATTTGTGTTGTATATTAATATATGTATTTGTTGTAAAAATGTCTTACGAAGCGTGGCTCAGCTTGGTAGAGCGCTGCGTTCGGGACGCAGAGGTCGCAGGTTCAAATCCTGTCGCTTCGATTATGAGGAGGGCTGACTTGGGAAATCCGGGTTGGTTCTTTTCTTTTATAAATGAAGTAAAAAGCCGGGATGATCGGTGTACATTTTAAGAGGGAGGATAAAAAAAAACGATGAAGCAATCGGTAAAGGTTATTTTAGCTTCCGGCTCTCCCCGGAGAAAAGAATTGTTTGAGCGGATAGGAATTGTTTTTTCCGTGATAAAAAGCGATGAAGAAGAAGTGATCACAAAAGTCGATCCGGCGGAAGTAGTCAGGGAATTAGCAGAGCAAAAAGCCCGGGCAGTGGCAAAACGGATCTTGGAGGCAGACTTTTCTAATGAAAATACGCTGATCGTAGGAGCAGATACGGTGGTAGTATCGGAAGGAAGAATATTGGGCAAACCAAAAGATGAAGAGGATGCCCTTTCTATTCTTATGTCTTTATCGGGAAAAGAGCATTTTGTTTATACCGGTGTGTGTGCCCTGCTTTTGGATGAAAGGGGAACTATAAAGGAAGACAAAAGTTTTTCTTTTGCAGATGAAACGGCTGTGGTCATGTATCCGTTCATGGAAGAAGAAGCTCTGGCATATATTAAGACAGGAGAACCGATGGACAAAGCAGGGGCTTACGGCATTCAGGGAATCGGGACCTGTCTGGTAAAAGAGATCCGGGGCAGTTATGAAAATGTGATGGGCTTTCCCATGGGATCCTTTTTCCGTCTGGCTTGTCAGAAGAATTTCTTTCGATTATAATGAAAAAAACAGCTTTTTTGGGGATATGGCATGGAAAAAGAAAGATATGTGGAGCTGGATATTGCAAAGGGTATGGGAATCCTGCTGGTGATCACAGGACATATCCAGTATATCAGCGAAGCCTTTCGTAATTTTATCGTCGCTTTTCACATTCCCCTGTTTTTTATCATATCCGGCATGCTTATCTGTATTCAAGGGGAAGATAAAAAAAGCCTGGCAAAAACGGTTATGAAAAAAGGCAGGTCTATTTTGCAGCCATATTTTATTTTCAGCCTGATCTTTCTTATTTCCCAGTATGTGGCATTCCTGGCAGGGGGAAGCATAAGTCTGGCGCTGGTAAAGCAGAACCTATATTTGACGGTCATCTTTTCCGGCATGTCGGTACTTTGGTTTTTAGCTGCCTTATTTGTTGGGGAAATGGCTTTTCTGGTGATCGTGAAATCCTGCAAAAAAATTTTGGTCCCCATTGTGCTGACGCTGTGGATGATCATCAGCTGCATTGCCAATCGCTATTTACAGCTATGGAGAATCACCTGTGCAGATCATCCCTATACGGAATATCTGTTCTATTTTTTGCAGATGCTGATCCGGATCGGAGTGATTACCTTTTTTGTGGGAACCGGATTTTATCTTTGGAAGTACAGAAAAGAAAAGCTGACCACATGGGCAGCAGGGATTCTGGGAATCCTCTTTCTGGGAGCAACGGTTTTGATCAGCAGGGCAAATGGCGGCGTGGATCTTCATTATCTGATATTTCAGCATGAGGCATTCTATTTTGCGGGAGCTGTTTTAGGCAGCTTGGGCATACTGGCGTTAAGCTTTTCTCTTAAAGGACTTGCAGGATCTTTTCCTTTCCGCATCCTGCAGTTTTATGGGAAAAACTCTTTGATCGTTATGATGACCCATGTAGATACCTATTTGATGTATGCTTCTACTATTTTGGTCATGCATTTTAATAAAGATATTGTAGAATATCAGGGAAATATTCGTTTCTGTCTGGAACTGTTTATTTTGGTTTCCCTGGCAGAAAGCATTGTGGTTTTGATCATTAACCGCTTTTTCCCCTGGATGGTGGGAAAGAAAAGAGAGGAAAAGTAAATGGATATTATCCGGAAATTTAATGAAATAGACCTAAAACGGGTCATGCGGATCTGGTATGATGGCAATCTGGAGGCCCACGATTTTATCCCCAAAGAATATTGGAACAGAAATTTTTCCTATGTAAAAAGAAACCTGCCCCAGCTGGAAGTCTATGTCTATGAGGTGGACGGCTATGTAGCAGGTTTTGTGGGAATCGATGAAGGCTATGTGGCCGGACTTTTTGTGGACAAGGAGTACAGGGGTGTAGGGATAGGAAGCAAGCTGGTTTCCTATGTAAAAGAGCTATATGATTTTTTTACCCTCCATGTATTTGAAAACAATTATGGTGCGGTGACCTTTTATGAAAACAGGGGACTATTAATAAAGGAAGAAAGTGTGCACGAGGATCTGGGAGAGGTAGAATATCTGATGTACTACCGAAAGAAAAAGGAAGAATCCTGATGGAAAGCAAGGAGTAAGCAGGTGTCAAAGAAAAAAGACGGATTTATCATGCAGGCCGGCATTCTTGCCATGGCCGGCATTATCTGCAGAATCATCGGAATTTTATATAGAAGTCCTTTGGCGGCAGTCATTGGAGATGAGGGAAATGGGTATTACAGTTCGGCGTATAACATTTATACCATTATCTTATTGATCAGCTCTTATTCCATTCCTTCAGCCATTTCCAAAGTCATTGCGGGAAAGCTGGCACTGCGGGAGTATAAAAATGCCCAAAGGATTTTTTATTGCGCTTTTATCTATGTCATCGTAGTAGGCGGCGTTGCCAGTCTCTTTGCTTTTTTTGCCGCAGGGCTTTTGGTAGAGAAAAATGCGGTCATTGTGCTGCGGGTCTTTGCCCCCACCATTTTCTTTTCCGGCCTGTTAGGGGTTTTGCGGGGATATTTTCAGGCGCACCGTACTATGGTCCAGACTTCCCTTTCCCAGATATTGGAACAGATCTTAAATGCGGTCATCAGTATTACCGCTGCTTACATGTTAAAACAGGCGGTAATCGATAAAGACCTGACGACCCAGGCAGTTTACGGGGCCATGGGCAGTGCCTTGGGAACCGGAGCCGGTGTGTTGATCGCTTTGGCATTTATGTGGCTGATCTATGGTTTGAATAAAAAGATCATTGCAAAACGGTTGGAAAAAGATCCTTCTCCCAATGTATTGAGCTATGGAGAGATCTTTAAGATTATTTTTGCTCTGGTGACACCCTTTATATTAAGTACTTTTATTTATAACTTCAGCAATTCTTTGGATGAGACCATTTATCGTAAGATATTAAAGCTGGTAAAAGGGGTGGAAGTTTCTCAGATCGCTACCTGGTATGGGGTATATGCAGGAAAGGCAGTTGTCATTTCCAATATTCCCATTGCCATTTCCTCGGCTATTTCCGCCGCTATGATCCCCAGCATTTCCGGCAAATTTGCAACAGGAGATATAGAAGGAACCAGAGAAAAAGTGCACACGGCAATGTTGGCTACCATGCTGATCTCCATTCCTGCAGCAGTGGGTATGGGAGTTTTGGCAAAGCCTATGGTAAGTTTTCTGTTTGCAGGGCAGACTTCCCTGGATCTGGCGGCAGACTTGCTTCGCGCCTTAAGTGTAACGGTGATCTTTTATGCCCTTTCCACTCTTACCAATGCGGTATTGCAGGGAATCGGCAGAGTCAATATACCGGTCATCAACGCATTCATTGCCCTTGTCATCCAGACTATTGTACTGGTGGCTTGTTTGTGGTTTACCGAATGGAATCTGTACTGCCTTGCGATAGCTGTTGTCGTATATTCTTTGATGATGTGTATTTTAAACGGCATTTCCGTGAGAAAAAGCCTGGATTTTAAACAGGATGTAAAAAAATTATTTATTTTGCCGCTTGCGGCATCCCTGCTCATGGGTGTAGTGGCATTTGGTGTTTATGAAGGCTTATATGCATTGGTAAAAAGCAATGTGATCTCACTGATCATTGCCGTTATCTTTGGAGCGGCGGTATACGGGCTCTTGATCATTAAGCTGGGTGTATTGAGCAGAGAAGAGATTTTATCCATGCCGAAAGGACAAAAGCTTTTAGGGCTTTTGACAAAATTAAGGCTGGTAAAATAAATTATTTGAAGAAATAAAGAAAAGGGTGAAATCTAATGGAATTAAAGGAAATGATAGGGAAGCGAAAGTCTGTCCGCAGCTATACAGACACGCCGATAGAAGGAGAAACGCTGGAAAAAATCAAAGATTTTTGCGCGGGAATGAAGCCCCTGTATCCGGATATTAAAGTGCGGATGGAGATCATCGGAAGCGAAAAGGTACGCTGTATCCTGCCTTGGAGAACACCGCAGGTCATGGCCATCTTTACGGAGGAAAGCAAAAAGGCGCTGGTGAATGTGGGTTTTCTTTATCAACAGGCGGATCTGTATCTGCAAAGCCTTGGTCTTGGAACCTGCTGGCTGGGCATGGGCAAACTGGATCCTAAGACTGCCACGGAACTGGATCAGGGTGACGGATTGAAATTTGCCATGATCCTTGCCTTTGGCAATCCAAAGGGAGAAATACAGAGAAAAGATCTTGCAGAATTTAAAAGGAAAAGCTTAGAAGAAATTGCCGATGAAAAGGACGAGAAATTAGAACCGGCAAGGCTGGCGCCCTCCAGCGTTAACAGCCAGCCATGGTACTTTGTTCATGACGGGGAAAAGATCCATGCTTATTGTGCTTTGTCCGGCATGTTTAAAAAGGCAACCTCTCACATGAACCTGATCGATATGGGTATCGCCCTGGCTCATTTGTATTTGTGTAATCCGGATACCTTCCGATTTAAACGGGAAAAAGAACATGCCGAATTAAAGCAGAAATGCTATATCGGAACCTTCACATTATAAAAGGGAGTTTTAAAAAGTATGGCGGAACCGATTTCTGAAATCTCAAAAAGGCTTCAGGAACTGAGGCTTCAAATGAAAAAAGAAGGCATGGCAGCTTACTATGTCCCTACCAATGATTTCCATGGTTCGGAATACATGGGAGATTATTTTAAGTGCAGGGAATTTTTGTCAGGCTTTACCGGGTCCGCCGGCTCATTGATCGTTATGGAGGATTTCGCCGGATTGTGGACTGACGGCAGATATTTCCTTCAGGCGGAAAAGCAGCTTTCAGACACGGAGATCGTGTTGATGAAAATAGGAGAGCCGGATATACCAAAGATCGAAGAGTTTTTGGCAAAGCGGCTTTCGGATAAAGATAAGCTGGGTCTGGACGGACGCTGCGTCAGCAAAGGCTTTATAGATAAGCTAATAAAAGCCTGGAAGCCAAAGAACATTTCTATCGAAGGCGGGATGGATCTGGTGGACCGAGTCTGGAAAGACAGGCCGGAGCTTAGCTTTCATCCGATATGGGAGCTGACCCCAAAGCAAAGTGGCAGAACCAGGGATAAAAAACTGTCGGCTGTCAGAACAGGAATGGCAGAATCCGGTGCAGATGCCCACTTTATCACCTGTTTGGAAGATATTGCATGGATCTTAAATCTGCGGGGAAATGATATCTCCTGTAATCCGGTATTTTTATCCTATCTTTATATAGAACAGGATGCTTGCGTTTTATTTGGAAACAAAGGGGCATTTTCTGAGGAGATTACAAGCCGTCTGGCGGGTGACGGCATACAGATCCTTCCCTATGAGGAAGTGGATACTTTTACCAAAAATCTCCAAAATAAAAAAATCCTGGTGGATGAAAACAGCGTCAGCTGGCAGTTGTTACAAAACCTGTCCTCCTGTACCCTGATCTTTGGAGAAAATCCTTCCGCCATAGAAAAAGCCATAAAAGATGAAACAGAGCTTTCCAATATGAGAAAGGCTCACGAAAAAGACGGCGCTGCCGTTACTCGTTTTCTTTATCGGATGAAGCAATATGGCAAAAAAATGGCAGCAGGGAACTTGGAAGAAAAACCCATTACAGAGCTTTTGGCAGAAAAGATCTTGGAGGATCTGAGAAAAGAACAGGAAGGATATCTGTTTCAAAGCTTTGAACCCATTATGGCATATGGGCCCCATGGAGCCATTATTCATTATTCTTCTTCGGAGGAAACCAATGCAGAAATCCTGCCCGGCCAGTTTTTGTTGTTGGATACGGGCGGTCACTATATGGATGGAACCACTGATATCACGCGGACCATGTGGATCGGAAAGGATGAAGACCTTACACCGGAACAAAAAAAGCATTACACCCTGGTGTTAAAATCCCATTTGGCGCTGCTATATGCAAAATTTCCAAAAGGCATCAGCGGCATGAGCTTAGATGGATTGGCAAGAGGGCCTATCTGGGCGGAAGGATTAGACTATAATCACGGAACCGGCCATGGAGTAGGATATTTGTTGAGTGTTCATGAAGGTCCCAATGTGATCCGAAGCGGCAGAGGAAAAGGGAAAGTAGATGTGGTTCCTTTTATGCCGGGCATGATCACTTCCGATGAACCGGGTCTGTATTTTGCGGAAAAATATGGCATCCGCCTGGAAAACCTGATGGAATGTGTGGAAGAAGAAACCGGGTTTTTAGGCTTTCGGCCCCTGACTTTAGCGCCCTTTGAAAAGGCGGCCATTCTGCCGGAAATGTTAAATAAAAATGAAAAATTATTTTTAAATGACTATCATAAGTTAGTTTATGATAAAATAAGTATATATTTAACAGAAGATGAAAAAATTTGGTTGAAAAAAGAGACACAACCAATTTAAGAAAAACCAATTAAAGAAAGAAGGAATTAAAATGGCTTTTAGAATCATTACAGATTCTGCATCGGATGTACCCCCGTCTCTTATCGAGGAATATGATCTTCATGTGATTCCCACACCGGTAACGATTGACGGAACAGATTATTTTGACGGAAAGACGATCTTTCCCGACGAATTTTATGAAATTCAGGCTCAGGGCAAGGATATCAAAACCTATCATGTGAGCCAATTCATGTTCCAAGAGAACTTTGAACCTTATGCAAAAGCAGGAGATGAAGTGCTTTATATCTGCTTTTCTACCGGTATTGCCGGAACCTTTCAGGCAGCGAATTTGGCAAAGGAAGCAATTTTAGAAGATTATCCGGATTTTAAGATCACCATCATCGACTCCAAATGCGCCTCCATCGGCTTTGGTCTGGTAGTCAGCAAGCTTTTGCAGATGCAGAAAAACGGAGCAGATAAAGATCTGATTATCGAAGCGGCAGAGTTTTACTGCAAACATATGAAACATGCCGTAGTTGTGCGTACTTTGGATTATCTCTATAAGGGCGGCAGACTTACTCGTACCTCTGCTGTGGCAGGAACGGTTTTGGATATTAAGCCTATTATTGAGCTGGATGAAGACGGTGCCTTAAATGCTACCGAAAAGGTAAGAGGCTGGAATAAAGCGATTCGTCGTCTTGTAGATATCGTAAAAGAAAAAGGAAACGATCTGGATAAACAGGTACTTGGCTGTGTTTACGGCACAGAAAAGGAAAGCATGGAAAAGGCAAAACAGATGCTGAAGGATGAATGCAATGTAAAGGGATTCTTGGATTCCAGAATAGGATGTGCCATTGGTGCGCATACCGGACCGGGTATCATTGCGGTTATGTATCTGGATCAGGTGAATGAGAAGTATGATAAGTACTTAGATTAGGTTTTCCTAAAAATCTAATCCGCTCATATCAGAAACTAATACGACAGCCCATTCCAATAAACTCGCTGTGCTCAGACAGTATTGGAATGGGCTGTAAGTTTCTTCTATGTGCAGATTGATTTTTGAAGGAAAACCCTTATAAAGCAAGGAAATCCATATCGTCCGATTTTATTCTTCCGCAAATTTCTTGGCCTGGGCATCCAGATAATCCTGATCGTCAAAGTAGTTGATCTTCATGGATTGTTTCACCCGGTGCAGGGTAGCAGCGGCTTTGGCTTCTGCCTTGATGCTGCCTTGTTTTAAGATCTCCAATACGGCGGGAATGTCCTTTTCGTATTCTTTTCTCCGTTCTCTGATGGGAGCCAGCACATCTTCCATTACCGCATATAAGAATTTCTTTACCTTTACATCTCCCAAACCGCCTCTGGTGTAGTGGTCTTTTAAGGCCTGAAGGTTTTCGTATTCCGGCAGGAACTGTTTGAAGTGTTCCTCTGTGGAGAAGGCTTCCAGATAAATGAATACAGGATTGCCTTCCACCTGGCCGGGGTCTTCCACCCGGAGGTGATTGGGATCGGTAAACATACCCATGATCTTTTTCCTTACTTCTTCGGAAGAATCGGAAAGGTAGATACAGTTATTTAAAGACTTGCTCATCTTGGCTTTGCCGTCGGTACCGGGCAGACGAAGACAGTATTTGTTCTCCGGCAGCAGGATCTGAGGCTCTACCAAAGTATCTCCATATATATAGTTGAATCGGCGTACGATCTCTTTTGCCTGCTCCAACATGGGCTCCTGGTCTTCACCAACAGGAACTACGGTAGCATCAAAAGCGGTAATATCTGCAGTCTGGCTGATAGGATAGGTAAAGAAGCCCACGGGAATGCTGTTGTGGAAATCCCTCTGCTGGATCTCGGATTTTACGGTAGGGTTACGCTGCAAGCGGGCTATGGTAACCAGGTTCATATAATAAAAGGTAAGCTCTGTCAGCTCCGGAACCTGGGATTGGATAAACAGGGTGGATTTTGCAGGATCCAGCCCGCAGGATAAATAATCCAATGCCACTTCTATAATATTCTCACGAACCTTCTCCGGGTTATCCGCATTGTCAGTCAGAGCCTGTGCATCTGCGATCATAATATAGATCTCGTCAAACTCGCCGCTGTTTTGCAATTCGACACGCCTTCTTAAGGAACCTACATAATGTCCTACATGGAGTTTTCCGGTGGGGCGATCCCCGGTCAGGATAATTTTTGCCATAAATCATGCCTCCTCCTATTTCTGTCCTCTATTGTATCGGAAATAAAATCATTGGTCAATGTCATTCACCGGGAAATTGCGGATAAAAAACTTGTATCAGCCCCTTGACAAGAAAGGGCAATAGGATGATAATGGTGACGGACTGTCAAGTGACAGGTTGTCATTATTGGCAGTATTTGATTTGGAGGGAAAGAAAGATGCCCACACAGCGGTTTATACATTTGTCCAAAGACAAACAAAAGAGGATCATAGAAGCGTCAATTAATGAATTTGCCAGAGTTCCTTTTGAGAAAGTGTCTATTAACCGGATCATTCAGGATGCCGGCATATCCAGAGGAAGCTTTTATCAATATTTTGAAGATAAGCGGGATTTACAGGAATTCATGCTGGAGGATTTTAAAAAGCAGCTGGGAGGAGAGGTCAAAGACTATCTGGATGAAAAAAGAGGAGACCTGTTTCAGTTTTTTGAGGATGCCCTTTCGGAAGTGGTTCGGGTAGGCATGCAGAGCCAATTTAAAAGCGTCTGCAAAAATGTTTTTTCCCGGATGAAATACGGCGTTGCCTGTCAGGAAGACGGGGTCTTTACCAAGGAAGGACAAAAGCTGTTTGAAATGATCATACATACCATGAAGGATGAATATTATGCGGAGTATACAGTTGAGGAACTGACCTTGGTATGGGAAATCCTGATTCAGTTGATCAAAGAAGCGTTGGTAAGGATCTTCTTATTTGAAGAGGAAGAGGAACTGATCATAGATAGATATCGTAAAAAAGTAGCATTGATCGAAGCGGGCATGAAAGCCAAAAAGCACGCTGTATAGGAGCAAAGGAGAGGAAAAATGCCTAAGTTTAGTGTAAAGAAACCATTTACCGTATTTGTAGCGGTAGTTGCCATCCTGGTTTTGGGAGTGGTGGCATATACAAAGATGACGCCCGACCTGATGCCCAATATGGATCTGCCATATGTTTTGGTCATCACAACCTATCCCGGCGCAACACCGGAGGAGGTAGAGCTGACGGTTACCAGACCTTTGGAGCAATCCTTTGCTACTTTGGATAAGATCAAGTCGGTTAACTCTGTTTCCAATGAAAACTATTCCCTGATTTCACTGGAATTTTCCGATGATGTGAATATGGATACCATATCGGTGGACATTTTGCAAAATGTAGATATGATATCCGGCTATTGGGACGATATGGTAGGAACACCTTACATATTAAAGATTAATCCCAGTATGCTTCCTGTAGCTGTTACTGCAGTAGGTATGGAAGGAATGGATACGGCGGAGCTGTCCGACTTTATTGACGAAGAGATCATTCCCAAACTGGAAGGTATTGAAGGCGTAGCCAGCATTGATGCTTCCGGTCTGGTAGATACCCAGGTCCATGTGGTGATCAATCAGGATAAGATCGATGTGGTAAATGCCCAGATCACTGATGCCCTGGATAAAGAATTTGCCGATGCCCAGGCGGAGTTAGAGGACGGCAAAGCTCAGATTGCCGACGGCAAAGCGGGTATTGCTACCGGTAAAAGAGAACTGGATAAAGGAAAGGAAGAATTATCTTCTCAAATGGCGGATGCCCAGGCACAATTGGATTCCGGCAGTTTGGGTTTGTTGGAAATGAAGTTACAGCTTCAGGATCAGTTGGCAGCCTTACAGCAACAAAAAGGGGAACTGAAACTGGAAGACCAGTTGGCAGCCTTACAACAGCAAAAAGCAGATTTGGAAGCCTCAAAGCCCACTTTAGTTTCGGTTCAGGCACAGATTGCCCAGCTAGATGAAGCGCAAAAGGAATTTGATGCGGCCATTGAACAAATTAATGAAAATGGTTTTCTTACTGATGAACAAAAAGAACAATATATAAATGGGATTATAAATAGTGCTGAGTATCAAGGGGTTCAGGCGGGGTATGCTGCAATTGATGAGGGATTAAAAGCCTTCGGCATGACAAGACAAGAGTTAGCCGCTGTAAATATAGATGGCACCCTTACCCAACTTGATGCCGGTATTGCTCAGTTAGAAACCGGCATTTCCCAGATGAACTATGGCATTGCCCAGTTAGAATCGGCTCTTGCCCAGCTTGAAGCGGGTGGCATCGAACTTAGTGACGCCCAGAAGCTGTTGGATGAGCAAAAGACTCTGGCTATTTTCCAGTTGGCCGACGCCAGCACCCAGCTTTTACTGGGAGAATCCCAGTTAGAATCCGCATCCAGCGCATTAGACGAAGGTATGGAGCAGTTTGAGGATGCCAAGGAAGCAGCTTATAAAAAAACCGATATGAACAATATCATTACCATGGATATGGTTTCCGGTATCCTTATGGCACAGAACTTTGCCATGCCTGCAGGATATGTGGAGCAGGACGGTATTTCATACATGGTCAATGTAGGAGATGCCATTACCGATGAAGAGCAGATTGCAGGACTTCTGTTGATGGATCTTGGCATGGACGGCGTGGATCCCGTTTATCTTTCCGATGTGGCGGATGTGTTCATTTCCAATAATGCAGGGGATGTATATGCCAATATCGAC
>JAFLSW010000030.1 GCA_022510725.1 Lachnospiraceae bacterium
AAGTTTATAAAATCTTTAGAAAATTATTAGCACTCGTTTATTGTGAGTGCTAATAATTTGTGGTATAACATAATTGTCGAAAGCGATGGCGCCATCGCTTCTGATAAACAGGGTGCTTCATGAGTAAAATCAGGAAAAACACCATAAACTATAAAGAACAGTTTATCTGCCAAATGTAGCAGACTCAGGAAAGGAGCAATCATTATGTTAGTACCAAGCATTTTTGAAAACAATTTTGTAGACGACATGTTCGACACCATTCTTTCTGTACCCTTTAGCTTTACCGGTTCCAAATCCAAGACACCCATAAGCGGCATGAATGCAGATGTAAAGGAGTTTGAAGACAAATATCTGGTGGATCTGGAGCTGCCCGGTTACAAAAAAGAGGATATCCAGGCGGAAGTAAAGGACGGATACCTGACCATCAACGCTTCCCACAGCGATACCAGAGAAGAGAAGGAAGATGGAAAATATATCCGCAGGGAACGGTTCGTAGGAAAATGCCAGAGAAGCTTTTATGTAGGCGATGCCGTTACCCATGAAGATATCCAGGCTAAGTTTGAGGATGGTATCTTAGAGCTGACCATTCCCAAAAAGACAAAACAGCCGGAAGTGGAAGAACACAAATATATCGCCATCGGCTGATAAAAAGAAAGGCGGAAGATTTCCATTACAAAGCCGATAAGGTTTTCTGAAAAATCTAATCCGCCCATATCAGAAACGAATACAACAGCCCATTCCAATAAACTCGCTGCGCTCAGACAGTATTGGAATGGGCTGTAAGTTTCTTTTATGTGCAGATTGATTTTTCACTAAAACACTTAAAAGGCTTGTGTAATGGAAACCTTCCGCTTTTTATTTCATATTTTTAAATGCAGAAGACAGCATCAGTTTGATCCTGTTTAACTGATTCACCTCGCTGGCACCGGGATCATAGTCAATAGCGACGATGTTGCTTTCGGGATAGCGGTGTCTAAGCTCTTTGATGACGCCTTTTCCTACCACATGGTTTGGCAGACAGCCAAAGGGCTGGGTGCATACAATGTTGGGGGTATCGGAATGGATCAGTTCTAACATTTCTCCGGTCAAAAACCATCCTTCACCGGTCTGATTTCCGATGGATACGATATCCTTTGCATAGTCTGCCAGATCATAGATATTGGCAGGGGGATCGAAATGCATGCTTTTCTTCAATGCCTTTGCCGCAGGACGGCGGAAACAATCTATGGCATAAATACCCAGACGGCTTAAGCGGGCGCTTTTCTTGGACATGCCCAGGTGCTCTGCTTTGTAGATCTGGTTGTAGAAGCAGTACAAGATAAAGTCGATCAGGTCAGGACAGACAGCCTCAGCCCCTTCCGCCTCCAAAAGCTCTACTAAGTGATTGTTTGCTTCCGGCAGGAACTTGACTAAGATCTCACCGACAATACCGACTCTGGGTTTTTTCTCATCCGTAATGGGAAGAGCATCAAATTCCTCTA
Organism: Lachnospiraceae bacterium; assembly: GCA_022510725.1. Lineage (GTDB taxonomy): Bacteria > Bacillota > Clostridia > Lachnospirales > Lachnospiraceae > UBA2882. The sequence continues at coordinate 1,482 of JAFLSW010000030.1, forward strand.
CGATCTCTTTACACATCTTCTTAAATTTAATATAAGAAGGATGTTTGGCCGATACAAATTCCTGACATTCCTTCAGCCATTTCTGATGAAGGGCATCGGCGGATCCCGCTTCTTGTTCATAAGGGCGCATCCTGTAAAGACAGCGCATAAACAGGTCGCCGAATACAGCACCATATACCATTCTAAGCATTAAATCCAGATTTAACTTAAAACCGGGGTTTGCTTCCAGACCGGACATGTTCAGAGAAATGACCGGAATGTGGGATAAATTGGCCTTTGCCAATGCCCGTCTGATAAAACCGATGTAGTTGGTGGCACGGCATCCGCCGCCTGTCTGAGTAATAATAACAGCTGTTTTATTTAAATCATATCTTCCTGAATGGAGGGCGTTCATGATCTGTCCCACCACGATCAGGGAAGGATAACATGCGTCATTGTTGACAAATTTCAAGCCTGTGTCCACCGCATGCCGGTTGTTTTCGGGAATGACTTCTAAATGATAGCCGCATGCCTGCAGGGCAGGCTGTAATACCTCAAAGTGAATTGGCGACATCTGAGGACAGAGGATGGTATAGTCCTTTCGCATTTCCTCCGTAAAGATCACCCGATCCAGAGCGGTAGAGCGGATGGTCCGTTCTTCCTTCTTCCGATCCTTTACACGCAAGGCGGCAATGAGAGAGCGGACTCTGATACGGGCAGCCCCCAAGTTATTGACCTCGTCTATCTTTAAGCAGGTATAGATCTTGTCAGAGCCTGCTAAAATATCGCTTACCTGGTCGGTAGTTACCGCATCCAGACCGCAGCCAAAGGAATTTAACTGGATCAGATCCAGATCCTCCCTGGTCCGGACAAAAGCGGCAGCGGCATAAAGCCTGGAGTGATACATCCACTGATCCGATACGATCAATGGACGATCCGGTTTGCCCAAGTGAGAAATAGAATCCTCGGTCAGTACTGCCATATCGTAGGAATTGATCAGCTCCGGAATGCCGTGATTGATCTCGGGATCGATGTGATAAGGTCTGCCCGCCAGTACGATGCCTCGTTTCCCTGTTTTCTTCATATATTCCAGCGTTTCTTCACCCTTTTTGCGCATGTCCTCTCTGGCAGCCTCTTGTTCCTCCCAGGCTGCATCTATGGCGAGACGGATCTCGCTTGCAGGAATCTGGGGAAATTCCTTGATCAGCACAGAGCCAATGGTTTCTTTGTCCCGGAAGCTTAAGAAAGGATTGTGGAAGGTGACTTCACCTCTTCCGATCTCCTCCACATTGTTTTTGATATTTTCCGAATAGGAGGTGACAATGGGACAGTTGTAGTGGTTATTGGCGCCATCAACCTCATCCCGCTCATAAAAGAGAGCCGGATAGAAGATATAAGGCACGCCCTGTTTGATCAGCCAGGAAATATGTCCGTGTACCAGCTTTGCCGGATAGCATTCCGATTCGCTGGGAATGGACTCAATACCCAGCTCATAGATCTGATGGGTGGAAACTGGAGAGAGCACCACCTGATAGCCCAATTCCGTAAAGAAAGTAAACCAAAATGGATAGTTTTCATACATATTTAAAACTCTGGGAATGCCAACGGCACCTCTTTTTGCCTGATCGGCCAAGAGAGGTTCATAACCGAAGATCCGTTCATTTTTATATTCAAACAGATTGGGCAGATGATTAGCATTCTTTTCTTTACCGATACCCCGTTCACAACGGTTTCCGGAAATGTATTGGCGGCCGCCGGAAAACTGGTTGATGGTCAGGCGGCAGTGGTTGATACAACCCTTACATTTTGCCATACGGGTGGTAAATTCCAGTTGTTCGATCTTTTCCTTGGACAGCATGGTAGTGGGCTCTTCCAGTTCACCGTATTCTGTATCCGCAAGCTTTTCCCGGAAGCGTTCCTTGGCGATCAGCGCAGCGCCGAAAGCACCCATGATACCGGCAATATCCGGACGGATGGCTTCGCAGCCTGCGATCTTCTCAAAGCTTCTTAACACGGCATCATTATAAAAGGTACCGCCCTGCACCACGATCTTTTTGCCAAGCTCGGATGCATTGGAAACCTTGATCACTTTAAACAGTGCATTTTTGATCACGGAATAAGCCAGTCCCGCAGAAATATCCGCAACGCTGGCCCCTTCCTTTTGGGCCTGTTTTACTTTTGAATTCATAAATACGGTACAACGTGTTCCCAGATCGATGGGATGGGCAGCAAATAAAGCTTCCTTTGCAAAATCTTTTACCTCAAAATTCAGGGAGTGGGCAAAAGTCTCGATAAAGGAACCGCAGCCGGAGGAGCAGGCCTCGTTAAGCTGAACGCTGTCCACGGTGCCGTTTTTGATCTTGATGCATTTCATGTCCTGCCCGCCGATGTCCAGGATACAGTCCACATCAGGAGAGAAGAAGGCCGCCGCATAGTAGTGGGCTACGGTTTCCACTTCTCCTTCATCCAAAAGAAAAGCAGCCTTCATCAAAGCCTCACCGTATCCGGTGGAGCAGGTATGTACGATCTTTGCGCCTTCCGGCAGCTTTTCGTAGATATCCAAAATGGCGGAAATAGCAGTAGTCAGGGGACTGCCGTTGTTGCTGCTGTAAAAAGAATAAAGCAGTCTGCCGTCTTCGCCCACCAAGGCAAGCTTGGTGGTAGTGGAACCGGCATCGATACCCAGATAGCAGTTTCCTTTGTAATCCTTCAAATGACTGCGCAACACTCGCGCATTGTTATGTCTTGTGGTAAAGAGCTCGTACTCGGTCTGAGATGCAAAAAGCGGCTCCAATCGTTCTACTTCAAATTCCATGCGGATGCCGTTTGACAATTTGTCCGACATTTCCGTAAGACGGATAGGCGCACTTTTGTCAGCATTTAATGCGGAACCGATGGCCGCAAATAAATGGGAGTGCTCCGGTGCGATAATATGTTCGTCGTCTAACTTTAAGGTACGGATAAAGGCTGCCTTTAACTCCGACAGGAAGTGGAGGGGACCGCCTAAAAACGCCACATGACCACGGATGGGTTTGCCGCAGGCAAGTCCGGATATGGTCTGATTGACTACAGCCTGAAAAATCGAGGCGGATAAGTCCTCTCTGGTAGCACCGTCATTGATCAGGGGCTGGATGTCTGTTTTGGCAAAGACGCCGCATCTGGCCGCAATGGTATAAAGGGACTGGTAGTTTTTGGCATATTCATTTAAGCCCGACGCATCCGTCTGCAATAAGGATGCCATCTGGTCGATGAAAGAGCCGGTGCCGCCGGCACAGATACCGTTCATCCGCTGTTCCACATTGCCGCCTTCAAAATAGATGATCTTGGCATCCTCGCCGCCCAGCTCAATAGCTACATCCGTCTTGGGGGCATGCTCCTTTAATGCAGTGGATACGGCAATGACCTCCTGAATAAAAGGCACGCCTAGATGGTTTGCCAAAGTCAGTCCGCCGGAACCAGTGATCATAGGAGATGCTTCTAAATCGCCTAACTGGGTCACCGCTTCTTTTAAAAGGTCTGACAGGGTTTCCTGTATATTGGCAAAATGTCTGCGATAGTCAGAAAATAAGATATGATGCTCTGTATCTAAAATGGCAACTTTTACTGTGGTAGAACCAATGTCGATTCCCAAAGTATATGGCTGCTTGTTCATAGTGTTTCGCTCCTTTGAAATGCTTTTTCGCGTACATCTTACATTATACGACATGGTTTTTAAAAGTGCAAACTGATAAGTGTTAAGATTCTGGGAAGATTATGAAAGAAAAATGAATTTCAAAGCTCTTATTTACACTGGCAAAACCACATGATAAAATACTATGGATGAAATTGGAAAAATATGAACGAGGTGAGCAACAGTGCTTTGGTTTTATAAATTGGAGCAAAAGTATGGGAAATATGCCATTCCCAATCTGACATTATATCTGATCATATGTTATGCTATAGGCTATACCCTTCAGTTTATTACCGCCACGATAGATATCAATACTTATTCGGGGATATTTAGCTTTATTAATCTGGATGTATACCAGATCCTTCATGGACAGATCTGGCGGCTTTTCAGCTGGCTGCTGATCCCGCCGGGAAGCATTGATATTCTGACTCTGGTCGTGTTGTATTGTTATTATTCTATCGGTACTTTATTAGAGCGTACCTGGGGTACTTTTAAATATAATGTATTTATGTTTTCCGGAATGATCTTTACCGTTCTGGGTGCTATTATCCTATACATGATCTTATATGCAGTTGCGATAGCAGGCGGTGGAAGTGAAGGGGAACTGATGGTACTTTCCGGATATGCTGCGCTGTATTTTAGCACCTATTATGTGAGCATGTCCATTTTTCTGGCATTTGCCATGACTTTCCCGGAAGCCCGGATGATGTTTATGTTTGTCATTCCCATAAAGGCTAAAGTGCTGGGGATTATTTATGTGATCTTAATGGCATATCAGATCTTAACAAGCTTTAGAAGCGGTGTATTATTTGGTGTCCTTACGACCATCGTAATAGGATTTTCTCTGTTGAATGTGCTGATCTTCTTCATTGTCACCAGAAAAAATTTCCGTACGCCCAGTCAGATCAAACGGCAGAAGGAATTCCAAAGAAAGCAGCAGGGGGATTATGGACGCCATGTTGTAAAAATGAAAAAAGTTACCAGGCACAAATGTGCTATCTGCGGCAGGACGGAGGAAACGGATCCCGATGAAGAATTCCGGTTCTGCAGCAAATGTGAAGGTAATTATGAGTATTGTTCCAAACATATATATACCCATTCCCACATTAAAAAAGAAAACCAGTAGGGAAATAGGATCAAACAGGAGCAGCAATGGGACAGGAAGAAATATTTAGAGAAGAATTGGCCGCACTTTTGCAGATAGGAAAAGAACAGGGTGGTCGTTTATCAAAAGAGCAGGTAAAAAATGCCTTTCCGGATTCGGGAATTGATAAAAGAAAGATATCGCATGTATATGAATATCTCATAGCCAATCAGATCGCCATAGATGGCGTTTCAAATTCCAAAGGACAGGAAAAAGCTTTGGATGAAAAAAAGTCTGATACACAAAAAGAGAAGGATTTCGGAAAACAGACCAGACTTCCGGCTTCTTTGCCGAAAGATATAGAAGAGGCCAGAGCACAGCTTTTAAAGGCACTATTGCCCAAGGTTTCTGAAATTGCAAGGCTGTATGAAGGGCAGGGTGTTTTGCAGGAAGATCTGATCGGAGAAGGGAATGTAGCCCTTTTTGAAGCGATGTCTGTAACAGAACTGTTGGATGCCTATGATCCCAAGGAAGCAGAAGGGTTTTTCGCAGGCGTGATCATGGAAGCCATGGAAGATCTGATCGATATGGAAAACAAGGCGCAGGAAGCGGATGAAAAGGTTTTGGAAAGAATAAACCGGGTGGCGGATAAGGCAGAGGAACTATACAAGGACCTGAGAAGAAAGATCACGGTAGAAGAGCTTTGTGCGGAAACGGACCTGACAGAAGAGGAGATCCGGGAAGCCTGTCGGCTTTCAGGAGATCAGATCGATATCATTGCATTGGATGAATAAAGAGGCAGTTGGAAACAAAATGAGTAATTTATCGGAACATGATTTTAAATATGTATTGCAGGATTTTTCCCAGGTCTATATCGGAGCCAGATATTCCTACAAAGAGTTGGTAGAAAGTGACGATACGCCGGGACGCCTTCAGGATGCCATATACCGGGTTTTTTATAAGGAAGTCTCACCGGATATGACGGTTTTTGAGCATCTGCTTACCCTAAAGGAGGATTCTTTGTGTTATCAGGCATTTTCCCAGCTTCGGATTCGGATCAAGATAACGGCTTTGAAAGAAAATATGGATAAAAAAGGAAAAGGCAAGGCATCCTATGCAACGAAAGACATTTCTCTTCACGAGTTTATGGAGGATGAAACAATAAAACAAGATCCGGATCAATATCTGATCCAGGAGATCAGCTTTAAAAAGCTTCATTTGATGATGATGCATGTATAATAAATAGTGCAGGAGGATTGGCATGAATTTAAAAGGATGTAGAGCATACGAAGTAAAAGAACAAAAAGAGTTATCGGATCTTGGTTCAGAAGGCGCGCTGCTTTTTCATAAAAAAAGCGGCGCTAAAATCGTTCTGATCAAAAATGAGGATCCCAATAAAGTATTTTATATCGGTTTTCGGACGACTCCCGATAACAGCACCGGCGTGGCCCATATTATGGAGCATACCGTACTTTGCGGTTCCAGAAAATATCCCATTAAGGACCCTTTTGTAGAACTGGTAAAGGGTTCTTTAAATACCTTTTTAAATGCTATGACTTATCCGGATAAAACTGTTTATCCTGTGGCCAGCTGCAATGATACGGATTTTAAAAACCTGATGGATGTCTATCTGGACGCGGTCTTTTATCCCAATATTTTCAAGGAGAAAAAGATCTTTATGCAGGAGGGCTGGCATTATGAATTAAATGATCCGGATGGAGAACTGACCATAAACGGCGTGGTTTATAATGAAATGAAAGGGGCATTTTCTTCTCCCGATTCTGTCATGGACAGGACAGTGTTAAATACCCTGTTTCCGGAAAATACCTATGCCTGGGAGTCCGGCGGAGATCCGGAAAATATTCCCGATCTTACTTATGAGGAGTATTTAAAATTCCATGAATTATATTATCATCCATCTAACAGCTACATTTATCTGTATGGAGATATGGATATGGAAGAACGGCTGGAATTTTTAGACAAAGCTTATCTTTCCCATTTTGATTATCAGGAAGTGGATTCGGAAATCCGGCTGCAAAAGCCATTCTCTCAGCCGGTGGAGGAAATAAAAGAATACTCCATTACCACCGATGAATCTGAAGCAGATCATACCTATTTATCTTATAATGCGGTAGTGGGAAATGTGTTGGATAGAGAAAAGTATATTGCTTTCCAGATATTAGACTATGCCCTTTGCTCCGCACCCGGCGCGCCTGTTAAGCAGACATTGATCGATAAAGGGATCGGAACAGAGGTTTACAGTATTTTTGATAACGGCGTATATCAGCCTTATTTTTCTATCGTGGCAAAAAATACCAATCTGGACAGGAAACAGGAGTTTTTGGACACCATAGAACAGGTTCTTTCTAAGGTGGCAGAAGAAGGAATTGATAAAAAGGCTCTGTATGCAGGGTTGAATTATCTGGAGTTTAAGTACAGAGAAGCTGACTTCGGTTCCTATCCCAAGGGCCTGGTTTATGGATTGCAGATGCTGGACAGCTGGCTGTATGATGTGAACAGCCCCTTTATTCATGTGGAAGAAAGCCAGACTTTTGCTCTGTTAAAGGAAAGAATTGAGTCGGATTATTTTGAAAGGCTCATTACTTCCTGCCTTCTTAACAATACACACAAATCTTATGTCTGCGTTGTACCGAAACCGGGATTGAATGTGGAAAAAGAGAAAATGCTTGCCAAAAGTCTTCAGGATCATAAGGAAATGCTGACAGACAGCCAGATAGAAGAACTGATCAAAGAGACGGAAGCGCTTGCAGCTTATCAGGATGAGGAGGACTCTCCCGAAGACCTGAAAAAGATTCCCATGTTGAAGAGAGAAGATCTGAAAAAAGAGGCAGAGCCTTTTATCAACCAGATGGTGGAATGTGGAACGAGCAGGATCTTATTCCATCCTGTGTTTACCAACGGGGTTTCCTATATCCGTTTGATCTTTGATGTCTCCCATATGGGGGAGGAAAAACTGTTTTTATTGGGCGTGCTGCAGTCTGTATGGGGACTGATGAATACCAAAAAGCACAGCTACGGAGAATTTTTCCATGAGATCCATGCCAATACAGGAGGCGTGGCACCTGTGATCAACAGCTATACCAATGCAAAGGACACAAGTCAGTTTAGGCTCCATGTAGAGTGTAAGGCAAAAGCTTTATACGGCCAGGAAAAAAAGGCGTTTGAGATCATGGAAGAACTGTTGTTGGAAACGGATTTTTCGGACAAAAAGAGACTGCTTGAAATATTGGAAGAACATAAATCCAAATTAGAAGACCATCTGCAGGAGGCAGGGCATGCAACTGCCCAGAGACGGGCGGCGTCCTATTTCTCCAAAACGGCCTATGTCGACGAACACCTAAAAGGAATTGCTTTTTACAGACAGCTTAGTGAATTGATCGCGGATTTTGAAAACAGGGCAGATGATCTGATCCACAGTTTAAACGGGCTGGTGGCAGAAGTCTGCCGAAAAGAAGCTTTTATGGTAGACTATACGGGAACCGAAGAAGGCCTTTTAGCCGTGAAGGAGCGGATTCCTGCATGCAGGGAAAAATTGTCTGAGGCTGTTCCTTCTGAAAGAAAAAAAGAAATTGAGCCAATAGCCTATAACGAAGGCTTTAAGACTTCCGGAGCAGTTCAGTATGTATGCCGTTGCGGCGATTTTAAGGAGAAAGGCTTATCCTATCATGGTGCACTAAGAGCCTTAAAAGTCATTATGGGATATGATTATCTGTGGCTCAATGTGCGGGTAAAAGGCGGCGCTTACGGCTGTATGACCAATTTCCGTCCCACAGGGGAAAGCTACTTTGTTTCTTACAGGGATCCTCACCTAAAGGAAACACTGGAGGTCTTTGAAAGAGCCGGAGATTATGTGGGAAGTTTCAAAGCGGATGAGCGTGCTATGACCAAATATATCATCGGGGCCGTCAGCAATCTGGATACCCCCCTTACGCCCAAGCAAAAGGGAGAACGATCTATGGCAGCATATTTCTCTGATCTGGACTTTGAAGAGGAGCAGAAGGAACGGGATGAACTGCTTACGGCAACAGATGAGACCATTAGAGGCCTTGCGGATCATATCAGAGCATTTATGGAGCAGGACTTCGTATGTGTTGTGGGAAGCGAGGAAAAGATCGGACAGAGCAGCGGATTGTTCGCATCTACATCCAACCTGATCTAGGAATAGGAGAAAAACATGGAAGAACAGAAGAAAACAGGATTTGCTACATTGATCGGGAGGCCTAATGTAGGAAAGTCCACCCTAATGAACAGGTTGATCGGACAAAAGATCGCCATTACTTCCAAAAAGCCTCAGACTACCAGGAACCGGATTCAGACTGTCTATACAGATGAGCGGGGACAGATCGTATTTCTGGATACACCGGGCATTCATAAGGCGAAAAACAAACTGGGCAACTATATGGTAAATGTGGCAGAGCATACTCTAAATGAAGTGGATGTGATCCTGTTTTTGGTGGAACCCACCTCCTATATTGGGGCAGGGGAGCAGCATATCATTGAGCAGCTGAAAAAGGTTTCTGTTCCGGTCATCTTATTGATCAACAAGATCGATACCATCAAACAAAAGGAAGAATTGTTGCTTTTTATAGATGCTTATCGTCAAAAAATGGATTTTGCAGGGATCATTCCCGTATCGGCAAAACGGGGAGACGGTACCGAGGATGTGCTTACGGAGATATTCTCCTACCTGCCTTATGGACCCATGTTTTATGACGAAGATACTGTTACGGATCAGCCGGAACGGCAGATCGCGGCAGAACTGATCAGGGAACAGGCCCTGCGCCTGTTGGAAGAAGAGATTCCCCATGGTATTGCAGTCAGCATCGAGCAGATGAAGCGAAAAAAACGACTTGTGGAGATCGATGCCACTATCATTTGTGAAAAGGATTCCCACAAGGGGATCATCATCGGAAAAGGCGGCAGCATGTTAAAACGGATCGGCACCAATGCCAGGAAAGGAATCGAAGATATGCTGGGCTGCCAGGTCAATCTAAAGCTTTGGGTAAAGGTGAAAAAGGATTGGCGGGACAGCGATTATCTGTTGAAAAATTTCGGCTATCAGCAGATGGATTAAGGTTGTAAAATCTTCCAGTTGAATCTGCCATATATGCCGCATAGAAATGTGGAAATGGAAGACCCTACTTTTTAGAAAACAAAGGAGGGCGTGAACATGGAAACAGAAGAGTGGCAGCAGTTTTATAGATCGGGAAAAGTGGCAGATTACTTAGCATACAGGGAGGCGGCAGAAAATGAAGCCGCCTTTATACAGGATAGAAAAGAGGAGGCCGTAAATCATGCAGGAATATGTCATAGTGACGGGAATGATCTTACAGGCGCTTCCTATGGGAGAATATGACAGGAGAGTGGTGGTGCTGACAAAGGAACGGGGAAAGCTGTCCGCCTTTGCCAGAGGAGCCAGAAAGCAGAACAGCAGGTTGGTGGCCAGAACCAACCCATTCTGCTTCGGTACTTTTAAGTTGTATGAAGGAAGAAATTCCTATACTTTGATAGACGGAGAGATCTCCAATTATTTTGATGGTTTCAGAGAAGATTTTGAAGGTGCCATGTATGGCATGTATTTTATGGATGTGGCGGATTTTTGTACCCGGGAGAACAACGATGAGCAGGCCATGCTCATGCTTTTGTACCAGTCTCTTCGGGCCCTTTTACTGCCGTCCATTCCCAATGAACTGGTCCGTTACATATTTGAGATAAAAACGCTGGTGGTAAACGGCGAATTCCCCGGCGTTCCGACGGACAGAGTCCTAAAGCAGGACACCCGTTATGCCATTGAATTTGTAGAAACAGCAGGTTTAGATAAGCTGTTTACTTTTGTTGTATCTGAAGAAGTTTTGGAGGAACTTTCTGTCTGTGCCGCATCTTATCGTAAAAAATGGGCCGGCAGGAACTTTAAGAGTCTGGAAATCTTAGAGAACTGTCTTAGCAGTTTGTAATGGTGTCATGTATGCAGGAAAGTACATGGTGGGAGCAATTGTGGGTTGAAAATATAGGTTTCGTCGGCTATAATATTAGGAAGTATGCAGGAGGTAGATTATGAAAAAGAGGAGACTGTTTTGGGTAGCGGCATGTTTATCTTTGCTGCTTGCAGGCTGTGCTTTTACAGAAGAGATCACTACCACAACGGTAGTAGTCAAGAAAGACGGCACAGTAGAAGAGCATATCATAACGGATTTTGACAAGGATTACTATACAATAAGCGAGCTGGAACAATCCTTAAATCAGCAGATCGCAGATTATAATCGGTCGGCAGGAGAAGGCGCTGCAGCTTTAAAAGAAGTAGAGCAGACAGATGAAGGCGGCCAGGTAAGGGTGCAATTTGTTTATGCTTCTTATGAAGATTATGAACAGATTCCTGTTTCTGACAGAGTGTTTTTCTGCGGAACAGTATCGGAAGCTTATGATGCAGGCTATGATTTTGTACCCATGATCAAACAGGAGAGCGGAGAAACTATCTCGAAAGAAGCTGTTCTGGAATTGGGAGATCAAAGAATCGTGATCGCAGAAGAAGCTTTGACGGTGAAAGTACCCGGCAAGATCGCTTATGTCAGTGAAGGTGTTGTCGTAACGGATAAAAAGGAAGCAGTGCTGCCTGAGAATACAGGAACCCTTTCTTATATCATATATGAATGATTCTTTTGAGGAGAATGGCGGGAGAAAAGAGGAGAGAGTATGGAAAAATCATTGGAAAAAATCGTAGCATTGGCAAAATCCAGGGGATTTGTATATCCCGGCAGTGAGATTTACGGCGGACTGGCAAATACCTGGGATTACGGCAATTTAGGCGTAGAACTGAAAAATAATGTAAAAAAAGCATGGTGGCAGAAGTTCATTATGGAGAATCCCTACAATGTAGGCGTAGACTGTGCTATTTTGATGAACCCCCAGACATGGGTAGCCAGCGGTCATCTTTCCGGCTTTTCCGATCCTTTGATGGATTGTAAAGAATGTCACGAAAGATTCCGTGCGGATAAGATCATTGAAGATTATTGTGCAGAGAAGGGCATTACTTTGGATCGCCCCATCGATGCTTTCAGCAAAGAAGAAATGCAGGACTATATCGAGAAGAACCAGATTCCCTGCCCCACCTGTGGAAAACACAATTTCACGGAGCTGAGGGAATTTAACCTGATGTTTAAGACCTTCCAGGGTGTTACGGAGGATGCCAAAAATACAGTGTATTTGCGGCCCGAGACGGCGCAGGGTATCTTTGTAAACTTTAAAAATGTTCAGAGAACATCCCGTAAAAAGGTTCCTTTCGGAATCGGTCAGATCGGTAAATCCTTTAGAAACGAGATCACACCGGGTAACTTTACCTTCCGTACCAGGGAATTTGAGCAGATGGAGCTGGAGTTCTTCTGTGAGCCCGGTTCCGATCTGGAATGGTTCCAGTATTGGAGAGGGTTCTGTATTGACTGGCTGAAATCTTTGGGATTAAAGGATGAGGAAATGCGTGTCAGAGACCATGAGCCGGAGGAACTTTCTTTCTATTCCAAGGCTACAACAGATATTGAATTCTTATTCCCCTTTGGCTGGGGTGAGCTGTGGGGTATTGCGGACAGGACCGATTATGACCTGACCCAGCACCAAAATACATCCGGTCAGGATATGAGCTATTTTGACGATACTAAGAATGAAAAATACATTCCCTATGTCATCGAGCCTTCTTTGGGAGCGGACAGAGTGGTTTTGGCCTTCCTTTGCGCCGCATATGATGAGGAGGAGATCGGAGAAGGAGATGTGCGTACCGTATTGCATTTCCATCCCGCTTTGGCACCGGTGAAGATCGGTGTGCTGCCTTTGTCCAAGAAATTAAACGAGGGAGCGGAAGCAATCTTTGCGCAGCTTTCCAAAAAGTATAACTGTGAATTTGATGACAGGGGCAATATCGGGAAACGGTATCGCCGTCAGGATGAGATCGGCACTCCTTTCTGTATTACCTATGATTTTGATTCCGAGACCGACGGTTGTGTAACTGTTCGTGACAGAGATTCCATGGAGCAGGAAAGAGTTGCCATTGCAGATCTGGATAGCTATTTTGCAGAGAAATTTACATTTTAAGGGCCTTGCCTGATAAAAGGAAGTTTGGAGGAAACAGAAAGTGAAAGCATACGGAGTAAATGAACTGAGAAGAATGTTTTTGGAGTTCTTTGAGAGCAAGGGACATCTTGCCATGAAGAGTTTTTCTCTGGTGCCCCATAACGACAATTCCCTACTTTTGATCAATTCCGGTATGGCACCTTTAAAGCCTTATTTTACAGGTCAGGAGATTCCGCCCCGCAAAAGAGTGACCACCTGTCAGAAATGTATCCGTACCGGCGACATTGACAATATCGGTAAAACTGCCCGTCACGGCACCTTCTTTGAGATGTTGGGCAATTTCTCCTTTGGAGACTATTTTAAGCATGAAGCTATTGCCTGGACATGGGAGTTTCTGACAGAGGTTGTAGGATTGGATCCTGACAGACTCTATCCTTCCGTATATGAAAACGATGATGAAGCATTTGAGATCTGGGAAAAGGAGATCGGTATTTCTAAGGACAGGATCTTTCGGTTTGGCAAGGAGGATAACTTCTGGGAGCATGGTTCCGGTCCCTGCGGTCCCTGTTCTGAAGTTTATTATGACAGAGGAGAGAAATACGGCTGTGGCAAACCGGATTGTACCGTAGGTTGTGACTGTGACCGATACATTGAGGTTTGGAACAATGTATTTACCCAGTTTGATAACGACGGCAAGGGCAATTATACCGAGCTGGAGCAAAAGAATATCGACACCGGCATGGGCCTGGAGCGTCTTGCTGCGGTAGTACAGGATGTGGATTCCATTTTTGATGTGGATACCATTCAGGCATTGAGAAGCAAGGTTTGCCAGCTGGCCGGCAAAGAATACAAAGTAAAATATGAGTGGGATGTATCCATCAGGATCGTAACGGATCATATCCGTTCCGCTACCTTCATGATCTCTGATGGTATCATGCCCAGTAACGAAGGCAGAGGCTATGTGCTGCGCCGGATCATTCGCCGGGCTGCCCGCCACGGCAAGCTTTTGGGTATCGAAGGCGAGTTTCTGGCAAAGCTTTCCGCGACTGTTATCGAAGGCAGTAAGGACGGCTATCCTGAGTTGGAAGAAAAGAAAGATTTTATCTTCAATGTGCTGACCCAGGAAGAAAATAAATTTGCCAAGACCATAGATCAGGGTCTGACCATTTTAGGTGAGATGGAAGAAAAGCTTCAAAAGGAAGGGAAAAAGGAACTTTCCGGAGAAGATGCCTTTAAGCTTTACGATACCTATGGTTTCCCCCTGGATCTGACCACAGAGATATTACAGGAAAAGGGATTTGGCGTAGACGAAAAAGGTTTTGCAGAGGCCATGAAAGAACAAAAGGAAAAGGCAAGAGCAGCTCGCAAGACCACCAACTATATGGGAGCCGATGTGACAGTATACGAATCCATCGATCCCGCTATTACCACAGAGTTTGTAGGCTATGATAAACTGACCCATTCTTCTAAGATCACGGTTTTGACCACCGAAACGGAGCTTTCCGAAGCCCTGACCGATGGACAAAGCGGTACTGTGATCGTAGAGGAGACTCCTTTCTATGCCACCATGGGCGGACAAAAAGGAGATACCGGTGTGATCACCACCGATGACGGAGAATTTGAAGTAAGGGATACCATTAAGCTTTCCGGCGGTAAAGTAGGCCATATCGGTACTGTTACCAAAGGCATGTTTAAGGTTGGGGATGCAGTAACCTTATCCGTAAATGCGGCAGGCAGAGGCGATACCTGTAAAAACCACAGTGCCACCCATTTATTGCAAAAGGCATTGCGGACTGTTTTGGGAAGCCATGTAGAACAGGCCGGTTCCTATGTGGACGGGGAGAGGCTGCGTTTTGATTTTTCCCATTTCTCTGCCCTGACCAAGGAAGAACTGGATCAGGTAGAAGCCATTGTCAATGAGAAGATCGCAGAAGGCATTCAGGTGGAAACTAAGGTCATGACCGTAGAAGAGGCTAAAAAAACAGGTGCTATGGCATTGTTCGGAGAAAAATACGGCGAAACGGTGCGGGTAGTCATGATGGGAGATTTCTCCAGAGAGTTCTGCGGTGGTACCCATGTGAGCAATACAGGCAATATCGGTGCATTTAAGATCCTTTCCGAGTCCGGTGTTGCGGCAGGCGTAAGGCGTATTGAAGCTTTGACCGGAAACGGTGTGATGCATTACTATAAAGAAATGGAAGAAAAAGTATTTGCCATCTCTAAGGTGTTAAAGGCGGCTCCGGCTGCGGTTTTGGAGAAAGCAGAGCATCTGGTGGCAGAGAATAAAGCCCTTCATGGGGAATTGGAGTCCTTAAAGTCCAAAGCGGCAAAGGATGCTTTGGGAGATGTGATGGACCAGGTACAGGAGGTTTCCGGTGTAAAACTGTTGGCAGCCCAGGTAAATGGCGTGGACATGAACGGACTGCGTGATCTGGGAGACCAATTAAAGGATAAGCTTGGTGACGGTGTGATCCTGTTGGCTTCTGAAACGGGAGGAAAGGTAAATCTGGTTGCGATGGCAACCGATGCTGCCATGAGCAAGGGTGCCCATGCAGGCAATCTGATCAAGGGCGTAGCAAGTCTTGTCGGAGGAGGCGGTGGCGGTCGTCCCAATATGGCCCAGGCCGGAGGTAAGGATCCTGCCGGTATACCGGAGGCTCTGACCGCGGCGAAGCAGGTATTAGAAGGACAAATTTCGTAGCTTTAGCCCGAAAAATGTGGCTTTTTGTCAGGGAAGTTGCAGGGAAATCGGGAAAAAAGAGTTGACGGATGCGAATTTTGTGTTATAATCGTTAGTGTGCATATGTAAGTATGTATAATAATTACCCAGCAGTCGTGATACTTGAAGGGACTGAAGGGAGGTCAGGTGTGATTTATGTCAAATGTAATCGTAAAAGAGAACGAGACTTTAGATAGCGCTTTACGTCGTTTCAAAAGAAGCTGTGCAAAAGCCGGTATTCAGCAGGAAATTCGTAAAAGAGAGCATTACGAAAAACCTAGCGTAAAACGTAAGAAAAAATCTGAAGCAGCACGCAAACGCAAATATAATTAGTCAGATTCTCCGGCAGATGCCGGAGAATTTTTTTGTGCCGATGAATGAGAAAAAGGAAATGTCCGCATTGATTTCCATTACATATCTGTCATAAAATAAGCCCTGTTTGCTTATGATAGTAATAATAAAAAGCAAAGCGGTCTTAGTATGAAGAAAATAATTGCGATTTTTTTGAGTTTTCATGTCGGTTTCATGGTATTGGTCACTTCGGTACAGGGAAGTGAGCTGCCCAAAGACTTTGATATGGGGCTTGCGGCACCCTCCGCTATTTTGATGGAGGCCTCTACGGGAACAGTTATTTATGAAAAAGATGCTGACCTTCCGCTGAAACCTGCCAGCATTACCAAGATCATGACCCTGCTTCTTACCTTTGAAGCTTTGGAAAAGGGACAGGTGCACCTGGATGATCAGGTGGTTACCAGTGCTTATGCCAAGTCCATGGGCGGTTCTCAGGTGTTTTTGGAAGAAGGAGAGATTCAAACCCTGGACACCCTGATCAAATGTGTTGCCGTAGCCAGCGGCAATGATGCAGCAGTGGCAGTAGCAGAGCATATTGCGGGAAGTGAGGAAGCTTTTGTTCAGATGATGAATGAAAAAGCGGCAGCATTGAACATGACGGCTACTCATTTTGAAGACTGTTGCGGACTGACAGACTCCGATACCCATATTACCAGTGCCAGAGATGTGGCGATTATGTCAAGAGAGTTGATCACCCGCTATCCTCAGGTGTATCAATACACGCAAATATGGATGGAAGACATTGTACACAATACGGCAAGGGGCAGTACGCCTTTTACATTGAGCAGCACCAATAAGCTGTTAAAGCAATATCCTTATACGACGGGATTAAAGACCGGTTCCACCAGTTCTGCAAAATATTGTTTGTCCGCTACGGCAAATAAAGACGGCATTGATTTAATAGCAGTAGTTATGGCAGCTCCGGATCATAAGGTTCGCTTTGAAGATGCCATGAAGCTGCTACAATATGGCTTTTCTGTCAGTAAGATCTATACGGATGCCAAAATGGATGACTTAAGTCCGGTACAGGTAACCGGAGGCATAGAATCCCAAGTAGGTGTTGCCTATGAGCATCAGTTTTCTTTTTTGGATACGGCCGGTAGAGATCTGAATCGGGTCACAAAAGAAATACGACTTTATGAAGAACATACGGCGCCTATTGCGGCGGGAGATGTGGCAGGAGAAGCAGTTTACTTTTTGGATGGCAGTTTGGTGGGCAGTGTGAACATCTTATATCAGAATGATGTAAGAGAAGCCAGATACAAAGATTATCTGAAGATGATCTGGAAGATATTTCTCATTTAGCCACAAATTAGTTTACATAACACAAAGCAAAACACACTTGGTTTACATAATTTAAAAATAGTTTACATAAAATAAATCCACAAAGACACCTACAGGAGATAGAGAATGACAATACTGATCATAGGAGGCGTTCTGCTCTGCATCATAGCAGGCGTGGTAATATATGATACAAACCGTTTTGTTATAAAAAGGTATGAGCTGCAGGACGGAAGGCTGACGGGAGACTATCGCTTTGTCATGCTTTCCGATCTGCACGGAAAAAGCTATGGAAAAGATAACATACGGCTGTTAAAAGCGATCGAAGACTGTAAACCGGATGCCGTATACATTGCAGGAGATATGATAACGGCAAAACCGGAAGCAGACTTTTCAACAGCCGTCAAACTGATCCGGGATCTGTCAGATCAATATCCCGTTTATTACGGAAGCGGCAATCATGAATACAGGATGGAGATCTACCCTCAAAAATTTGAGAATATGTCAAGGCAGTTTGAGGAAGCCATCAGACATCCCAATCTGATACGATTAAAAAACAATAGATATTTTATTCCGGGCAAAAATATCCAGGTCCTGGGTGTGGAAATAGATCGGGAATATTATAAAAAGCTTCATGCTCCCCAAATGACTGCGGCATATCTGAAAGAAAAATTAGGAGAAACGGATAGCAGCTGTTATTCCATTTTGATCGCTCATAATCCTGCCTATTTTCCTGTTTATGCAGAATATGGAGCGGATCTGGTGCTTTCAGGACATGTACACGGCGGTATTGCAAGGCTGCCCCTTTTAGGCGGAGTCATTTCCCCCGCTTTGCGGCTATTTCCCAAATATGACGGCGGTCTGTTCAAAAAAGACGGAAAGGTCATGATATTAGGCAGAGGCTTAGGTACCCATACCCTTCCGATCCGCTTTTTGAATCCCGGAGAACTGGTTGAAGTAACAATATCTAGTTCTCCTCTTGCAAACAAGCCCAAGATGTAGTATGATAGTCTGGTGCAACAAAAATGCGGAGGATAGGTATGCCCTTAGAAGTGAAATTGCAGGTATTTGAAGGTCCCCTGGATCTGCTTCTATACCTGATAGAAAAAAACAAAGTGGATATTTATGATATTCCCATCGTAGATATTACGGAACAGTATCTTGACTATATTAAGCAGATGCAGCGGGAAGATATGAATGTCATGAGTGAATTTTTGGTCATGGCGGCTACATTGATCGATATTAAATGCAGGATGCTTCTGCCAAAAGAGGTCAATGAAGAGGGAGAAGAGGAAGATCCCAGAACAGAATTGGTGGAAAAGCTGCTGGAATACAAGATGTATAAATACATGTCCTATGAATTGAAGGACAGACAGCTGGATGCGGAAAAGATCTGGTTTAAGAAAAAGACTCTGCCAAAGGAAGTGGCGGAATATGCCCCACCCGTGGATTATGAGCAGTTGATCGGTGAGACAAGCCTGGCAGGCTTAAAGGAGATCTTTGATTCTGTTATGAAGCGTAGAGAGGATAAGATCGATCCCATTCGTTCCAAATTCGGCAAGATCGAAAAGGATGAGGTGGATATGGATGCCAAAATGTCCTATGTACAGGATTTTATCCGTCTGCAGAAGAAATGCAGTTTCCGCAATCTGTTAGAAAAGCAGAATTCCAAAATGGAGATCATCGTGACATTCCTGATCATTTTGGAATTGATGAAGCTGGGCAGTATTGCCATCGAGCAGCCGGAGGCATTTCACGATATTTACATAACCTCAAAGGAGGCAGCCTGATTGGAAAGAGAAAAAATGAAGGCCGTGCTGGAGTCGGTGCTTTTTACCATGGGAGAATCCGTGGAATTGACCCGCCTGGCACAGGTTCTGGATATCAAGCCTAA
The DNA here is from genome assembly GCA_022510725.1 of Lachnospiraceae bacterium. Classification (GTDB taxonomy): domain Bacteria; phylum Bacillota; class Clostridia; order Lachnospirales; family Lachnospiraceae; genus UBA2882. Next base: position 20,539 of record JAFLSW010000030.1, read on the forward strand.
GGAAGCGGAAGAGCTTTTAAAGGAAATGAAGGAAGAATATGATAATGATGAAACAAGGGGCATTACGCTGATGGAATTGGAGGGGGCCTATCAGATGTGCAGCAAAACGGAGCTGTATGAGTGGTTGATCAAGATCGCGGCTTCGCCCCGTAAATATACTTTGACGGATTCTTTGTTGGAAACTTTGTCTATCATTGCATATAAACAGCCTGTGACCAAGCTGGAGATCGATAAGATCCGCGGTGTCAGCTGTGAGCATGCGGTAAACAGGCTTTTGGAGTTTGACCTGATCATGGAGGTGGGAAGGCTGGATGCACCGGGCAGACCCCTTTTGTTTGGTACGACAGAGCAGTTTTTAAGGAGCTTTGGGGTGACAAGCATAGAAGAACTGCCCAGATTAAACAGTGACCATCTGGAAGAATTCAGAGCCCAGGCAGAAAAAGAGGTTCAGTTAAAATTGGATATTTAAGCATATTGCGGAATATACTGTTAAAAACGGTGTGAGGAAAAGCATATGCTCGGTAATAAAAAAAGAGGCACAAGGAGAATGAGTCTGATCTTCCTGTGCCTTTTTCTATTGTACACCCTGTCCTTATCTTTACATAGCGCTGTCACCGCATACGGAACAGAGCTGCCAACCGTATCCGGGGAGGATATACAGACAAAGGCAGTGTCTGAAGGAGAAGCCGGGGAAGGACAGGAAGAGAAAGAGGAAGAAAAACAGCAGTGGATATGGGAAGAGATCGTACAGGAAAGAACGGCACGGCAGGATGAACTGCGTCTTTATGCCAGGTCGGCTATTCTGTTGGACGCCTCCAATAACCGGGTCTTATATGAAAAAAATGCTTATGATGTGATGCCCATGGCTTCCACAACTAAGATCATGACAGCCATTCTGGCGTTGGAATACGGCAATTTGGAAGATCATGTTACGGTTTCTAAAAGAGCCGCCTCCATGCCCAAGGTGCATTTAGGCATGAAAGAGGGGGAAACTTATCTGTTAAAGGATCTGTTGTTTTCTCTCATGCTGGAATCACATAATGATTCTGCCGTTGCCATAGCAGAGCATATTGGTGGCAGTGTGGAGGGATTTGCAGATATGATGAATCAGAAAGCAAGAGATTTGGGATGTGATAACACCTGGTTTATTACGCCTAACGGGCTGGATGCCGCCAAGGGGGATAAAGTACATTCCACTACGGCCTATGATCTGGCAAAGATCGCGGCTTATGCGGTGCAAAATGATATGTTTGTGGCATTGGTAGGAACCCAGAACTATCATTTTAACGAATTGGAAAGCGGCCGCGGCTTTACAGTCAACAATAAGGATCAGTTTTTACATATGATGAAGGGAGCTATCGGCATTAAGACCGGTTTTACAAATAACGCCGGTTATTGTTTTGTGGGGGCGGTAAGAAGGGATGACAGGACATTGATCTCCGTTGTACTGGCCAGCGGCTGGCCGCCCAATAAGAGTTATAAGTGGACTGATACCAGGGCGCTTATGGAAATGGGAGTGGAAAACTATACCATGAGAAACATAGAGGCGGAAAGGATACCCAAAACCGTTTCGGTAAAAAACGGTGTGGCAGGCAGCGTGCCCATTGCCATGGAATGGAAAGACATTTCTCTTCTTATGGCGGATTGGGATGAGGTTAAGGTCACCATAGAGATCAAAGAGGAACTGACTGCGCCTGTGGAAGAGAATGAAACCATAGGCTACGAAAGAGTTTATATCAACGATCGGTTATATGCTGCAGTACCTATTGAAACTGCCGATTCCGTGGAGGAATATACCTACAGATACTGCCTGATCCGCCTGCTCCATCAATTCTTCTATGGAGACATTTGGGGTGAAATGGAAAAAAACGGCTAAGATACCGTAAAAAATACAAATTTTATCTAGCCTGGAAAAAAATTCTATGGTATACTTTTAACGGTGCGATA
>JAFLSW010000031.1 GCA_022510725.1 Lachnospiraceae bacterium
ATGGGTCGTGCAATCGTTCGTAACCCTAAAGTATTCCTGATGGATGAGCCTTTGTCCAACTTGGATGCAAAACTTCGTGTACAGATGCGTATTGAGATCGCAAAACTGCATCAGAGACTGGGTACCACCATCATCTATGTAACACATGACCAGACAGAGGCTATGACCCTTGGTACCAGAATCGTAGTTATGAAAGACGGTATCGTTCAGCAGGTAGATACACCTCAGAACTTATATGAGAACCCCGCTAACCTGTTTGTTGCAGGATTCATGGGATCTCCTCAGATGAACTTCTTAGATGCAGTTGTAGAAGTTGTGGATGATACAGCAGTATTAAAAGTTGCAGGACACTTCATTCCGCTTCCTCCTTCTAAATCTCAGAAGCTGATCGAAGGCGGATATAACGGAAGAACCGTTACCTTTGGTATTCGTCCCGAGGATGTATATGATTCCGAGATGATGGTTGAGGCTTCTCCTCAGAGCACCTTTGAAGCAACTGTTAAAGTATACGAGCTGCTTGGTGCAGAAGTTTACTTATACTTCGATTTAGAAGAGTTCCCTATGACCGCAAGGGTTGATCCTCGTACCACTGCAAGACCCGGCGATGTTGTTAAATTTGCAATTGATGTTGAGAAGATCCACATCTTTGACAAAGAAACAGAAATGGTTATTACCAACTAGTTTTAAGATTTACATGAGGGAGATACGAAAGTATCTCCCTTTTTCTAAGTTTATAAATGAAGTGGACGGTCTATGAAAGAGGCGGATAAGGAGGAAGCAGGATATTGTTATCAACACAGGTAATACAAACTTGTATAGAAGACTTAAAAAATATAACGAAAGTGGAACTGACTGTGGTGGATATTTCGGGAAACCTGATAGCTGCTACCGGAGAAGAAACAGAAGTCCCTTTAGAAGAAATAGAGCGGTTTACTGCTTCAGAGGCAGAATGTCAGACTGTTTCCGGAAATCATTTCTTAAAGGCTTTTCATGAAATGGAGGCCGCCTATATTGTGATATGCAGAGATGTGAATGAAGATTTCATGATCGCAAAGATCGCAGTGAGCCAGCTGGAAAACCTGATGGTAGCTTACAGGGAACGGATTGATAAAAATAACTTTTTCCAAAATCTCCTGTTGGATAACCTGTTATTGGTGGATATCTACAATCGGGCTAAGAAACTGCACCTGGAGATTACTGCCAGACGGGCAGTCATTTTAATTGAGGTGCAGAAAGAAAAAGACAACGGCACCATGGAAATGCTGAAAAATATGTTCTCACCTCAATCAGGTGACTTTGTGACTGCGGTAGACGAGAGAAATCTTATTGTGATCAAGCAGCTTCATGATAACGAAGGGTACGAAGAACTGAATGAAGAGGCGGAAATGATCCTTAACATGATGAATACGGAGATTATGGTCAATGGGAAAATAGCTTATGGAACCATTGTAGGTGAGCTAAAGGATGTTTCCAAGAGTTATAAGGAGGCCAAGATGGCCTTGGATGTAGGAAGGATATTTTACGCAGACAGGGATGTGGTGGCGTATAACACATTGGGAATAGGAAGGTTGATCTACCAGCTTCCCATTAATCTGTGTAAGATGTTTATAGAAGAGATCTTTGGAGATTCCATTCCGGAAGAATTGGATGAAGAAACATTAAATACCATCAATATGTTTTTGGAAAACAACTTAAATGTTTCTGAGACAGCAAGGCAGCTATATGTTCATCGCAACACCCTGCTCTATCGTTTGGAAAAGCTGCAAAAGGCTACCAATCTGGATATCCGGATCTTTGATGATGCTCTTACTTTGAAAATTGCATTAATGGTAGTTAATTATATGAAATATTTAGAAAGCTTGGACTACTGAAAAACATAATTTGTCCCACCTCCTCATAGTTATGAAATAGGAGGTGGGTTTTTTGTGAAAAGAATCTGGTATTTAAAAGAAAGTGGCGGAACGAGAACAAAGGCAGTAAAGCTGTTGGTCTATGAAAAGAACGAACACTTATCCGGAAAACTTGATCTTTCCGCATTTGGCAAGGAGGAACTTATCTTGTGCTTTCGAAATAAGGGCGGAGAAGAGGTCCGGCTCTTAGGACAGGAAGAACTATCGGAGGAGAAAGCAAGGCAGCTACAGGAAGAAAAAAAGGAGTGGGAATTATCTGTAACGGAAGGGAAGACTGCCTTTCTTTCGCAGGGTTTTGAAGAAAACATAGAATCAAAGCAGGAGGAAAGTCCGGGGAAGATGGAAGAAGTGCAGGAGGAAACGGATATAGAAGCGGCGGAAGAGCTGGATGAGTGGGATGAGGACCAGGGTCCCGTAAATATGCCGGAAGGGAAAAGGATCGTACAACTAGCCACGCTGGAGGATGAAATGCTGTTTCGCGATTATGTACATAATAGTTTTTTGCTTCACGGATATTATAATTATGGACATGTTATTCTAGATGAAACAGAAGAAGCGCCCAGGCTGGGTGTTCCGGGAAATTATTATGAAAGGGAACAGTTGGTAGCCCAGATGTTTGGTTTTCCTGATTTTGAAGCGGCCCAGGATGTAGAAAAGGTTACCAATGGCACTTTTGGGTATTTTTATACCAGGGGCTAGTATGCTATACTGTTGATAGAGAAATGATTAGCTTTTCATAAAAGGGAAGCGGGAGAAACAGGATGAGTATAGAAGGATCACAGGAGAAAGCCAAAGGAATAGAGGAACTGGAACGGGAAATAATAGAATTGGAAAATCGCTCTTTGAGTTTGGAGCCAAAGGAAAGGCGGCGGCTGTCCAGACTGCGGCATAAACTGGATCAGGCCAGGGAGGAAGAGAAAGCGGATCAGGCACAGCAGGAAAAGGATACCCTGTTTATGAGGGAGGCTATCAGGCAGGCCAAGAAGGCCGCCGATCTGGGAGAAGTCCCCATTGGCTGCGTGATCGTAAAAGGTGACAAGATCATTGCCAGAGGCTATAACCGGAGAAATACGGATCACAGTACCCTGTCCCACGCGGAGATCACCGCTATCAGGAAAGCCAGCAATAAATTAAAGGACTGGCGGCTTTCGGATTGTACCCTTTATGTGACCTTGGAGCCCTGTCAGATGTGCGCAGGAGCCATTATTCAGGCCAGATTGTCCCGGGTGGTCATGGGATGTATGAATCCCAAAGCGGGATGCGGCGGCTCCATTTTAAATATTTTGGAGATGAAAGAATTTAATCATCAGGCAGAGGTAATAAGAGGGGTAGAAAAAGAGGAATGTGCCCGTATTTTAAAGGATTTTTTTAAAGGGCTAAGAAGCAGTGAGCCCAAAGGGACTGATTGACTTTTATAGAAAAAACAAGTATACTAAGACTTACCGTGCAACCGGGGCAGTAGCGGAGCCTTGTACCTGCAATCCGCTTTAGCAGGGGCGATGGTCGGCAGAGGGTTTTTGTCTTTATGGCTGCCCTTTATAAGCGGCGTTGATATCTGGGTCTTACGCAATGGGAATCCACGAACCGTGTCAGGGTAGGAATACAGCAGCACTAAGGGGAAGCTTCCATGTGCCGTGAGGGTGCCTGGGTTGAGTTGGCTGTAAAGGTAACGCATAAGGGCTCGGCTCGAAGTCGGGCGCACGGTATTTTTTGTGTACAAAGAGGAGAAAACTTGGAAACAAAGAAGATATACATTGTTAACAGTAATGTGCATACCATACCCGGAAGAATCATCAAGACCAGGGCAGCGATGAAGATTCGGAACAGGCATCATGGAGATGCTTACCCCCATGTATCTTTGTCTATGGATGAAAGGCTTGACAATATGCTGTCTTTTGCAAGAAGGGGTATGCATAATCCCTTTAATGCAGGCATTGTCAGGGAAGATATCCGCAAAGCCATGTTTGTAAAAAAGCCTGATAAAAGTCAGATCGCAGTTATGGAGCTGACTGTAACAAAGGAGCAGTATGATGCTATAGAAAAAAGGGCAGGCGAGTATTGGAGCCGGAGAAAAGATCTTCGTTATAATTTTTCGGGCTTAATGGTCATGCTTTTAGTAGCGCGGGGAAAGACATCATCCAACCCCAATCGGTTTTTTTGCTCCCAGTGGCTTGCCTCTGTTTTGAAGGATAGCGGAGTGGATCTGTTTCCCGGAAAAAAGGCTCATAATATAAAGCCCTCTGATTTTTACGATGTGTTGGGAGACAATCTGATCTATGAGGGTCTTGCCGTAAATTATCCCCTGTATTAGATATTTTCTTTGATCCGGATCTCAACAGCCGTATAGTTGAATTCTTTTTTGGGAGGCTCTCCCGTGGTCAGATAATCAAATAGGATTTCCATAGGCAACAGGCCTTGTATTTTCGGCTGCTGGCAGATGGTAGCGGAAATCACATCCCTTTTCATCATTTCCACAGTTGTTTCTATTTTATCAAAGGTTATGATCTTCATATTCACAAGACGATCAGAGGCAAGAACTGCTTTGCAGCCGCCGTAAGTGCCTCCTGCCGCAAAGAAAAGGGCGTTGATCTCAGGATGATTTTTTAACATGTCCATGGTCTTTTCATAGCTGATAAAATCATCGTCATTATTCTCAAAGAAATCCACAATATGTAGATTATTATATTGTTCCAGACAGGACTTGAAGCCTGCGATCCGTTCCGTATGGCAGAGGATATTGGAATTGCCGCTGATGATGCCTACATTTACTTCACCGGATGTCATCAGGTGCATCAGTCCCGCCGCAGTCTGTCCGCACTGATAGTAATTGCTGCCCACATAGGCGATTCGTTTGGAACCGGCAATATCCGTATTAAAGGTTACGGTGGGGATGCCCATTTCATAAAGTTCATCGATCTTTCTTGCAATAGCGGGATCGTTTTGGGGGGAAATGGCCAGTCCGTTGATCTCTTCTGCGATTAGGGAGTCGATGGCCTCCAGCTGATCGGCCACACCAAAGGCAGAGATCCTCCGGAAAAGGACTGTACAGTTGTATCCGGCCAGTTCTTCTTCTTTCTCGTGAAAACCTGCCACAACATCGTCAAAAAAAGGATTGCCGATGCCGAACATAACAATGCCGAATTTAAACCGCTTCTTTTGTGCGGCTAAAACAATACCGGCCCGGTTGGGCTTATAATTTAACGCTTTTGTGATCTCTAAGATCTTGGCTTCTGTTTTAGGATTCACAGCGCCTCGTTTATTTAAGACCCGGTCTACCGTTCCCCTGGAAACGCCGGCTAATTCTGCAATTTCTTTTATGGTAGCCATATCGCAAAACTCCTTCGTATCCTGATGTTGCCCCTATACATCCTCATTGTATGCCTGATCTGTCGAAATTACAAGATTAAAATGTGCAACGCGCACGCATACTGTAAATGTGCACAATTTTTATAATGCGATTTATGTAATATGCTGAAAATTTCAGTTTCAAGAAGATTTTGAAAATAGCTGTTGATTTTTTTTTCCAAAAACTATATGATAAAAATGTGCACGAGCACATAAATAAATAACAGGGATAAAAAAGGAGGAAAAGAATGTTATATATTGGTGTAGATTTAGGTACTTCGGCAGTTAAACTGCTTTTGATGGACGGGTCAGGCAAGATATTACATATCGTATCAAAAGAATATCCTTTATATTTTCCCAATCCCGGCTGGTCTGAGCAGAAGCCGGAAGACTGGTATACCCAGGTTATGGCGGGTATCAAAGAATTGATCCAAGATGTGGATAAGAGCCAGGTGGCAGGCATCAGCTTTGGCGGACAGATGCACGGTCTGGTTATTTTAGATGAAAACGATCAGGTCATCCGTCCTGCGATTCTGTGGAATGACGGACGGACTACCGAAGAATGCGATTATTTAAACAATGTGATCGGAAAAGAAAAACTTTCCCAGTATACGGCCAATATTTCCTTTACAGGATTTACTGCGCCCAAAGTATTATGGGTAAAAAATAAAGAACCGGAAAATTTTGCCCGGATCAAAAAGATCATGCTTCCCAAGGACTATATCGCATATAAATTATCGGGAGTACATTGTACCGATGTATCCGATGCGTCGGGCATGCTCCTCTTTGATGTAAAGAATAGATGTTGGTCTAAAGAAATGTGTGAGATCTGCGGCATTACCACAGATCAGCTGGCAAAGATCTACGAAAGCTATGAAGCGGTTGGTACTGTTCTTCCTGAAATTGCAAAAGAACTGGGCATACCAGAAAGCTGCAAAGTGGTAGCAGGCGCAGGAGACAATGCAGCGGCAGCGGTAGGAACCGGCACTGTCGGTGACGGAAACTGCAACATCTCACTGGGCACCAGCGGCACCATTTTCATTTCCTCTGAAAAATTTGGTGTGGATAAGTTTAATGCCCTGCATGCCTTTGCCCATGCAGATGGTCATTTCCATTTAATGGGCTGTATGCTCAGCGCAGCAAGCTGCAATAAATGGTGGATGGATGAGATCATCGGCACCCAAGATTACGGAAAAGAGCAGGCAGCTATCGATAAGCTGGGAGAAAATCATGTATACTTCCTGCCTTATCTCATGGGAGAGCGGTCTCCCATCAATGATCCCCTGGCAAGAGGTACTTTTATCGGTCTGACTATGGATTCCACCAGAGCGGATATGACCCAGGCGGTATTAGAGGGAGTGGCTTTTGCTTTGAGAGATTCCTTTGAAGTGGCAAAAGCCCTGGGCATTCATATTGAAAGAAGTAAGATCTGCGGAGGCGGTGCAAAGAGCCCTCTTTGGAAAAAGATGATCGCCAATATCTTAAATGTAAAGGTTGATGTGATCGAAAGCGAAGAAGGACCGGCACTGGGCGGCGCTATGTTGGCAGCAGTTGCCTGCGGCGAATTTGAAAGCGTACAGGAGGCGGCAGACAAGATCGTTAAGATCGTTGATACCGTAGAACCGGAACCGGAGTTAGTTGCAAAATATGAGGCAAGATATCAGCAGTACAAAGAGATCTATCCTGCCTGCAAAGAGCTTTTTCGCAAGATTCAATAATAAACTATAAAAAGGAAAGGGGTTATAAAATGACGATTTATGATGTAACAGATCAGCGGTTTAAGAAGTACGGAAGGGTTGTAAAGGATATTGACTTTTCCCAATTGGTAAAAGCGTTGGAAGAGAAGACACCGCTGCCGGAGGGCGTGGTATACGAGCCTAGTGTAAAGGAACTGGAATCCCTTCCCGTTTTTGAAGAGCTGCGGGATAAGACCTATGGCGAACTGCCTATCCAGATCGGCTATTGCAACGGGCATAACGAGCTGTTGAATGCAGTGGAATATCACAGAAGCTCCGAGATCAATGTGGCGGCAACGGATGCCATTCTGATCTTAGGCTGGCAGCAGGATATCACAGAGGACTTTACTTATGACACAGCTTTGATGGAAGCCTTTCTGATCCCTAAGGGAACAGCGGTTGAGGTATATGCTACCAGTCTTCATTATGCTCCCTGCGGTGTGAAAGGAGAAGGCTTTAAGGTAGCAGTCGTGCTGCCGGCAGGAACCAACTATCCTTTGGATAAAGCTCATAAAGGCGGCGAAGATAAGCTGATCACGGCAAAGAACAAATGGCTGATCGGGCATGAAGAAGGTGGCTTGGATGAGGGCTGTCATATCGGACTGATCGGCAAGAACCTAAATATTAATGAATAAACCGCAAAAGCGGCAGAAGGAGGAAAAATCATGAATAACGCACCTGAAGTAAAAATTGGTATTGTGGCTGTAAGCCGCGACTGTTTTCCGGAGTCTCTTTCCGTAAACAGGAGAAAAGCATTGACAGAAGCATATGGAAAGAAATATGATGCAGGAGAGATCTATGAATGTCCTATCTGTATTGTAGAAAGTGAGATCCATATGGTTCAGGCACTGGAGGATATCAAGAAAGCAGGTTGTAATGCCCTATGTGTATATCTTGGTAACTTCGGACCTGAGATCGCAGAGACCCTGTTGGCAAAACACTTTGACGGACCGGTCATGTTCTGTGCTGCAGCAGAGGAGTCCCAGAATGACTTAAAGGGCGGCAGAGGCGATGCATACTGCGGTATGTTAAATGCAAGCTATAACTTAAAGCTTCGTAATGTAAAAGCTTACATACCTGAATATCCTGTGGGAACAGCAGAGGACTGTGCAGACATGATCCATGAATTCATTCCTATCGCACGGACGCTGACAGCCCTTTCCCAGTTAAAGATCATCAGCTTCGGTCCCAGACCCCTTAACTTCTTAGCATGTAATGCACCGATCAAACAGTTATACAACTTAGGTGTAGAGATTGAAGAAAACTCCGAGCTGGATCTCTTTGAAGCATTTAAAAAGCATGAAGGTGACTCCCGTATTCCCGCAAAGGTAAAAGAGATGGAAGAAGAGTTAGGCTCGGGTAACAACAAGCCTGATATCCTTCCTAAGCTGGCACAGTATGAGCTGACACTTTTGGATTGGGTAGAGGAGCACAAAGGCTATCGCAAATATGTGGCAATTGCAGGCAAATGCTGGCCCGCATTCCAGACTCAGTTCGGATTTGTTCCCTGCTATGTGAACAGCCGTCTGACAGGAATGGGTATTCCCGTATCCTGTGAGGTTGATATTTATGGTGCATTGAGCGAGTTCATCGGTTACTGCGTATCCGAAGATATCGTTACCCTGTTAGACATCAACAACTCCGTACCGGCTGATATGTACAAGGAATCCATTGAAGGCAAATTCCCTTATACTCACAAAGATACCTTCATGGGCTTCCACTGCGGCAATACTTCCTCCAAGAAATTATCCTTCTGCGGTATGCAGTATCAGATGATCATGGCAAGAAGCCTTCCTGAGGAGGTAACCCAGGGAACTTTGGAAGGAGACATCGTCCCCGGCGATATTACCTTCTTCAGACTGCAGTCCACAGCGGATGCAAACTTAAGAGCTTATATCGCTCACGGTGAAGTGCTTCCCGTTGCATCCAAGTCCTTTGGTGCCATCGGCGTATTTGCTATTCCCGAAATGGGCAGATTCTATCGTCATGTATTGATCGAGAAGAATTTCCCTCATCACGGTGCAGTTGCATTCGGTCACTTTGGCAAAGCTATCTATGAAGTATTCAAATACTTGGGTGTAGATGTAGATGAGATCGGCTATAACCAGCCTGCCGGTGTCAGATATCCTACCGAGAATCCTTTTGCATAAGAAAGCAGTAAAACCATTTATACGGAGGCAAATAGCATGACAAATTTGGAGCTTCAAAAACGGGCAAATGATGTCCGCAAAGGCATCCTGTCGTCTGTGCACAGCGCAAAAGCCGGTCATCCCGGCGGATCGCTTTCAGCGGCAGATATGTTTACCTATCTTTACTTTGAAGAAATGAATATCGATCCTAAAAACCCCAAGTGGGAAGACAGAGACCGGTTTGTGCTTTCAAAAGGACATACGGCGCCGGGACTTTATGCGGCTTTGGCAAATAGGGGCTATTTTCCTGTAGAAGATCTCCTTACCCTTAGGAAATTGGGATCTTACCTCCAGGGACATCCCTGTATGCAGGAGACCCCCGGTGTGGATATGAGCTCCGGTTCTTTGGGACAGGGCATATCCGCTGCAGTAGGCATGGCATTGGCAGCAAAGCTGTCTAAGAAGAATTATCGGGTCTATACTCTTTTGGGAGACGGTGAGATCCAGGAAGGTCAGGTTTGGGAAGCTGCTATGTTTGCAGGAGCAAAAAATCTGGATAACCTGGTAGTGATCGTGGATAATAACGGATTGCAGATTGATGGCAAGGTTGAGGATGTCTGCTCCGTTTATCCCATTGATAAGAAGTTTGAAGCCTTTAATTTCTCCGCCATCAATGTGGACGGACATAACTTTGATGAGATCAGGGCGGCTTTCAAAAAGGCAAAAGAAACCAAGGGAATGCCCACAGCCATCATTATGCATACCGTAAAAGGCAAAGGCATCTCCTTCATGGAAGACAATGCAGGATGGCATGGAAAAGCTCCTAATGATGAAGAGTATGCCATTGGCATGGAAGATCTGAATAAGATCGCAGAGCGATTAGAGAAAGAGGGTGAAGCATAATGGCAGAAGCAAAAAAGATTGCAACAAGAGAAAGCTACGGCAATGCTCTTGTGGAGTGTGCAAAAGACTTTCCGGAATTGGTAGTCTTGGATGCGGACTTAGCAGGCGCTACCAAGACCAGCACTTTCCAAAAGGCATATCCAGATCGGCATATTGACTGCGGTATTGCAGAATGTAATATGACCGGTATTGCAGCAGGACTGGCAGCCTGTGGAAAGATCCCCTTCATTTCTTCTTTTGCCATGTTTGCGGCAGGAAGGAATTTTGAACAGGTTCGTAATTCCATCGGTTACCCTCACTTAAATGTAAAGATCGGCGCAACTCATGCAGGTATTACCGTCGGTGAGGACGGCGCAACCCATCAGTGTAATGAGGATATCGCTTTGATGCGGACCATTCCGGGCATGACCGTGATTGTTCCTTCCGATGATGTGGAGGCAAGAGCAGCAGTTCGTGCAGCCCTGGAAATGGAAGGACCGGTATATTTGAGATTTGGCCGTTCCGCAGTTCCCGTTATCAACGATAAGGCTGATTATCATTTTGAGATCGGAAAAGGTGTTGTGTTAAAAGAAGGGAAGGATGTGACCATCTTTGCCACCGGCATCTGTGTAGAAGGTGCTCTGGGGGCAGCAGAAATGCTTAAAGCAGACGGTATTGATGCAGAAGTGATCAACATTCATACCATCAAACCCTTGGATGAAGAACTGGTGCTTGCCAGCGCAAAGAAAACCGGCAGAGTGTTTACCGTTGAGGAGCATTCTGTGATCGGTGGCTTGGGAAGCGCAGTCTGTGATCTGCTTTCTGAAAAGGAGCCGGTAAAAGTGACCAAGATCGGCATGTATGACCGTTTTGGCGAATCCGGATCTGCAGCAGCTTTGGTAGAAAAATACGGATTGGATGCAAAAGGCATCTATAATAAAGTGAAAAGCGATCTGTAAAACAAAATCAATATGGTAATGAAGATAAAAGAGCTGTCGCATAAGCGGCAGCTCTTTTTCTATAAAATGTAAATAATAGCCTTGACCTGTCTTTATTTATACAGCTAAAATATATAAAAATTGCATTTCAAAGTGCAAAAATTGACATACCTATTGAAAGATAGAAAAATATGATCAATATGTAAGTAAATGCTATTGTGTGGAGGTATGGTTATGAAAAAAATGAGATGGAAATTCTTTTGTAAAAGCATTGTGACAGCATTTCTTGTGACAGTTGTTTTAGTTAGCATATCATCTGATGAAGTAAGGGCGGAACCTGCCGAAGGAGAAAAATTGGAAATCAACGAAGCCAATTTTCCGGACCCGGCATTCCGCGATTATCTGTCTGAAGAATATGATGAGGATGGAGATGGGTATATTGATGATGTTGAAAAGGTAAGCCAAATTAATGTTTATAACAAGGGTATTTATTCTCTAAAGGGAATAGAAAAGTTTGAAAATCTTGACACTTTGCATTGTGCCGACAATAATTTGACCGAGCTAGATATAAGCAAAAACAAAAATTTGAGAAATCTCGATTGTGCCAATAATAACCTGACAACATTAGATGTAAGTAATAATCCGGATTTGGAATTTTTATTTTGCAACAGTTGTAATCTGACAGAATTAGATGTAAGCAGCAACTTAAATTTGGAAACACTGGATTGTTCTTCCAATCATCTGACAAAATTGGATCTGAGCAATAATCTTAAGCTTCGGTCATTATATTTTAACTTTGATAAAATTCCGGAAATAGACTTGAGTAAAAATACGAAATTAGATTATATGGTTATGCATTTCTATGAATTGCAAAAGGAAGGAACTTTGGATGTATCCGGAATATATTTTCCTCAAGCCGAGGAAGAAACTTCTATAGAATTTGTTCTTGATGAGTATAGATGCTATAAGGTCGGTTCTTATGGCGGTATTGAGGAGGTTAGAATTGATTACACTCCTGATAAGGCAATGCCTAAAGAGGGAGAAGTGGAGATCAATGAAGCCAATTTTCCAGATCCGGTATTTCGCGATTACTTGTCTGAGAAATATGATAAGGATGGAAATGGGTATCTTGATCCTTTGGGTGTAACCAATATTGACATTGTGAATAAAGGAGTCAGTTCTTTAGAGGGCTTAGAAAAATTTATAAATCTGGAGTTTTTAACTTGTAGCAGCAATAACTTAAGCAGCATAGATGTAAGCGCTAACGAGAGGCTGATCACCCTACGCTGTGAAAGAAATCAATTGACCGATCTAAATGTAAGTCAAAATCTTGATCTTGAAATTTTGTGGTGCAGTAAAAATAATTTGGGCAGCCTGGAAATAGGAAATAATACAAAACTCAGGAGTTTGTATTGTGGCAATTGTAATCTATCGGAACTGGATATAAGCCAAAATCCCGATCTGGAGGTTTTAGCCTGTTATGATAATCACCTAAGCAGTCTGGATGTTACTATACATAGTAATCTGGAAGAACTGCAGTGTAGCCTGAATGAACTGACAAAGCTGGATGTAAGTCAAAATGCAAACCTTACATTTTTAACTTGTGACATGAATGATCTGACAGAACTGGATGTCAGTCACAATTTAAAATTGAATGCCCTGTTCTTTGATTATGATAAAATACCCGAGGTTGATTTAAGTAAAAATACAGAATTAAGTCTTTTGGGATTTTGTTTTCAAGATTTAAAACCTAAAGGGCATATAGATGTTTCTAAAATTACATTTCCCCAGGCTGTGGAACATCATACCATAGACTATGTTTTAGAGGCTGATGGAACATACACCGTAAGTCCTTATGGAGGCATTGAGAGAGTGATCCTGATAAAAGAACAGCAGGACGGGACGGAATATGCGCAAACCGGAATGAAACTATTCTGGCCTCTTTGGCTTTGCGTAGGCGGCATAGCAGCTCTTGTTATTGCGCTGGCAGTTAAATATAGAAATGCATAGATATATCTGAAAATAGGCATGTTTTGAAAATTTCCCGCATATAATGTACAATGCGAAAAGAAATGATACAGGAAATCATAGAAGAAGACACCTATCGGCCTTATGCCTTGGAAGCAATGGAATACATACAGAACTGTTTTTGGGAAATGGGAATGGTACTGGCAGTGGAAAAAGAGCGTAAAGTGATCAACCAGATCTCCTGCCGTATCAAAAGCGCAGACAGCATTCTGAAAAAAATAAAGAAAAAGAATTATCCTTTGGATCGGGAAGGAATATTTAAATGCAACGACCTGTTGGGCATCAGAATGGTCTGTCTCTTTATGGATGATGTCTATGAGATCGCAAAACGGGCAAGGAACCGGGAAGATTTTCGGATCATAAAAGAGAAGGATTATATCAAAAAGCCAAAAAGCAATGGATACATGAGTCTGCATCTGATCGTGGAGGTGCCCATAAGCTTAAAAGGGAAAGAGGATGTACAACCGATCAAAGTGGAAGTACAGCTTCGCACTGTTGCCATGGATTTCTGGTCCGTATTGGATCATCAGCTGGTCTATAAGAAAGAATTTCCCGGGGCGGAAACTGTGGGAAAAGAGTTGAAAGAATATGCTGCAACCATTTCGGAACTGGATAAAAATATGTTAAAGCTTCGTAAAAAGATAGAAAGATTAAGCGGTCAACTACTAGTCTCTCCATAAGGGGTGTGCTATAATACAAGAAGTGTGTATCTTTGTGTAAAACAAAAAGATAAAATATGGGGTTAAAAACGGAGGAAAAATCATGGTAGTAGAACCAAAAGCAAAAGGATTTATTTGTACAACAGCACATCCGGTAGGATGCTATGAAAATGTGGAAAAACAGATTCAATATGCAAAAAAGACCGGAGAAAGCTATCAGTGTAAACGGGAAAAAGAATTTAAAAAAGTACTGGTCATCGGTGCTTCTACCGGCTATGGACTGGCAAGCCGCATTGCAGCAGCATTTACCTGTAAGGCCTCCACCATTGGCGTGATGTTTGAAAGACCTGCCGCAGGAAAGAGAACGGCTACTGCCGGATATTATAATACAGCAGCATTTGACAAGCTGGCAAAAGAAGCCGGCTTATATACCAAATCCATCAACGGAGATGCATTTTCTGATGAGATCAAACAGGAAGTGATCCAGGCTATCAAGGATGATCTGGGAGAAGTGGATCTGGTCATTTACTCTCTGGCATCGCCCAGAAGGACGGCACCGGACGGGACCACCTATGTATCTACATTAAAGACGGTAAATGAAGTCTTTACTACCAAGTCCTTAAATCTGAATAACAATGAGATCACCACAGCAACTTTAGAGCCTGCAACAGAGGAAGAGATAGCAGGAACCGTAAAGGTTATGGGCGGAGAAGATTGGGAGCTTTGGATCGATGCCCTAAAGGCGGCAGGGGTCCTTGCAAAAGACGCAGTGACAGTTGCTTATTCCTATATCGGACCGGAGCTTACCTATCCCATTTATTACAGCGGAACCATCGGACAGGC
The DNA here is from genome assembly GCA_022510725.1 of Lachnospiraceae bacterium. GTDB lineage: Bacteria > Bacillota > Clostridia > Lachnospirales > Lachnospiraceae > UBA2882. The sequence continues at coordinate 14,471 of JAFLSW010000031.1, forward strand.
CAAGAAGCATGTCTTAGAAACCGCTGTTAAACTGAACCAGAAATATGACGATCTGAAAGCATATGTTTCCGTAAATAAAGCCGTAGTGACGCAGTCCAGTTCTGCCATTCCCGCAGTACCTTTATACTTATCCATTATGTACAAGGTCATGAAGGAACAAAATCTCCATGAAGGTTGTATTGAGCAGATGGTACGGCTTTTTGATGAAAAGCTTTTGGGAGATACTGTGCCTGTGGATGAAGAAGGCCGCATCCGTCTGGATGATTGGGAAATGAAACCGGAAGTCCAGGATGCCATCATGAAAACCTGGGAGCAGGTAAACACAGAAAATGTTTCAAAGCTCTGTGATATCCAGGGCTACTGGGATGATTTCTTCCAGATGTTTGGTTTCCGTATGCCCGGCGTAGACTATGGAGCCGATGTAGAGATTTAACATATTACTTTTTTAATAATGGACGAGCCAGTTTTTGATTAAAGAACTCGATCAGAGGTCCCATGAAAAATGCCGTGACAATGGTGCCTACTCCAACGATGGTGGATATTTCGCCCATGGTACCGCCGCCCCAGAAAAAGATGGCAACGCCTGCGATGACGCAGATCAAGTCGGTGGCGATACGACAGTATTGGAACTTGGCGATCTTATAGCGGTAAGCAAGAACAATGGCTACCGCATCATAGGTAGAGACGCCAAGGTCGGCAGTCATGTACAGGGCAGAGCCGATGCAAATGATCAAGATGCCCAACAAAAGACAGCATATCCGAACCAGCATAGAAGGATCGGGGATCAATCCCTGCAAAAAGTGATATGTAAATTCGGTAATGTATCCTAATAAAAATAAGTTGATGAAGGTTGCGATGCCGATGTTGTGTCGGTCTGCGATCAGTGAAAAGGTTAAAAGCAATAGATTGACGATGACATATAAGGTCCCGAAGGAAATCGGGATCTTTTTGTCTAAGCCGCCCATAAGAGATTGAAATGGGTCTACACCCAAAGCTGCAAGCTTAAAAATGCCAACGCTTACGGCACAGATTAAAACGCCACATAGAGACATAAAAATTCTTCTTGTTTTCATGATTTTTCCTTTCCCGAAATAGTATTCCCCCTGCCCTTTTATTATAAAGAAAAAAGAGTCTTTTGAAAAGCGAAAATACAGTAAGCCTCAGTAAATGATTTGTAGTGTACATGATAATGTGTTACAATATTTAGGATATTACATGCAGAATACCAAACATAAGTCATTGTGAAGGATATATAGAAAATGAAACTTGGTAACATGACCAAAAAGATCATCGAATTTATATATAAAGACACAAGAGCAAAAAATGAGTCAAAGAAAACTATTGTTGTGATCCGCAATATTTTGATCACCACTTTAATTTATTTTTTTATTACGCTTATTCTTAGTAATCTTGCATTCGGCATGCACGGAATCTTATTTTATGTGACATTTTTTGCTGTTTTTATCGGAATATTTGCAGGATCTTATTATCTTAACACCAATGCGACTCTTTGGCTGTTCAATGTGGGGATGCTGGCATTTATTATTGTAGCCCTCGTTTTATTTGGCTGGAATATTGGTGTGCAGCATTTTCTTATGGTTTTGCTATTGCTGTATTTCTTCTCCGGTTATCAGGGTTATAAAGAAAAGTTTGCTTATGCAGCAGCCATGTGTGTGCTGAGAATCGTTTTGTTTCTTATTTTTTTAAGGAGAGAGCCGTATTTTTCCATGGATTCTTCTATTAATTCCCTGCAGCAGATCATCAATACGATCACCATATTTTGCGATCTGTCATTGATTGCCTTTATATTCGGTAAGGACGGGCAGGAGCTGGAAGGGAAGTTGGTAGAATACAATAAACAACTGGAAGAGCAGGCAAATACGGATAAACTGACAGGCTTATTCAACCGTAGAAAGGCATTGGAGTATCTGACAAAAAAGTGTAAGGAAAACAGCAGTTTTTGTTTATGTATTTGTGATATTGATTTTTTTAAAAAGGTGAACGACACCTATGGTCATGATACAGGGGATGAAGTATTAAAAGGCGTAGCCAACATCTTTTCTGAGGAAATGCTTGAAACAAATATGGCTGCCAGATGGGGTGGAGAAGAATTTTTATTGATCTTTTCTGATATCAACGGGGATGAAGCTTATGAAAAACTGGAACGCATCCGAAGAAGGATAAAGGAAATGCGGATAAAAAAGGATGAAACGGAAATTGCCATTACCATGACCTATGGCCTTACGGAATACGATTTTTCGGGAAATATTGATGCTAATCTGCAGGATGCAGATGCAAAGCTTTATCAGGGAAAAGAAACAGGAAGAGATAAGATAGTTTATTAAGATGATATCGAAAAAGTGGCAAAATGGAAAAATAAAACGAATGGCGGTTTGAATCTGCCATTCGTTTTATTTTATGTGGGAAAAACGGAGACGGCGGGATTCGAACCCGCGTGCCCTGACGGACAACTTGATTTCGAGTCAAGCTCGTTATGACCACTTCGATACATCTCCAAAATTGTCTGCGGGCAGGACCCCGAAAAACCGTAGGTTTTCCGGGGTCGCTTCGCTCGTCAAATGTCCGAACAAGCATCTGCTTAAGCAAGCTTGGCATATGCTTGTTCAAACACTTGACTCTGCCCTTTGCGGACATTATATCTGGAAATAAAAGTTCCGTCAATGAGAAAAGGAAGGGGCGTAAGTTTAAGTTGTGATAAAGAGTAAAATAATATATAATGAGAATAGTTTGAATGAATACATATGGGCAAGGAGGAGCAGTTAAATGAAAAGAATTGGTATGTTGACCAGTGGTGGAGACTGTCAGGCTTTAAATGCCGCCATGAGAGGTGTGGTAAAAAGCGTGACCAATTTTGAAAGCGATGTGGAGATCTATGGTTTTAATCACGGCTATAAAGGCCTGATCTACGGAGATTTCCGGATGCTGACCAGCAAAGACTTTTCAGGTATCCTGACTAAGGGAGGCACGATCCTGGGAAGCAGCCGGACGCCCTTTAAGACCATCCGGGATCTGGATGAAAACGGACTGGATAAAGTGGAAGCAATGAAACAGAATTACTACAAACTGAAACTGGACTGCCTTGTGATCTTAGGCGGAAACGGTACCCACAAAACAGCCAATCTGTTAAGGGAAGAAGGATTAAATGTAGTGACTTTGCCCAAGACCATTGATAACGACCTTTTCGGTACGGATATGACCTTTGGTTTCCAAAGTGCAGTCAACATTGCAACCGATGCCATTGACTGCATCCATACCACAGCTGCATCTCATGGCAGGGTATTTATTGTAGAGGTCATGGGACACAAGGTAGGATGGCTTACCTTAAATGCCGGTATGGCAGGGGGAGCGGATATTATCTTGATTCCTGAGATACCCTATGATATTGATAAAATCATAGAGGCTATTGAAGGACGCCATAAAAGAGGAAGCGAGTTTACCATTTTGGCGGTAGCGGAAGGCGCTATCTCCAAGGAGGATGCTGCTCTGTCCAAAAAGGAATACAAGGAAAAGATGAAGAACTATCCTTATCCGTCCGTTTCCTATGAAATTGCGGATAAGATCCAAAAGAAATCCAAATACGAAGTGCGTGTGACTGTTCCCGGTCATACCCAGAGAGGCGGAAGCCCCTGTCCTTATGATAGGGTGTTTGCATCCCGCCTGGGCTCTGAAGCAGGCAAGCTGATCATGAAGGGAGAATATGGCTTCATGGTAGGCTACAAAAACAGGGAGATTGTAAAAGTGCCTTTAGAGGATGTGGCAGGTAAATTAAAATATGTTTCTCCTGACGCACCCATTATCAAAGAGGCAAAAATGCTTGGCATCAGCTTCGGCGACTGAGCATGATGACCAAAGTTCGGAAAGAGTGAAAGCATGTCATATCAGGCTTTGTATCGGAAATTCCGGCCTGTTGCATTTGAGGATGTAAAGGGTCAGGATGCCATTGTAGAAACATTAAAAAATCAAATAACGGCTGACAGGGTAGGGCATGCTTATCTATTTTGCGGGACCAGAGGAACAGGAAAAACCACCATTGCAAAGATTTTTGCAAAAGCGGTAAATTGTGAAGCTCCCGAAAACGGAAGCCCCTGCGGCAAGTGTAAAAGCTGTCAGGCTATTGCCTCCGGTGCCAGCATGAATGTAATAGAGATTGATGCGGCCTCTAATAACGGTGTGGATAATATCAGGGGGATCGTTGAGGAAGTATCTTATTCTCCTGCCCAGGGAAAGTATAAGGTTTATATTATTGACGAAGTGCATATGCTTTCCATTGGCGCTTTTAATGCCCTTTTGAAAACTTTGGAGGAACCGCCGGGATATGTTATTTTTATTCTGGCCACAACGGAAGTACACAAAATTCCCATTACGATTCTGTCCCGCTGTCAAAGATATGATTTTAGGCGTATCGATATTGATACCATAACAGACCGAATGACAGAGCTGATGGAACAGGAAAAGGTTTCTGTGGAGCCAAAAGCCCTGCGCTATATAGCTAAGATCGCAGACGGTTCTTTAAGGGATGCTTTAAGTCTCTTAGATCAGTGCATCGCCTTTCATTTTGGCAAAGAACTGACCTACGATATGGTGTTGGATGTGCTGGGTGCGGTGGATAATGAGGTTTTCAGTCGGCTGTTACGACATATGCTTTCTGAAGATGTGCTATCCTGCATTGAGCTGTTGGAAGAGATTGTGATACAGGGCAGAGAACTGACTCAGTTTGTCAGTGATTACACATGGTATCTGCGCAATCTTTTATTGGTTAAAAATTGTGGTGCTGCCGAAGAAGTGCTGGATGTCTCATCTGAGCATTTACAGCTCCTAAAAGAAGAGGCGGATATGGCAGATCAGAATACCATTATGCGTTTTATCCGAATCTTTTCCGAGTTGTCCGGGCAGATTCGTTATGCGTCCGCAAAACGGGTCATGATCGAGATGACTATGATTAAAGCCTGTCGTCCTCAAATGGAAAAAAATCGAGAATCCATTGTTGAAAGGCTGCGGGTCTTAGAGGATAAAATAGAAAAAGGGCTGGTAGCAGCTGATGTTGGGCCGGGAAATGTGCAGGGAGATAATTATGTCATATCCGGCAATGCCGGCGGAGAAAAGAGCAGTTTGCCGCCTATGCCGAAAGCAATTCCTGAAGATGTGGAACAGATCGTAAAGCAATGGCCGTTGATCTTAAATGATTGTCCCAATCCCATGAAGGGTTATCTAAAGACAGCCAGATTAAGTTTGGGCAGTGACAACCGCCTTCAGATCTATCTGGTGGAAGGTACCTATTCGGATTATTTTTTAAAGGTGCCGGAGCACATGGAACAGGTAGCTTTAATGCTGTCTAACACCATAGGAAAAGAAGTAGAACCGGAATTTAAAACTTATGGACAGAATGAAAATTTTGAAGCAAAAAATATAGATTTATCAAAAATTATCATGATGGATATTGAAGAGGAGGAGGACTAAAATGGCAAAGCGCGGTGGATTTCCGGGAGGTATGCCGGGAAACATGAATAATCTGATGAAACAGGCACAGAGGATGCAGCGTCAGATGGAAGAGAGCCAGAAAGAGCTGGAGGAAAAAGAATTTACTGCAAAGGCCGGCGGTGGTGCAGTGGAAGTGACTGTAAGCGGTAAAAAAGAAGTAACGGGAATCGTGATTGATAAAGATGCAGTTGATCCGGAAGAGACCGAGATGCTGCAGGATATGATCATGGCAGCAGTCAATGAAGCGCTGCGTATGGCAGAAGAAGCCAATGCGGCTATTATGAGTAAAATGACCGGCGGCCTGGGAGGATTTCCGTTCTAATGGATCTATACAGCGGCTATATCAATCGGCTAATTGAAGAACTATCCGCTCTGCCCGGTATCGGTAATAAGTCGGCACAAAGGCTGGCGTTTTATCTGGTCAACCAGCCGGCAGACCATGTGAAGCGGCTTGCCGATACCATTGTGGAGGCAAGGGAAAAGGTGCGCTATTGTTCTGTTTGCTATACACTGACGGATCAGGAGATCTGTCCTATCTGCAGCAGCGTCAAAAGGGATAAGCAGACTATCATGGTAGTAGAGAATCCCAGAGATCTAGCGGCCTATGAAAAGACAGGAAAGTTTAATGGGGTGTATCATGTGCTTCATGGAGCGATATCGCCTATGCTGGGAATCGGGCCTAATGACATTCGTTTAAAGGAATTGATGCAAAGGCTCTCTACAGAGTCGGTGGCGGAGGTCATCATTGCAACCAATTCCAGCTTAGAAGGAGAGACCACCGCCATGTATATCAGTAAGCTCATTAAGCCTACCGGTATCAAGGTGACTCGTATTGCCAGCGGTGTCCCGGTGGGAGGAGATCTGGAATACACCGATGAAGTAACCTTGCTTCGGGCTTTGGAAGGAAGGATAGAATTATAACTATATCATAAGGGAGGGAAAGAACTATGTTAGAACAATCATTGTTTGGAAAAACCAAGGACGGAAAAGAAGGAATCGTTATTTATTCTCTATCCAATGAAAAGGGTCTTAAGGCGGAAGTCATGAACTACGGCGCTATCCTGATGAACCTGTATGTGCCCAATAAAAAAGGCAGGATCGAAGACATTACACCGGGCTATGACAGACTGGAAAAATATTTTTCCAACAGCAATTTCTTTGGTGCATCCGTAGGTCCCATTGCCAATCGTACGGCAAATGCATCCTTTGAACTGGATGGCAAGACCTATAAGCTGGATGTGAATGATGGAGAAAATAACTTACATACACATTTTGATAAAGGCTTCCATAAACGGATGTTTAAACCGGAGCCGGATTTTGAAAACAGCAGTGTGACCTTTACACTGACTATGGAGGATGGAGAA
>JAFLSW010000032.1 GCA_022510725.1 Lachnospiraceae bacterium
GGCAGAGGCTTTGCGGTAGTTGCGGATGAGATCGGTAAGCTGGCAAATCAGTCGGCAGCTTCGGTAGAAGAGATCAGACATGTGATAGAGGAACTGGTAGCCAATACATCCAAATCGGTTAATATCATGAAGGAAATGAACCAATCTGTAGATATGCAGGTGGCATCCTTGTCCGATACATATGATACCTTCAAGAAGCTATATCATGAATTGGATAACTGTGTTAATGCAGTACAGACCATCGGCACCATGACAGGGGAGATTGAGAACCAGAGAAATAATGTGACCCACTCTCTTGGCATATTAAATGACCTGGCTCAGGACAATGCGGCAGTAGCAGAGGAGACATCTGCAAAGACCGAAGAATTGTCAAGCATCGTGGACGGTTCCAATCAGATCGTGCTTGAATTGGAAGATAAAGTTCAGATATTGTTAGAGGATATTAAGAAGTTTACTGTTTAAGAAATGACCAAAATGTAAGTGCAATGCGGGTGTTATGCTATCTCGCCTTGCACTTATATTTTTATGCAGACAGCACAAAGTAAGCAAAAACAAGACGAAAACATACTAAAAGTAACGAAGGATAACCAAAAGTAATAGAAAATAACAAAATAGCAACTGGGAGTATTGAATGAAATGAAGAAAGAGCGCATCAAAAACGAATTCCTCCAGCTGACATCCGTAGATTCCATCAGTTTGAAAGAAAGGGAAATTGCCGCAATTTTAAAGGGGAAATTGGAAAACCTTGGATTTTGTGTAAAGGAAGATAGGGCAGCGGAAAAGATTGGAGGAGAAGCAAACAATCTGTATGGGTTTTTAAAAGGCAGTTTACCGGGAGAGCCCATTCTTTTTTCCGCCCACATGGATACGGTGCAGCCCGGTATCGGCAAAAAGACTGTATTTCATGAGGATGGCAGGATCACTTCCGATAAAAGCACAGTGCTTGGTGCAGATGACGTAGCGGGGATCGTAGAAATCTTAGAAGGCATCCGCAGCATCCGGGAGGAAGGGATTCCCCACAGGGATGTAGAGGTAGTTTTCAGCGTGGGAGAAGAGCTTTACTGTAAAGGAGCATCTGCCTTTGATTTTGATATGATAAAGGCGAAGGAAGCCTATGTGCTGGATCTAAGCGGCCCCGTCGGCTCGGCGGCATGCAAAGCGCCTTCTATCATTTCTTTTACTATGGAGGTAAAGGGAAAACCGGCTCATGCAGGCTTTGAACCGGAAAAAGGCATCCATGCCATTGCCCTGATGTGCAAGGTGATCGAAGGGATCAAACAGGGAAGGCTGGATGAAGAGACTACACTGAATATCGGAACCATAAGGGGCGGCACCATGTCCAATATCGTGCCGGAGCACTGCGTCTGCCGGGGAGAGATCAGAAGCTATTCCCATGAAAAGGCACTGCAGGTACTGGAAGATGTAAGGGGTATCTTACAGGAAACTGTAAAGGATTTTTCCTTTGACAGTATGGTACATATTGAAGCCTATTCCGTCGAAAAGGGAGAGTCTGTGGCAGAAAGGTTTGCAAGGGCATGTGAAAAGTTAGGCTTACCCGGCGATCTGACGGAAACCTTCGGAGGCAGCGATAACAATGTATTTGCAAAGCAGGGTATCAGAGGTCTGGTATTATCCTGCGGCATGTATCAGGTCCATTCCGTAGAGGAATATGCCACCATAGAGGATCTGATCCTGGGAGCAAAGCTGGTGCGGGAACTGATTTTAGATTTGACATAATCCACGGGAAAGGGTATAGTAGTTCTTGTCGAATTCATACTGGAAAACTGGGAGATGGGATGATGCACAATCCGCTTCGTTATCAATTATCTGAATATGACTGCGGTCCTACGGCTGTACTCAATGGGATCAGTTTCTTGTTTCCCAGAGAGGCGATCCCGCCGGAGATCATCAGGAATACCATGCTTTATTGCTTAGACTGCTACAATGCAGAGGGCATTCAGGGCAAAAGCGGTACATCTGCAGCGGCCATGATGTTTTTGACCAACTGGTTAAATGGTTTTGGTAAGATCGGACAGCTTCCTATTTCTGCAGAGTATCTCTCGGACCGGAGCGTATATATCGGACAGGGAGGCCGCATCAATGACTGTCTTCACCACGGAGGTGTAGCCATAGTCCGGCTTTTCTTTGATGATCCTCACTATGTGTTGTTGACGGGAGAAGAAAAGGGCATGGTGCAGATGTTCGATCCCTATTATGTGGATCAGCCTTTTAGACAAAAGGATATCCTGTTAGATACAGACCATCCATGTGAGTATAACCGGATCGTGCCGGCTCATTACTTCAACCAGGAAAGCGAAGAGATTTATTCTTTAGGTCCTACGGAAGGGCGGGAGGCAGTGCTTCTTTTCAATGAAGAGACCAGGCTCACACCGGAAAAGACCATAGAATATTTCATATAAAATTCATCCGCTCGTTATAGGATGAAGCTATAACGGGCTGAATTTTTTATATATTAGCACAATTCCCAGTAAAGTGATATAGTAACTACCAGAGAAGGGAAACCAAGAAAGGATTGGGAAAGCATGACAATGAGAAATGTATGCTGCTACAACAGAATGATGCGTTGCTGCTGGAATGCAAGAATGCTTCCCAGGCTTTTTGTCGGGCAATCCCTTTGAAGGTAAACGAAAGGAAATTGGGGATCATGCGTTGGGAAGCTTTGCGGGCTTCCTATTTTCATGCGTTTTTCTAAGAAAAGAAAAAAATAAGCAGTAAAGAAGGAAGTGAAAAGTTGGATCTTTCGTTTATAAAAGAATATACCCCCATGTATGTGGAGGCGGCATGGCTGACCATCAGCATCGGTCTTGTAGGCATTGCCTTATCCATCATAGTCGGGCTGTTATGTTCTTTCATTCAGTATTTTAAAATCCCCATAGCAAAAAGGGTGGTGGCAATTTACATAGAGCTGTCACGAAACACACCCTTGCTGGTGCAGTTATTTTTCCTGTACTTCGGATTACCGAAGCTTGGCATCAGCATTAGTTCTCAGGGCTGTGCCATTATCGGGCTGACCTTCCTCGGAGGCAGTTACATGGCGGAAGCGTTCCGGAGCGGACTGGAATCGGTAGATAAGGCACAAAGGGAAGCGGCGCTTTCCATCGGTCTTACAAAAGGCGGCCTGATGCGGTATGTGATCTTACCCCAGGCGTTATCCGTGTCCATCCCGGCCTTATGTGCCAATGTGATCTTTCTGATCAAGGAAACTTCCGTTTTCAGCGTAGTAGCATTGGCGGACCTGATGTATGTGGCAAAAGACCTGATCGGACTTTATTACAAAACGGACGAAGCATTACTGATGTTAGTCATCGCATATTTGATCCTGCTGCTTCCGATCTCCATTTTTGCAGCATGGCTGGAAAGGAGGTTACGATATGCAGGATTTGGGAATTAGGGTGCTCTTTATGGGCAACAACTTTGAAAGGCTTCTCTTAGGCCTTTGGGTAACTATCAGGATTTCCCTGCTGGCAGTACTGATCTCTTTGGTACTGGGCACCTTATTGGGAATGCTGATGACGGTAAAAAACCCGCTGACCAAGGCAATTACCAAGGTCTATCTGGAATTTATCCGTATCATGCCCCAGCTGGTACTGTTGTTTTTAGCCTTCTTCGGACTGACCAAGTCCTTTGGCATCAACCTTTCCGGCGAGACAGCCGCCGTGCTGGTATTTACCCTTTGGGGAACGGCGGAAATGGGAGACCTGGTAAGAGGGGCGTTGATCTCCATACCGAAGCACCAATATGAAAGCGGAGCGGCCATCGGCCTTAGCAAGCTTCAGATCTACCGCTATATCATCATACCTCAGACCTTGAGGCGGTTGATCCCCTTGGCTATCAACCTGACCACCCGCATGATCAAGACCACCTCCTTAGTGGTGCTGATCGGTGTGGTAGAGGTATTGAAGGTGGCCCAGCAGATCATTGAAGCCAACCGCTATACCGTCCCTGACTCGGCGCTGTGGATATACGGAACCATCTTCTTTTTGTATTTCTTTGCCTGCTGGCCCATTTCCCTGTTGGCCAAGTGGCTGGAACGCAGATGGAATGCAGCTTAGAGATAAGAAAAAATAAAATTTGAGATGACAGAGGTAAAAGTGATGCAGAAGGAAAAACTGCTGGAAATTAAGAATATATGTAAAGACTACGGCAACGGTCCTATTTTACAGGATGTATCGTTGGATATAGAAAAAGGAGAAGTGGTGGTTGTCATTGGCCCTTCGGGCTGTGGAAAGAGTACACTGCTTCGATGTATCAACGGACTGGAAGAGATTCAGTCCGGAGAAATACTGTTAGATGGAGAGGTCATTACGGGAGAAAAGACCAAATGGAATGAAGTGCGGCAGAAGATCGGCATGGTGTTCCAAAGCTACGATCTCTTTCCCCACATGACGGTTTTGGATAATGTGCTCCTTGGTCCCCTAAAGGTACAAAAGAGGGACAAAAAGGAAGCAGAGGCAGAAGCGGAGGAGCTTCTAAAAAGGGTAGGACTTTTGGAAAAGAAGGATGCTTACCCCAGACAGTTATCAGGCGGCCAGAAACAAAGGGTTGCCATTGTACGGGCTTTGATCATGAAGCCGGAGATCATGCTGTTTGACGAAGTGACCGCAGCCCTTGACCCGGAAATGGTCAGGGAGGTATTGGATGTCATGTTGGAGCTGGCAAAAAGCGGCTCTACCATGATGATCGTGACCCACGAAATGCAGTTTGCCCAGGCGGTGGCTGACCGGGTCGTATTTTTAGACAGCGGCAAGATCCTGGAAGAAGGATTGCCGGAAACATTTTTTACCCAGCCAAAAACCGATCGAGCAAGACGGTTTTTGAATACATTTGTTTTTCATAAGCAAAAAGAAAAAGGAGGAGAAAAAGCATTATGAAAAAAGTATTAGCGTTACTGTTGACATTTGTTTTGGCACTGGGGACGTTAGTAGGCTGCGGCAAGGCTGCAGAAGAGACCAATGCTGATTCCGGAAGCACAGGTGATGTGGTATACCGTACCCTTGACGAGATCAAGGAAAGCGGCACCATCCGTATCGGCGTATTCAGTGACAAAAACCCTTTTGGTTATGTGGACGAAAATGGTGATTACCAGGGGTATGATGTTTACTTCGCAGAAAGGATCGCACAGGATTTGGGCGTAGATGTAGAATATGTGGCTACAGAAGCTGCCAGCCGTGTAGAATTCTTAGAGAGCGGCAAGGTAGATATCATCCTTGCGAACTTTACCGTAACAGAAGAAAGAGCACAGGCTGTTGACTTCGCTCTGCCTTACATGAAGGTGGCATTGGGCGTTGTATCTCCTGATGATGCACTGATCACTTCTGCCGATGAGTTAAACGGCAAGACTCTGATCGTAACAAAGGGAACCACAGCTGAGACTTTCTTTACAGAGAACTATCCTGAAGTAAATCTCTTAAAGTTTGACCAGTATACCGAAGCTTACAACGCTTTGTTAGACGGCAGAGGAGATGCCTTCAGTACCGACAACACAGAGGTGCTGGCATGGGCTATCTTAAATGATGGCTTTACCGTAGGTATTGAGTCCATCGGTAACTTAGATACCATTGCACCTGCCGTATCCAAAGGCAACACCACACTGCTTAACTGGTTAAATGACGAGATCGTAGCATTGGCTGACGAGCAGTTCTTCCATGCAGACTACAAAGCAACCTTGGAGCCTGTATACGGTTCTCAGGTAGACATTGACAGCCTGGTTGTAGAAGGCGGCGTTGTGGAAGGCACAGGCTTAGGCAGCACAGAGGCAGCAGCTCCTGCAGCTAGCGCAGAGCCCAAAGGAACCATTACTGTGGCAGCATCCCCCACACCTCATGCAGAGATCTTAGAGTATGCAGCACCGATCTTAAAAGAGCAGGGCTGGGAATTGGAAGTGATCGAATTTGAGGATTATGTACAGCCCAACCTGGTTGTAGAAAGCGGAGAAATCGATGCAAACTACTTCCAGCACATTCCTTATCTGGATGAGTTTAATGTAGAAAACGGAACTCATTTGGTAAATGTTGGCGGCATTCACTATGAGCCCTTCGGTATCTATCCCGGAACAAAGGCTTCTCTTAGTGAACTGGCAGACGGCGATGTGATCGCAGTTCCCAACGATACCACAAATGAAGCAAGAGCATTGCTTTTATTGGAAGCAAATGGTATTATCAAGCTGAAAGAGGGCGCAGGCCTGACCGCTACTGTACAGGATATTGAAGAGTACTCTGTTGATATCAAGATCCAGGAGTTAGAGGCAGCACAGGTTTCCCGTGTAGTAGGCGAGGTTTCCTTCGTAGTATTAAACGGTAACTATGCATTGGATGCAGGCTTCTCTGTAGGAAAAGATGCGGTAGCTTATGAGACCTCTGATTCCGAGGCAGCACAGACCTATGTAAATGTCATTGCAGTAAAAGAAGGCAATGAAAACAATGAAGGCATTGTTGCTTTGGTAAATGTATTAAAATCCGATGCGGTAAAACAGTACATCAACGATACCTATGACGGTGCAGTAATTCCTTTTAACTAAGCCGTACTGTTAGATAAAATAAAATAGAAAGACCGGAGGAGGGCTTGGTTTATGGAACCGGCAATTCGGGTAGAGAACCTAAATAAGACATTCGTGTCAAAAAACGGAAGCGTAGAAGCTGTAAAGGACATGAGCTTTGAGATCGAGAAAGGAGATATTTTCGGAATCATTGGATTGTCCGGCGCAGGTAAGAGCACCCTGGTTCGCTGTCTGAATCTGCTGGAACGGCCCACCTCCGGTCAAGTTTTTATAAACGGACAAAGCATGACAGAGATGTCAGAAAGCGAATTAAGGAAAGCAAGACAAAATATCGGCATGATATTCCAGCACTTTAACCTGCTGATGCAGCGGAATGTGCTGGATAATGTCTGTTTCCCCATGGAGATTGCAGGGATCAAAAAGAAGGATGCCAGAAAGCGGGCTATGGAGCTGTTGGAGATCGTAGGACTGGGAGAGAAGGCAAAGGCCTATCCCGCACAGTTATCCGGCGGTCAGAAGCAGAGGGTTGCCATTGCCAGGGTATTGGCAAACGATCCGGAAATCCTGCTTTGTGATGAGGCAACCAGTGCCTTGGATCCCCAGACAACAAAATCCATTCTCAATCTCTTAAAGGAGATCCATGAGAGAATGGGAATTACCATTGTGGTCATTACCCATGAAATGAGCGTGATCCAGGAGATCTGCTCCCATGTGGTGGTTTTGGATCACGGTGAAATGAAAGAAAAAGGAACGGTGGAAGAGCTGTTTAGAGCGCCCAAGACGGAGGCGGCAAGGAAACTGGTCTTTTCCGGTTCCGCTCATATTGCAAACATGCAGGGCGAGCGCAAGATCAGGGTTACCTTTGGCGGACATTCCGCTTTTGAACCTATTATCGGCAACATTATCTTAGAATGTAAAACCCCGGTCAATATCCTTTATGCCGATACCCGGACCATAAACGGAAAGGCGGAGGGAGAAATGATCTTACAGCTTCCCGAGGATAAGGAGACGGCGGAAAAAATGATAGCCTATTTCAAAGAAAAAGGGCTTGGTGCAGAGGAGGCGACCTTGTGATGGATAGTTCTACAATCATGATGATAGCAGAAGGAACATGGGCCACATTGTATATGACACTTGTGTCAACACTTATGGGCTATGTGCTGGGCCTGCCTTTTGGCATCATTTTGGCAGTGACGGATAAAAACGGCATTCGTCCCAATGCCTTTGTGTACAAAATATTGGATTTTATTGCAAACCTGATCAGAAGCATTCCCTTTCTGATCCTGTTGATCTTAGTCATTCCCTTAACCCGTCTGATCGTGGGAAAAAGCTACGGATCCGGAGCCACCATTGTACCTTTGGTCATTGCGGCAGCACCCTTTATTGCCCGTATGGTGGAGTCCTCTTTAAAAGAGGTGGATAAGGGTGTGATCGAAGCGGCTCAGAGTATGGGCGCAGGCAACTTTACCATTATCTGGAAGGTGCTGTTGGGAGAAGCCCGTACCTCTTTATTGGTAGGTGTTACCATTGCCATCGGTACCATTTTGGGATATTCCGCCATGGCAGGTATCGTAGGCGGAGGCGGACTAGGCGACATTGCCATCCGATATGGATATTATCGCCGTGAAGAGGATATCATGATCGTAACCATTGTCATTCTGGTTGTTTTGGTGCAGATCCTGCAAGGACTGGGCATGCTGCTTTCCAAAAAACTGGATAGAAGACAAAGCTAGGAGCGTTCACCTATGACTCTGACACAGTTACAATATGCCATCACAGTGGCAAATGCCAATTCCATGAACGAAGCGGCCAAAGAGCTGTTTATTTCCCAGCCCAGTCTTTCAGCTTCTATTAAAGACTTAGAGGAAGAAATCGGGGTGGAGCTTTTCAGGCGTTCCAACAGGGGCATTTCCTTAACCCCCGACGGAGAGGAATTTATCGGTTATGCCAGACAAGTGGTGGAGCAGTATAAGCTGATAGAAGCCAAGTACATCTCCCAAGAAAAGACCAAAAAGAAATTCAGTGTATCCATGCAGCACTATACCTTTGCCGTGGATGCCTTTGTGGAGATGGTAAAGCAGTTTGGCATGGATGAGTATGAATTTGCCATACATGAGACAAAAACCTATGATGTGATCGAAGATGTGAAAAATTTCCGAAGCGAGATCGGAATTCTATATATAAACGAGTTTAACAAAAAGGTGCTGACAAAGCTGTTTAGCGAATACAATCTGGAGTTTCACAGCCTCCTTACCTGCGGTATCTATGTATACCTTTGGAAAGAGCATCCTTTGGCAAAACAGGATGAGATCGCCCTGGAGGAATTGGATGAATATCCTTGTCTGTCCTTTGAGCAGGGCAATTACAATTCCTTCTACTTTGCGGAAGAGGTTTTAAGCACCTATGAATATAAGCGGTTGATCAAGGCAAACGACAGAGCCACCATGCTAAACCTGATGGTAGGATTAAACGCTTATACCCTTTGTTCCGGTATCATCTGTGAGGAGTTGAACGGCTCCGATTATCGCGCCATTAAGTTAAAGTCCGATGAGGTCATGGATATCGGTTATCTGGTAAGAAAAGGCGTTGCCATCAGTCCTTTGGGACGGAAGTACTTAGAGGAGATCGCCAAGTATAAGGACAAGGCGTTGAACTGATAGAAAAGGCTGACAAAAAAGGAGAAACAGTGTTATGGGTTATGATATAGAAACAAAGTGTATCCATTTAGAGGAAAACGATCATCCCGAAGAACGGTTTGGGGCCATCAGCTTTCCCATTTATCAGACAGCTACCTTTGCTCACAAGGGAGTGGGTCAAAGCACCGGCTATGACTATACCAGACTGCAGAACCCTACCAGAGAGCATTTGGAAAAGGTAGTGGCTTCCTTAGAACAGGGCATAGATGCTATTGCATTTAGCAGTGGCATGGCAGCCATCGGAGCGGTCATGGAATTGTTTTCTCCCGGAGATCATCTGATCATGGAGCGGGATCTGTACGGCGGCAGCACCAGGCTGTTTTCCCATATCAGCAAAAAGAACGGCATTTCCATTACAAGCATTGACTGCAGCAGGGAAAATGTGGCGGACTACATAACGGACCGGACCAAAGCGGTCTACATTGAGACGCCAACCAATCCCATGATGAATGTGACGGATATTGCAGCCCTTTCTAAGATCACCAAAGAAAAAGGTCTGCTGCTGATCGTAGACAATACCTTTTTATCCCCCTATCTCCAAAACCCTTTGGTTTTGGGCGCAGATATCGTGGTACACAGCGGCACCAAATATCTGGGAGGGCACAACGATACCATTTCCGGCTTTATTGTGACAAACAGAGAAGATATCAGCGAAAAGCTGCGGTTTATTTTTAAGACTACCGGAGCAGGACTGGCGCCCTTTGACAGCTGGCTGATCTTACGGGGTATCCAGACCTTAGCCCTTCGGATGGAAAAATCTCAGGAGAATGCGGCTCTCCTGGCAGACTGGCTGTTAAAGCAAAAGAGAGTGACCAGGGTGATCTATCCCGGTCTGTCTTCCCATCCGGGACATGAGATCATGAAAAAGCAGAGCAGGGGCTTTGGCGCCATGCTGACCTTTGATGTGGATAACGAGGCATTTGCCCTCTCTTTATTAAAAAATGTGAGATTGATCCGGTTTGCAGAAAGCCTGGGCGGCACGGAAACCCTGTTAACCTATCCCCTGACCCAGACTCATGCGGATGTGCCAAAAGAAGAGCTGGCTAAATGCGGTATTACGGAGCACACCCTGCGGCTTTCTTTAGGAATCGAAAACGGACAGGATCTTGTGAAGGAACTGGAACGGGTATTTGAATTAGGAGAAAAAGAAGTATATGGCTGAAAGAAATCTGGACTTTGATACCATCGTCGATAGAAAAAATACGGACTCTTTAAAATATGACTTTGCGGTCAAAAGAGGGATGCCGGAGGATGTGCTGCCTTTATGGGTGGCGGATATGGATTTTCGTACTTCCTCTTACATCGAGGATGCCTTAAACCGCTGTGCGGCTCATGGCATCTTTGGCTATACCGAAGGACGGGAAGCCTACTTTGAGGCACTTTCCGGCTGGATGAAACGCCACTATAACTGGCAGATAGAAGAAAGCTGGGTAGTGAAAACTCCCGGTGTGGTATTTGCCCTGGCTATGGCAGTGAAGGCCTATACCAAGGAAGGGGAAGGCATCCTGATCCAGCAGCCCGTGTATTATCCCTTTTCCGGCGTGATCTTAGATAACAACAGGAAGTTGGTAAACAGCCCCCTGCGCCTGACAGAAGAGGGCAGATATGAAATGGATTTTGCCGACCTGGAAGAAAAGATCAGGGCAGAACAGGTCAAAATGATGATCCTGTGCAATCCCCATAACCCTGTAGGCAGAGTATGGACTAAGGAAGAACTGCTTACTTTGGGAAATATCTGCAAAAAATACGGGGTGATCTTGGTCAGCGACGAGATCCATGCGGACTTTGTCCATAAGGGAACCCATCAGGTATTTGCAAAATTAGACAAGGATTTTGCAGACTTTACCATTACCTGTACTTCTCCGGGCAAGACCTTTAATATTGCGGGATTGCAGATCTCCAATATTATGATTTCCAATGAAGAACTGAGAAAGAAATTTATCAAGGCAATAGACGGGGCTGGCTACAGCCAGTTAAATACCATGGGTATTGCAGCCTGTGAAGCCGCATACCGGGACGGTGATGAGTGGTATCAGGCCATGCTCTCCTATGTACAGGATAATATCGCCTATACCAAGGGATTTTTGGAGGAGCGGATACCAAAGATCAAGCTGATGGAGCCGGAGGGTACTTACCTCTTGTGGCTGGATTTCCGTCCCTTGGGATTGACCAGAAACGAGGAAAAGGAACTGGTGGTAGAAAGAGCAAAGCTTTGGCTGGACGAAGGACTGATGTTTGGCAGGGAAGGAAAAAGCTTCTGGCGGGTCAATGCGGCCTGCCCCAGGGCAACCTTGCAGGAAGCCTTAGAGCGGCTTGAAAAAGCCGTAAAAGAAATGGAGAGAAAAGGATGAAGCGTTTTCGCAGCGATCCGGGACTTGCCATAGTTCATTTTTTGGTTCATACATTTATCATATGGTTTTTACTTGACATTTGTCGGTATTTGCTGTCATATCTGCCATTTGGCTACTTTTTGAGCAGAGGGAAGCAGAGCGTTCTTATTATGATCTCAGCTTTTTTATCCTTGATTGTTGTGGCAGTCAGATATACGGTTGTGAGCGTGTCCGGTGACAGGATAGAGATTAAGGGACCCGGCAGAAAATATGGTTACCTGTTAGACGAATCTGAGATCACCCAGGAAAGCAGGAGAAGTCTTAGTGCCGGCATTTTTTCATCGCTTTATAAACACAGTCTTGTGATAGAAAACAAAAGCGGAAAAAAAGAAAGCATCCGGCTCTATCTGTTTTCGGTAAGGACTTTGGATGCTTTGATGAATTGCATTCTGACTATGCAAGTTGAAAGGAACAATGAGCTTGCTGCAAAGAACAGAACATTTCGGGAAATGTTTTATGCCGAAGGAAGCTATCATCTTAATAGAGATGGCATCATACAGAAAGAATGGAAGAGTGTAAAGAAGATATCCCTGATATGGATCATTCTGACAGCGATCCTTCTTCTGGCTTCCCTTAGCGGGTATGAAGGATATTACAGTGTCCTTCAGACTTATGCTGCCTTGGTTGCAGGTCTTATCTGTGTTGCCTACATACCCTTTAGTATTTTCCGTACAAAGCGGGATGCCAAAAGCTGTCCTTCACAGATCTCCTTTATGGGAGAACACTTGGAAATCGACAGCGATCATTATACCATGTCCGGTATCAGCCGCATTTCTATCACATCTGCGAAGTTATCCTCCAATTCCGTCTATCCGGTACAGCGTTATCTGACGGTTGAATCTTATGATGGAAAGCATCGATACTGGCTTGGTTCCCAATCATCCATACCGATGTCCGAATACCTGAAATTGTTTGAACTTGTCAATGAGGCATTTCTGAACAGACAGGATAAGTTCCGTATCATAAACAGGCGTTCCTTCTGGAATACATGATGATGCGAAAAGCTGCAATATAAGCCGACCGAAAGGTCGGCTTATATAATTGTGTTGAAAAAAAAGTCTTAACCTATTATAATGCAACAGAAGAAGTGTTAACGAGAGAAAGAAATGAGGTCAATATGTCATACGAAAAATATATGAATGCGTTAAAGGCCGGACAAAAAGAGTTCCATGCTCATTTGACAAGAGGTGATTACCCTTATCTGCCGGTTTTAGATGAGATCTTATCCTATGTGAAAGAAAAACATGAGGTAAATCTTGGTCTGTGTGAGATTCCCTTAGAGCTGATCGTGGGAACCAAGACCAAAGGCCGGACCAATTCCTTTGCATCCAATTTTATGCCTTTGCTGGAACCACATACGGAGTTTGCTACCAAATGGATCCAGTTATATACCTATCTGCAGGAGGAAGGTTTGCAGGAACCCATTAAGGTCTATGAATTTATGAACCGCTTCTATGTACAGGAGGGGAATAAGCGGGTCAGCGTTTTGAAACACCTGGATGCTTACAGCCTCCCCTGCTATGTGATCCGCGTGATCCCCAAGCGGACGGATGAAAAAGATAATGAGATCTACTACGAATTTTTGGATTTCTATGAGATCACAAAACTAAATACCATTTACTTTAGCGAGAAAGGCCGATTTGCCGATCTTTTGGAAAAGATCGGTACGCCTAAGGGAGAAAAATGGACATCGGAAGAACGGATGAAATTTGAGTCCGTTTATTTCCATTTCCGCAAGGCATTTGATGCCAAGGGTGGCAGCAAGCTGCCCATTACCGTAGGGGATGCTCTTTTGACCTTTATCACCGTATTCGGATATGAGGAAACAAAACAGAAGACAACGGAAGAGTTTAAAAAAGATCTGGCGAAGATCTGGGATGAATTTTTGGTACTGACAGAGGAGAACTCCATTGAGCTGCTTATGGACCCTCCGGAGGATGAGGCTTCCCGCAGCCTTTACAAGAATCTGTTGAATCTCATCATTCCGGACAATTCCAATCATGCCAAGATTGCATTCTTCTATGAAAAGACCCATAGAACCTCCAGCTGGGCTTATGCCCATGAGCTGGGAAGGCTGTATTTGGAAAATGCCCTTCCGGGACAGCTTGAAACCACTGTATTTGAGAACATCATTGCAGGGGAAAACGATCAGGAACTGATGGAGCAGGCCATTGAAGACGGACATAACCTGATCTTTTCCACATCGGCTATTATGATACCTGCCAGCCTAAAGATTGCGGCAAATTATCCGGATGTGAAGGTCCTGAATTGTTCCTTGAATACCTCCCATCCTACATTACGGACCTATTATGCAAGGATGTATGAAGCTAAGTTTTTGGCAGGGGTGATCGCCGGTTCCATGACGACCACCAATAAGATCGGTTACATTGCCGACTATCCCGTTTATGGCATGCCGGCCAATATCAACGCCTTTGCTTTGGGAGCCAGAATGGTCAATCCTTATGCCAAGATCTATCTGGATTGGAGAAATTTAAAAGACCGGGATCTGGAGATCACCAAGGACCCTGAGATCAATTACATCATGGATCAGGATATGACAACACCGGAAAATGCTTCTAGGCATTTTGGGCTGTATTATATCGGCGATGAAACCCCGGTCAACTTAGCCATGACCACATGGCACTGGGGTAAGCTTTATGAAAAGATCGTCCGCATTGTATTAAACGGTACCTGGAAAGAAGATGATGCCGCTACGGGGAACCGTGCCATCAACTATTGGTGGGGGTTATCCTCCGGTGTAGTGGATCTGATCTGTTCTCAAAATCTCCCCCAGGGAACCAAACGGCTGGTAGATCTGTTCCGTAATGATATCTGTTCCGATGTGCTGATCCCTTTTTCCGGTGAGTTATATGCTCAGGATGGAACGCTGATGAATGAAGCTGACCAGATCATTCCTCCCCAGGAGATCATCACCATGGATTGGCTGTTAGACAATGTGGTGGGAAGGATTCCATCCATTTCAGAGCTGACAGAGGAAGCACAGATTGTTACCAAAATGCAGAACTTAAGCGAAACACAAACGCCTGAGGAATGATATTTGTAAGGGGTATCAATAGGGAAAGAAGCGAGAACATCCGATGAAAATTTTAGCAATTTCTGACCAGGAATCAAAACTATTATGGGACCACTTTGATAAGAGTTATCTGGAGGGGGTTGATCTGATCCTCTCCTGTGGAGACTTAAAGCCGCAGTATTTGTCTTTTTTGGCAACCTTTACCCATGCGCCTGTTTTGTATGTACACGGCAACCACGACGACCGCTATAAGGAAACACCCCCTGACGGCTGTATTTGTATTGAAGATAAGATCTATGTGCATCAGGGCGTCCGGATACTGGGCCTTGGGGGTTCCATGCGCTATAAGGAGGGCAGTCATCAGTACACCCAATCCCAAATGCGAAAACGGGTCAGAAAACTGTGGTTGAAGCTGAAATTTCATAAGGGATTTGATATCCTGCTGACCCATTCACCGGCTTATCGGGTAGATGATGATAACGATCTTCCCCATCAGGGATTTGAAGCATTTCGCACCTTAATGGATAAATATAAACCGGCGTATTTTGTCCACGGGCATGTACACTTAAATTACGGAAGGAAATTTAAGCGGTTGTCTACTTATAACGAGACGCAGATCGTGAATGCATATGAGAAGCATTATTTTGACTATTTGGAGTGAGCGACCATGTCCAGGATATGCAGTGCATAAAGGCGGAAGCTTTCGGGCTGCTTTTTCATCTCGTCTGTCAATTCAAAAAAGCATGTATGATCCTGATATTCTCTTTTAAAAATAGGGGTAAAGATAATGTCCCATTGAGGCAGGTAAGAGGATTCCTTGCGGGTATAGCAGTTGGAAGCCTTTGCCTGCTTTCTGTATTGTTTGTCCACGAAAGCGCCTACGGATTTGTGGATGGCGATATCCTCCATGGGCAGATAATAATAGTTTTTGTAATCTGCATAGAAGAATTTCATTTCTTCCTGATATAAAGGCACCTTCAAAAAGCCTTCGTCACCTTCTGCGCTAAAGCGGCATTGTGCCTTGTGCATGGCAATGGGCTTAGGAAAAGGCGTATCAAACCGAAGCTTCATCAGTACTTCGTCTTTGGGCTTTCCCTGCTCATCTTCATAGTGATTGGCGCCTACTTTTACGACCCGGAAGGGGCGGAAAAAGATATCCGCATAGGTAAGCATAGGCAGCAACTTAAGCATGCCCTTCATATCGTCTGCGTTGTGCAGTATGAGGAGATGTTCTTTCTCCCGGTCAGGCTCTTTGCAGTAATCCTCATATACCTTGATCAGGGCGCCGCCGTCATAGAGATCCTCTCTGTCTATGCCAAGAAAGGCTTCTACGGTCTTTTGTTTGCAATTCTCCAATCCCAGAAAGCGTTTGTAAGGAGAGATGCGGCCAAACAGATCAATGCCATCCATGGCATCAAAAGGATGCTCCAAACCATAGGCAGCAGCTTTTGCCTTTAAAAAGGGCAGGTCAAAGGTATTGCCGTTATAGTGGATCAGTATCTGATGGTCCTTGCAAAGGTCGAAAAAGGCAGTCAGCACCTCTTTTTCCTCTTCCGGTTTTTCGGCAAAATATTGGATCAATTTAGGCGTTCCCTGCTCAAAACGGATGCATCCGATCAGGTATAAGGAGGCTGTTTTGGCAGAAAAGCCGGTTGTTTCTATATCTACAAATAAAATCCTGTCAAGGTCACCGATCTGTGACAGGGGATAAGTACATTCATAGGACAGGTTATCCGTAAAGGTCTTCATGGTATCTGTATCCTTTCTTTTGTTGAAAGCAGTAACCCCATTAATTAGATTTTAATATGATTTTTTGGTGTTAGCAACTGCAAAAAATACTTTTGTCAAATCCGATGTATTTCAATCTCTTCCTGTAATGCTTCCAAAAATTTCTCCGCAGCTTTGGAAAATACCTGATACTTCTTCCAGGCAATGTTAAGATGAGCCTCCAATTTGGGCTCCAATGGGCGAAAGCAGAAATTGTTGTTGTGGGCGGAAAATACGAGCCTGTCCAGACACAGAGCATAGCCAAAGCCCTCATCCACCATTAAGGAGGCATTATAGATCAGATTGTAGGTGGCTACGATATTCAGCTTATCAAAATCCCCTCCCCGCCAGCCGGATAATTCGTTGCGGACCATGGACTGTCTTGAAACGATCAGTGGTATATTTTCCAGATCCTCTGCCTGGATACTTTCTTTGGCGGAAAGAGGGCTGTCCTTTCGCATCAGAAGTCCCCAGGTGTCCGTATCCGGCAGACGGAGGTAATGGTAGCGTTCCATATTGGCGGGCTCGATAAAGAGACCAAAATCAAGGAGGCCCTTATCCAGTCTTTCAGCCACATCATCTGCATTTCCGCTATATAGGTGATAGCGGATAAGAGGATATTTTGCCTGTAGCTTTTTGGCCACCTTGGCGATAAGACGCATGGCATTGGTTTCTCCGCCGCCAATATAAACATCGCCGCTTATGATTTCCTGAGCCGTGTCAAATTCGGCAATGGTCTTGTCCGCCAGGGCAACGATCTCTTCTGCCCGCCTGCGCAAGAGCATCCCTTCTTCGGTCAGCGTGATATGGCGGTTTTTCTTCCCCCTGTTTAATAACTTTACCCCCAGTTCCTCTTCTAAGTCCATAAGCTGGCGGGATAATGTGGGCTGGGTAAGATGCAAGCCTTTCGCGGCACCGGAAATGCTTTCCTCTCTTGCCACCGCAAGAAAGTATCGTAATATGCGAATGTCCATAAAGTGAAATCTCCTGTAAGATTTGGTTATCATTCCTTAGAAAAGTATATCCCAACAAAAATATGCCCGTCAAGCATACAAAAAGATTTAACATAGGTATTTGATATTTTAATATACAGGCATTATAGTAAAGAAAAGGATAAGGAAACAGGGGGATCTTTATTAGATGAAAAAGCGCGTTATGATCTTTTTTGCCGCTCTTTGGATGCTGACAGCCTGCGGCAAGGACGAAGTTATGGATATATCGGAAAGTACTGTCGATATGCAGGCAGAAAATCAGCAATCTGCCAGGGAAGAAATGGAAATAGGGTCCGTGCAGGAGCATGAGGAAGCAGATGATCAAGAAACGGGAAATAGTCAAGAGGAAAAGGAGCAGAGTGAAATGAAAATGAATGTACAGATCGGAGACTATGCCTTTACGGCAACTTTGGAAGAAAATGCTGCCGTTGAAGAACTGATCGATATGATGAAGGAAGGACCGATTACCATCCAGATGGATGACTATTCCGGTTTTGAAAAGGTGGGCTCCTTAGGCAGAAGCCTTACTGCAAGCAACAGCCAGACAACCACATCCGCCGGGGATATCGTACTGTATAACGGCAACAATATTGTGATGTTTTACGGCAGCAATTCCTGGAGCTATACCCGGATCGGAAGAATCGATGACCTTTCCGATTGGGAAAAGGCATTGGGAAAAGGGAGCATTACCGCTGTGTTGACCATTGGGGAATAATTCTTTATTTATGTACAAATCTATTTTTTTGTTTGGCAGCATTTAACTCAATAAGAAAGTTGCACTTTTCCAAAGCTGTTCCGTTTGACAGAGCTGATTCTATATAATCCCATTCTATCACTTGATTTTTGTCATATTTATAAATCCAATAATCATCATGACAATCTTCTCTATTTTCAGAAATAAATTTATTATAGTTCATGCTTGATTCAGACATTTCTTCTGTAAAATCATGAACACAAGTTTTATCCCAAAATATCCCCTGTTTAATCTGTCTAGATGGATTACCGGCCCAAATCGTATTATGTGGTATTTTTTTACCGGAAACCACGCTGCCTGCTCCTAATATACTACCGGAGTCAATTTGTGTATCTTTTAAAATTCTTACATTTTGGCCTATCCAAACATGGTCACCAATGTATACACTTTTTCCAGGATTCATACGATTTCCATCATTACAATTATATATTAAATGTGCGTCAGAATTTCGTATAAATACATCAAAGGAAATAATACAGCTATCTCCAATAAAACAATGTTTATGCTCTGATACAACAAACTTTAATAGATTGTCACAGAAAAAAAATCTTCTGCCACAATGGCAAACGGAATCATCCCACAAAGAAATATCCACCGTATGTTTGCCTGCGCCTAAATAGATTAAGGAATTACATCCATTAAAATTTAAATATGATTTGTTCAATTTTACATTCTCATCACAGTATAGTATATTATTTTCTCCCTTAAAATTTATATTAGAATCAATTACTTTAGGAAAATGCCCCACAATTTTATTTCCGTTATTATCCAAATTAAAAATGTTCATTATCTATGCCCCTTTAAAATATAGCATTTAATCTAATATTATTATGATTTTATCATGCTCATTCACACACTTCAATAATTTTAAAGGATTATACGCTACATAATTTTAATGTTTGTCAGATACAATATAACACGGGGTGGTTATATGTATGAAAATGAAATTCCTATAAGATTAGCAAAATTACGCACTAATAAAGGCGTCTCGGCTCGAGATATGAGTTTATCCATAGGACAAAATGCCGGTTATATAAATAATATTGAAACAGGTAAATCTCTTCCTTCCATGGCAGGTTTTTTTTATATTTGTGAATATTTAAATGTCTCTCCTCAGGAGTTTTTTGACGATGAATCAGAACAACCCGAAGATTTAAAAAAATTGGTAAATAATTTAAAAAAATTAGATCCCCAGCAGTTTAGATGTATATCCACTATTGTAGAAGGCCTAATCCATAACAGACTGAAATAGTAAACTGAACCCTAAGTGTTAGACATGGACTAACATTTTATATCAATGCTATTCTCATCTTAGTAATAATTCTAACAATCTTCTATATCACTTTGATATGTCTTATATCTGATCTTCAAAGGAAACCATGACAAAAGCGCAAACAAAATAATCAGCCCTTTCTTTTGGTTGACGAACCGCAAAGAAAGGCGTATATTGAAATCATAGTAAACAACTATGAAAAGAGGGAAGATCATGAAGATATCGACTAAGGGAAGATATGCCCTGCGTCTGATGCTGGATCTGGCAACCTACAATACAGGGGAACCGGTCAGCATCAAGGATATAGCAAGAAGGCAGAATATTTCGGAAAAATATCTGGAACAGATCATTTCCGCTTTGAACAAAGCGGGACTGGTACGGAGCATCCGGGGTGCCCAGGGAGGATATCTGTTAACCAAGCCATTAAAGGAATATACGGTGGGCATGATACTGCGACAGACAGAAGGTGACTTGGCGCCGGTTGGCTGTGTAGGAGAACAGGGAGCGGAGTGCGACCGCAGGGACGGCTGCGTTACCGTGCGGATCTATGAAAAGATCAATGAAGCGGTCTGCGGCGTGGTAGACAATATCACCTTAGCGGATATGCTGGACTGGCAGAATGAAACGGCGGATACTTATACCATATAATGAGCGTTAGCGAGAAGAATGAGCTTGCTCATTCGGCGAGCGGTGAATGGCGATCATGAACCGCAGGTTCATGATATAATGAGCACAAGAGAGCCAGAAGGAACTTGCTCACTCTAGGCGAGCGGTGAATGACGATCACAGGCTGCGCCTGTGATATAATGCTTGACAAGTATGGAAAAAGATTTATAATAGATATAGCATTTCATAGTAACTTACTAGGAAATAGCAGGAATTGTTGAAAATATAAGAGGAAAGATTCAAATAGCAGGAAAGAAGGATAGACAATGGGCAATATCATTTATATGGATAATGCGGCTACTACTCGTGTGGATGAGCGGGTATGGGATGCCATGAAACCATATTTGACAGAATATTATGGCAATCCTGCCTCCATTTACAGCTTTGCGGAGCAGGCAAAGGCAGGCGTGGATGAAGCCAGAGAGATATTGGCTAATGGGATTGGCGCCAGATCGCAGGATATTTATTTTACCGGCGGCGGAAGCGAATCCGATAACTGGGCTTTAAAGGCCACAGCGGAAGCATACAAAGAAAAAGGAAAGCATATCATAACCACAGCCATAGAGCATCATGCCATCCTTCATACCTGTCAGTGGCTGGAAAAAGAGGGCTATGAGGTGACTTATCTGAAGGTGGATGAGAACGGTCTGGTAGATCCTAAGGATGTGGAAAGCGCCATTCGTCCCGATACGATCCTGGTTTCCATTATGATGGCAAACAATGAGATCGGAACCATAGAGCCTATTAAAGAGATCGGTGCCATTACCAGAGAAAAAGGCGTTTTATTCCATACCGATGCGGTTCAGGCCTTTGGCCATATTCCCATCAATGTGGATGAGATGAATATTGACATGCTAAGCGCTAGCGCCCACAAGATAAACGGGCCTAAGGGTGTGGGACTTTTGTATATCAGAAAGGGCATTAAGATCCGTTCCTTTATCCATGGCGGCGCCCAGGAAAGACAGAGAAGAGCAGGTACCTTGAATGTGCCGGGCATCGTCGGCTTTGGCCAGGCGGCAAAGCTGGCTTTTGAAAAGATGGATGAACGGTCTGAATATGAGCGCAGACTGCGAGATCACCTGATCGAGAGAGTATTACAG
>JAFLSW010000033.1 GCA_022510725.1 Lachnospiraceae bacterium
TGATAGATAAGCTCACGGATTGTTTGGTGGAGAGAAGTACGGGAGAACGAGTAGAAACGGAATACCGTATGCGGACAATGCCTATAAGTCCAAAAGAATATAAGGGCTGGAAGTTTGATTGGACTAAAACAGAAAAAGCCGGGTACAATATTTATGAGCTGTTTTTAGCCGGAGATGATACCGTACAAGGGCGTATTTCTTTACGGATTGATGGTGGCGTGGCAGATGTGGACATTGTGGAGAGTGCACCGCATAATTACAGCCATGTGGGAAAGTATCAAGGCGTGGGTGGACATTTATTTGCGATTGCCTGTCAGGTTAGTATGGAGGCCGGGTGTGACGGTTATGTAGCGTTCACGGCAAAAAGCGATCTGATTGCTTATTACAGCCGGGTCCTAAATGCGCAGGTGGCAAGGGGACAGCGCATGTTTCTTGATGAAGATGCGGCAGAGATACTCTTAGATAAATACATAAGAAAGTAGGTGGTGGTATGTTGACAATGGAAAGAAAGAAAGTTGATCTTCTTGAAGATATTGCAGATTATGCAAAGGATGGCAGATTAACGGAACCCTCGGACGGTAAACGGTATGAGTGGCGGAAGATGATTGAAGCAGTAAAAACATTAGGCAGACCACTCACAGATGAGGAAGCGGAACAGTATCGTATAAAATAAAAAATGAAACAAAGTGGACACACACCATAGATGATATGTGTCCACTTTTTTCAGAATGAAGTGGTGAATATTAGTATGAATGCTTAGGTGACATAGATGTAAATTGATGGATAGCACATTAGCAATGTGGTACCTAAAGAGGTGACTTGTCAACTATGTTTTATAAAAGGGAAAAAGGAAGCATGGGTCTTTTTATTGTTGAACTAATTAATAGTATTTTTGAAGATTTTATATATGATGTTACTACAGATGCGTGCAAAGGATTTTGGCAAGGGAGAAAAAGAACTGCCTTTCTTAAATCTGTTAAAAGAGAGATAAGGAAGTTTTTACGAAAAAATGAGACGGCATATCTTGATAGTGGCGATTTTGAAAGCTTTTTGAGGTATAATAAACCACTAAATAGAATTATGCAGAATGCAATTGCGTTAGAAAATCCATGCCCTTCTGATATACTTATAGAAAAATTGTTAGAAGAAGCAGAAGCTATTGTAGAAAAGAATGGGAGAAAATTATCAATAGATGACAGAAGAGTAGTGCAAGATTTATGTAAGATGATTGGGCAAAAAGTACATCTGTTTTATTATAATAGGCTATCGCAGGAACAACGATTTATTGTGTCATGCAGTTCAAAAAATACTGCTAAATTGCAAAAGTATATTAAGGAATACGCAGAGGGAAATTATAATCATTTGGAGCAAGTAAAAGAAGAACTTCTTACGGTTATTCAATTAAGTGATTATAAAGCAGAACCTATTGTGGAACTAATTTATAGAAAAATGTGGCTGGGTTTATTTGAAGAAGTTGAGGAGTTGATGGACCTAGTTATTGGAAAATCCACAGATATTGAAAATGCTGTAAAGTTAATGAAAGGAGCTATGCTTAGATTAAATAATGCAGATGTACCAAGACGCCAATTATTATCTAAGATTAATAGTCCAATTATTAAAAACATTGTTGTTCGCAACATAATTCCTTTGTTGTATTTTAAAAATGAAAAGGTAGATGATTTAGTTGAATTTATTTCTTCTAGGTCATTAAAAGATATTGTAACTTCTTTGGTGAAGGAAGATTATTCTGCGATTTTTTCTGAAGCTATCAGTAATGAAGACGGATTTGAAAAATATGAGTTTAGGATAAATGGAGAATTAGAAACTGAAGAAGAGTGGCTTGTTAGTCAAATTTTAGCAATTTATTTATATAAAAAGATGCCATTACATTCTGTCAAATTGATAGAAATAATAGTATCTCCAGAAAGCTCTTGGTTTGCTTCGTTAATTCTGATAGATGGGAAGATAGATTTACTTCAATACGAAAATATTAATGGAGAAAATCAGGAAGAAATGCTAGCCGTGAAAGATGATTTAATAAAAAAGAAAAACATTTATGATTTGTTAGAAGATGATTTTAGAGCAATTTATTATTCTTTGCTACTTAAGATAGCGTTATGCGTACAAGACAAAGAGATTAAAAATATTGTGGACTTAGTACCAAGTGAATTACATGACATTAAAATAGTCAAAGACTTTTTATTGGAGGTAAATATATCTGATAGAGTAGTGAGTTTTGAACAGGTATATGAATATTGCTGCACGAGTGGAGAATACTGGTTATTGTGCAATTATTTAATGAAAATTGAAAACGAGGAGGATTTGGTTGAAGCTTTATCAGAACATCAGGAAGTGCTCAATTTGGATCCACGCATTTTCTTTATGTTTGTTAAGGGATTAGCACTTTTGCAAAGAACAGAGGAAGCTATTTCATATCTTATATCTTATAAAGAAAAATATGAGGAATTTTATGATTATTGGAATATTTATTTAAACATAGATATTTCAGAGGAAGTGCGTGATGCTTTCCTAGCCCATTGTACAGGCACTAGCATGAGATTTATAAATAAACGATCCGAGCACATGATAATAGAGCGACTTTTGACCATGAAAGAATTTGATTTAGCAGAAAAGTATGTAAAACGATTGGAAGTCCAACAAGCTGATTTGCCATTAATCAAGAAATATAGGGCAGTTATACTTTATGGAAATAGTAAATACATAGAAGCCTTAGAACTATTTAAAAGCATTTTTGATATCTATTCCGAAGAACCATATGTTATAAATGCAATAATAACTATATCTTTATCCTTTAAGAGGAAAATTAATAACAAATATATTGATGCTGCAAATAGTCTCGGAACACCACGAATGTTTCTTCTGGCTGGTGCTGCTTATGCAGCAAATGGTAATTATGTAGATGCACATAGAAGTAATCTGCGAGCAATTCTTGCATCGGATAATGCGGATAATCCAGCTTTTATGCAATATCTTAACTTTGATCTTAATCATAAAGAAAACGACGGGAGAATAATTACATGCGTTGAAAAAGATACTAGTGTAGTTTTAAAACGAAAAGATAGTGGAGAAATAGTAATCTATTGTATATATGATGACAAAGTATTGCCGGAAAGTCCATATATTTGGCATAATGATAAGCATATTTATGTAGAGGATGCGGCAGAAATTGGTATTTATAGGAAAAATATTGGTGATATAGTTAAAATTGGGGAGAGTGATTATTTAATTGAGAAAATTGAACCATTAGCCTTATATTTTTCAAGTATTTCTTTCAAAAATATTATTAAGAATGGTTCAGCTAAAGCTATTACGGGAACTATTATTAATGGAAAGATAGATGTAGAGGCTTTTGTTGAACAGATAAAAGAATTTACACCAGATGCAAAAGAACAGTTTGATTGGTTAGAACAATACAATAATTTTCAAGATATTCCATTACCGTTATTCATGTATAAAAGATTTTATGATGCGCCCTATACACAATTTTTAGAGTTGGTTATGGAAGAAAAAGAATCGTGTATTAGAGAAATGCCCATACATGAATCGAAAAAATCTGACAAATATATATTGTCATTTGCATCCTTGATTATTTTGAAAAGAATTGGTGTTCCAAGTAATGTGATTAAAGACGCCAATACATTTATAGCAGAATCAACTCAGTTACAGATTTATGAAGATGCTTCAGAGATGATAAATAAATATGCAAGAGATACCGTATCATCGATGGGAATATATGATGGACATCCATATGTGCTTGAAACTGACTCACAATCAAAAAATAAATGGATTAAAGAGGCAGGTGAAATACGAAAATATGCCGAAAATATTCCAACTGTTTTAAATACTCATGATTTACGAGGAGACTTTTTTGAGAAACTTGAAGCATCAGAAATATTTGGAATACCAGATTATGATTCTATTTCTATCTCATTGAATGAAGAGTATACGGTAGTTACAACAGAAGCAATGATGTCCTCCTTAAAAGTGAATTCAGATGTCAAACTGAATGCAATAAACTTAACGCAATGGCTAATAAATATTGATATAAATTGTCTTGATATAGTGAAATATGTACATGAAATGATACGGCTTGGTTGCATTTATTCTGTTACTGATTATCTGTTATTATATCTTATTAGAAAAACTAAAGAAATGGATGAGGAAAGTTGTAATCAGCTTTATGAAACATGGGATGCATTATTAACAGAATATGAGCAAATGAGTGAAACATATAAGGGAGTTGCAGTACAAGCGCTTACTGAGTTATACCCAAGGGTTTACGAAGAAGTAGAAGATCCAACATCATGTAAAATTATAATGATTCTTGTACAACATTTATTGTTGCTTCATAATATTAAATATAGAGCAAGAATTAATAATAATGGAGAACTTGAAATTGTAAGATATCAAGCCGTGTCTACTGAAGAAATTGATAAAGTGCCTTAAGTAAGATAGTCGGGAGTAATTAATCTTATGATAAAAATAAACTAGACTTTGGCAAGAGATTACTTCTGTTCTATCACATAATTAAGGAAATGATCATAATTTATTGTCTGAAATGCATTATGTGAGAAAATGGGAAATACAGAACTGGTTTGAAAAACGAAGTAAGATAAAAACAGAGGAGAACTGATAAAATGTCAGAAGGCAAAGATCTATTACAGGTTTTATGGAGTGGGGCAGATGTCTTGAGGGGCAAGATGGATGCAAATGAATATAAGACTTATTTATTGGGACTGGTATTTTATAAGTATTTATCAGATTCTTATTTGACAAAAGCGTATGATCTGATGAATGACAACATGCCGGATGATTTAGAGGAAGCACAAGCGGCATATGAAGAAATCATGGGAAGTGATGATGCCAAAGAACTACTGGCGGAACTGCAGGAATCTCTTCATTATACATTAGATCCTAATATGACATATGTAAGTATGCTTAAAGATGCCAAAAATAATTGTTTTAACAGAGAAAAACTACAGGCTGCATTTAATCGGATCGAAGAGTCGGACGAGCTGTTTAATGGATTGTTTGCAGATGTTGACTTGTATTCAAACCGCCTTGGCACAGGAGATCAAAAACAGAGTGCGACCGTAGCGGAAGTGATCAGGGTGCTGGACGGAGCCGACCTGATACATACAGAGGGGGATGTGCTGGGCAATGCTTATGAGTACCTGATCGGACAGTTTGCTTCCGAGACTGGTAAGAAAGCCGGAGAATTTTATACACCACATGGACCGGCTCAAATTCTCTGTCGGATCGCAATGACTGGACAGGAGAATAAGAAAGGATTACAGGTATATGATCCATGTATGGGATCAGGCTCCCTTATGCTCAGCTGCAGGAATTATTCGGCAGAACCAAATTATATCAAATACTATGGACAGGAACTTATGCCGTCAACCTACAATCTGGCAAGGATGAATATGTTCCTGCACGGAGTGCTTCCTGAAAATCAGCACTTAAGAAATGGTGATACTTTGGATGCCGACTGGCCTACGGATGAAGAGACGGAGTTTGATGTTGTTACAATGAATCCGCCCTATTCAGCTAATTGGTCGGCAGCAGAAGGTTTTAAGCAGGATGAAAGATTTATGGACTATGGCGGTAAACTGGCGCCAAAGTCAAAGGCAGATTATGCCTTTCTTTTGCATGGGTTTTATCATTTGAAACAGACCGGAACCATGGCTATCGTACTGCCTCACGGAGTTTTATTTAGAGGTGCTGCTGAAGGGACCATAAGAGAAATCCTGTTACAAAATGGTTCCATTTATGCGGTGATAGGACTTCCTTCCAACATGTTCTATAATACATCTATCCCTACCTGTATTGTTGTGCTTAAGAAACATCGTGAGGGAAGGGATGTATTGTTTGTTGATGCATCAAAGCTTTTTGTAAAAGAAAAGAAACAGAATATAATGCAGGAAGAGCATATCGATCATGTATTGGAATTATATAAAAACAGACAGACTGTAGAAAAGGAGGCGTATCTTGCCTCTTATGATGATATCGTGGCAAACGATTACAATCTGAATATTCCCAGATATGTAGACACGACAGAAGAAGAACCGGAGATCGATCTGAAGGCTCTTACACAGAATATCAGAGAGACGGATCAGGCGATCAAGGAAGGAAATGAGGCATTGCTTGGTATGCTGAAAGATTTGAGCTTTAACAACGGTACAACAAGGGAAGCAGTTGAAGAATTTATAAAGGTATTGGAGGAGGTGTAATTTATGTCGAATACACCTAATATAAGATTTAAGGGATTTACTGAACCTTGGAAACAGCGTAAGTTTAGTGAATTATATGAAAAAGTAAATAGAAAAAATGATATGACATATGGTTTGGAAGATATTATTTCTGTAGCAAATATGTATTATAAATCAGATGCCGTTATAAAAAGTGATGATTATTTAAAAACCTATAATGTTTTTGAATTGGGAGATATAGCATTTGAAGGTAATAAAAGTAAAAATTTTGCACATGGAAGATTTGTTGAAAATACAATCGGGAATGGAATAGTTTCTCATGTTTTTGATGTTTTTAAACCCATTACAAGGTATGATTTATCATTTTGGAAACATTACATCAATTATGAGGGGGTGATGGGACCAATCATGACAAGAGTTACTAAATCATCTACCATGATGACAAATCTTGTGACTATAGATTTTTTAAATGAATCAATATGCGTACCAGTTGTTGATGAGCAGGAGAAAATAGGAAAATATCTTGAATTGCTTGATAATCTTATCACCCTTCACCAGCGTAAATGTGATGAACTCTCAAAATTGAAAAAATTCATGTTGCAAAAGATGTTCCCAAAAAATGGAGAGCAATTTCCTGAGATTAGATTTAGTGGATTTCCTGAACCTTGGGAACAGCGTAAGGTTGGAGATATAGCTTGCAGAACTTGTGGTGGAGGCACACCGAAGACAAGTGTTGATGAATATTGGGATGGTGAAATCCCTTGGATTCAGTCCTCAAATTTATCAGAACATGATCTTTTTAATGTGGATGTTCAGAAGCGCATTACTGAGTTGGGATTGCAAAAATCTGCCACACAGTTAGTACCTAAAAACTCCATTGCAGTTGTATCACATGTTGGCGTTGGAAAACTTGTATTTATGCCCTTTAGCTATACAACAAGTCAGGATTTCATTTCCTTGTCTGAGTTAAAAACAGAACCTATCTTTACATGTTATGCTTTGTATAAAAGACTTCAAGAAGATGGGCATATCGTTCAAGGATCTGCTATCAAGGGTATTACCAAAGATGACCTATTAAGCAAGGAAATCGCCGTTCCAAGTGAGCTAGAACAGAGGAAAATCGGAGCCGCTATACAGAACCTCGACAGCCTTATCACCCTTCATCAGCGTAAATGTGACAAACTGAAAGAGATCAAGAAATACATGTTGCAAAATATGTTCCCCAGAAAGGATAAACTATGGCAGAATTAGAAGCAGTTATTGAAAAAAGACTGATCGACCAGTTATGCAGTGATAATTCCCAATGGACATACCGACCGGATATCAAAACGGAAGAACAGTTGTGGAATAACTTCAAATACATACTTGAACAGAACAATAAGGCAAGATTAAATGATATTCCATTATCTGAGTCGGAGTTCGCAAAGGTAAAGAACGATGTTTCCCATGCGTCATTTTATGATGCCGGTAAATGGCAGGTGGGTGAAAACGGCAAAGTGCAAGTTCATGTACAGCGTGGAAATGAGACATTGCATCTTGTTGTGATGAATAATGAGCACATTGCAGGTGGGACAAGTGTCTATGAAGTCATAAATCAGTATCAGGCTTTTAAAACGGATGAAGTGGAAGATAAGCGTGACAGGAGGTTTGATGTTACCCTGCTGATCAATGGCATACCTATGATCCATATTGAACTTAAGAACAAAGAACATTCATACATGGACGGATACCGGCAGATAAAGAAATATATTTCTGAAGGTAAATTCCGTGGCATCTTTTCCAATGTCCAGATGTTTGTAGTCAGCAATGCAGTTGATACAAAGTATTTTTCTGCTGCAAGAGATACGGAGCTTAACAAGAAATTCATAACAGGATGGCTGGATAATGAAAATTATCCTGTTTGTGATTATATTGATTTTGCCAAAGAGGTTCTTAAGATACCACAGGCCCATGAAATGGTAACAAGATACACGGTGCTTGATAATGAGAAAAAGAAACTGCTTATTCTCAGACCTTATCAAATCCATGCCATAGAAGCCATGCGTGCAGCCTCTAAGCAGGGCCGTTCCGGATTCATCTGGCATACGACCGGTTCAGGCAAGACTATGACTTCCTATAAGTCAACAAGAAATCTTCTGATGGATATTCCTTCCATAGAAAAGACCGTTTTCCTGATAGACAGGAAAGAGCTTGATAACCAGACAAAGATGGCTTTTCAGTCCTATGCGGAGAATGACACCATAGATGTAGACAATACGGAGCATGTGGGTGCTTTGGTAGATAAATTAAAAGACGACAGCCGTCAGATGATCGTTACTACAAGGCAAAAAATGCAGATCATGATCGAGAAGCGGTTAAAAGAGGGAACGAAGGATTATGAAAAGATAAAGAAGTTAAAAGTCGCTTTTGTTGTGGATGAATGCCATAGGGCAGTGACGCCTGATACAAAAAGAAAGCTGGAAAGATTTTTTGGTAATTCCCTGTGGTATGGTTTTACCGGAACGCCTATTTTTGAAGAAAATAAATATGAGCAGAAGGGTGACCTTCCCCAGACTACGGAGCAGCTCTATGGGGAATGTCTGCACAGCTATACCATAAAGGAAGCGATCCATGATGAAGCAGTGCTTGGCTTTATGGTGGAAAATCTGGGTCCCAAAGACGAAAAAGCTGACGGCGCCGTATTTGATACGGAAGAGCATATGCGGAAGGTCTTGAATGTGATCTTGAACCAGTCTTATTCAAAGTTTGGCATGCAGAATGGGAAGGGGAGGACATATGAAGGAGTGCTCACCGTAAATTCTATTGCAAGGGCGCAAAAATATTATGAACTTCTGAAAAGAGTAAAAGCGGGTAATGATGAACTGAAGATAAATGAGGATGTTAAAAAAGCATTGCCTGATTTTCCTAAATTTGCCATAACCTATTCAGTATCGGAGAATGAAGAATCTTCACAGGTAAATCAAGAGAAAATGGATAAAGCGTTATCCGATTATGATGAGATGTTCGGGACACATTACAGATCCGGCAGTATTGATTCTTATAACAAAAACTTAAATGACAGATTGTCACGAAAAGAAAAAAAGTATCTGGAAAGGAGTCAGCAGCTTGACCTTGTTATCGTTGTAGACAGACTGTTGACCGGCTTTGATGCGCCTTGTCTGTCAACACTTTTTATGGACAGACAGCCTATGAGCCCACAAAACATTATTCAGGCATTTTCCCGTACCAACAGATTGTTTGACGGTAATAAACAGTATGGGCAGATCGTAACATTTCAGTCTCCGGAAGATTTTAAGAATGCAATCAATCATGCACTGAAATTATACTCACGGGGCGGTGATGGAAGCCCCTTGGCTGAAGATTGGCATGATGTGCTTGAGTCGTTTTCTATTTCCGTTAAGACGATACAGGCGCTTGCTAAAACACCGGAAGACATTGCCCAATTATCAAGGAAGCAGAAGAAGTCGTTTATCTATATGTTCCGGGCTTTAGATCATGATTTTGCACATTTAAAGGCGTTTTCAAATTATGAAGACGACATTCTTTCAAAATATGATTTTTCTGAAGAACAGTATGAAAGCTATGCTGCCATGTATAAGAATGTCATGGAAGAATTAAGGAAACCGGATGATGATGCGCCGGAAATAGAAGAGGATGTATTGGGTGATTATGATCTGATCGCATATAATAAGCTACGGATTGATTTTGAGTACCTGATAGAGCTGATGCAGGGAGTAGTGGAGTCTCTGGATCAGTCAGAAGATGATTTTAAGGAAGCGAACTTTGAACTGAAAATAAAAGCGCTTAGGGAAAATGTTGCAGAGTTTTCAAAGGATAATCCCAGACTTAGCGAATTATTGAGTACGGTCATTGATGAGATAGAAGGGGACAGAGAAAAGTATGTAGGTCAGGATATTTCCGTGATTGTCAATCAGATGAGGTACGATGCCATTGACAAGGAAATCGAAAGCTATGCTAAGAAATGGTATGTTGATGCGGAAGATGTAAGATACGAAGCCTACAATTACAGGGATGGTGTGCTTGCCAATGAAAATACCCTAAAGGAAAAGGCAGATTATACCGTCTATAAAGATAGTGTTTCAGATCCTATGCCGAAGTTTAAATTCAGAAAGGAAATGATTGAAGAGTTTAAAAATGAGCTGATGGAAAATGTGTCACCGTTGCTTTAGTACATAGAAGCCTCGATCTTACAAGTGATTTTGATAAAAGTGAATAGCGGCACGCTATACCAGCGCCTGATTTTTCAGGTAGGTTTCCATGATCACTTCCCTTGTGATATTGCTTAAGTTCTTTAATTCTTCTTTGGTCATGTTTGCCGTTTCAATAGGCTTACCGTATTCAATAATGACATGAGCAGGCGTTATGTGATAAGGTTTATTCTTTTCATATAGCGCCTCTGTATTGGTAACGGTAATGGGAATAATGGTACAGCCGGTACGGGCTGCGATCTTAAAGGTTCCGTCATGGAAAGGCAGCATGATCTCATCCGTTTTATTTCGGGTTCCTTCCGGGCAAACATGGACGGAAATGCCCCGGTTGATCAGTTCTATGGCATCTTTAATGACCTGCAATCCTTTTCTCACATCCTTTCTGTCTAAGAAAAGACAGTGGAGATAGCGCATCCATGTAGAAAAAGAAGGGATACGGGCCATAACATCCTTGGCTATATAGCCTGTTTGGCGGGGAACTCTGTAATAGGTTAGGATAATATCATAATAGCTGCGGTGATTGCTGATATACAGCACAGGTCTGTCCTTAGGCACATTTTCTTCCCCGATTACGGTAACCTTTGCCCCTGCAATAACTTTGACTACTTTAAATGCCCATGACACAATGGCAAGGGAAGCCCGATCTTTCACATCGGGTTTGAATTTTCCGATGATCCACAATACAAACTGGATAGGAAGACTTCCTACCAGAAAAATGACCAAAGCAATAAAATTAATAATATACCGTATCATATAAAAGCCCTTCTTTTACCAAATTTTTACGCATCTTTTGTACAAAGCCTATTATAATCAAATTCCTATTTTTATACAAGAAGAAAAAGTGCCACAGTGAAATAACTGACATAGGAAAAGAATCAAAATCATATTTTTATAGAAAGAAAACAGAAAGATATGATTATGAAAAAGTGGAAAATTGTTTTTCTGTGGAGTTTCATGGCAGTTGCGATCCTGCTTTCGGGCTGTGGAAAAAAACAGGAAACGGTAGAAAAGATCAGAGATCTGGAGCTGACTGTGGTGGCGGAGGATATGCTGCCTGAGGAGCTGCTGAAAGCCGTGGCGGAAAAAAAGAATCTGCCCTTTAAATTTACATTTCAGGATGGCGGATATCTATACATCTGTATCGGATACGGGGAACAGGAAAGCGGCGGATACAGCATTACCGTAGAAGATCTGTATCTGACGGAAAATGCCGTTTATGTCAAGACAAGGCTATTGGGCCCCGCAGCGGATGTGCCCATTGACGGAGTAAAATCCTATCCTTATATCGTGATCAAAACAGAATATCTGGATTATGCAGTTGTCTTTGAGTAAGGGAAATGCTATACTCTTTTTGAACTATAAAGGAGTTTAAAGCATGCTGCATATCAAAAACGGAAGGGTGATAGACCCCCTTACAAAAACCGACGAGATGCAAGATCTCTTAATAGAAGATGGACATATCCTCATGGTGGACGGACCGGACTCGGTGCAGGCCTATTTACGAGCTCATGGCCTACTTGAGAAAACAAAGTCTTTGGATGCCAGGGGGATGGTAGTGGCACCGGGGCTGACAGATGTTCATGTTCATTTCAGGGACCCCGGATTTGCACACAAGGAGGATATTCATACCGGAGCCAAAGCGGCTCTTGCGGGAGGCGTGACCCGGGTAGTGCTGATGGCAAATACCAGGCCGGTAGTGGATAATGAAGAAACCCTTTCTTATATATTACAAAAAGGAAAAGAAACAGGGCTTCATGTGGAGACCTGCGCATCTGTTAGCATGGGCTTACAGGGAAAAGAGCTGGTAGACATGGCGGCATTGAAAAGCAAAGGTGCGGCAGGATTTACCGATGACGGCATTCCTCTTTTGGATAAAGATTTTGCCAGAAAGGCTATGGAGGAGGCCGCAAGGCTTTCCATGCCCATCAGTTTCCATGAAGAAGATCCTGCCTATATCAGTGAGAACGGCATCAACGCAGGTGCGGCCTCCGATCATTTTAATATAAAGGGATCTTCCCGCATGGCGGAAATATCCATGATTGAAAGAGACATTGCCCTGGCCAAAGAGACAGGTGCGGAAATTGATATTCAACATATCAGTACAAAAGAAGGGGTTGAACT
Source organism: Lachnospiraceae bacterium (assembly GCA_022510725.1). Taxonomy (GTDB): domain Bacteria; phylum Bacillota; class Clostridia; order Lachnospirales; family Lachnospiraceae; genus UBA2882. The sequence continues at coordinate 12,584 of JAFLSW010000033.1, forward strand.
GGTGCGGCAGGCCAGAAAGACCTGTTCTAACATCCATGCAGAAGCCACACCCCATCATTTTTCCCTGACAGAGGATGCGGCTATTCATTACGGCACCCTGGCCAAAATGAATCCGCCTCTTAGGACGGAGGAAGATCGGCTTGCTATCATAGAAGGCTTAAAAGATGGCACCATAGAGATCATTGCAACGGATCATGCACCCCACTCTGCTGAGGAAAAACAAAAGGGCATCACAGAAGCCCCCAGCGGGATCATCGGTCTGGAGACAGCCCTTCCCCTTGCCATAACCTATCTGGTAAGACCCGGTCATATGAGCCTTTTGGAAGTGCTGACAAAGATGACACTGGGCCCCTGTGCATTATATCAACAACTGGAGCCGGACAGTGTTTCTGTAGGGAAACCGGCCAATCTGGTATTATTTCATCCGGATCAGGATTTTGTATATGAGTATTCCTTGTCCAAATCACAGAATTCTCCCTTTCTGGGACAAACCCTATACGGAAAGGTATATGCAACTTTGACAGATGGAAAAGTAAGATACCGCAATGAAAAAGTGACAAAAGAGAGGTAAGAAAATGGGAAAACGAAAAGAAAGAGCCCTGGTGGACTCTCAGACCTGTATTGCGCCCGGCATTTATGATATGTGGATCAAAACAGGCCTGGCAAAGGAGGCCCGCCCCGGGCAATTTATCAATATCTATCCGAAGGACCGTTCCACCCTGTTACCCCGTCCTATCAGTATCTGTGAGGCGGATGGAATGCGGGATCTGCTTCGTGTTGTCTATCGACAAGCGGGAAAAGGGACCGAAGAATTTTCTCATTATCATGCAGGAGCCCATATTGATGTTCTGGGCACTTTGGGAAACGGTTTTCCTCTTGAAAAAGGAAAAGGAAAACGGTGTATCCTGATGGGCGGCGGCATCGGTATTCCTCCTATGGTACAGTTAGCTAAGGAATTAAAAAAAGAGGCAGAAGAAGTGATCGTTGTCGTAGGCTACCGGGATGCAGATCTGTTTTTGGATGAAGAGTTAAGACAAAACGGAAAGCTGTACATTGCAACGGAAGACGGCAGTGTGGAAACCAAGGGCAATGTGATGGATGCCATTGCAGAAAATGGTCTGGATGGCGATGTGATCTTTGCCTGCGGCCCTATGCCTATGCTGCGGGCTATCAAGAAATATGCAGAAGAAAAACAGATAGAGGCCTATATCTCTTTGGAAGAGAGGATGGCATGCGGCGTGGGAGCCTGCCTGGGATGCGTATGTAAAACGACTAAAAAGGACGGTCATTCCCATGTGAACAATGCCAGAGTATGTACTGACGGCCCTGTATTTGAAGCAAAGGAGGTGACGCTATGAATACAGCAGTTACTATTGCAGGCGTTACCTTTAAAAATCCGGTCATGACTGCTTCCGGCACTTTTGGTTCCGGTATGGAATATGGAGAATTTATGGATTTGAACAAGCTGGGCGCTGTGGTTACCAAGGGGGTATCCAATATACCCTGGGAAGGCAATCCTACCCCCAGGGTAGCAGAGACTTACGGCGGTATGTTAAATGCCATCGGTCTGCAAAATCCGGGTATTGATGTATTTATAGAAAGAGATCTGGCATTTTTAAAACAGTTTGATACCAAAGTAATCGTCAATGTGTGCGGCAAAAGCGTGGAAGACTATGTAGAGGTAGTGGAACGCCTGGGAGAAGAAGCTGTGGATATGCTGGAGATCAATGTTTCCTGTCCCAATGTAAAAGAAGGGGCTATTGCCTTTGGACAAAAAGCGGATGCCCTTTACAACATTACCAAAGAGATCAAGGCTAAGGCCAAGCAGCCCATTATCATGAAGCTAAGCCCCAATGTAACGGATATAACAGAAATGGCTAAGGCAGCAGAGTCGGCAGGAGCAGATGCCCTGTCCATGATCAATACCATTACGGGCATGAAGATCGACATTCATAAAAGGACATTTGCCCTGGCCAACAAAACCGGCGGCATGTCCGGTCCTGCCATTAAACCGGTGGCTGTCCGCATGGTCTACCAGGCGGCAAATGCGGTGAAGATCCCCATTATCGGCATGGGCGGCATTGCAAACGGTGAGGATGCCATAGAATTTTTGTTGGCAGGAGCTACGGCAATCAGCGTAGGAGCCATGAACTTTATCGATCCTTATACCACGGAAAAAACCATAAAAGGCATCGAAGCGTATATGGACAGGTATGGGGTAGAAGATATCAAGAGCCTGATCGGCTCAGTAAAATAAGAGAAAAAAGAAAATCTGTATATTTAGGAATAACCTCCCAAGCTGCTACATAGGATGTAATAAGCAGCAAGGAGGTTATTTTTGAATGTTGGAGCTTGTAAAGAAAAACATACATATGGACTGCATCAAGGCCAAAGCGGGAAACCAGATAACGGTAGAAGATGATGTGAACATCCCGGATCTAAGACCTGATATAGATAAAGTGTTATTTCATTCGGGGGTCATTAAGATCGAAGAAGCTAAGGCAGGCAATGGGCAGGTAACGGTTCGGGGAACACTGGCGGTGTGTATTTTGTATGCCAGCGATGAACAGGATGAGCCTTTGGGAAAGGTAGAAACCGGTATTCCCTTTGAAGAACAGTTTCATATGGAAGGAGTAGAGGCGGGAGATCCCGTTCATGTACGCCATACCCTGGAAGATTTAAGCGTTGGCATTATCAATTCCCGTAAGATCAGCATTAAGGCGTTATTGACATTGGAGCTTTCTGTAAGAGAAATTTTTGATGAATCTGCTGCAGTGGATGTGGAAACAGAATTGATGGCAGAATATCGGAAAAAACCCCTGCAGATCATGGAAACGGCAGTTTGCAAAAAAGATATATTCCGTTTTCGTCATGAGGAGACTCTTCCTTCTCATCTGCCCAATGTATTTGAAGTATTGTATGGGTCTGTTCTGCCGGGCAGCGTAGAATGTACCGCCGCAGAAGATAAGCTGGTAGTAAGGGGAACGGTAAAATTGTTCTTCCTTTATGCACCCGACGGAGAAGAGGGCGGCGCCAGATTTTATGAGGCATCTGTTCCCATGCAGGGAGAAGTGCCCTGCAGCGGCATGCATGACATGATGATTCCCTGTGTAGGTATTTCTTTAGGAAGTGTAGAATATGAGGTGAAGCCCGATTTTGATGGAGAGGACAGAGTCTTTGCCATTGAAGGGGTATTTGACCTGGATATCAAAGCATATGAAGAAAAGACATATGAGATATTGGCGGATATGTATGGCATTACCAAGGAGATTGAGACACAGTGTAAAGAAGGCAGTTTTATGAATCTGCTAAAACGGGATACCGGAAAAGCCAGGATCAAGGATCGGATTGAGTTAGAGGAAGCTAATCTTATGGCATTGATCCACCATGAAGAGACAGCAATGGTAGAGGATGTAGAACTGGATAACGGCGAAATGACCATTATGGGAAATGTACATGTAAAATGTCTCTATACCACAAACGAAGATGATGCAGGATATGGCTGTGTGGAAAAGGATGTACCCTTTACTTATACTTTAGATGTGGGAAATGTGGAAGGAAAAGATATTTCCTGGGATATATCCCTGTTGGCTGAACAGACAGAACTGACGGTACTGGATGGAAGTCAGATGGAATGCAACGGCTCCATCGGTATTACGGTACTGGTATTCGAACAAAAGAAAGAGCCTATCATTACCGGTGCGGAAGTAACAGAGTTAAATGGAGAAAAAATGAAAAACCTGCCCGGCATAGTTATCTATGTGGTAAAGGATGGCGACAGCCTTTGGCAGATCGGAAAAGAATATTATATGTCGGTAGATGCCATCAAGGCTATGAACGGTCTGACCAAGGATGAGATCCAGCCCGGCGACAGGCTGCTTTTGATGAAAAATGCGACGGAACAAATGTAAGAGAATGTAAAATGAGAAGGAGCGGTATGGCGAATTCATACCGCTCTTTTTTGCACGAAGGCATGGGACAAGCGGAAATGCTTGCAAAGTAGTTGAATTTTCATTATAATTGTGTATACAAAGTACATCTATTGTACAAAATACAAAGAAAATACAAAAGGCGGAATTCTGTAACAGAACGGAGATAGTAGGGATGGAATTGGTCAGAAAAGCATATGCAAAAATCAATTTGGGTCTGGATGTATTAAGAAAGCGGCCTGACGGTTATCATGAAGTAAAGATGATCATGCAGACCATCGGTTTATATGATGTGCTGACCTTTAGGAGCAGGCAGGATAATGAGATTTTCATTGATACCGGTCATGCAAAGCTGCCAAATAATGAAGATAATCTGATCTATAAAGCGGCAAAGGTTTTATTTGAGGAGACGGGAAAGAACATAGGAGTTGATATTACTTTGGAAAAAAATATTCCCATTGCTGCAGGCATGGCGGGAGGAAGTACGGACGCGGCAGCAGCTTTGACAGCACTCAATCAGATGCTGGGGAATCCGCTTTCCATGGAGCGGCTGTTAGAGATCAGTGTTAAGGTAGGCGCGGATGTTCCCTATTGCATTATGGGTGGAACCGCACTGTCGGAAGGAATCGGAGAAAAGCTGACCCCGCTGCCGGCGCCTCCAAAAGCCCATCTGGTCATTGCAAAGCCGGACATCGGTGTATCCACAGCTTTTGTATATGGCAATCTCCATTTGGATCGATTAAAAAGTCATCCGGATATTGACGGAATGGCAGGATTGTTAGCGGAAGGTAACCTGGAAGGGATCGCAAGTCGAATGGGAAATGTACTGGAGACCGTGACCATTCCTGTCTATCCTATTATTGAAACCATAAAAAGCGTATGTAAGGAAATGGGTGCATTAAATGCCCTTATGAGCGGAAGCGGTCCTACGGTGTTTGCTGTTTACACCGAGGAAGAGAAAGCAAAGAAAGCAGCAGAAAAGATTCGTGAGAGAGAATTGGCAAAAGAGGTGTTTGTAACCGGCTTTATCGGGAAGGAGGAATTGCTATGATGTTAGATATGCTGCAACAAAATATGAATGAATATCTTCCTCTGCGAGATGTGGTTTTCAATACATTGAGGCAGGCCATCTTAACAGGGGAACTAAAACCCGGAGAACGGCTTATGGAGATCCATCTGGCGGACAGGCTGGGTGTGAGCAGAACGCCTATCAGAGAGGCCATCCGCAAACTGGAGTTGGAAGGCTTGGTTACCATGATCCCCAGAAAAGGCGCTCAGGTTGCCAAGATCACAGAAAAAAATTTGAAGGATGTCTTAGAAGTCAGAAGGGCATTGGATGTGCTGACAGTTAAGCTTGCCTGTGACAGGATGGACGAGGAAACAAAAGCGGAGCTTTTAAAAGCCTGTGATGAATTTGCCGGAGTGGTAAAGAAAAATGATACCAAGGATATAACCGAATCAGATGTGCGTTTTCATGACATCATTTTAAAATCCACAGGCAATGACCGGCTGCTTCAGCTTGTCAATAATCTGGCGGAGCAGATGTACCGTTACAGGTTGGAATATATCAAGGATTCCGCTTATCATGACAGACTGGTAAAAGAGCACGAGGCAATCTATCAGGCGATCATAGACGGAGATAAAGAAAAAGCAGCAAAGGCTGCGGTCCTTCATATCGATAATCAGGAAAAGACCATTATCGAACATTTGCATTTAAGTGATTAAAGCTGTATAAAAAGCCATAAATCTGACCAGACTTCTAGAAATAAAAGAAAAGAGGTACAGATTTATGACAAAAATAAGACTTGCGATCCAGACAGCAGTATACGGCATACTGGTAGCAATCTATATGTCTTTATTTTTCTTTGGCGCCCTTTATCCGGAATTTGGTTTGCCGTCTAATAGCATTGTAGCAGAGACAGATGAGGATGATGCGTCAGAAGAAACGGAAAAAGTAGTTGTTTACAAAAGCTTTTTGTTAGAGCGATTAAAAGGATGGTTTTAGTTGGGAAAACAGGTTAAGATACGAGTGCAGGGAATGCAGATGGGAACAGAGGGCGAGGAGATCGTTACCCAAACAGAAGGCATGTTGCAGTATAAAGCCCCTTTTTACTATGTGTCCTATGAGGAAAAATTGGATACCGAATCAGAAACTCTTGCAAAAACAGTGCTGAAATTTTCGGACAGGCTGCTGCGGGTCACCAGAAAAGGCATCGTGGAAAGCGTTTTGGAGTTTGAAGAGGGCAGCCTACATAACAGTCTCTATATGACCCAGCTTGGCAATTTTGATGTGCTTGTGAACACAAGGCAATTGTCTATTCAAAATAAGGATGATGTGATCCATATAGAAGTGGAATATCAGATCGGTTTGAATGGCATGATTCCGACGGATGGAAGGATTGAGATACAAATTGAAAAAGCTTGACCGCTCCTTTTATAACAGAAATGTATTGACTGTGGCAGAAGAGATATTGGGGAAAATACTGGTTCACAAAACGCCGGAGGGCATTGTTAAGGGCAGGATCGTAGAAGTGGAAGCCTATGACGGCACCATGGATAAGGCAGCCCATGCTTATCCCAATCTGCTGACAGACCGCACCAGGATTCAGTTTGGAGAAGGCGGTTATGCCTATGTCTATTTGATCTATGGCATGTATCACTGCATGAATATCGTAACAGGAAATGTGGATGAGCCCCAGGTTTTGCTGCTTCGTGCTCTGGAGCCGATAGAAGGCATTGCACTGATGGAAAAGCGTCGTAAGACCACAAAGCTTAAAAACCTATGCAGCGGTCCCGGCAAGCTGTGTCAGGCAATGGGCATTACCGGAGAAGATTACGGAAAAGATCTGTGTGGAAATGAAATCTATTTGGAGGATGCCCCTGCCCTTTTGGCAGAGAACATCCTCCGTTCTAAAAGAATCAATATTGATTATGCCGAAGAAGCAAAGGAATTTTTATGGCGCTATACCATAAAGAATGATCCCTTTGTTTCCTGCAAGATCATACAGTAACAAATCCCAATGCCTCGGATACTGCAAAAATCAGGATCAGGATCAGACAGATGGGTGCAACCCATTTTAACATAACGGTGTAAAATTTCTTTTCTTTAAAATCTCCGTTTGTCTCCACCTCTTCAATGATCACATGAGGCTTTACAAAGAAGCCCATGCAGACACAGGTTAAGATGGCAACAATAGGCATCAAAACGCTGTTGCTGACAAAGTCGCAAAAATCCAACAATCCCATGCCGATGATCTGAACAAAATCCAAAGGTCCAAATCCCAAAGACACCAGACTGCCTACGATCAAAACATAGATGGTTACGATCAGAGTGGTCTTCTTTCTGCTAAGCCCCAGTTTGTCCCTTACCATGGAAACATTGGTTTCCAACAGGGAGATGGCAGATGTCAATGCCGCAAATAAAACCAGCAGGAAAAAGACAGCACCGATGACAGAACCGAAGGTCATGCTGTCAAATACCTTGGGCAGAGTAATAAACATCAGGGAAGGTCCTTTATTAAGTGCCTCTTCATTGCCGCCGGAAAAAGCAAATACGGCAGGTACGATCATCAGTCCTGCCAGAATTGCGATAACGGTATCAAACAACTCGATCTGGCGCACGGAGTTGCGAAGGGGTGTATCCTTTTTCATATAAGAACCATATGTGATCATGATACCCATAGCCAGTGACATGGAATAGAACAACTGTCCCATAGCCGCCAAGACGGTAGTAGCGGAAAAATGTTCCATACTGGGAAGCAGATAATAGCGAAGTCCCTCACCGGCACCCGGTCTGGTAATGGAATAAATGGCAATGCCGATGGTAAGCAGTACCAAAATAGGCATCAATATGGTGCTGGCCTTTTCCACGCCTTTTTCTACGCCCAGGATAACGACAATGGCCGTCAAAAGGACAAAGATCGCAAACCATAATACCGGCTGTGCCGCCTCGGAAATAAATGTAGTAAAGTAATCATCTCCCGCTGCAGCTTCTACCTGACCGGTAACAAAAGCGATCAAATATTTGATAACCCAGCCGCCGATCACGCAGTAATAAGGGGTAATGATAAAAGGAACCACACAGGCAAGATAACCCACAAAACCAAACCGCTTATCCAGCTTATGAAAAGCGCCTGCAGCGCTCAGACCGGTCTTTCGACCGATGGACACCTCGGTTATCATCAGGGTAAAGCCCAGGGTCACGGCTAAGATCAGATAGATCAAAATAAAAATGCCGCCGCCATGCTTTGCTGCCAAATAGGGAAAACGCCACAGGTTTCCCAGTCCTACTGCCGATCCGGCTGCCGCCAGAACGAACCCCAGCTTGCCGGAAAAAGAACCTCTTTTCTTATCCATTGTTCACAATCTCCCTCAAAAACATAATATAGGTCTCATTATGCCATTGTATTGGAAAAAAAACAAGAAAAAATTAACAATATGTACATAATTTTTCATGATAAAAATCTTGTTGAAAGAAGAAAAATGTAGTAAAATAGCAAGTACCCCAATTAGGTATATTATAGTGATGTGTTAGGAGAACGGGTATGAATATTAAGATGCAGGTCTGTGGCATCATCCTTTTA
>JAFLSW010000034.1 GCA_022510725.1 Lachnospiraceae bacterium
ATGCACGAGTGGCTCAGTGGTGGAGTATCGCCTTGCCAAGGCGAGGGTCGCGGGTTCGAATCCCGTCTCGTGCTTTTTTTATTTATGCGGAAACATTGATAGATTCAATGTTTCCGTCTTTTATAAAATTCTTTATAATGTGCATATAATAAAAAAACATGAAAGGGGTGTATTTTATGAGTAACAGAGATTTTGCCAAAAATCTGATAGATCAGGTTCCTGATAACAAAATATTATATGTTATCGCCTATTTGCAAGCATTAACTATCTCTGATGAAACTCCCAATGATGAAACCATTGAAGCGATCAAGGAAGTAGCTGAAATGATTCATACAGGTACGGGAGAACACTTCACAGGTTCCACATCTGATTTCTTTGATACCCTTATGGAGGAATAGCCTATGTTAAAATTGAATACATCAACAAAATTCAGGAAAGATTACAAGCTATGTCGCAAGCGTGGTTATAATCTTTCTTTATTACAAACTGTGGTCAACACACTTCGTATTCCTAATACCCTTCCTTACAAAAATAAAGATCATCAACTCGGCGGAGATTACATAGGATGTCGAGAATGTCACATACTCCCCAATTGGTTACTAATTTACCAAATTACCGACGAAGAACTATATCTGGTCCGAACCGGTTCTCATTCTGATCTCTTTAGTCTATAACATATATTCGTCCTTCCCATAAGATAGTCAATGGAACAACCCTGAAAACAGCCTATTCACATATGCAGTTCGAAAAAAAGAGAGCAACAACCTGCGTTGTATATCTTTTCTCCTGCCTTCTCAAAAGCAGATAAAACATCTGCATTCTCAATGGTAATATCTTCTTCATGTACTCTCTTAGGGTGTGAGATTTTGGATTGTATGCCAAACGATATTGTAAAATTTGAAAAGACAGAAGAATAATCAAGAGGGATTTAAGAAGTAGTGTATTATTCTTAAATCCCTCTTTTTCTATTTTGTATTATCGACGGTTTCCGTTGTGTAAACCCCAAGCGCAAGCGTGCCTTTCAGTCCGCCATTCAAAAAATATGAAATAAATTGACAACTTTCAGTATATTGGTTATAATCTGTTTAATAAGGGAGCCGGTAAGATAGATGCGACCTATCCGTCCGGCGCAAGTTTTTAAAAAATAATCGTCATATCTTGCTAGGGACAGGACGATTATTTTTTATGCTTCAAAATCCATCTTATTTTTCAGGCAGCCATCCTTTTTGTATAGCAACGCCTTCATAATCTACCAGATTACGATACTTCACTCTGTAAATACGATACAGGGACTCATCAATGCGCTCCTCTGTGATATCGCCCCTTTCTACAGCGGAAAGAATTCCGTTATAAGCCTTTTTAAAATCTCCGGAGCAGAACAGCATATCTCCACCTGCCTGAATAGCCATGACAGCCATGTCTGCATGTTTATAATGCATGATCAGGGAACGAGTATCCAAATAATCAGTTATGACAATACCGTCATATTCCAATTCTCCCCGCAGCATATCCGTTACTACTGCTGATGAAAGGCAAGCCGGAACATCTCTGGTAATAGACGAGTACGCGATCTGGGACACCATGATAAAATCCGCACCTCCGTCAATGGCATCCTCATAAATAGGATAATCCTTCTCTACGATATCTTCTTTGGTACGGCTGGAAGTCGGCCTGCTGCTTGCGGGATTGCCGGTTATATCGCCGTATCCCGGAAAGAATTTCACACAGGTATTGATATTTTGATCTTCAACACCTCTTACAGCATTTCTGACCATGTCTTTTACCTGAGTAGGATCATTTCCAAAGCTCTCCCCTGAGGTGTAGCCATTCTCCTGTAGCGCAATATCCGCCAAGGGACCGATCACCGTATTAAATCCATACTCATTCATCAGATTTCCCACCGCGATACCATATGTATAAGCAGCGGAATTTTCACCTGATTCGCCAATCTCTCTTTGTCCTGTGATGACTGCTTCTTTTAAACCCGAAACAATAAAAGGGCTGTCGGCGCCTCCTGTTTCAGCAACGCCGATAAACAACTCATTGCCTGTCACGGATTTTAAGTTAAAGATCAATTCCTTTAACTGTTCGGTACTTTCCATGTTATCCCGTGTCAAAAGCAATCCGCCCACCGGATACTCAGACAACGCCGTATTCAATGTACTGTCTCCGATGGTTATGCCTGTTTTACCCGTAAGTTCTTCCGGCGTGATAAAGAACAGGCCGGCAACCTTTTGCTCTATGGTCATATCGTTGATATACACAGCAATGGTCTCATCCAGGATCTCAGCTTTCTCTTCATCTGTCAGTTCCCTGTCGATAGGTCCCTCTTCTTCCGGTGTGCTGTTTTGAGATACGATCGGATAAGTTTCTTTTGGCTCTTCAACTACAGGATCTGATGCAGTCTCATTCTCTGCCTCCCCTACAGTCCCCTGTACCAACTCACTGTCTGACTGCGGCTGTTTATGTAACAAAGAATAAACTCCCACGCCTGCGCCTCCAAGTACCACCAAAGCAATCAGCACCACTACTCCAAAGACGGCAAAAGCCTGGATCGTTTCCTTCTTTCTTCTCATTTTCCTTAGTTCTTGTTTCGATAAATTGTATTTGTCTACCATTAAATCCATCTACCTCCACCCCTATTTTAACACAAAGAAACAGCAGGTATCAATCTATTTCGATCAATACCCGCTGTCAACATGTAGGCTTCAACTTGCCTGCCTCCTTCTGGTCTTCTTCTCTTTCCACTCTTCTCATTGTGCCCCCGGCACTGTAGCAGGTGTTTTTCCAAATCCACTTTGGTACCTTGCTCTCATCACTCATGTACTCAATTCAGACCTTGTGATTAGTTACTCCGTTTTCAATACTTGAACTCATGTCTTCGGTGGAGTGTACCTCTCTTTCATCAGGATATCTATGTAAATTTATATCTTGAATGTATTTGTATTATATCGAATAGTCAGACACTTGTCAATACTTTTTTAAAAAATTTTTTCAATTTTTTTATTTTTTTAATTTTGTCGATTTTAATCCCATTTTTCCCTTTGATTAGTTTGACAATATTTAAATAACTGCCTATTTTTTCCACAACCGCAATATGCTATACTTTTTATTATTACATGTGTTTTAAAAGGAGGAATACATATGACACCCAAACAAAATGCCTATGCCATTACCGCAAAGGCCATCATCCAAAACCTGGAAAAGAGAAATATGGAAGGCTTCTACTGCCCCGATAAGGAAACCTTAGTGCAGACCATCATGCCCATGCTTTCTAAAGGAGCTTCCATCGCTTACGGCGGTTCCGAATCCTTTAAGGAAAGCGGCATGCTCTCCGCCATAGAGCAGGACGGCAGCTTTCATATCATCGACAGATTAAAAGCCACTACAGATGAGGAGCGGAGAAAGGTATTTGGCGAGACAGCCATGTGCGACTACTTTTTTATGAGTACCAATGCCATTACTTTAGACGGTGAACTGGTCAACATTGACGGCAACGGCAACCGGGTAGCCGCTCTCATTCACGGTCCTGCCCATGTTTTCATTATCGCAGGTATGAATAAGGTAACCGCAGATGTAAAAGAAGGGGTGAAACGCACCAGAGTACAGGCCTGCCCGCCCAACGGCGTACGCTTAAACAAAAACATTCCCTGTGCCCTGACGGGAAGATGCGGGGACTGTCTGGTGAACGACTGCTTCTGCAATCAGATCGTCATAACAAGAAGAAGCGGCCACAAGGGCCGCATCAAGGTCTTCTTAGTCGGTGAAGAATTGGGATTTTAGACCGTATCCACAAAGATGGAATAGATCTGCCGGATGGCGGTTTCAAAATCTGCTTCCTTCACGCCGATAATGATATTTAACTCCGAAGAGCCCTGGTCTATCATTTTGATGTTGATTCCGGAATGAGCCAGGGCTGCAAATATTCTGCACGCCGTACCTTTCACGGCCTTCATGCCTCTGCCCACTACTGCGATCAGCGCCAGGTCTGATTCCAATTCGATAGAATCCGGTTCTGCCAGTTTATGAATACCGGCCAGTACCCGCTGCTCTTTTTTCTCAAACTCGGGTTGATGAACCAATACAGTCATGGTATCAATACCGGATGGCATATGCTCAAAAGAGATGCCGTTTTCTTCAAATACCTGCAATACCTTTCTGCCGAATCCGATCTCGGCATTCATCATATCCTTTTCAATATTGATGGCACAGAAATTCTTCTTGCCTGCAATACCCGTAATGGTATAAGCCGGTTTCCGGGCAGTGCTCTCCACGATCCAGGTACCGGGATCCTTGGGCGCATTGGTATTCTTGATATTGATGGGAATGCCCGCTTTTCTTACAGGGAAGATGGCATCCTCATGCAAAACGCTGGCACCCATGTAAGACAGCTCACGAAGCTCTCTATAGGTTACAGTACTGATGGGCTTGGGATTCTTGACGATCCTGGGGTCTGCAATGAGACAGCCGGATACATCGGTCCAATTCTCATAAATGTCCGCCTTTACCGCTCTGGCTACAATGGAGCCGGTAATGTCGGAACCGCCTCTGGAGAAAGTCTTAATGGAACCGTCTTCCTTTGCGCCGAAAAAGCCGGGAATCACAGCCCGTTCTACATTTTCCAGACGCTTGGACAAGATCTCGTCGGTCTTCTTTGCCATGAATTCGCCCTTTTCATCAAAAAGAATGACTTCTGCAGGATCGATAAATTCATAGCCCAGATAATTTGCCATGATAATGCCGTTTAAGTACTCTCCACGGCTTGCAGCATAATCGCTGCCTATTTTCTTTTTAAAATTCTCAGTGATGGCTTCAAACTCTTTATCTAAGGAAAGGGAAAGTCCCAGTCCGTCGATGATCTCCTGATAGCGCAGCTTGATCTGGGCAAGAGCTTTGGTGAAATCATTGCCTGCCTCTGCATAAGCGTAGGTGGCATAAAGCATATCCGTCACCTTGGTATCGCCGCTTGTGCGCTTTCCCGGTGCGGAAGGCACCACATATTTCCGATCCTCGTCGGAACGGATGATCTCTCCTACCTTCTGAAACTGTCTTGCGTCGGCCAAAGAACTGCCGCCGAATTTCACTACTTTTTTCATAATGCTGTCTCCTCAACTCATATTCCTATTTTTATCCGCTAAAAAGCGTTATTTGCTGTTACTTTTTCTCAAAAAGCACATCTATCATTTCATGACCTTTATCTATATAATTGCCACTTTCCTTTGCTTCTTTTTCATTATATATCCAGGTATGGGACTGCTCCTTGGTGGAATCATACAAAAGATAGGGCACCGCATCCCCTGTATGGGTTCTGACGCAGATAGGGGTGGGATGATCGGGTAAGATCAACAGCCTGAAATCCTCCTTTTTCTCCTGCAGCTCTTTTACAAGCGGTCCTACAATATAGGCATCGATATTTTCAATGGCCTGAACCTTTCTTTCCACGCTTCCCTGGTGACCCATTTCATCGGGGGCTTCCACATGGATATAAACAAAGTCATAACCGTCCTCACAAAGAGCTTTTACTGCCGCATCTTTCTTGCCCGTGTAGTTGGTGTGCAGTCCGCCGTTAGCGCCTTGCACTTCCACTACTTTCATACCGGAGCCTACTGCAATGCCTTTTAACAGATCCACAGCAGAGATCATAGCGCCCTTCTTCCCGTTCTTTTCATAAAAGTCGGAAACTTTGGGCTTGGTGCCTGCTCCCCAGAACCAGCAGCAGTTGGCAGGGTTCAGCCCCTTTGCCTTTCTCTCTTTGTTAATGGGATGATCCTTTAATATCTCATAGCTTTTTTTCATCATGGCAAGCAGCGCCGGATCCTTTGGCAGATTGGGCCCGATCTTTTGCTCCAGTACATCATGGGGCTGTATGAGATCGATCACCTCTCCCTTATCCCAGATCAGACAATGGCGGTAGCTGGTTCCCAGATAAAACTGATAGGTCTCATTTTCCAGTGCCTTTTTTACCTCGTCAAGCAATACGCCGCAGTCCTCCGTGGAAATCTCTCCGGAGCTGTGATCGATAATGATCTTTTCCTCAAAGGGCACATCATCATCGGAAATGGTGACGATATTGCAGCGAAGAGCCACATCCGTGTCCTTCATGGGAACGCCGATGCTTAGTGCCTCTAATGGAGAACGGCCGGAATAATAAAGCTTGGGATCATATCCCAGCACGGAAAGATTGGCCGTATCGGAACCCGGCTTCATGCCCTCCGGCACGGTCTTTACCAGTCCGATCTCCGATTTTTTGGAAAGGGCATCCATGGCAGGAGTCTTGGCATAGGAGAGAGGTGTCTCTCCATTCAGACTTTCAATGGGGTAATCCGCCATGCCGTCGCCCAACATTATTACATATTTCATGTTCTGCCTCTTTTCTTAACTGTCTACACGAATCCTGCTGACGATATCAAATCCTGCAGCCTTTTTATCATAATCCTCTTCTGTCATAACAGGAGTCACAAAAGCGATTTCGCCTTCTTTTATGGGCTCTAAGAGCTTGATGTCTCCAAATGCCCCTTTGACTTCTGATTCATTGCTGTTTTGCAGACGGACAAAGAACTTCCGTTTTGCCCTGGAAAGATCCGCCAGTTCCTGCCTGTGTTTGGACCAGTTGGTGTGGAGATGGATGCCTTTATGAAGAGCACAATCCAGCACATCCGCTACCACAGCGCTGGCCGTAGGCAGCTTTCCTGCGCCTGCACCGTAATACATGGTATCTCCCAAGGTATTGCCTGTTACCAGGATGGCATTCATCACATCCTGCACATTGAATAAAGGATTTTCCCTGGTCAGGACAAAGGGCGCCACCATGGCAAAATACTGACCGTCCACTTCCTTGCTCATACCAAGAAGTTTAATGGTTGCCTTTAACTGTTTCATATATGCAAAATCTTCTGTTGTGATCTTCGTAATGCCTTCCGTATAAATATCTTTATAATATACGGTCTTGCCAAATCCCAAAGAAGAGAGGATGGCGATCTTGCGGCAGGCATCATGTCCTTCCACATCCGCTTCCGGATTGGCCTCTGCATATCCCAACGCCTGTGCATCCTTTAATACGGCATCAAAGTCTGCGCCTTCCTGCTCCATTCTGGTCAGGATATAGTTGGTGGTTCCGTTTAAGATTCCCTTAATAGCCAGGATATGCTCCTGGGAAAGAGAAGTGCGCAACGGTCTGATAATGGGAATACCACCGCCGCAGCTTGCCTCGAAAAGATAATTGCAATGGTTAGCTTCTGCTAACTCCACCAATTCATTGCCATACTCTGCTACCACCGCCTTGTTGGAGGTACATACGCTCTTTCCTTTAGAAAGGGCTTCCTTGGTAAAGGTGTATGCTGCTCCCGTTCCGCCCATGGCTTCACAGACGATATCCACCTCCGGGTCTTCCATAATGACCTTTGCATCATGGACGATGAGATTTTCATAAGGATCGCCGGGAAATTCCCGCAGATCCAGGATATATTTTACTTCGATATCCTCTCCGATCCTGTTTTTGATCACTTCTTTGTTGGTATACAGGACTTCCACGATCCCGCTTCCAACCGTACCGTATCCTAAAACTGCTACTTTTACCATGTTTCTACTCCTTAGCTATAATTTTTACATCATGTACACCCTTTTGCAATTCCATTTCCTTGACCATGGCCGAAAGATCCGTGGAATCCGAAAGGACTTGTATACTTAAAGAAAGTGCCGCCATCCCGTTAATGGGAATACTCTGGTGGATGGTCAGGATGTTGACCTCATAACGGGCTATGAGCTTCAACAGATCCGACAAAAGCCCGGGCTCGTCAACCACCTGAAAGTTTAAGGTAATGGTCGTTCCCTCTCCGTTGTCCCGGAAAGGAAAGATATCATCCTTATATTTATAGAAGGAACTGCGGCTGATGCCTGACCGCTCTGCGGCCTCCTGAACAGAGTCTGCCTGTCCCGACTCGATCAGCCGTTTTGCCTCCGCTACCTTTAATAGTACCTCCGGCAGCGCTTTTTGCTTGACTACAAAATACTCGGAAGCTTCTTTCATGAATGCCCCTCCTGTTTCTCTGATGCGGACACTTGTTTGCCACCGAGGGATATTCTAGCACAATAGACAAATAAAGGCAAGAGGAATTGTGAAATTTGCTTTATTCTTCAAATCCCTCTATGATCCCTTTGACCAGATAGAAGGAAAGATGGAGTCTGTAATCGGGATCGTAGATCTTTTGTTTCTCTTCCGGATTGGACAGATAGCCCGTCTCTATGAGGACTGCCGGAAGCTTGGTTTCCCTTAAAACATGGAAATTATCAGTCTTTGTGCCCCGTACCAGAATCCGATCACTTTCAGCGGCAGTATCCACGATTTTTTGGGCATAGGCTTCGCCGATCCGGCTTCCTTCCCAGTAGTAGCATTCCAGGCCCACCACGGACTCATCGCCCTCGCAGAAATTGCAATGAACGCTGACAAATCGGTCCGCCTCCTCATGCTCATTGGCAAAGGCTGACCGGGAAGCCAAAGGCATGGTCACATCCCCGTCTCTTGTGAGGATCACAGTCACACCACAGTATTCCAGCATTTCCTTCATTTCCCACACCAGGTCCATGTTGATATCTTTTTCGTAATAATCCGGCGTGCCTGTTCCCACATCGCTTCCGCCATGGCCGGCATCCAGGATCAGCACAAATTCTCGATCCTTCATCTGCTCCTTCAGCTCTTCTAACATGGCTTCTTCCTCCGGCGTCAGGGAAGGTTCCTCCTCTATGACCACCACTTCTTCTGTCGGCTCTCCCTTCTTGAATAAAGAAAAGATGCCCTTTACCATCAGTACCAAAAGCAAGACCAGACCTATGGCCGCCAAGGCTACCAGGAAACGCAGGGTATATACCTTTATGATCCGTTTTCTTCTTCGCGTTTCTCTTTCTATTTCTTGCCGTTCTCTTTCGTCCATGCTGTTAATCCTTCCAAATACAACACAAAACTGCCGTATTGGGAGCCCTGTCCAAATACGGCAGCCGATTTTTATTTCTGTTAAATAAGAGGATATTTCTTTGTCAGTTCATCCACGATTTTTCTTGCCACAGGAACCTGTTCCTCTCCGCCCTTTACTACAGCCGCAATGGCTTCGGCGATCTGATCCATGTCTTCTGTATTCATGCCTCTGGAAGTAACGGCAGGAGTTCCAAGACGGATACCGCTGGTTACAAAAGGAGACTTTGGATCGTTGGGGATGGTGTTCTTGTTTGCCGTAATGTGGGCATCGTCAAGAAGCTTCTCCACAGCCTTGCCGGTCAGATCAAAGGGAGTCAGATCCATTAACATCAGATGATTGTCTGTGCCGCCGGATACGATCTTGATGCCCCGATCCATTAAGCCCTTGGAAAGAGCCTGGGCATTGTCTACGATCTGTTTCTGATATGCCTTGAAGTCATCGCTTAAGGCTTCCTTGAAGCAGACTGCCTTTGCTGCGATCACATGCATCAGGGGACCGCCCTGAATGCCGGGGAAGACTGCTTTATTGAAGTTGTATTTATCAGCCATTTCCTGGCTGCTTAAGATCAGGCCGCCTCTGGGACCGCGGAGGGTCTTATGGGTGGTGGTGGTAGTCACATCCGCATAGGGGATGGGGCTTTCATGTAAGCCTGCTGCCACAAGGCCGGCAATATGAGCCATATCCACCATCAATACAGCGCCTACCTCATCTGCCACTTCTCTGAACTTTTTAAAATCAATGGCTCTTGCATAGGCGGAAGCGCCTGCAATGATCATGCGGGGCTTGCTCTCCAATGCGATCTGGCGCAGTTTATCATAATCGATGAAGCCGTCATCATTGACACCGTAAGGAACGATATTGTAATAAGTACCGGAAATATTGGCCGGGCTTCCATGAGTCAGATGTCCGCCATGGTCTAAGTTCATACCCATGATGGTATCCCCCGGTTTACAGATAGCAAACTGGACTGCCAGATTGGCCTGGGCACCGGAGTGAGGCTGTACATTAGCATACTCACAGCCAAACAGTTCTTTTGCCCGTTCTCTTGCCAGATCCTCTACCACATCCACACACTGGCATCCGCCATAATATCTCTTACCCGGATAACCTTCTGCATATTTATTGGTCAAAGGGCTTCCCATAGCAGCCATGACCGCCTTGCTTACCCAGTTCTCGGAAGCGATCAGCTCAATATGGCTGTTCTGTCTTTCCTGCTCATCTACGATGGCCTGGGCGATCTCCGGATCCACATTCCTTACTTCGTCTAAAGAGTACATCTTTCTTCCTCGCTTTCTTGCTTTCTCACAAAATTAAAACACTTCTTAGAGTATAGCACACTTTTTTTCCTATGAAAATGAAAAATATGTTAAACTGTAAAGAGAAAATAAAGAAATTTCTTGCAAAGGAGACTGCTATGCTTTATATGATCGTCAATCCCACCTCCAAATCCGGTAAAGGTGTCAATATCTGGGAGCAATTGGAAAATGGATTAAACCAAAATGCTATGGAATATCAGACCTATTTTACAACGAAAGAAGGCGGCGCAAAAGCTGCCATAAAAGAGATCCTGCAATCTGCATCTCTTGAGAGTTTACAAAAGCAGGAAGACCTGATCTGCGTGCTTGGCGGAGACGGCACTGTGAACCAGACAGTAAGCGCACTGCGCGGCTATGGGCATAAAGACCTTCCTATCGCTTACCTTCCTACCGGCTCCAGCAACGACCTGGCCAAATCCCTGCAGCTGTCTTCTTCCCCCGAAGAATTTCTTTCCCGCATCAAAGCCATGTTCGTACAATGCGCCGATACCGGCCTTTTGACCATCCCTAACGGAAAGAAACGGGCATTTTGCGTCAGCTGCGGCATCGGCATCGATGCTGCCGTATGTAAAGAAGCTTTGGATTCCAAGCTAAAAAAGGTTTTAAACCGCATCGGACTGGGAAAGCTGACCTATGCCTTTATTGCCTTAAAACAGTTGATAAACGCCCCTGTTTCCGGCTGTGATCTGATCTTAGACGATGGCGTCTCGCGGCATTTTGACCGTTTCCTTTTTGGCGTCACCATGGTTCAGCCCTATGAAGGCGGCGGCATCAAAATGGCTCCCATGGCAGACTGCCATGACGGCGCATTTGACATCCTCATTGTGGCAGGCATGAAGAAATGGCGTGTTCTTTACCTGCTGCCCCTGGCCTTTTTCGGTCTTCACACCAAGGCTAAAAACATACAATTTTATAGGAGCACTTCTGTCAGGATCAAGACAGATGCGCCCCTTACCGTACATACAGACGGTGAATTTGCCGGTATGAGAACCGAGATCGCATTAGAATGCAAAAAGGATGATCTAAAATACATTTAGATCATCCTTAAAATCAACTCATTCTATTTCTACTTACTTGACAAATAGGTCTGATATTGATCTTCAAGCCTTTCTAAAGCCGATCTTCCATTATCGTCTTCTTTATTCATGATCTCTATTGGATAATAAAAATCAGCTGCCAGCTTCAGATCCCGGTTATTGTAAAATGCAAATAAAAATGCCACATCATCATATACATATAAATATACTGTATAGGCATACAGATCTTTTTCAGACATGGTCTTATCCGTTCTGTCCACAACATATGTGGGCGCTCCCAGCTTTTCCAAAACCAGGTCAATGGTTATGTCGTGGGGACTTTCCACGCCCAGTACAGTAGGATAGATATTGTATTCCAACAAGCCCCAGTGAAACTCGTCATAAGCATAGCCTTCTACCACATTTGAATGCTCTGAGTATAATTCGTCATTCACAAAATTGATAATGATGGGAGAATATATGGATTCATTGGTCGACATGGGCAATTTCTCACCATCTCTTAGCAGTCTGGGTGTTTCATAATACCAATAATCCCTCTCTGAATTGGTCTTCAGGGTGGTATCGACGCCCAGCAGACTTACCTCAATCCCTGCTTCCTGCAATTTTTCTGTTGTCAGTTTTCCCTCTATGATGCTGCCGTAAAAGGATATCTTGCCATCAAATTTTGACTTGTCAAAATCCTGAGTATCAATATTCCAATAATAATCCAGGGTTTCTCCTTTTAAGTTCTCCACGGCTGTATCATTTATGGATGCGCTCTCTCCGCCTTCTGTCTCTTCTTTGTCAGAGTCGGATGCATCTTCCTTATCGGTGGTGTTATCAACTGCGCCACCCTCATTGACTGTTCCCTGACCGCCCGCACTATCGCCGCCTGCAGCAGAATCGGTGTCGGAACCGCAGCCTGTAAGCACTATCAGCATTGCAAATGCCAGCAAAAATGTCCTTATTTTTTTCATAAAAAGTAATCCTCCTTATTCCTTCACAAATGTTCGGAAAAAATTGCATTCTTCATCATTGCATAGTTTTGCTTCCTTCGTCATAATATCACAATGGAAAACATGAGTCAAAGGCGCTTTATGATCACCATACATGCGGTAAATGAATGGGATCTCCTTCTTCGCAAGCTTGTCAGCCAGCTCTCCCGCATGCCCTTTTAAGAAGTCTCCCTGACAGGTCATGATGAAGGTAGGCGGGTACTTTTTGGTAATATGTTCAGCCACATTCATCAGATGAATTTCTTCCTCTGTCCCATGTCCGGGCAGATACTCCATCATCAGACCCTTAAGCATTTCATCCCCTTCCTCTCTCATACCGATATGGAATACACCGCAGTTTAGCGCCACAGCTGTGGGCACAAAACCATCCGGTAACTTAAAATCATACTTTGCAGCATATTCCGGATTGGTACACATAGCCGCATAAAGTCCCAGGGCACTTCCCCCTGCCGAATCACCTACACCAAAGACATATCTTGTATCGAAGCCGAATTTCTCACCATTTTCCAATACCCAGGTAAATACACCATTGGTATCTTCCAAATTGCATGGGAATTTATGTTCCGGAGCAAGACGGTAAGTGAAGTTAACTACTGCAAACCCTCTCTGGGCCAAATTCATGCAGTAGAACTGATACCGTTCTTTATCACCATATACCCATCCGCCTCCATGAACACTGACAATAACAGGTAATTTCTGTCCTTCGGCGTTTTTCGGGCGATATACATCCAGGCTCTGCCATGCAGGGTCTTCTCCATATACAATGTCATCATAGCGGATAATATCTGCCGGCGTGGTTAAGCCCGCATCCCTGATATCATCATTTTGGGTAAACTCTCTTCTTGTCCTGTCACTGAGTTCAGACATGATCTACCTCCTGATTCACTAATGCCTATAAAAGGATATATATTACCTTACTTAAATTTGAATGAATTTACAACCACTTTTTCTCAGATGTTTTGATATCTTATTTTTTTCTCCTATAACATGGACTTTTACTCCTTGTTGGCACAGACCCTTGACCGTTTTAGTATAATCTCCGTCTGAGGTAACCAATATAACCTCACTTACATCCTTTTTATCAATATCTCTTAGCATATCCTTCATTATTTTTTTATCCACTTTATTCTTTTCCGGTTTTCCATACAAACGAATGTCCTTTATCTCACTTTTTTTCGCCACATCAGACCATCCTTTGGTACCTTGGTCCTTCTGTCTGCCATAAGCACGCACATCATAAGATTTTCCCTCTTTTCTAATATAATTCAGTATTTTCGTTGCCTTTCTGTAACTGATATTTTCCGCGTCAATATAAGCAAGTATCATTTCCTTTGATTTCATCCTTTTTCCTCCTAAAAAACAAAATAACACCAAGGTCCGATATTGAAAGCGTTGCTTTCTACCTACAAATTGGAGTCCAATTCGTCGGAACCATTGGTGCCACTGTGTGACCATTTTTTACATTATTTTATGCCGTTTGATCAAATCTATGTAATCTCAACACATTTTCTTTAATTAAAAGAATTTTATAAAGCATGGCATTTTATAATGTGGAAAGCTTTTTAAGGCTTTTGCCAGAAAATCAATCAGCACATAGAAGAAGTTTATGGCCCATTTCAATCCTGTTCGAGCAAAGCGAGTTATTGAAATGGGCCATTGTATTAACTTCTGATATGTGTTGATCAGATTTTCTCAAAAGACTTATTAGCTTTCCGCATTAAAAATGCCATGCTTATATTAATTATTTATCTAATCCCTAACCTTAATATGCACTTCTCGTAGCTGCTGTTCGGTCACTTCCGAAGGCGCACCGCACATCAGATCCTGTGCATTTCCGTTCATGGGGAAAGGAATGACCTCTCTGATGTTCTCTTCATTGCGAAGCAGCATGATCATTCTATCTACGCCCGGTGCCATGCCTGCATGGGGAGGCGCACCAAACTGGAATGCGTTGTAAAGAGCGCCAAACTTCTGCTTTAAGTCTTCCTCGGTATATCCTGCGATCTCAAAGGCCTTTACCATGATGTCCAGGTTGTGGTTTCTGACCGCACCGGAAGAAAGCTCTACGCCGTTGCACACAATGTCATACTGATATGCCAAAATCTCCAGAGGATCCTTGGTATTTAACGCTTCCAAACCGCCCTGGGGCATGGAGAAGGGATTGTGGGTAAAGATGATCTTTTTCTCCTCCTCGTCATACTCATACATGGGGAAGTCATTGATAAAGCAGAAACGATATGCATTTTCTTCTAACAGGTTTAAACGAATGCCCAGCTCTGTACGAAGCTGTCCGGCATAATCCGCTGCCCGGCTTTCCTTGTCTGCAATAAAGAAGATGGTATCTCCTACTTCCAAACCGGCAATTTCTGCGATCTCTCCCTTCATATCGTCGGGAATAAATTTATCGATGGGTCCCTTATAGCTCTTATCCTCCAATACTTCCAGGTAGCCTAAGCCGCCCATGCCGATAGAGGTAGCAAACTTAAGGAGCTTTTCATGGAAGCCCTTGGACATGTCCGCATGGACCTTGATGGCACGGACCGTCTTTTTGTGGAAGGGCTTAAAAGTACATCTTTGGAAAAAGTCTGTGACATCCACGATCTTAAGAGGGTTGCGCAGATCGGGCTTATCGGTACCATAGGTAAGCATGGCTTCCTTATAGCTGATAACAGGATAAGGCGCCTGTGTCACCTTTGCTCCCTCCGGTGCAAATTTTTCAAATGCAGCGGTTAAAACCTCTTCACCTGCCCTGAATACATCCTCCTGGGTGGCAAAGCTCATTTCAAAATCCAGCTGATAAAACTCTCCGGGAGAACGGTCCGCTCTGGCATCCTCATCCCTGAAGCAGGGAGCGATCTGGAAATATTTATCAAAACCGGAAACCATCAACAGCTGTTTGTACTGCTGGGGTGCCTGAGGCAGGGCATAAAATTTGCCCTTAAATTTCCTGGAAGGAACGATATAATCCCTGGCGCCTTCCGGAGAAGAAGCACAAAGGATAGGTGTCTGAATCTCCAAAAATCCCATTTCCGTCATTTTTTCCCGAAGGAAGCTGATGACCTGGGAACGGAAGATCATGTTGTCCTTGACCTTTTTATTTCTCAGATCCAGGAAACGATATTTTAAACGAAGGTCCTCACGGATTTCTTTAGAAGTCATGATCTCAAAGGGA
This sequence comes from Lachnospiraceae bacterium, assembly GCA_022510725.1. GTDB lineage: Bacteria > Bacillota > Clostridia > Lachnospirales > Lachnospiraceae > UBA2882. The sequence goes on from JAFLSW010000034.1 coordinate 15,490, forward strand.
AGCTGCTTATAAACCTTGCCAAGCACCTCTACCTTATGAGCCTCCAATTCGATGGTGCCGGTAGGAATCTTGGGATTGTAGGTTTCCTCATCCCTGTGCTGGATCACGCCTTCTACACTGATACAATCTTCTTTGCTGATGCCCTCAAGCAGCGAGGTATCCCGCATAACCACCTGCATCACGCCGTACATATCCCGAAGGTCCACAAAGGAAACGCCGCCGTGGTCTCTGATATTTTCTACCCAGCCTGCAATCTTTAAGTTTGCGTCTACATCCTTTTCTGTGATCTGATCCATGGTGCGGTCACGATAGATGTTGGAAATGCTCATAGTATGATTCTCCTCTCTAAAAATAAAATTTTTTATCTTGGAATAAACATAAAAAAACCGTTCATCCAAAAACCAAAGTTTCAGGACGAACAGTTCCTGTCCGCGGTGCCACCTGAATTACCGTTTGTACGGTCACTCATTTTGCTAAAGGCTGCTAAAGTGTTATTCACACAGATTCACTTTACGGAGCTTGCACCATCCTCCGCTCGCTGGAAACGATAATCTGCGCTACTTCTCTTCGTCATCGCCACATGACGCTATTATATAGATTCTTAAAAAAAAAGTCAATGAAACTACAGAAATTCCTTCATAAAAGGGTACATGGCAAAATATTTACGGAAAGCATCAAAGGCGGATGGTATGGGATAATCTTTTTTCACTTCCCCCAGGGAAGCAAAAACATATCCCTTATCCTCTCGCCTCTTTACAGGAAGGGTTTCCTCCGGCTCTGTCAGGATACAGTATCCTTCCATATGCCATTCCTTGTGGGTAAAGATATGCTTTGCACTGTTTGTCTTCCGTATGCGGATGGGCGAAAAGCCAAGGTCTCTGACCTTATCAAGGATCACCTGCTCGTCCAAATGACCTTCTAACATGGGAAGCTCATACATGCCTGAAAGCAGTCCCTTTTCCTGCCTCTTGTGCAAAAGCAGCTTTTTCCCGTCTCCGATCACAAGGACAGTCAGCTTCTCTGCCTTACGGGATTTTTTGGGAGACTTTTTGGGATAATCCAGAAAGCATCCTTTTTCATAGGAAAGACAAAGCTTCTGCCAGGGACAGCCTTCACACTTTGGCATGCCGTTAGGAAGGCAGACCGTGGCCCCCAGCTCCATCAATGCCTGGTTAAAATCGCCGCTTCTTCCCCTTGGCATAAGGGATGATAGGGCACAAGCCGCATCATCTTTGGCTTTTTTACTGAGGATATCTTCTTCATAGCATAAAAGCCTTGACAAGATCCGCAGCACATTGCCGTCCACTGCCGGAACAGGCTGTTCAAATGAAATGGAGGCAATGGCACCTGCCGTATAGGCTCCGATGCCGGGAAGGAGGATCAGCTCTTCATAGCTATTAGGAAAACAGCCATCATATTCATCCGTGATGATCCGGGCCGCCTTTTGCAGGTTCTTTGCCCGATTATAATATCCCAGGCCTTCCCACAATTTTAAAAGCCGTTCTTCCTCTGCTTTTGCCAGGGCATCTACAGTGGGAAGTGCTTTCATAAAACGGTCAAAGTAGGGTTTTACCGCCTCCACCCTAGTCTGCTGCAGCATGATCTCCGACACCCAGACCCGGTAGGGCTCCTTATTTTCCCGCCAGGGCAGGATCCGCTTATTTTCCTGATACCAGGAAAGCAAGGGCGTCACAACATCCTGTGTGAGCACCATGCCTTTTTCCTTCTCTTTCTGTCCCATATAAGGTTTCACTCCTGTGTTATAGCAAAAGCAGGCACATTCACAACCGCTTTTCCTTTCTATCCTACGGATCGTCTCCATAGGGCACTCTTGCTGCCGGTACCACCAAAGAAGCAGGCAGGGCATGAGCCTCCTGATCGTCAAAGAAGATGTGGGCTCCAAAGGATTTTAATACCTCGCTTTTTGCAATGCCGCCTAAGAAAAAGGCTTCATCGATACGCACATCCCATGCCCGGAGTGTCCGTACCACACGCTCATGAGCAGGCGCACTTCTTGCCGTAACCAGGGCGGTCCTGATAGGCGCCTCTGTGGCAGGAAACTCCCTTTGAATAGAGGAAAGGATCATCAGAAATCTTGCAAAAGGCCCTGCCGCAAGAGGATTTTTGGCATTGAGGCGCTCATTTTCCGTAAAGGCCTCCAAGCCCTGCTCCCTGAATATTTTCTCCGAATCCGCCGAAAACAATACCGCATCCCCATCAAAAGCAATGCGGATCTGGGCAATATCTCCCTGTGCATCATAGGCCTGCATCCCGCCATCTATAATGATGCCTGCCGCGATCCCGTCTGCCAAAGCGCCTCTGACATCTTCCTCGTTATGGGATAAGAACAGATCCGTATGGAAGGCGGACAGGTATGGCGCCAAAGAAGCGCCGCTGGAGAGCACCGCCCTGGTAATATTCAGTCCGTAATGCTCTATGGAATGAAAAATACGAAGGGAGGTATCCGCGCTGTTTTTGGACATGATGATCACTTCTACCCGCTCTTTGTTGCCCGGCAGATTGTTTAGATTAAGCAATGCTTTGATCAGCATAAATCCGGGACCGGGGCTAAGGATCTCTTCTTCATGTTCCACCTGATACCGGCAGAATGCCTCGATCCCTTCTTTTTCAAATATTTCACTTTCCTTGGTAAGGTCAAACAAGGCCCTGGTGCTGACCCCTACCACCAGCTTGTCATTTAAGGTATATGCCATAAAAGCCGCCTCCTTTTATCGGGTGGCGGCTTTTAGGAGAAGAGGCTTACAGCCTTCTTCCTTCGTACCTTTCGGTCATAAGAAGGCACTTTTTCAGTTCCTTATATTTTTCCTCAGTGCTTCCCTCATTTAGCTCGATATCCGATGCCGCTGCCATGATATCCAGCATATCATCGGTCACCTTATGATGCAAAGCCGCCAAAATATTTAATTTATCCTCAATTTCCTTTGTATCCAGGAATTCCTCCACAAGAGGATCCAGCACAGATTCGCCCTCTGACGATGCCTGGGCCAGATCTGCTTTGGGCGCTTCCTCCGCTTTGGACACTTCTATCGCTTCAGGTGCTTCCCCTATCCTTTCAAAGCGATACTCCTGAGAGGCATCGGGATACTTTTCCTTATCCACGGGACTCATAAACGCAGCAAGTCCCCTTACATATACAGTAAAATCTCCGTACATTGCCTGATAAACAACCAGATTTTCTCCGGTGTCCGCATCCTTAGCCAGCGCCATGACCTGATAGCTGTTGCCTTTAAAATGCCTGAATTTTTCAAAAGGTTTGGGATTTTCTCTCATGATGACAGCTCCTTTTCTCAAACTAACTTCATTATAAGCCCAAACCTTTTCGCTGTCATGCTTTTTTGATAAGACAATTTTCTTAGAGGTAAGTCAGTTCATAGGTAAAGGTCACTGACTCCGTTTCCGGCTCCAAGGACTTTAATCTGCTTATCAGATTTTCCTTTTCCGCAAGACTTAAATAAGCCAGGTTACTGTGATGGATCAAGATCTGATAACTTCTTTCTCCCTCCGCGGAATAAATCTTTGTCATGGTGATGCCGCTGTGAATGCAGCCGTATTCTTCCATCACATTTCGGATCTGACTTATCAGTTCCTTTTCATACAGATCCGTTCCTTCCCTGTCGGTTAAAATATTTCTACTGCTGCTCTGACTGTATACTACCTGGGAAAAGCAGAAGAATATCACAGTTATCAGAAAAAGCGTTAAAATTGTAAAACCTGCTTTTTTTCTCATAAAAACACCTCCTGTCAGAATGAAGACTTTCTTGAACTGTCTTTATTCTAACAAGAGGTGTGTCCTATAAAACGGTCTATGGTTGTTAATTGAATTTCATTAATTGAATTTTTAAACGCTTAATTTTGCTTTTCTGCCGTAAGCCGACTTAATAGTTCTTCCAAATGTTGAATTTTAGCATCTTTGTCCGCTATCTGCTCTTTTTGATCCGCTATTTCCTCTTCTAACTCCTGTATTCTTACACTGGGTAATTTTATCTTGGTTTCTAACATATTGTGTACCTCCTCGCGAAGTTCATCATGGTCTCTCAACACATGATCTGCTGCCATCAGAAACAGAGCGATGTAATCCTTCTGCTCCTGTTCGGTTATGTAATGATCCTTTAATTCTTCATTTAATACCAATATAGCCTCCTGTACAAAGGCTGTCAACTCGTCCGCAGTAAGGGGTTTCTTGATATCCTTCCTTAGTTTTGGCTCTAACCGTAAGATGATAAATGGGATAAAAAAGTCCAGATGTTTTTCCCGAATCTCCTGTATGGAATAAGACTGGATTTTGATAGTGGGGATCTCATAGATGTGTTCCGTATGATCGGAAAAGATAAGCTTTAAGCGCAAGGTATCGGGGATGGCTTTGTTCTTCTTTGGATATACCACCACGGAGCTTGGAAAGCGCAGGGTGATCTCCCCTGCTTCTTCGTCTATCTTTGTCCCATGAGCAACAGCTGTACTCACATCATAGGAAAACATCCGGATTGACATCTTCTTATCATTTTTCATCTGGCATTCGAAGTGGTAGATATCCCTTTCATCCACTAAGAGATTTAAGTCCATGAATGTGGAGGATGGCTTTTTCCCTTTATTTTTTTGATAGGTTGAATGTTCCGTAGCCAGAAATGTGATGGGTGTTTCTTTGGGGTATTCCCTGCCGTAAGCTTCCTTGATGACCGGAAAGATCTGGTGCGGCATGGCACTGACGATGGCTTTAAAGATCTCATCCCACAGCTTTGAGCCATCCAAAACTGCAGGGTCTGTCGTAAGATTTTCTTCGTTCAAATAGATTCCTCCTATTCTTTTGACAGCAGATATTCAGTTGTCGGTTACAAAGGTCTGTGAAATGTGGCGAAATGCCAAGAAAGATTGGCTGTCAGAATGACAGTCAAAAGAAATCATTCACATGGGTTTAGTATAGCAGGTGGATACAGAAAA
>JAFLSW010000035.1 GCA_022510725.1 Lachnospiraceae bacterium
GTTTATAAAATTTCATGGTTTAATAATACATATTCAACAGATAACTTCTAATTATCCTTATAATAAATACATCTAATACTTATTCTGCAAATTTTTTAGCCCTTTTATCTGTTGCTGTCCCTCCTGCTGCAATAAGCTCCTCATAGTGATTTGCAATAATATTAATAACTGTTATATCATAATCGTTCAACTCAGTACTATCCAACCAATCTTGCCAATTCTTTAGTTCTCTTCCGACAATCTCACTCATTTTACAATCAGTCTCCTATATATATGGAGTTATACATCATCCAATTTAGGAATTTCAGTGCAACAATAAAATAAAAAAACACCCAATCCACATACTCCTAGCCCTTAATTGCTTTTTATCTTTTGTGAATTGAGTGTTTGATATTAAATTTACAGTATTACTTTATTTACAAATTATACCAATATATGACAATTAAGTCTAGTCCTAAATTCAAATTCTGTGCAATCAAAAGTTGATTTTCAATATATTGAAAGACCTAAAATCAGAATCCCTTGAAACATTGACAAAATCCACCATATCAACTATGATTTTCATGTATTGAAAAACTGATATGTTTCCCAATGCACCTGTGTAAAAGAGAATCAAAAATATTAAGGAGAATTCAAAAAATGAAGTACAGACTTGATCGAAACGGCAAGCAGATTTCCCAGTTGGGCTATGGCTGCATGCGGTTTACCAAAAAAGGGAATGCCATTGACTATGAAAAAGCGGAGAAAGAAGTCCTTCTTGCCATTGAGAAGGGTGTCAACTATTTTGATACCGCTTACATATACCCCGGCAGCGAAGAATGCCTCGGTCGGATTCTTGACGAAAACAAGTGCCGGGACAAAGTTTATATTGCTACCAAGCTTCCCCAGTATATCATTCGCTCTGCAGGAGCAATCGATAAAACCTTTGATGAGGAACTTACCCGTCTTCGCACAGATTATATTGACTACTACCTGATGCATATGTTTACGGATTATGCGGAATGGGAACATCTGAAAGAGTTTGGTATTGAGGATTGGATCAAAAAACAGAAAGCAGACGGCCGCATTCGCAACATCGGCTTTTCTTACCATGGCGATACAGAAATGTTTTTAAAGATTCTGGATGCCTATGATTGGGATTTTTGCCAGATCCAGTATAACTATCTGGATGAGCATTCCCAGGCAGGGAAGAGAGGTCTTCAAGCCGCTGCAGAAAAAGGCATTCCTGTAGTCATCATGGAACCCCTTCGAGGCGGTAAGCTGGTAAATCTGCCAGATAAGGCAAAAGAAATCCTTGCATCTGACAGCCATGGCTATACCCCTGCCGAATTGGGACTGCGCTGGCTGTGGAATCAGCCGGAGGTTACCTGTGTGCTTTCCGGTATGAATTCTGAGGATATGGTAAACGAAAATATTCGCATTGCATCAGAGGCTAATCCGGGACACTTTACAAAAGAAGATATGGATATCGTGGAACAGATCAAACAGATTATCCGCGAAAGGGAAAAGGTAGGCTGTACAGGCTGTAGGTACTGTATGCCTTGTCCCAAAGGTGTGGATATCCCTGGCAATTTCTATTATTACAATCTGATGTACATGGAGAAAAAGGGGCCTTCCCGCTTTGAATTCGCTCAAAACATGGGAATGCGCCGAGAGCCCGGTTTTGCATCACAGTGTATCGGCTGTGGCAAATGCGAGCAGCATTGTCCTCAGCATATCAACATTCGTGAAAAACTGAAAGAAGCTGATCGTGCGCTTAGACCGTTGCCTTATAAGGTGGGAATTAATGTGGCGCGGAAGCTTATTGTGCGGTAGATAAAAGCAAAGGAGTACTCTCAATACCTGATTTTGATACATATTATTTATTAGATTTTAAAAATAATCATAAAGACGGCTTATCTGGTTTAAACAAATTAGACTCTAAGCAAAAGTCTGTCATATTTTAAAATCCACAAATATAGCCCTCTTGAAAAATATGATTAAAGGTAAAATAGGCAATGTCTATGACAGATGCTTTTTGGTATCATCTTGGAATATAGCTTACAATCCAAGCTACAAATGCAACATTTTTACCATATCAACTAAAATCAAAGATTCTTATATAGAGACGGATGCTACAATATGATTTCTTACTCACAGATATTTAAGTTTTCTACTTGTTCAAAAGCCTTCGAAACAAATAGCTTACTATATCTTCACTTGTTTCAAAATGAAATATAGTAAACTGTACAATGAAAATTCACCAGCTCCTTTATTTCTTAATGCATAGCCTTCCCTATATACATTCTGTTCTAGTTAAATATCTGCTTATAACCATCTTACTTTTATTTTTGTAACAAAATATGTATTTGTTTAGTAAAAGTTATGAGACCACCTTCTGTGGGCGAATACGCATGTGCTATATGTAGAAGCTTTATATGGCAATTCGATGTCCAACACATCCCCAACAGTAAATTTTTTCTCCTATTTCCATCCACATATTTTGTATATAAGGTTCTATTTCAACAATACCTGCCTTTCCCTCCTTTTTTGTCTTATCTAAATATTCTATGGCATGCTTTAATACTTTTACACAGATTCCATCTATAATAGTTTCTTGACTCCTCTTACTTTCTATATCAACTCCAAATGTATTAATATATTTCTCCCAATATCTCCTATATTTATCCCCCTTATTATATTTTTTAACCTGTTCCTTTTGGGCATCCTCTGGCAAAAAAAATAAATTTGATGGAATACCTTTCTTTACATCAAAATAAAAAACTGGAGATTCCCCTTGGGAATTAATAGAAATCAAATATTTCATAAAACTTAACCCTTGCTCAGATAAATTATTACTTTTTACTATATTTTCTAATATGCTAATAGGTATTAGGTTTTCAATTTCATGTATTTCTAGTAATAATACTTCAAAATAAGTTTGGTCTAAATTTTTAATAACTTTTTTCACATTTTCCATAGTGGATCCATTTGATGCTGAGCTATATTTTTTATCACTATCCACAATGCATAAGCATGTTCTTTCTCCTTCACTAATCACTTTTTCTAGCGTTGGCGCTATTGTACTACCTCCACCGTTTCGCTCATCAAAATCAATGCTAATATTGCCTATTTTTTTTTGGTTCATATAATAATGTCCGATAATTTTATAAAATGAAATCTCATCTTGATTTTCTGTAATCATTATTGTTTTTTCACCATAATCTTTATCGCTTGCCTCCCTTATAGGTAAAATAATAATATCGTGTCCGCCATCATGTATCAAACTTTTACCTGTAGATTCTGCTACTATCTTACAATACTTTTTTGTAGAGCTTAATATGAGTTTATACTCGCTTCCTCTATTTCCTAATATTCTATATATAGTTCTTACATAATCAGAAAAACAATTCATTTTAGAAAGCTTTTCAAATACTATTCTTTTGGCAATAACGATATTTTTACATTTTTTCCTATCCAAAGCTAATTGTTCAAAAAAATGAATGCAATTGTTATCTCCTGTTTCTAAAACTGATAGACAGCTTTCATCAATTTCGTAGAGCATTTATTATACCTCCTCTGGTTCAAAAAAACCTATTGGCCAATTCTCCAAATATCCATCTTCATCAAATCCCCCCTGTTTTACTGATGTATTATCATCTTGAAATTCTTTTTCAAAAATTATTATCCCAATATCATCATTATTAACTTCATTATTAGAAATTAGTTTTCCAACTCTATTAATCATTGTCTCACTGTGTGTTTCAATAATAAAATTCACTTTTCCCTGTTTCGCAACCTTTATAATTATATCTATCAATTTAGCCTGCAAGCCAGGATGTAAATGCAATTCAGGCTGTTCAATAACGATTGTTACTGGAACTTTTTGCTCATCAACCACAAAAGGCATTTTCTGTTCATCTTCCACTTGTATTGCAATATACCAAAGCTGAGTTGCTATAGGTAAAATTTGACTATACCCAAAACCGGCATCAGATAAATTAACAGCTTTCTTTTGTCCATCCCTTTTGATTTGCAAAGATACATGCCCTTCACTTGTAGTTTTAATAACTTCAAATCCCAAATTTTGCTTTGTCCATTCTTGGAATGCTTTAAATTTATTAGTGGTAAGGCTATTTAAAAACACTGGGAGATTTTTACCTCTACAGTCTACTTCTTTTACTGCAGCATTTCGTAGTCTATAATACCTTTCGGCCGTGGCACGAACAGGAGCTATATAATAAACCTTATTAAAATATGCTCTTAAATAGTCGGAAATCGTCAAAAAGTGAGTGGGTAAATAGTATAACAGAATCCATTTCTCAATTTCCTCTTTATTATGTTTTTTGTATATTTTCTCAACATCATCTTGTATTTTTTTTATATTGTTCAAATCGAGGGAGTTACTCTTTAATATATTATTTATATATATATATGTTATATACTCCACCAATTTATTTTGCCCTTTATCTTCGTTGTTTTTAAATGAAAACATCTTTTTAATATTCTTCTCCGCAAGATTTCTTACATCATTTAATGAAATATCAAATAGCGGTTGCTCATAAAAGAGAGGGAAAAAGTGATTGGAATCTACTTGTAAATTAATTTTATCATTATTAAAATAAAGAAATTTTATTTCATTTTTTTCAGAAAATTCACATCTAATTGAATACTCCCTATAGTCATATTGAACTTCAGCAATATAATCATATCCTGTATCTTCGCTATGCATTATAGAAAATTCAATTCTTACTTTTTCTTCTCGAACATCACTTTTTATTCGGTTCCATGCCATAAAGTTATTCATCAGATTTACTTCGCATTCAAACATTATTTTTATGCATTTTTCATCAGTATTGTAATTAACTGCTTCTTCAAAACTTCCGAAATCAACATAATCATCGTCATCTCCGCACCACAAAATAGGTCCATTAATTTTTTTATTAAAAGATTGTTTAAGAAGCGGAAATATTCTTAAAAAAGTACTTTTTCCAGAGCTATTATTTCCAACTAAAATATTTATCTTGCTAATTTTTATCTCATCAGTGTCTTTTATACTTCTTAAATTTTTAATCTGAATTTTTTTCACTTTAATACCTCCATTTAAATTATTTTTACCACTTTATTTTTAAAAATTCCACTTATAATTACTGTAATTTGATAGTACTTCCTGCCAGCGTGCCGACTCGTTTCGTGAATCATCAGCCATGAATTGCTTTCCATCACAAAAATTTTCGAGGGAAGCCCCAATTCCTCTATTTTCATAATCTAACCATTTCCCTCTCCTTATACAACTAATGTTAACACTCTATCATATATCACTCAACCTTATCTCAGAAAGTTTCATGGTCTTTCAACTTCAATTCATATGAATTGACCGCATTTTTAATTTCAAGCACCATTTTCATGATTTCTTCTTTTGTATGTGGAATTTCTGATGTTACCTTGTCAAAATCAATCTCTCTATGCTTTCTTCTAATTAAACCATCGATAATATGTGAGGTCTGATCAACAAGAACTTCTTCTAAAATCGCATCCCTTGTCTGGGAATCTACATTTTCATATTCATCACAATACGCCGTTAAATATTCTGAAAATATCTTTATGCTTTCTGGTGAAGATAAAAAAGTAGCTAATTTTTTATCTTCTATAGTCTTCTTGTTTCCTTTAAGATATGAAAGTAACTGATTCAATACCTTCTTTATCAAGTCATAAGATGCATTACCAATTACTCCAGTTGCAATGGCTACGCCAACAAAATTCAGTATTTCTCTATAATACTCTATAAAATAACGCCTTCCACTCCCCTCCTTCTTATATTGAATTCTACTTCATAAATTGAAACGCAATAAAAGCACATCCTTCTAAAATCATTCTCTTTGTGGTTTATAGCGCACCGCATCTACTCCTATCTTTAAACTGATTACAATATGACAACAATGCTTTTATCCCATACTCTAAGGTAACAATAAAAATGTACTTACAACTGCGGAAAACAACCTTTAACTTCTTTTTAGGAATATTTTATCCTAAATTCAAATACTATACAATCAAAAATTTTATTACACATAATACTATCATGCAACAATAAGAAACTCAACACATCATATTTGCAGTATTCTATCACAAGACTGCTTCATACAAAAAAGCATCCTTGAAAAAGGATGCTTAAATGTTATTTCGGGTTTTCCTTCCCATCACCTAAACACATTCACCCCATAAATATCCGTTAAATAAAGCCCCAGATCCCTATAGGGAATCGTCACTTCAATATATCCCGATGCATAGGGGCCTAAGAAATAGGGTGAATACTCGATCACAACACCTTTTGAGTTCATATGCATCAGACAGTCAAAGCCGGCATAATCATAAACCGTTTCATACAGGCTCTCTTCATCTGTCGAAAAATATCCGCCATTGCCTTCCTGATAGTCCTTTACTGTATATTCTGCTGCCAGTTTGCGGAATTCCTCTTCACTGACTCCGCAGATATCAGCAAAGGTGATAGGAGAACCGTCCTGCAGATCAAAAATATATCTCTCCCTGGTGGGATATCCATGGGCACCGCCGGAATACTCATAACCGCTGATATCCACTTCCAGACATGTGATCATCTCATCTTTTCCTGCCACCCCAAAGCTATACTGGGTCGTACCGTCAAACCAGAGATCTCTTGTCTCATAAGTATGAATATGTTCACCGGAATCTGTTTCATTAGTTTCCTGATTCAATTCAGTCTGTACATATTTTTCCTGCTCTCGGATATAACTATTGATTTTTTCCTGAAGGTATTGATTGATCTGCCCCGCACAGGGAATCTCCGATTCAGACAGGGTAACAGTCTCTATATAATATTCAAACATGGTGCCATCGCATATGTTGCAGTCATAGGATTTCGCTTCATATCCTACAGATGCCACATCAAAAATACCTCTGTATTCATCTACAACTTCCAGTCTGGTTAAAGCATAGTCTTTGTCAGACAGATCGCAGACAAACCACCACAAACATCCATCATCATAATTGATGAAGTAGCACTTATCATTTCGCACGGTAAATCCTTTTACACCGTTTGCCACATAGGGCTGGCCCGGAACATCCTTTGTCTCAAACAACAGATCCTCTGCTCCACTGACAGGATCATAACGATAGAAATGATAAGCAGAACGGGAATATGTATATTCTTCTGATGTATAGTAATAGACACAGCCACCTATTATTTCAAGTATGATTTCCTTATGACTATAACCGACTTCCCCGATTTGTTCCGCACTGTCCCCCTCCAGATCATAAATTTTATTTCCACCGGTACATGACTCCAGCAGCAATTTTCCATCCGTTGACCTGACACTTGAAACGGCAGGTTCAATCGTATATTCTCTGATAAGATTCCCTTCCACATCAAAGGATGCTACAACAGAGGAATCACGGTTTCGCAAAAACAAGATATTCTGCTCATTCAAGCATGTCATGAAATCCTCAAAATTTTTACAGATATCATATCCCTGTTCCACGAGACTATCCATCACTTTGCAAAGCTCATCCTTTGTTCTTTGCAGGCTGCCGTCTTCCCGAATTTTATACGCGTCCACCTCTTTGAGCAATTGATCGGCATAAGGGGAGTAATCGGCAAGATACAGTGTATTATTGTAATACCCCAGACGCACATCCATTTCACTTTCAATCTTATCCAGTACCTTCGGTTCTGCATCATCCGCCAGCCTGTCTAAAGCAAGCAATATACAGTTTGCTTCTTCATCGCCGTAACAGTCTACGATCACATAGACTGTATCCTCGGATGCTGCCACACTGCAGATCCTATCTTTCTTTTCAACATGATAATCAACATGGTAAAGGATTGTTTGATCATCTATATCCAATATGGTATCATCCGACCACACTACGGAATCGCTGTACTCTGCCGCAAAAGATTGCAGTTCCTCTTCTTCCTCACCGGACTGCACCAGCTTGTCATCTTCCACGACTGTTTTTTGAGGTTGGTTTCTGTCATCTGCCGCCTCGTCAATACGATCTTCTTTGATCGCGCATCCAAGCAGAAGAAAGCATGCTCCAAGTACCAAGGCTGCTTTTAAGGGTTTCATAGCAATGCCTCTATTTTCTTTAACAGGATCTCCTCATCAATGGGTTTGACCGCATAATCATTTGCACCGCCTGCTACGGCTTTTACCACATGCTCCTTGTCACCGCTGGCTGTCAGGAAAATAACCGGCACATCCTTAAGAGCTTCTATTTCTTTGATCTGCTTTAACATCTCAAATCCGCTGATTCCAGGCATATCGATATCCAAAAGAATCAGATCCGGTGTTTTCTTCTTTAAAAACTCAAGAGCCCTGTTTGTGTCCACGAATGCGTGCAGATCAAACTTATCGCCCAAAACTTTACCCAGCATCTTCAATATGATCACACTGTCATCCACCGCTACGATCATTTTATCAATTTTTCCCATTAGTTATTACCTCCGTTTTCTCTTAGTAAATTTATCGCCTTATATTCATCAAATTCATCTTCCAAAGCGATCAGTGCCTCTTTGACGCGTGCATGCATCTCTTGCTCCAGAGGCTGATCTATCCACTCGTGCAGCTGTTCTATAGCCTGTGCCGTTTCAAAATCATCCAAAAGTGCCACAACCTGATCCAGATCTTTCTGTGACAAGATCAGCAATTCTCCGTCAACACTGTTAATCATACCATATTTATCGTCGTCTTGTCTGTATCCCTTATAAAATTCCTGAAAGCCTTCCTGGGTCTTTTCCCAAAGGACTGCCAGTTCATCCCAATGAGCCGTCACATATTCCGCTTCGTCGGCTTTGCTCTTCATCTCATGGTCATAGGCCATATCCGCCAGTTCATCCGCACCCAATGTCCTTGCATTGCCTTTTAAACCATGTACCAGGATAGCATATTCTTTCATGTTCCCATCTTCTATCAATGCCTTCATGTCGTCCTGCTTTGTATGCTCTTTCAAAAACATTTCGATCAGATCCAGATAGATATCCATATCGCCTTTTGCAAGGGACAATCCGTTTTTGATAGAGATACCATACTGCAGAAAGCCTTCATGGTCGATCTTATAGATCTCCTCTTTGGCATCCTGAACGCCGGCTTCTTTTTCCTTCACCAGTTCCTTTGGAAGGAGATTCACGATGGTGCGTTCCAACAGATCCCCGTCGATGGGTTTGGTCAGAAAGTCCACAAAGCCTTCGGCAAGATATCCTTCCCTTGCTCCGGAAAGCGCGTTGGCCGTCAGAGCAATAACAGGGGTGTCAGCATTGGGGAAATCCGTCAGCTTCTGTATCTCATGGAGGGTCTCAATACCGTCCATTTCCGGCATCATGTGATCCATGAAGATGATATGAAAAGGATCTTTTTGAACAAGCTCCAGACACTTCCTGCCGGAATCTGCCGTTATGATATTCATTTTGGTGCGCTTTAAAAGGGACTGGAACACCGTTAGGTTCATGGCATTGTCATCCACCACAAGGATATTGGCCTCAGGCGCTTCAAAACTCTGATACTCCGCTGTCCGATCACGGTCATGCCTGCTCTTGATGGATTCAAAATCGCCTGTAGGCTCATCAGATACGATCCTCTGAGGTATGGTGACTGTAAAGGTGGAGCCTTTCTCATACTCACTTTCCACCTTCAGATCGCCATCCATCAGCTTGAGCAGCGATGTGGTGATATTCATGCCCAGGCCGGTTCCCTCGATATTTCTGTTCTTCACCTCATCCAGCCTCTGGAAGCTTTCAAACAGCTTGCCTAAGTCCTCTTTTTTGATTCCCATACCCGTATCTTTAACGGATATGATAAGAGATATCTGTTCTTCCCCCTGTCTTTCGTAGGCAACATGCATCTCAATGCCGCCCCGGGGAGTATATTTCACTGCATTGGTCAGCAGATTGGTCACGATCTGCTTGATCCTCACATCATCGCCATAGAGCACCTTGGGTAAGGTTTTATCCAGGGAGAATTGGACGGACAGCCCTTTCTCCTGGGCCCGCAAAAAGATGATGTTCCACAGGTCCATGATCAAAACAGCGGGAGCATATTCCACCTTGATGATCTCCATCTTGCCGGATTCGATCTTTGACATATCCAGGATGTCGTTGATCAGAAACAGCAGGGTCTTTCCGGAGCTTCGGATATTTTCCGCATAGGTCAGGATCTGTTCATCCCTGCATTCTCTTAAGATCATTTCATTCATGCCCAGTACTGCATTAATGGGCGTCCGGATCTCATGAGACATGTTGGAAAGAAAAAGGCTCTTGGCTTCATTTGCCACGATGGCTTCATTCCTTGCATTCTCATATTCCGCATTCAGACGGATCAGATCAAGGGCATGCTTGGCACGGATCAAGAGTATCTCCGGCACAAAGGGTTTCTTGATAAAGTCCATGGCCCCGGCTTCCAGCCCTCTGACCTCCACATTGCTGTCATCGCTGGCCGTCAGGAAGATCACGGGAATATCCGTCGTGTCCTTATTTTCCTTAATACGGCTCATGGTCTCAAATCCATCCATTCCCGGCATTTGGATGTCTAAAAGGATCAGGTCCGGCCTGTTCTCCTGTAAAAACTTGATGGCTTCCTCTCCCGACTTCAAACAGCTGACACGCATTTTCTCCTCGCTTAAAATGTGGCTGGCCATCCGGAGATTGGCCGTGTCATCGTCTACCACTAAAATCCAGTCATTCATGATAATCCTCCATTCTTGCCCAATCCGCCGATTTAGGCATCGGTATTTTCCACCTCCTTATTTCGTCATAAACAGCAAACCGAAGGTGCCCGGTCCGCAGTGGGTTGAAATAGTGGATGAGGCTTTTTGACAAATAATATTCTGGAATGCCACTTTCCTTTTTACCTGATTTTTAATGTCTTCAAGTTCTTCTCCGGTCAATCCGGCATAGGTGATGAATAGCATACTGGTGTCGATGGTTCCCATAACATTCAGTATGGAATCGATATATTTCTTTCGTACCCGATCCTTTGTGCCTACTCTGACAGCCCCTACGCCTATGTTGCTGTTTTTCAGGACAAGCACGGGATGGAGCATAAGCACCTTACATAGGTCATTGATCTTTGGCGAGATCCTGCCTGACCGCGCCAGATATTCCGTACTTTCTACGATAAAGCTGGTCCTGGTGCGCCTTTTCATATCCTCGATCTGATTTAAGATATCATCGGTACTCAGTCCATCCGCTGCGCATTCCGCTGCGTGCAATACAATCAGGCCCATTCCGCTGGATAAGTGACCTGAATCCACTACAGTGACATTATCAAAGGTTTTAGAGGCCTCCAGGGCATTGGCATAGCCGTCACTGACCTTTTTCGCCGTAGTAAAGTGAATGACATATTGTGCTTTTGACAGCTGCTCTGCAAAGAATTCCTCATAATCCGGCACTTCCGGCGACACGGACTTAACAAATTTCCCTTTCTCGCTCATATAAGAAACGATTCCATCCGACTCGGTCTCGATTCCATCCAGGAACTCTCCGCCTTCCGTATGCAGCCTAAATGGCATGATCGCAATCTTATATTTTTCCAAAAGGTCTTTGGGAAGATCGCATACATTATCTGCCGAGATCATGACTGACCGTTTCTTTTTATATGCAACGATAGGCGTTTCCACTACGCCCACGGACGCATCTATTCCCGTCATATGAACCATCTCTTTTGGAAGATGTTTTAACAGTTCCGCTTCTAACTGTATGTTGTTCATGGGCTTGGACAGATATCCGTCAAATCCTTCTCTCTTGTAAAGTTCCTGATTCTCCCCGCCCACATTGGCCGTCAGGATCACAACAGGCGTTTTTTGATTGAGGCCTTTTTTCTGTGTGCGAAGTACATGGAGGCATGCAATCCCATCCATACCGGGCATGAGATGATCCATCAGGATCACATCATACTTATGCTGCAAGGTTTTCTCAAGGCACCCGGTTCCGCTCGTAACCGTTTCCACCTGCACCTTGGTATCCCGCAAAAGTCCTTCTGCAACCAGCAGATTGGTTTCATTGTCATCCACGATCAGAATATGTGCCTCCGGTGCTTCAAAGCTCTGCTTGTAGTGATCGCTTATTCCCATTGCGTGTTTGGTCTTAAAGGCATAGCTTCCGATCTTCGTATCATCCACGGTTCTTTGGGGCAGCGTGATCACAAAGGTGGAGCCTTTGGTGTAAACACTGTTTACCGCTATATCACCGCCCATGAGCTCTACCAGCTGTTTTGTAATGGACAGTCCCAGTCCCGTTCCCCCGGTATAACCGTTTTCTTCTCCCACTCTCTTAAAGGCATTGTACAGATAGGGAATGCTTTCCTGTTTGATTCCCATGCCCGTATCCGTTACGGAATATGTGATCTGCACATGATCAGATTCGGTTTCCTTGCTCTGGATGGACAGGGTGACGGAACCTGACCGCGTATATTTCACTGCATTATTCAGAACATGAAGCAGGACCTGCCTGATCCGCACCTCATCGCCATACAGATTTGCGGGAACTGCCTGATCTACATCCACATGAAATTCCAGGCCTTTTTCTTTGGCCCGTACCCATATGGTATTCACAATATCAGACAGCATATCGCCAACATGATAGGTGACAGGTACGATATCCATTTTCCCGGATTCTATCTTGGACATATCCAAAAAGTCATTGATAAGAGACAGCAGCATCTTGCTTACACCTTGAATGTCCCTGGCATCCGCAGCCACTTCCTCAGATATATCTTCCCTGAGGATCATCTCATTCAGTCCGATAATGGTATTGATAGGTGTTCTAATCTCATGGCTCATACTGGAGAAGAAACGATTCTGGGCATGGTTTAATTCTTCAATTTCTTTCCTCTGCTTCTCTGCCACCTCATTTTCCCGGCGAAAGACCACATTCTGGAAAAGTATCGTACCACAGGCTCCTGCCCCTACGATCAGCAGGGACACCATAGAATTAACATGTGCTTGTTTCAGGATCTGATCTGTAAGCAACGGTGTATCGGCATATGCAATATAATAGCATACTCCATCCACAACAAAACAGCTTGCCAAGAAGATATACTTTATCTTTCCCTCTATAACAAGACATACATAAACCATTCCGAAGAGAAGATAAATCGGAGCACCGCTGTATATACCGCCGGATGTGAGAAAGTTATAGGGCAATACCAGATATATGAGGATAACCCCTATGATGACTGCTCCAAGTTGTATTTTGTTAAAATGCAGCGAAAAGTAAGCGATACCTGCAAAGACAAAAAACGCTGCTGTCAGTGGAACAATATTAAGTTTGTTTTCTCCCACAACAATTCCAACTATAATGGCCACTGCCAATCCCCATAGTCCGATCATCACAAGAAGCCGAAACAAAGACTCCTGCAGATCCAAACTACGATCTCTTACTACATGTAACCATTTCCGTAATCCCTTCACTCTTTACCGTCACCACCTTCCTAACAATATTTCTATCAGCTTTTCATCACAAAACACAGAGAAAGGGTGCGCGGACCACAGTTAGCTGAAATGGCCGGCGAAGCTTTCTGATAGATGATGTTGCGGAATTTCACTTTTCTTTGCACCTGTTCTTTTACATCTGCAAGCTCTTCCCTGGTCAATCCCGTATGGGCAATAAATAATATTTCCCTATCGACCTCTTCCGCTGACTTAAATGCTGCGGCAATGTATTTGCTCCGTACATAGTCCTGGGATCCGATCTTAATGGACCCCACCTTCAGGCTGCTGTTTTTTAATACAATTATAGGATGAAGCATAAGGGCATCACAGATTTCATGAACTTTGTGTGCAAGCCTCCCTGCCCGTGCCAGATACTCCGTACTCTCCATAACAAAGCTGGTTCTGGTGCGCTTCTTCATGCTCTCCAGTTCATGGGCAATAGCCTCAGCTCCCATTCCTTCTGCTGCCAATTTGGCTGCTTGCAGCACAATGAGGCCCATTCCGCTGGTTAAGTGTCCCGAATCCACAACAATGATATTTTCATAGTCTTTGCAGGCCTCCAGAGCATTGGCATAACCCAGACTGACATTTTGCGCCATGGTGATATGAACGATATACTGTGCCTTCGTTATCTGCTCTGCAAAAAAAGCGCGGCATTCTTCCACTGTGGCTTCTTCGGACCGGGCATTCTTTCTGCTGCCGCTGATATAAGAAAGGACACCGTCGGTCTCAGCCTCTATTCCGTCTAAGAAGTCTCCTCCTTCTGTTACCACCCGGTATGGCATGACAGCGATCTGGTATTTATCCACAAAGTCTTTAGGAAGATCGCACACACTCTCTGTAGTGATCATGACCGGCAGTTTCTTTTTATGTGCAAAACCGGAGGTCTCGACTACACTCACGGAACCATCTGCACTTATCACGCTTACAATCTCTCTCGGAAGATGCCTCAGGAGTTCCTCTTCCAGTTGTATCCCGCTAACCGGCTTGAGCAGATATCCGTCAAATCCCTCTCGTCGATAAAGAGCCTGATTTTCATCACCTGCATTGGCCGTCAGGATCACCGCAGGAGTATTCTGGTTGAGGCCGCCGGTCTGGGTGCGGACTCTATGGAGACATTCGATGCCATCCATATCCGGCATAAGGTGATCCATCAGGATCACATCATATCGGTTCTGTATCGTTTTCCTCAAACATTCTGCGCCGCTTGTAACGGTGTCCACCTGCATTTTGGTATCCCGCAATAGCTTTTTGGTAACCATCAGGTTGATCTCGTTGTCATCAACCAGCAGAACATATGCTTTTGATGCCTCAAAGGTCTGCTTATAACGCTCCCTTACTCCCTGTGAATGTTTGATGCCCGACCCAAAGTTTCCGATCTTTTCCTTGCTCACAGTCTTCTGAGGTAGCGTAATCACGAAGGTTGAACCTTCCATGTAAACACTGTTTACCGTCACATGACCGCCCATCAGCTCTACCAGCTGCTTAACAATAGACAGTCCCAGTCCCGTTCCTTCGATATGACGATTCTCTTCTTCATCCACTCTCCGAAATGCGCCAAACAGATGGGGTATACTCTCCTCTTTGATTCCCATACCCGTATCTGTTATGGAATATGTGATCTGCACATGATCCGCCGCAGCCGCCTCACTCTGTATGGATAAGGTAACAGAGCCTTCCTGTGTATACTTCACTGCGTTGTTTAATACATTGATCAGGATCTGTTTTATACGCACCTCATCCCCACATAACTGTGCAGGAACTAAAGGGTCCACGTCAACATGAAATTCCAGACCTTTTTCTTTGGCCCGTACCCATATCATGTTTACAATGTCAGACAGCATATCGCCTACCTGATAGACAGCGGGAACAATATCCATTCTTCCCGACTCTATCTTGGATACATCCAGGAAATCATTGATAAGGGACAAGAGCATCTTACATGCGCCTTGAATGTTCATGGCATCGGCAGCCACTTTATCCGACACCTCTTCTCTCAGGATCAGTTCGTTTAGACCGATAATGCTGTTGATGGGTGTACGGATCTCATGACTCATACCGGAGAAGAAACGATTCTGCGCCCGGTTCAATTCTTCGATCTCCTGCTTCTGCCTGTTTGAGATGGCATTTTCCGAACGAAAGATTGCATTTAAAAAAAGCAGCATGCCGCAGATCAATGCCCCGACGATCATTAAGGATGTAACAGAATCACTATATGCCATGTCCGGTGTGTGCGGAAAGACCAGTGAGGGATAACGATACGCAACATAATAACAAGCGGCATTGGTAATAAAACTGCTTATCAGAAATAGATACTTTGCTTTTCCTTCCACAACAAGGCTTACATAGACCATACCGAAAATAAGATAGAAGGGAGCCCCTCCCGAGATTCCTCCGGTGGTCAGGAAATTAAAGGGCAGCACCAGATAAATGATGATGGCTCCGATGATGATTGCCCCAAGCTGTATTTTGTGAAAATAAATAGAAACCCCGGCAATAGCAAAGAAAACAACAAATGCGGCTGCCAATGGAATAATATTGGTTTTGTCTTCTCCTATGAGGATCCCGTTTATGATCGCCACAGCAAATCCGCCCAAACCGATGGTTATAAGAAGCCGAAACAGACGCTCCTGCAGATCCAGCTTGCGATCTCCTATGGCCAGAAACCATTTCTTTGGGCTAAATCTCTCCATGTTCATCATGCTTCACCGCCTTCCAGATTCCGGATGAGCATTTCCACTTTCTCTGATGCCGCGCCAAATTCAAAATCGTTCACATCCTGTCTCACATCACCTAACAGTTCACCAATAAGTGTGCCATCGTATATCAGACCGTTCATATCTCCAAGCAGTGTTTCCGCTTTATCCGCCTCAAAGGTATCCAGGCCTTCCTTTAATTCACGCAGCTTCTCCGCCAGATCCTCTTTGGAAATTTCTGTCAGGGCTGTCTGATCCTCTTTTTCCGTAACCTCTTTGGAGGGACATAACACATCCAAAATGACCTGTGCCGTTTCCCTGTATTTGTCAATAAGTTCTGCGTGGTGCTCTCTGATATAGGACAAATCCTGCTTCTTGGCAGCATCCTCTGCGCCCTTTGCCAATTCTGAAAGCGTATTGGCTCCGATCATCTTAGAAGAACTTTTCAGAGCATGGACCATGATCTGATAATCTATAATTCCTTCGTTATAAAAGGCATCTTCTATATCTTCTATCTTGCGCTCCGCATCATTTACGAATTTTATCAGCAATTCTTCATAAAACTCCTGATCGCCACGGCAATACTGTAGTCCGTTCTCCGTATGAATCCCTTTCTCACGAAGCAGAATAAGCTTTTTATTTTCCCCCTTATCCTGTGAGATCTTTTCTGCCGCATCATCCTGTTTTATATCGGCCGGCTTACTCTTTTTTATCTGTACCAGCTCCTCGGGCAGATAAGAAACGATCATCTGTTCCAACAGATCTGCGTCAATGGGTTTTGCCAAGAAATCCGCAAAACCCTCTTTCAAATAAAATTCCCTGGCTCCGGAACCGGCATTTGCCGTCAGGGCGATCACTGGTGTTTTCTCATTGATGGAGCGGCCAAGCTTCTTGATCTCTGCCAAGGTCTCAATCCCATCCATTCCCGGCATCATATGGTCCATAAAGATAATGTCAAAGCTTTCTTTTTTTACAAATTCCAGACATTTCTTACCGGAATCCGCAGTGACAATATTCATCCTTGTGCGCTTTAACAAGGCTTCAAACACAATAAGATTCATGGTGTTATCATCAACCACAAGCACATTTGCTCTCGGTGCTTCAAAGCTTTCATGGCCCCCTTCCAGCTCCATCCTGTGCTTTTTCATGATCTGCTCAAAATCACCTGTGGCTTCCCCATCCACCATCTTCTGGGGTATCGTAACCATAAAGGTAGAGCCCTTATGATATTCACTCTCCACTTTGATGTCGCCCTTCATAAGACTAAGCAGCGACCTGGTAATGTTCATACCAAGACCGGTTCCTTCGATGTTCCGATTCTTTTCTTCGTCCAATCGCTGGAAGCTTTCAAATAACAGCCCCATATCCTCCTTTTTGATGCCCATGCCTGTATCCTTCACAGATATGATGAGATTCATCGAATCCCCGGCAGTCCGCTCATAAGACGCATGGAGCACGATACCGCCCTTTTGTGTGTATTTTACTGCATTGGTAAGAAGATTTGTGACGATCTGCTTGATCCGCATATCATCTCCGAAAAGCTTTCGCGGCATTGTCTCATCCACTACAAAATCAACCGTCAGGCCTTTTTCCTGTGCCCGCAGGTAAATCAGATTCCACAGATCTACCAGAACATCCGCTATATAGTACTCTGTCGGTACGATATTCATTCTGCCGGACTCGATCTTAGTCATGTCCAGAATATCGTTGATCAAAAATAAAAGGGTTTTTCCGGAGCTTTGAATATTCTTTGCATAAGAAAGGATTTGTTTGTCCTCACACTCCCTGAGTATCATTTCATTCATGCCCAATACTGTGTTGATGGGTGTCCGGATTTCATGAGACATATTTGACAAAAAGACAGACTTGCTCTTCGTGGCAAGCTGTGCCTCCTCACACATGGCTTCCACCAGCTTGAGCATATCGTCCAGACTCATCTCCTGCTCCCGGTTCAGCCTGTTCTGGCTGTTGATGACATTAATGAGGATCTCATCCAGCCACCAGATGGCAGCCAGGACCAACACCTCTACCATAGCCGAATTCCATTGCACCCTAAAGTAAAAAC
Source organism: Lachnospiraceae bacterium (assembly GCA_022510725.1). GTDB lineage: Bacteria > Bacillota > Clostridia > Lachnospirales > Lachnospiraceae > UBA2882. The sequence goes on from JAFLSW010000035.1 coordinate 18,199, forward strand.
CCGACCTGGCGGCAAAGGTTATGATATATACAAAGAAGATATGCATGCCCAGCGTGATCCTGCATGCCAGCTTGTCCAAAAACAGCGTATATGCCATCCACTGAGCCCAGAATACAAACAGCAAAAAATACATGTTTTCTGTGGCATATGCCAAAGCACAGGCCATCACGCCGGAAAAGAAGGCTTCCGCAATATAATATGCCCTTCTGGATACCTTGCGCTCTTCATTCATGCAAAAAAGCATCCAAAAGCTGACGATCCATACACCCAGGATCGCCAGGCTGACGCCCAGATGGTCTTCCTTTTGCAGCACATTTACAAGAACTGTCATCAGCCCTTCTATAAAATAGAAGATCAGGGTGATCATCCGCCCTACTTTATAATTATTCTGCATCTGCGGACACCCCCTTTGGCACTACTAAATTCAGACCCTTGCGTACCAGCTCTGCCTCCCAGACACGAACATTCTGCACAAGCTCTCCATCAAAGTTCATGGCAATGGGGCTGCCATCCTTGCGGCGGATACGGATCGTTTCACATACGCCGCATTCGGCATATTTCCGAATTCCCTCAAAGTCCTTTTTGGCAAGTCTCATCAGAACCGGCAGCAATCCGTTTTTATGTACAAAGACATAGTCGGCTTTGCCATCCGTCAGATCTGACTGCGGCGCAAACTGCATGGTGCCGCCCAGAACGCATCCGTTTCCGATGACTAACTCCGTAAACTGTCCTTCCAGTTTTTTATCATCCACATAGATCTCATAAGGCTGGGGCTTGGAAACCAAAAGCACATACAGCAAGGCAAGAACATAAGGAACCTGCTTGCCGAAAATACTTGACATTCGGTAGCGTTCCATCATCATCGCATAATCAGAGTCCATGCCCAAAGAAAGGGTGTTCACCGCAACACCTTCTTTGGTCCGGATATAATCAAGAGAGATCACATCGCCGTCGATCAGCTCCTCTATCTGATAAAAGCGCTTTTCCTGCTCGCCGAAGCATTTTATGAAATCGTTAGTAAGGCCACAGGGATAAAATGCCACCTCTACCTCCGACAGATCCTTAAAGCCGTTCAACATATTCCGCATAGTTCCGGAGCCGCCGCAGCAATAAAAACGAAGTTTTTCATTGCTAAAATAGTGACATATCTTTTTTACCAGCTCTGTCTCGTATCCGGCATACCTGGTAATAAATACAAAATAGTCCAGCCCTTTGATCTGAGCCAGCTTTTCCCGTAAATTTTCCGCAAACATTGTTTTTCCCGCATAGGGATTTAAAATGAATATGTGTTTCATCTGCATTTCCTCTCAATGTAGATTTTGGATGATCCTTTCCACTTTCTCCGATGCTGCGCCTAATTCAAAATCATCTACATCCTGTCTCACATCTCCCAGCAACTCACTGACGGATGTGCCATCGTATGCCATACCGCTCATTTCCTCAAGCAGCGTTTCCGCCTTATCCGCTTCAAAGGTATCCAGGCTTTCTTTTAGCGCTGTTAACTGCTTAAACAGTTCCTCTTTGGAAACTTCTGTCAGGTCTGTGGGAATCCCTTCTGCCGAGTCCCCTTCTGACGATGCCTCATTAGCAGGGGCTAACACACCCAAAATGATCTGTACCGTTTCCCTGTATTTATCAATAAGTCCTGCATGATTTTCTCTGATATAGGATACATCCTGATTCTTTGCAGCATCTTCCGCATCCTTTGCCATTCCTGAAAG
>JAFLSW010000036.1 GCA_022510725.1 Lachnospiraceae bacterium
AACCCACGACCCCTTCATTACGAGTGAAGTGCTCTACCGACTGAGCTATTTCAGCTTGGTACAAATACCAGTGCTTATTATAAACAATCTTCCTGTTTATTGCAACCAAAACTTTATGGTAGAAAGACCGCTTAAAGCCTTTTTAACAGTTGTGTACATCTAACTGCGGGAAAGGAATGCTGATTCCCTCTTTATCAAATCCCAGCTTGATATTTTCCAACAGTTCACCCCGAAGAGTCCAATAATTTTCGGTTTTTACATGGCACTTTATGGCAATGGCTACACCATTTGCATTTAGGGCATCCACCACCACTACTTTATCCTTATCCTGTAAAACAAGCGGATTTTCATCGATCAGTTTATTTAACACCTTTTTAGCCTGATCAATGGAAGCATCATAGGGAATCTCCACCGTCAGATCCAGCCTTCTGAAATCAGAGGCCGTCACATTGACCAGACTGGTGTTTGCCAGTGTTCCATTGGGCAGTATTACCGTCTTTCCGTCAAAGGTCAACAGCTTGGTATAAAACATCTCGATCTCAATGACAGTCCCTTCGTTACCTTTGGAATCCTCCCTGATGTAATCGCCTACTTTAAAGGGCTTTAACAACAGGATCAAAACACCGCCGGCAAAGTTAGAAAGGCTTCCCTGCAAGGCAAGACCTACCGCAACGCCTGCTGAACCCACTACCGCTACGATACTGGCAGCATCTACGCCAAAACTTCCTGCGATCATCATAACCAAAACGATGTACAGAGCAATTTTGACAAAAGAATCCAAAAACTGGATCGCACCGGTATCCGCATTGGCTCTCTTAAGGGACTTTTTCAGAATCTTTCTGAAAATCTTAATGATCCAGATACCAATTAACAGCATGATCACAGCCAAAAGGATCCGAATCCCCAGATTTAAAGCCCTACTTGGCAACTCACTTAAAAACTGTTTGAACAGACCGATCTCTTTTTCCACATCTTCCGGACTGATGCCTTCAGTAGCTAACAGTTCATACCAAAAATTCACTCTTTTTCCACCTCAATTTTTTTGCGCTTTGTTTCCAATGCCTTTGCTTTCTTTTCCAGTTCCTGAGCGATCCTGGCTTCTTCCATTGCGCGTTTTAAGGCTTCCTTGGCTTCCAAATCCGCTCTTTCGGCCCTTTCCTTTGCTTCCCTTGCCGCAGTCTTGGCTTCTGTTTCCGCTAAAATGGCCTGCCGTTTCTTTTCCTCCTTGATACGGCGTTTCCGCTCCAGTTCCTTCTGCTTTTTGATTTCCTCTTTTTCCTTTGCGGTAAAAGGTGTATAGGAGAAAGCAATAACACTAAACGCCGGTGACTTTACTTTGATAGAATCTTTTCGCTCATCGCACTCTTCATCATCGCTGGCAACGGCTTTTGTGTTCGTAAAGCCTTTTCCACCAAATTTCTTGGCATCGGAATTGAAGATTTCTTTATATTTTCCGGGATAAGGCACACCGATCTTATATTCCTTTAAATCCACACCGGAGAAATTGCACACTACCAAAAGGGTTTCTTTTTCCTTTTTGTTCTTTCTTAAGAATACCAGTACATTTTCATTGGCAGAAATATTGTTGATCCACTCAAATCCTTCCGGCATTTCATCCAGTTCATACAAAGCCGGATGCTCTTTATAAAAGCTGTTTAAGGCAGCGATATAACCGTTTAGCTTCTTATGGTCATCATATTCCAAAAGCTTCCATTCAATGCTGCGTTCTTCGTTCCATTCTTTAAATTCACCCAGATCCTGACCCATGAACAAAAGCTTCTTACCGGGATGGAACATCATATAACCGTATGCCGCACGAAGGTTGGCAAACTTCTCATGGACTTCTCCCGGCATTTTACCGAGCATGGAGGATTTGCCATGAACCACCTCATCATGGGACAGCACTAAAATAAAGTTTTCGCTGTAGGTATAGATCATGCTGAAGGTCAGTTCTCCGTGCTTGCCTGCACGAAACAGCGGATCTGTACGCATATAATCTAAGAAGTCATTCATCCAGCCCATGTTCCACTTATAATCGAAACCTAAGCCGTCTTTCTTAACGCTTTCCGTTACACCGGGCCATGCGGTGGATTCTTCTGCGATCATCAGCACGGAAGGATCCTTTTTCTTCATCATACTGTTCAAATGTTTCAAAAATTCCATGGCTTCCAGATTTTCTTTGCCGCCGTACATATTGGCAACCCATTCCCCATCATTTTTGCCATAATCCAGATACAGCATGGAAGCCACCGCATCCATACGGATACCGTCTGCGTGGTACTCATCCGCCCAGTACATGGCGTTAGCGATCAGATAGTTTTGTACCTCCGGTCTGCCATAGTTAAAGATCAAAGTGCCCCAATGAGGATGAAAGCCCTTTCTGGGGTCTAAATGTTCATAGAGACAGGTGCCGTCAAAATTGGACAGTCCGTGGGTGTCTCTGGGGAAATGGGCGGGAACCCAATCTAAGATCACACCGATGCCGTTTTCATGAAGCAGATTCATAAAATATTTAAAATCATCCGGTGTTCCATAACGGGAGGTGGGTGCATAATAACCGATCACCTGATAGCCCCAGGAAGCGTCAAAAGGATGTTCCATAACGGGCATCAATTCAATATGGGTATATCCCATTTCCTTTACATAAGAAACGATCTTGGGTGCCAGTTCCCTGTATGTATAAAACTCCCTGTCGTCATCGGGTTTTGCAAAGGAGCCTAAATGTATCTCTAAAATGCTCATGGGTACATTGTGGGTAGCGTTCTTTTTACGCTGTTCCATCCAGGCATCGTCGTTCCAGGTAAAGCCGTCCAGGCTGCATACAACAGATGCATTTTCCGGACGCTTCTGACAGGAAAAAGCATAGGGGTCTGATTTTAAGAAGGTAAGACCGCCCCTTGCTTTGATCTCAAATTTATAATTATCTCCCACATTGGCAGTAGGGATAAACAGCTCAAAAATACCGGAATTCCAAAGTCTTCTCATCTGATGCACTCTGCCGTCCCAGTGGTTGAAATCTCCCACAACGCTGACGCGCATGGCATTGGGTGCCCATACGGCAAAGAGTACGCCACGGATGCCGTCAATGACATAGGGATGGGCTCCCAAAAGATGATAGATCTCATAATGGATTCCCTTATTAAACTTTTCTGTATCCTTTTTGGAAATAATGGGAGAAAACGCATAGGGATCATAAAATTCCCTGGTGGTTCCGTCTTCCATGGTTACGGTATAGCTGTAGCCATCCGTATCTGCGGTTTTGGGAAGAAGGACTGCAAAATAACCTTCTTCATCCGCCAGTTCCATGTTATAATCCTTTGATTTGGTATGGAGTACTGCTTTTACCGCTTCCGGATAAAACATCTGTGCCAGTTTCCCCCCTGTGACTGTATGAATGCCCAACAGCTTGTGGGGATCATCCTCCTCCGAATAAACAATGGCTTCAATTGCTGCCCAGTCCATTAATTTGTAAAGTTTACGATTCATATTGCTTCACTCCCCTCTTGATTTCATGTATGAATAAACCACTCCGAAGCTTGGGTTCAAACCAAGTTGATTTTGGCGGCATCAGCCTGCCTTCATCGGCTACGGCAAAAAGCTCTTCTATGGCGGTGGGATACATGGAAAATGCACATCCGCCATATTGGTCCGCCCGTCTTTCCAGTTCTTTTAATCCTCTGATGCCTCCTACAAATTCAATACGGCTGTCAGTCTTGGGATCTTTGATACCAAACAGGCTATCCAACACATAAGTCTGCAATAAGGAAACATCCAGCCCGTCTACCGCATCAGGGCTTTTGATCTCATCTTTTGCTGTCAGCTTATACCAGATTCCCTTTAGATACATGCCGAAGGTGCCCTTCTTTTCAGGACGATAGGGCTCTTCTCCTATGGGTATTACCACAAAATGGGTATCAAGGCGTTCTAACAGTTCTGCTTCCGTCATACTGTTTAAATCCTTTAATACCCGGTTGTAATCATAAATAGCCAGCTCATCATGAGGAAACAGCACCGATAAAAAGTAATTGTAGGCTTCGTTTTTGCCATCCTCCGGAAACTGCGCTCTTCGGTTCTCCGCCACCCGTACTGCCGAAGCACAGCGATGATGGCCATCTGCTATGTAGATCTCCTGCATTTGGGAAAAAGCACGAAAGATCTGCTCCACATCCTTGCTGTCACTGATGACCCACACTCTGTGGGATATGCCGTCATCAGCCATAAAATCATATTCCGGCCGGGTTTTCAGGTAAGCATCAACCAGACTGCTCAACGCCTCCTGTCTGCGATATGCTAAAAAGATAGGACCGGTCTGAGCATCGGTCACATCCACATGACGGATTCGGTCTGCTTCCTTGTCCGCCCTGGTGTTTTCGTGTCGTTTGATCACGCTGTTATTGTAATCATCCACGCTGCAGCATGCTACAATACCGGTCTGACATCTTCCATTCATCTCTAACTGATACAAATAATAGCAATCTGCTTCTTCTTTGATAAGCCTGCCGTCTTCTACCATATTCCAAAGCAGCTCTCTTGCTTTTTCATATACGCAGTTGGCATACATATCCACATCATCGGGAAATTGGGTTTCCGCCCGATCAATGTTTAAAAAGGAATCCGCATTACCTTTTACTGCTTCTTTTGCTTCACTCCGATCATAGACATCATAAGGCAGCGCCGCGATCTTTTCCGCCATGGCGCCAGCCGGTCTGATAGCCATAAATGGTCTGATATCCGCCATATTTACCTCCGCATATTGGGACCCGTAGGATCACTGTTTTTGCTGTCTTTTTTATTCTACCAAATCTGCAGTTTTAAAACAAGAAAAATGTCCAAATCCCTCTTTTGACACTTCTTCACTTCCATGCTAGAATGGCAGAAGAAAGAAGGGAATGACCATGACAAAACAGGATGAAGAATTTTTAGACAGGATCACCAGCTATGCCAATGAGGTATGTGCGGATATCGACCCTCAGAAGACCCAGATCAGCGTACAATTGGAACGGCTGATGCCCATTATATCGGAAATCGCCAAGGAATCGGGACAGGCACCCGAGGATGTTTTTATCCGCTATATGGATCTGGCATCGGAGGCGATGGTCAAAACAGAGGAAAAATTAAAGGACAGCTTACAGGATCTGTCCGATGAAATAGACGGAGGACTGATATGACCCGAAAAAGCTACGGCTTTATGGGGCTTGGTCTGATCGGCGGTTCCATTGCAAAAGCCATCAAAGAGGCTGATCCTGATGCCCATATTGTTGCATTGGATGCCAATACCGCCTCTTTAGACCTTGCCAAAAAAGAACAAATTGCAGATGAGATCTTTTCTACCCCGGATTCTCAGTCCCTTTCCCGGCTTGGCAGTTGTGAATTCGTTTTTTTGTGTGCGCCCGTTTCCCAAAATGATAGAAATTTATCATTGATCAAAGAATATTTATCAGAAGATACCATTCTGACCGATACCGGCAGCGTAAAGGGTGCCATTCACGAAGCGGTAGCTGCGCTTTTCCTATCCCACCGCTTTATCGGGGGACATCCTATGGCAGGCAGCGAAAAAAGCGGCTTTAAAAATGCCAACAGCGCTATTTTGGAAAATGCTTATTATATCCTTACTCCCGGAGAAAATGTGCCAAAAGATCGTGTACATGCTTTGGACGAGTTGGTGCGCTCCATGCGGGCCATTCCTTTTGTTTTGGAAAACGAGCAGCACGATCATATTACGGCGGCAGTTTCCCATCTGCCTCATTTGATCGCATCGGGTCTGGTCAATCTGGTTCATGACCAGGATGAGGACGGTATGATGAAGACCATTGCTGCAGGAGGCTTTAAGGACATTACAAGAATTGCCTCCTCTTCCCCCGTTATGTGGCAGTCCATCTGCCTTTCCAACACAGAACAGATCTTAAAGCTGTTAGATGCCTATACAGCACTGTTATCTGATATGAGAGATAAATTGTCCCAAAAAGATGAAACCTATCTTTATGACTTTTTTGAACAGGCCAAATCCTATCGGGACTCCTTCCATGATGCAGGCAGCGGTCCCATTAAAAAGGAATTTGCTCTGTATGTGGATCTGAAGGATGAAACCGGCGCTTTGGCAAAAACCGCCAATCTTCTTGCAGATGCCGGTATCAGCATCAAAAACATCGGCATCATGCACAATCGGGAGTTTCAGGAAGGGGCTCTTCGCATCGAGTTTTATGACGAGTCCTCTATGGAGCTTGCAAGGACCACTTTATCAAATAACCAATATATTCTTTTTTAGATCAAAATAAAAGGAGTCAGCTATGGACTTTCAAAAAGTACATTCCCTGGGGGGCGAAGTAACCGTTCCCGGCGATAAATCCATATCCCACAGAGCCGTTATGTTTGGCTCTTTGGCAGAAGGCAGGACGGAGATCACCAATTTTCTTCAAGGAGCAGATTGTTTATCCACCATTTCCTGCTTTAGAAAGCTGGGAATTGAAATCGAAAACACCCCTGATAAGATCACTGTATTGGGGAAGGGACTTCATGGCTTACAAGCCTCCGATTCCATCCTGGATGCAGGCAACAGCGGCACCACCACAAGGTTGATATCCGGTATTTTGGCTGCCCAGCCCTTTACCACCACCCTTACAGGAGACGCTTCCATCCAAAGGCGGCCCATGAAACGGATCATGGAACCCCTTGGGGCTATGGGGGCGGATATCAAAAGCCTTAGGGACAATGGCTGTGCTCCTTTGGAGATCACAGGCAAGGCTTTAAAAGGCATCCACTATACTTCCAAGGTGGCATCCGCTCAGGTCAAATCCGCTATTTTATTGGCTGGGCTTTATGCTGAAGGAGAAACCTCCGTTACGGAGCCTGCCTTAAGCAGAAACCATTCGGAACTGATGCTTGCCCATTTTGGGGCAACGGTACACACAGAAGGCACCACTGCAACCATTCTTCCCGAACCAAAACTTTTCGGACGGGCCATTTCCGTTCCCGGCGATATTTCCTCCGCTGCATACTTTATTGCGGCAGGTCTGATCACACCGGGTGCGGAGATCTTAATTAAAAATGTGGGAATTAACGAAACCAGGGCCGGCATCCTGCAGGTTGCCAAAGATATGGGCGGAAACATCCGGCTTCTGAATGAAAACAGAGACAGCGGCGAGCCTGTTGCGGATATTTTGGTTTCCCACAGCAGCCTTCACGGCATTGTCATAAAGGGAAGCCTGATTCCTACTCTCATCGATGAGATTCCCATTATTGCCATTATGGCTGCCTACGCCGATGGACAGACTGTTATTGCCGATGCTGCGGAATTAAAGGTAAAAGAATCCGACCGCATTGCTGTCATGGTCGAAAACTTATCCGCCATGGGAGCCGATATCACGGGAACCGATGACGGCATGATCATAAACGGCGGTAAGCCTTTACACGGAGCAGAGATTTCAGCCATGGACGATCACCGCATTGCCATGAGCTTTGCCATTGCCTCTCTGCAAGCGGAAGGCACTACTACCATTCATGGCGGGGAATGTGTGAATATTTCCTATCCCGCCTTTTATCAAGATCTGAATTCTCTGATTAAAGCATAAAAATAAGCCCATTCCCAATTGGGAACGGGCTCATTTTTTATATATTCATTTTTTACATATCGTCATTTATCGTCCCATAAATCTGAATGCGGGCTGAATCCATTTCTGACATTCCTACAAAAATACCACCGTATTTAAAGGTCTCGGAATCAGGAATAAGCCGTACCACTTCAATAAATGTATGCAATGTTTCTTTGGTCCAAAGTGTCAAATATGCTTCATATACTGCACCGATTTCCAAAGGAACGGTACAATTAAAGCCAATACCTGTTTTGGAAACATCAATAATCTCGATTGCCACTTCATTAGGCTGTGCTTGGCTGTCCAGGCGCTTCATGATCAAACGGGTCTCTAATCCCATTCTTTTATTCTTTCTTCTTTCGAAATTTCCGCTCATAGGGCTCCCTCATTTACTTGTTGTATATATACCTAATATTATTTTACTAAAAAACTCACAAAATTACAAGATAATCATTGCATCTCCAAAAGAAAAGAAGCGATATTTCTCATTTACAGCCTCTTTATAAGCCTGTAAGACCTGTTTTCGACCTGCTAAAGCACTTACCAGCATGATCAAAGTAGACTCCGGCAGATGGAAATTGGTGATCAATCCATCCAAAACCTTAAACTGATATCCCGGATAAATAAAAATATCCGTATCACCGCATCCCGGCTTGACGATTCCCGCATCATCCGCCGCACTTTCTATGGTACGACAGCTTGTGGTTCCTACGCAGATCACTCTGCCTCCGGCCTCTTTTGTCCGGTTGATGCAGTCTGCGGCTTCCTTTGTGACCTGGTAAAATTCCGTATGCATATGATGCTCCAATACATTTTCCGCCTTTACGGGACGAAAGGTGCCAAGACCCACATGCAAGGTCACATAGGCAAGATTCACACCCATTTCTTCTATCTGTGCAAGCAGCCCCGGCGTAAAATGCAGTCCTGCCGTAGGTGCTGCCGCCGATCCCTCATATTTGGCATACACGGTCTGATAACGATTTTTATCCTGTAATTTATGGGTAATGTAAGGAGGAAGGGGCATTTCTCCCAAAGCATCCAGCACTTCTTCAAAAATACCCTCATATTCAAACCGGATCAGCCTGTTTCCTTCTTCTAATATATCCAAAATTTCCGCTTTTAACAATCCGTCCCCAAATACCAGTCTGGCACCGGGTCTTGCTTTTTTGCCGGGTTTGACCAAGGTCTCAAAATGATCATTTTCACGGCGCTTTAATAAAAGCACTTCCACTGTCCCACCCGTATCCTCTTTTTTGCCGATCAATCTGGCCGGAATGACCTTGGTATCGTTTAAGACCAAACAGTCTCCCGGACGCAGGAAATCTGGCACCTCCTTAAATGAATGGTGCCTGATCTCTCCCGTTTGTTTATCCAGTTTTAGCAATCTGGAGCTGCTTCTGTCCTCTAATGGATCCTGCGCGATCAGCTCCTGTGGCAGATCGTAATAGAAATCGGATTTTTTTAAAATCTCCATTTGCTTATCCTTACTGTCTCAGTTCAATGCCCATGCTGCTTAAGCCGTTTAAGATCTTCTTCATGACAGCATTGATATCCCCTTCTTCCAAAGTACGATCCTTGGCTCTGAAGGAAATGGCATAGGCTACGGATTTGAAACCGTCTTTAATCTGATCGCCTTCATACACATCGAATAATTCCAAGCTTTCCAATATCTTTCCGCTGCGCTGTCTGATCACAGTCTCAATCTCTCCTACCAAAATCTCTTTGGGTACGACCATGGAAATATCCCGTTTCACGCCGGGGAATTTTGCAATGCCTTCATATTTTCTGTCAAAGGTGGTAAAGCCTTCGATCACAGGCATATCCAATACGGCAACATATGCCTTTGTATTCAGGTCGTAATTATCGCACACTTCGGGATGCACTTCGCCCAAAAATCCCACTACCGTATCTTCATAGAGGATATTGGCCTGTCTTCCGGGATGAAGGAAGGTCTTGCCGGACTTCGGATCATACTGAGGCGCTTTTTTCATGCCGATGGCATCGAAGAATTCCTCAATGACACCTTTCATTGTAAAGAAGTCGCCCTCTCCGTAAAAGCCAAGGGTAAACTGCATTCTTTCCTCCGGCAGTTCTGTAACGGGAACTGCTTTGGGCAGATAGATATTGCCCAATTCATATAATTTCACATCCTTATTGCGCCTGTTATAGTTGGTAGCAAGGCTTGTGAGCATACCGTTTAAAGAAAGGGTACGCATAATGGAGAAATCCTCTCCCAAAGGATTGCTGATGGTCACGGTCTGACGAAGCTTATCATCTTCCGGGATCAACAGCTTATCGAATACCTTAGGGCTTTCAAAGGAATAGCACATACCCTGTGAGAAACCGCAGTATTCCGCAATATCCCTTGCCTTCTGCTCAATGCGCAGCTTATAAGAAAGCTTACCTGTGGTAGCTTCTCCGCTGGGCAGGGATGTAGGGATCTTGTCATAACCATAAAAACGAGCTACTTCTTCGGCCAGATCCGCTCTTCCCAATACATCCTGACGGAAGGAAGGAACGGTAATGGTATTGGTCTTTTCATCATAAGAAAGCTCTAATCTTTCAAACATGGAAAGCATTTCTTCTGCTTTGATATCCGTACCCAAAAGCGCATTGTATTTATCCGGCTCAAAAGGCAGGGTAACAAGAGGTTTTAAAGGCTCTTTTACATCTACTACACCGCCCACTACTTCACCGCAGCCCAACTCTTCAATAAGCTGGCAGGCTCTGTTGATGGCATCCAGAGCATTGCGTTCATCCAAACCCTTTTCAAATTTACCGGAAGCATCTGTACGAAGTCCTACTCTCTTTGCGGATTTACGGATATTAGGGCCGTTAAATACAGCAGCCTCAAAGAGCATGGTCTTAACATCATCGGTGATCTTGGAATTTTCACCACCCATGATACCGGCAATACCGATCTCTTTTTCCGCATCACAGATCATCAACACATCATGATCCATTTTTCTTACTTGACCGTCCAGTGTCTGGAACTCATCTCCGTCTTTTGCACGGCGTACGATGATCTGTCTGCCGGCTACGGTATCCAGATCAAAAGCATGCATGGGCTGGCCGTATTCTTCCATGACATAGTTGGTAATATCTACCAGGTTGTTGATGGGTCTGATGCCGCTTGCCGCAAGTCTTCTCTGCATCCACTTGGGACTGGGTCCCAACTTGATATTTTTTACCACTCTTGCACAGTATCTGGTGCAAAGGTCTGTATCTTCAACGGTTACCTTAATATAATCATTGACATCCTCTGCGTTGCCTTTGACTGTAACATCGGGCGGACAAAATTTCTTACCAAAGGTAGCCGCTGCTTCCCTGGCAATACCCAGGACGCTGTAGCAGTCCACACGATTGGATGTGACCTCATACTCAAAAACGGTATCGTGCAAGCCCAATACCTCCACGGCATCCGCCCCTACAGGCACATCCTCTTCAAAAATGTAAATACCGTATTCCGGCGCCTCAGGGTAATAATCTCTGGAAGAACCCAGCTCTTCTATGGAACACATCATACCGTTAGATTCCACGCCCCTCAATTTGCCGGCTTTGATCACGATGCCATCTTCAGGCATAGGACCGCCGTCATGGCCGCCTGCCACCTTGCCGCCGTCTAAAACAACAGGAACTTTGTCCCCCTCTTTGACATTGGGCGCACCGGTCACGATCTGAATGGTTTCCGTTCCGATATTGACCTGGCAGATGATCAGTTTGTCCGCATCAGGATGCCGCTCTATTTTCTCAATCTGTCCTACTACGATCTTAGAAAGATTTTTATCCAGCTGTTCAAAGCCTTCCACCTTGGTGCCGCTTAAAGTCATTTTGTCACAATATTCCCTATCCGTACAGGAAAGGTCCGGCACATATGCCTTAATCCATGATAATGCTGTATTCATCTTTATCCCTCCTAGAACTGTTTCAAGAAACGAATGTCGTTTTCATATAACAATCTCATATCGTCGATCTCATATTTTAATAAGGCAATCCGCTCTAAGCCTACACCAAAAGCAAAGCCGGTGTATTCTTCCGGATCGATGCCGCTCATTTCCAAAACATGAGGATGTACTATCCCGCAGCCTAAGATCTCGATCCAGCCGCTTCCCTTACAGAACCGGCAGCCTTCCCCTCCGCACTTAAAGCAGCTCACATCCACCTCGGCACTGGGCTCGGTAAAGGGGAAATGGTGGGGTCTGAATTTTACCTTGGTATCTTCTCCGAACAGCTCTCTTGCAAACTCTGCAAGGGTACCTTTCAGATCGGCAAAGGTAATATTTTTGTCAATGACCAGTCCTTCGATCTGGTGGAAAGAAGGAGAATGGGTGGCATCCACTTCATCCGCCCGAAACACCCTACCCGGTGCGATCATACGGATAGGCAGCTTGCCCTTTTCCATTTCATGAACCTGGATAGAGGAAGTCTGGGTACGAAGCAGGATATCGCCATTGATATAAAAGGTATCCTGTTCATCCTTGGCAGGATGATCTGCAGGAATGTTTAAGGCTTCAAAGTTATAGTAATCCTTTTCCACTTCGGGACCTTCCACGACTTCATATCCCATACCCACAAAGATACGATATACCTCTTCTAAGGCAATGGTATTGGGATGTCTGTGGCCTACCATGTTTTTCTTGGCAGGGAGAGTTACATCGATGACCTCCATTTTCATCCGTGCTTCTCTCAAAGAACGCTCCATATTGCCTTTGGCTTTTTCCAAAGCCGCTTCTATCTCGCTTCGGGCTTCATTTACAAGCTGTCCAACCTTAGGTCTGTCTTCAGGCGCCACATCTTTCATGCCTTTCAACAGTTCTGTCAGTGCACCTTTCTTTCCAAGATGAGTTACCCGCACTTCGTTTAATTCCTCTAAAGATACGGCAGCAGAAATCTTTGCCAACACTTCCGCTTTCATCTGTTCCAGTTTTTCTTTCATGATTCGTCTTCCTTTCCACATTTAATGTAAATCTTTTTCCTTAAATCGGCAAAACAAGCTGTGCTTACACGCAATCGGCAAAACAAGTTGTGCTTACACGCAAAAAAAATCCCCTGCTACAACAGCAAGGGACGAATTGACTCCGCGGTACCACCCACATTCCCAAAAACGGGCTCTCTTATGCACATAACGCGCGCTCACGTCTTTGCCTACTGATCTTTCAGCAAAGCTGCTCCGGTGTGAAATTCGTCGTTATAAGGGAACCAAAGGAAGCTTCCAGCCGATGACTTCCTATCTCTGGCGGTACTTATAGGACTACTGTGCACCATCTAAGCATTTCATACATTTACATCTGAAACTAATTCTATCCATTCCATCCTGGTCTGTCAAGATAATTTTAACCGCCTTTTTTTCTTCATGCTTTTTTTCTTTTCCAACCACTCTTCTGCCGCAGGCTCCATGAATTTGGACAAAAGCGCTCCCAAAAACATGAGATAGAATGAAATATAAAACCAAAGCATCAGCATGACAATGGTGGTCATATTGCCATAGATGCTCTCCCCTGCAAACCGATTGACATAGATGGAAAAACCATAAGAAAAAACACTCCATGCCAAACCTACAAAAACAGCGCCCAGAAACTGGGTGCGAAAGTCCAGTTTGGCATCCGGCATCCAGGTAAACAATGCCGTAAAGAACAGCATTAATACAGCCAAAATCACCAATATCCGCAAATTGGAAAACAAAGGCATAAATGCCGACAATTCAGGAACCCGGTTCATCAGATAGTGTCCGATGGCCTCTCCAAATACACCGACCAAAAGAGAGAGCAGTATCAAGAACAAAAGGATCACTGTATAAATGCAGGCACGGATCCGCTGAAAGAAAAAGTTGCGGGGTTTTTCCACCGGATGAATGGCGTTTAAGCCCCGGGTAATTGCCATCATTCCTTTTCCTGCCGACCAGATGGTAGCCAGAGCAGATATGGAGATCACAGCCGGAGACTTACCATAGACATCCGCTACCGTTCTGACCGCTAACGGAACCAAAGATGCAGGAAGGAGATTTGCCAGTTCTTCCATCAAGTCTGCTTCCGTAATGGGCGTATATGGTATGACCGAACAGACCAACAGCAAAATAGGGATCAATGATAAGAACATAAAAAATGCCGCGCTTGATGCATAGGCACTGATATGGCATTCCCTGATCTCGCCTGAATATTTTTTCCAAAGCGTTTTTATTTTTTCCATGAAACTTTCCTTTATTTCACTTCATACTGATCCACCAGATCGATCCCGTCATAGAAGAATCGAAGAATGGTTTCATAATCCCATCCTGCCAATGCCATGGCTCTGGCACCGTTCTGGCTTAAGCCGATGCCATGACCAAAGCCCCCTCCTGTCACGCGATAGGCTGTGACAGCATTGGTTTCCGGATCCACCTCTACATCCAAAAAGCAGAATGCGCTGGGAATCATGGTGGTGACCGAAGAATCGGAGGCATTATTGCGAGTCACCTTGTTGCCTCCTTCATTTCCGTCATTGGCCAAGACATAGCGCACTGCATGCTCGCCTATTACCTTAACAGTTCCTTCTTTTCCCTCAATCACAAGCTCATCGATCACACCGCCGCTTTCCCTTTTTACGACTACAATACGGTTGATTTCGGTAAATGTGGGCGGTTTGGCAGAAGTGTAATTTCCACTTGCGTTCAATACCAAAACACATTTGGTATCTGCCTCATATCTTTTTAACAGATTATCATTTAATCTGTCAATATTTAAATCCGTATCATACTGCCAGCGATACCAGCCTTCGCCTGACTCAAAATCGTTTTCATTGACATTGGAAAGATAGTTCCGCAAAGTTTCTTCCTGCGTCATCTGCTCAGCCGTAGGCCCTGCTTCCTCGTTCGGATTCAGATGTCTGGCCACGAGATAGTCGTAGTTCACGCCATTGCTGCTGTGCCAGGTGTCAATATCCGTTCCAAATCCACAGGAAGTGGAATAATAATAGCTTTCCGCCAGATCTCCGTTTTTAACCGCGATCAACCCCTGAGTCTCCCTAATGGCAATGGTAGTGGTTTCGCTTTCCTGAATATTGTTGTATACCTGGAAAGCTGCACTGTCGTCCACATGAGCACCGTATTTTTTGATGCCGGAACGCAGCATCCTCTGGTATGCGTAGGTTCTTGCAGAAACTGCCTGGGCTTTTAAGGCCTCTGTGGGATAGCTTGCAGGCATTTCACTGGGTACAACCGAATACAAATATTCCTCCAACAGCAATTCATTGATCAACAATAAGCCGTCGGATGTTTTGGCTATTTCAAAATTCCCGCGGTAAGCAGGGGTTCCCTGGCTTCTTTGTATGGATGTAATGGAAGTGCGGGCCAGATTGGTCTCCGGCCGGATATACATCCTCTCATTGATAAACCGTTCATCATCCGGATTTATGGTGATCACTTCCCCTGCCAGATGCCGCTCTTCATTTAAGAGAAAATCAGAATCACAGGTAAAGGATATGCTTTCATGGTAAGCAGATGCAAACTCTGTTGTTTTGATCACTACCCGGATGGTATCCATCCTCTCTTCCCTGGTCACCAGACCGGCTACGATCATGCCATCGGCATCCAATACAAAATCCGTGAAATCATATCCGATCTTCAGATCGGTTTTGGTATAATATTCTCTCTGTCCATACAATTTATAAACCGGAAGATTCTCATCGTAGGAATAAAATCCCAGCCCTTCCAGTTCGATCCGGTCATCGGAAACGCTCAGTAGCTTGCCGCTTATCCTGTTATCATAGGTCACGATATAAAAAAGCTTTCCCTCTTCAAAATGAAAGTCCGCCACATCCTCAAAGGCTTCATATAAGCTTCCGTCCTGCAAATGCACCCCTTCTTCCGCCGGTTCAATGCAAAACTGATAATCGGAATAGGTGATCCATAAGGCTCCCGGCTGATTGGAAGAGATCCAGCAGGCCGGCAGCAAAAATGTACCTGCCGCTGTTTCCTCTTTCAGACGAATTTCCTCATCCAAAACCATGCCCAGCTCTGCCTCATCATACCCCATAACAGTACGCTCCCCATAATCTTTCATATCGAAGAGCAAAACGCCGTCTACAGCCAGATAAGAATGTCCTGTATACAAAGGATTCTGCCAAAAATCCTCACGACCTTCCAGAGCCTCCGATGTATCATAAAGAGTAAGTCGCAGCTTATTATCTCCTTCTTTTGCCAGTAAAACCTGATTTTCCGCCACAGGAGTATCGTCCAATTCCCGCACATCTTTTCCATAAGCCAGCAACAGGCCCTGCTCCTTATACAAAAGGGTATCCGGATGCAGCACGCTCCAGAGCATATGGAAGGAAGGAAAAAAATCTTCTGCCAGGACCGGCGAATCAGCCTTATACTGTTTTGTAAAATATGTTTCTTTTATATTTTCTATTTCCCCTTCATATATGGGAAATTGTTCCTCCAACAGGGAAAACATCAATTCCATTTCATGAAAAGTAAGATATTCTTCATAGTCCGTCTCTGCTCCTAAGTCGAAAGACGGCACTTTGGCATCTGTGCCATATAGATATGTATATAAAAGATATCCGTCTTCTCTGGCTATCCATTTCCCTTCCGGCAGAACTCCTGAATTTCTTTTTATGAATGTGACCAAAAGAGTGATTCCGGCTGCCAAGAGCAGAACTGCTATCAGCCATTTCCAGATAGTTTGCTTCCGCTTTCTCATGCAAATGATTCCTTTCCCTGATATGTATAAAATGAAAAACAGTCCGACCAGGACTGTTTTTCATTTGTTACCCCAAAATGCCGGCTCTTGTATTTTGACTCCTAGCCTAAGCCAGGTGGGTGACCGCAATTTTACTTCTGCCGTCCTCGTCACTTAATGGGAGGCATGACATCCGCAAAACAATATAGGAATCCCGTTTAAAGTAACTGTAGGTTCAAAACCACAAGAGTTATCGAACATTTCAGGTAACCTTATTATACGAAAAATGCGGCAAAAATACAACCGCTTTTTATCTATTTTCTCTGACAGTTTTTAACACAAGCCTACCCATCTCCGTTATGAGTTTTTGGGATTCCGAGTCCAGATTTTTGACTGAATCGATAAATCCCATAAAGCTTTTTAAGGTAAGCTGGCTTAAAGTTTTTGCCTCTGTGGCTGCCAAGGCATCGAATATAATGGAGACAAACTGCTTTCTTTGGGATTGGGTCAAATTCTTCATCACCTCATCAATAGCAAGGTGGGCAACCACCGATTCCCTGGATAATGATCTTTCTTTACAAAATGCCGGCCCCAAAACCACCCAACTGAAAGGATCATGCTGCATGATACCCTTGACCGTACTTTTTAAAACATATTCATTTTTACCATGGCATAAAAGGGTGCCGATCATTGACTCGCTTGGTAAATACCAATGGGTAATGTGGCTGATTTCCTGGTAAGCATCTAATGATAAAAATTCCGACAAAAATCCGGGACCATCCATATTATAGATCCCTTTGATCCTTTTTTTGATCCGTTTTGTGCATCTGGTACCACTGTATACGGACAAATTTCCGCCTTTGGAATGGCCCATGAGATAAATACTGCCCTTTAATGCTGCCGCCGTATTTTTTAAATAAGTTAATGCTGTTTCCTGAGATGGTATCACATCCAGATAAGCAATATTGAAGTCTTCCTTCCATCCCACAATGGTATCGTCCGTTCCCCTGTATACCAGATAGATATCTCCATTTTCATGTTGAAAGGTAACGGCAGCAAACTGCTCTTCTCCCTGCTCATCAATGTGATTTACATAGCCGGACATCCACAGCGTGCTATAGCGTTTGCTTTTTGCCATCTCTTCAAAAAGCAGGATCACTTCATCCGGTATGATCCTTCCCAGATTCCGGTATTTGGGATCATGAAGCCTGCCGGCAAATTCTTCATATGCTGTTTTTAAAAGTACATGCTGATCCGGCTCTTTGGGCACGATCCGATCCAGTTCCACATAAGCAACTGTAGCAAAGATTGCCGCATCCACTTCATTAAAAGGCGCTGCTTTAAAGCTTAAGTCTCCGCGCCAGCTGATATAATCCATAATATTTCCCATAACATACCGGCTCCTGTCATTTTATTTCTTTTTCATTATTCTTTCAATTTTTCGGATAAAAATCCCCAGAGACCAATACAGATCTCCGAGGATCATCAGACTTTGTGTTCTCCATTCATGGTTTCCTCTTCCGGCATTGCGCTGTTAACTGATTTCATTATATCGGAGGCCATTACAAAAAACAACAAGAAAGTTTTTAAAAATTATCCGGGATTCATATTGATTTTGTTGATTTATCATGTATAATAAAAACATGTGGGCTTTTGGATGATTCGCTTGATCCATTTCCCAAATTATGAAAGAAAAGAGGTAAAGTAAGATGGCACAAATCGATTTAAGCAAGTATGGCATCACCGGAACCACCGAGATCGTGTACAATCCTTCTTATGAACTTTTATTCGAAGAAGAGACCAAGTCCAATCTGGAAGGTTTTGAAAAAGGACAGGTAACTGAACTCGGTGCAGTAAATGTTATGACCGGTATCTACACGGGACGTTCTCCCAAAGATAAGTATATCGTTATGGATGAAAACTCCAAAGATACCGTTTGGTGGACTTCCGATGAGTACAAGAATGACAATCATCCCATGACAGAGGATGCATGGGCTGTAGTAAAGAAGCTTGCTCAGGATGAGCTCTCCAACAAGAGACTTTTCGTAGTTGACGCATTTTGCGGTGCTAACAAAGATACGAGAATGAACATTCGTTTCATCGTAGAAGTTGCATGGCAGGCTCACTTTGTTAAGAACATGTTCATTCAGCCTTCTGAGGAGGATCTGAAAGACTTCGAGCCCGACTTCATTGTTTACAACGCTTCCAAGGCAAAAGTCGAGAACTACAAAGAACTGGGATTAAACTCTGAAACATGTGTTGCTTTCAACATCTCCAGCAAAGAACAGGTTATCATCAATACATGGTACGGCGGTGAGATGAAGAAAGGTATGTTCTCTATGATGAACTACTATCTGCCTCTTAAGGGCATCGCTTCCATGCACTGCTCCGCTAATACAGATATGAACGGTGAGAATACCGCAATCTTCTTTGGTCTTTCCGGTACCGGCAAGACAACATTATCCACTGATCCTAAGCGTCTCCTCATCGGTGATGACGAGCACGGCTGGGATGACAACGGTG
>JAFLSW010000037.1 GCA_022510725.1 Lachnospiraceae bacterium
TAGTTATCCGCAACCTCGCTTAAAGACATATCATTTAAAACTGCATCCTCATACACCTTTTGCTGATGCTCCGTCAGCAGTTCTCCGTAAAAATCAAATAAAAGGCTTTGTTCTACTATCTTTTCCATACTGCACCTATCCTGCTCTTATGCATCATACAGGAAAAAAAGAATGGTGTCAAGTATTTTTTCTTGACACCTGAAAATTTTCCATAAACCACATTTTCCGATCCAACCTTCTAGATCAGCTCCGCATCATAGGATTTATAACCCTCTCCATAGATTTCCTTGGCCTTGGTCACAATGAGAAAGGCATTGTCATCCACTTCTTTTACGATTTCCTCCACTTTTGGTGCCTGTACCTTTCTGGTGGCACATAGGATGATCTCTTTTTCCTTCTCCGTAAAAGCACCCATGCCGTTTAAATAGGTTACCCCTACCTTCAATTCATCCAGAAGCCTTCCTGCTACTTCCTCGGAGCGATCCGTTACGATCAAAAACAGGCTGGCTTCATCCCTGCCGTAAAGCACCAGATCCATGATATAGGAAGCCACCAGTACGGTAATGCCCGCATAGATACCGGCTTCTATATTGCCAAATACCAGCATGGCAAGGATCACGATCACGCTGTCTAGGAGCAAATAGATGTTGTTGGTCTTTAAGTGGGGATATTTTCTGCGAAGGATCTTGACTATGATATCAATACCTCCTGTGGTTGCATGCACCTTCATAATGGAAGCAATAGAAAGCCCCGTTAAAAAAGCGCCGGCCAAAGCCGCTCCCAAAGGATCTCTTGTTAAGGGCGGAAAGACAGAAAGCAGATTTGTGGCAACGGAAACTACAACGATGGCATAGACGGTGGAAAGGATGAATTTCCCGCCAAACTTCCACCAGCCCAGTAGCAAGATCGGTACATTTAATAAAAAGACCAGGGTACCGGTCTCCACGCCTGTAACAGAATTTAATAAAATAGCAATTCCCGTTACTCCACCGGGGGCCAGGTTATTGGGATCTAAAAACAAAGAAATGCTGCAGGCAAATAAGATGGAAAAGAATGTAATCTGTACATATTGCTTTATCAGTCCCATGAAAAATGCGCCTCCGGGAATTTTTTTTAGCATTTCCCGAAAGGCGCATTTTATTCAATAAAGGGGTGACTTAAGCAAATTAATTATTTTTTGACAAGCAGAGAACTTCCTGTCATTTCTTTGGGCTGTTCTTTGCCCATGAGTTCGATCAAAGTAGGAACGATGTCTGCCAGGCAGCCGCCTTCCTTTAATCCGTAAGCAGGATCCGCATTTACCAAAATGAAGGGAACCTGATTGGTGGTATGTGCGGTAAAGGGTGCTCCTGTCTCGTAATCCACAAGCTGCTCTGCATTGCCGTGGTCGGCACAGATAAACATCACGCCGTCTACGCTCTTTAAAGCGTCTACCGCTTTGCCTACGCACTCATCTACAGCTTCCACTGCTTTGATGGCTGCGCTTTCCACACCGGTATGGCCTACCATATCCGGATTAGCAAAGTTGATGATCACCACATCATATTTGCCGGAGGTAATTGCCTCACACAATTTATCACAGACTTCATAAGCGCTCATCTGAGGCTTTAAGTCATAAGTAGCAACATCCTTGGGGGAGTTGACTAAGATCCTGTCCTCGCCGGGATTAGGCTCCTCAACACCGCCGTTAAAGAAGAATGTAACATGGGCATATTTTTCTGTTTCTGCGATCCTTGCCTGAGTCATATTCTGTGCTGCCAGCCATTCGCCAAAGGTATTGGTAATGGAAATCTTTTTAAATGCCACTTCCTTATTGGGAATGGTAGGATCGTAATCGGAGAAGCATACATAGGTAAGATCCAATCTCTTCTCCCTTTTGAAGTTGATATCTTGAAAGAAATCATCCTCACAGCAGAAGCATCTTGTGATCTCTCTTGCCCTGTCGGGACGGAAGTTAAAGAATACCACGCTGTCCTTATCCTGAATGGTAGCTGTCGGTGCGCCGTTCTTCATCACAACCGTAGGCTTTACAAACTCGTCGGTCTCATCCCTGTCATAGGAAGCCTGGATGGCGCCCGTGGCGCTATCAGCCTGAAGTCCCTCTCCCTTGGTCAGGGCATCATACGCGATCTGCACTCTGTCGTAATTGTTATCTCTATCCATTGCATAGTAACGGCCGCTGACAGAAGCCACTTCACCTACACCGATCTTTGCCATCTCTTCTTCTAACTGGGCAACAAAATCTTTGCCGGATGCAGGAGGGGTATCACGACCGTCTAAGAAACAATGTACATAAACCTTTTTCAGATCATTTTTCTTTGCCAGCTCCAACAGGCCATATAAGTGGGTATTGTGGCTGTGCACGCCGCCATCAGAAACCAGTCCGAACATATGAAAAGCAGAATCATTCTTTTTACAGTTTTCCACGGCATCCATCAGCTCAGGATTGGTAAAGAAGGTGCCGTCCTGAATCTCTTTGGTAATCCTGGTCAACTCCTGATATACGATGCGTCCTGCACCCATATTCAGATGTCCTACCTCGGAATTGCCCATCTGACCGTCAGGAAGACCTACTGCCATTCCGGATGCATTGCCTCTTACAAAAGGGCACTCTGCCATCAGTTTATCCATAACAGGGGTTTTGGCCTGGGCTACCGCATTTCCCTCTGTCTTTTCATTGAGGCCGTATCCGTCCAATATCATCAATACGGTTGGTTTTTTGCTCATGTTTTGTTTCTCCTTTTCTATGAAAAATTTACAACTTTTCTGTCCGAAAAAAATTATACATGGTTTAACTGGGATTTTCAAGAAAAACTGTTGTCAAAACCCATAAAAATGCATTACTATGTATAGAAGCATATTTTAAGGAGTTTTTATGATCACACTGCTTATTCAACAATTTGTGAAAGATAAAGAAAATATAGAGGATCCTGCCGTCAGAAAGGCCTATGCTTTGGTCTGCGGCGGACTGGGCATCTTTTTCAATCTGTGCCTTTTTGCCGGAAAATGCTTTGCCGCCATTTTCAGCAATTCCATTGCCATTTTAGGCGATGCCTTAAACAATTTATCCGATGCCGGCTCCTCTCTCATTACCCTCATCGGCTTTCATCTGGCAGGACAAAAGCCGGACAGCAGCCATCCCTATGGCCATGGCAGGATCGAATACCTGACAGGGCTTTTTGTATCCGTTGCCATTATCCTCATGGGCTTTGAACTGATCAAAAGCTCCATAGAAAAACTGATCCATCCGGAAACCGTTATTTATACTACTGCTGCCTTGATCATTCTTGCTGTTTCCATCCTGATCAAATTATACATGGCTTACTATTATACCTCGGTGGGAAAAAAGCTGAATTCTGCCGCCATGAAAGCCACTGCCACAGACTCCTTTGGAGATGCCGGTTCTACTTTAGTGGTATTGGTTTCCGCACTCCTTGGCAGATACGCTTATCTGAATATAGATGCTTACTGCGGCATTCTGGTAGGCCTTTTTATCCTGTATGCCGGCATTGGGTCCGCCAAAGACACCATTTCCCCTTTGCTTGGCCAGCCGCCCAAAAAAGAATTTATTGATAAGATCAAGAATCTTGTATCAGCTCATGAAGGCGTCCTCGGCATCCACGACCTGATCGTCCATGATTACGGTCCGGGAAGAGTCATGGTATCCCTTCATGTGGAAGTGGATTCTACAGGCAATATCATTGACATTCATGAAATGGTAGATGCCATTGAAAAGGAATTAAGCGAGAAATGCCGCTGTGCCGCCGTGATCCACATGGACCCCATTTTAGTAAACGATCCTTTAACGGATGAAGTAAAAGCCAAAACAAAAGACCTGATCCGCAAACTGGATACAGGCCTGGAGCTTCATGATTTCAGATTGGTGAAGGGCGCCGGCTGTCTCAATATCTTCTTTGATGTGCTTCTGCCCTTTGAATTCAAAATGACGGATCAGGAAGTGGTAGATTATCTCACAGATGGGCTCCACAACATCAACTCTGACTATCATGCCGTCATCGAAGTGGATAAAGCATATTATTGAATTTCGGAAAGAATTTTTTCATACAGCTCTTCTGTCTCCTCGGCAGACTCAAAGCCAATGACAAGGGGTTTTCCCTCTCTGTAAAGAAGGAGCCATTCGGAACTGTCTTTATAAGCATATAACTCATATGCGCCCAGAGCGCCGTTATTAAAATTCCCCGCAAGGAGCTTTACCGTGGCCAGTCCCCCTGTCCTGCTTCCTACAGAAAATTCGGTTACCAATTCTGCGTCCTCTATTTCTTCATAGAGGACCTTTTTTTCTTTCCAACCGCTGACTTTTACAGAAAATCCCTGCTCTTCATAGGACACGGTTACTTTCCCCAGGTATAAAAAAGGAATCAAAAGCAGCAACAGGACTATCACAAGGAGAGGAATGCCAAAGGCTCTCATCACGCGCTTCTCGCCCTTGTCCCAGGACTCACTTTCTGTTATCTCCCCATCATCTGCATTTTCTGTTTCTGTAGGCTTTTTACGGCATAATATGGTCCCGTAAAGAGTAGTAAGGACAACCGACAAGATAATGACCAAGGGTATAAGATGCAATATGGTATCTGATTCCAGAATACCGCTTAAGGTAATAAACACAGCGATCACCCCAACGCCCACTCCATAGCCCCGGCTTAATTTCTTTTTATCATACTGCTTTCTTACCTTCTCAGGCGCTGTATTAAATCCTGCAATCAGGAAACTGCCCTTCCCAGACAATAATATGATGGTCAGGATCCAGATCAGTGCGATCAGGGTATCATAGATCATGTATCTTTATTCCTCTCTTTGATTCCACTCATACTCCGAAGTCAGACCCTCCGGAATGTCGGTAACATTTTCTTCCTTTAACAGCATGGCACCATCCATCAGGCCGGAGTCCAAAAAACTGATAAGCCACTGATCCGTAGAATAGCCCTTGTACTCATAAATCTTATCATCCGGATCTCCTGCTATATGCCCCAGATATTCTCCCCTGTCAGAAACAGAAATGGCCGTATAGGGTACATATTCCCGCCCGTCATAGAGCACAGCCCGATACTCCTCTCTATCCGCCTTTTCAAAAACGATTCCTCCCGTTTCATCCTCTTTTCCACAACCTGTAAAAAGCAATAACATACACACAAGAAGAGGAAGGAGCCTAATGACCTTTCGAAGCATATGCATTCCTCCTTTTTATTGACAATCTACAAACTCATTGTAGCATAGATCAAACAAAAAAGACACCCATCTATCTGTGTCAACAGACGGGCATCTTTTCACTATTTTATAAAATTATTTTTTTCTCTCCTGAATAAACCGCAACACCTCTTCTTTGTGAGGCATGACTCTCAATGCGCCTTTTTTGGTGGTAATGATGGAGGAAGCGCCATTGGCAAATTCCAGCATAGCATATAACTGTTCTTCATCCAACGCTTCCAAGCCATTTTCCAAAACTGCATTTAGCACACATGCCATAAAGGTATCTCCCGCTCCCGTAGTTTCAACGGTGTCCGGGTTCAAAAAGGGCGGACATTCCACTTTCATTCCTTTATAATATGCCCTGCTTCCTTCTTTGCCCATGGTAGCACAGATCAAGGAAATATCGTAGCTTTCCTGTATCTTTTTGATACCTGCATCAATATCCGATAAGCCGGTAAAGAATAAGATCTCATCATCGGAAATCTTTAAGATATCACACTGACCAAAGCCAAATGCAAATTTCTCCTTTGCATCCTCTTCCCTTTTCCACAAGGGAGGTCTTAGATTGGGATCAAAGGATATGAGGGCACCTGCTTCTTTTGCCGCTTTGATTGCCACTTTCGTAGCTTTTTCAACATCCGGATCTGTCATGGATAAGGTGCCGAAGTGAAAGAGCCTGGTATCCTTTAACAGCTCCATATCCACTTCCTCTTCCCGCAGCATCATATCCGCTCCCGGATTTCTGTAAAAGGAAAAGCTGCGGTCTCCATCCGATGTATTGTGCACAAATGCCAGCGTCGTAGGCACTTCTTTGTCACGGACCATGCCCCTTGTGTCGATTTCCTGTTCTGCCACTGCATCTTCCAACATTCTGCCAAAAGCATCTTCTCCAACCTTACCGATAAAGGCAGTTTTTTTACCCAATCTTTGCAGCATAGACAAAACATTGCAGGGCGCGCCGCCGGGATTTGCCTCAAATAAAGGATTACCCTGAGCACTGAAACCGTTTGAAGTAAAATCCACCAACAATTCTCCCAAAGCCGTTACATCAAAGTTTTTCATCTTTCCCTCCATTTTTCCTTACTCCCATGATCCATCAGTCTAACCGAATCTCATATTTTTCTATATTTACTTTTGCAGATCCATCACATAGAAAAACTATTTCCTCTGCCTCCAAAGTGGTATAAAAGGCAGCTGACAATGTCTGTATGCCCTCATTTACAAATACTTCAACCGAAAATTTATCCAGGATCAGTCGAAGTTTTAAAGTTTCCTTTGGTTCTTTGATCTTTATCTTTCTCCGGCAGACAACATCACGAATGATTCCCGAATAGGTACGGTCAAACTCCAAGGTTTGTGCCACAGGATCATATGTTAGCTGTGTATGATATATATCATTTTTGGCAAATTCTACTGTAAAAGTATGATACTCTCCATTCAGGATTTCTAAGGACAGATCCAATACCCGTCCCCTAATTCCCGATACCTGACACGCCCCTGCTATTTTCATCTCTGTACACAGGACAGGCTCTACCCTGTATTTTTCCAGTTCCCGAACAGGATTTTGATACAATTGGCCTTCTCGCAGTTCTAATTCCCTTGGAATCGTCATCATACCATTCCACTTTTGTTCCACAGGCTTGATATTCATATCCCATGACTGCATCCATGCAATCATGATCCTTCTGTTGCCTTTTGTTACTAAAGTTTGCGGTGCATAAAAATCCATCCCATAATCTAAGGAAATGACCTGCTCCTCTACTAGGCGATGGTTCTTTCTGTCATATTCTCCGATGAAAGCAGCCGCTTGATTCCCATTGTGAAATTCCTTGCCGTCCGCCTGCATATCCTGGGGAGAAACAATCAATACATGTTTATCCTTCAAAGGAAAGAAATCGGGACATTCCCACATCTTTCCATACTTTTCCTGATTATCTGATAAAACTGATACATAATTCCAAGTCCTTAAGTCTTTGGATGCAAACAATACGACCTGGCCGTTTTGCTTCTCATTTTTATTGCCTGCTACCAAATAATAGATGTCATCCTCTTTCCAAATTTTGGGGTCCCGAAAATCCTCTTTGGAAAATCCTTCAGGCAGCTTCAGACCCGGTATAACGGGATTTTCTTTAATCTTATCATAGCGAATGCCATCACCGATAGCAAGGCACTGGTGCTGGATCATCTCTTTGGAGCCGTCTTTCTTTTCCTGTACACCGGTGTATACCAGCACATGGCCTTCATCCGTTTCTATGGCGCTGCCGGAAAAACATCCGGCAGCATCATAGTCCCTATCCGGTGCCAAGGCCACCGGACAATCTTCCCATTTTACAAAATCTTCCGAAACACTGTGTCCCCAATGCATAGGCCCCCACACTTCGCTATAGGGATGGTACTGATAAAATAAATGTATTTTATCCTTGTAAACGGAAAAGCCGTTGGGATCGTTCATCCAACCTATGGGAGGCGTCATATGAAATACAGGTTTTTCCTCTTTTTTTATTCTGTTCTTATCCTGGTATTGGCTAGCCTTTTCTAACGGTGTCATAATACCCCCTCCATAACAGCTTATTCGTATTGTAATTCTATTGCTTTCTCTGTTTCGGCATCAAAGAAATGCATTTTATGAGGCATCAAGACAAACTCTATGCTATCCCCGATCTTGCTGACCTCATATTTGGAAACTCTGGCAACAGTGGTAACGCCGCCAAACTCAAAATACAGATTATTTTCATTTCCCATAACCTCTGTATTGTCAACAACGGCTTTCTGTTTATCCTTATTATACAGGTCCATATTCTGAGCATCAAGCTTAATGTCCTCTCCCCTGATGCCCATGAGCAATTTCCCTTTGTGTGCTTTTAATTGATCTGCAACAGAGTCTAACAAAGTCACTTTGCTGTTATCTTCAAATACCAATTCCTTGCCTTTTACTTCAACCGGATAGAAATTCATCTGAGGAGAACCGATAAATCCTGCTACAAATTTGTTTGCAGGATGCTCATATAACTCCATAGGTTCTCCAACCTGCTGAACTACACCATCCTTCATGATCACGATTCTGTCTGCCATAGTCATAGCTTCTACCTGGTCATGTGTTACATAGATTGTTGTGCTGCCCAATTGACGATGGAGCTTGCTGATCTCGTTTCTCATGCTAACCCGAAGTTTTGCATCCAGATTTGATAAAGGTTCATCCATTAAGAATACCTTTTGATTTTTGACAATGGCACGCCCCAAAGCCACTCTCTGTCTTTGACCACCGGAAAGATTTTTGGGCTTTCTGTACCGATATTCTTGCAGACCTAAAATGTCTACTGCCCAATCCACTTTTTTCTGAATCTCATCTGCAGGCACCTTCATATTTTTTAAGCCGTATGAAATATTTTTTTCTACAGTCATATGAGGATACAAAGCATAATTTTGAAACACCATGGAAATTCCTCTGTCCATGGGTGCAACCTCATTCATTTTGGTTCCGTCAATATACAATTCTCCGCTGGAGATATCTTCAAAACCGGCAATCATACGGAGTGTGGTAGACTTACCACATCCGGACGGTCCTACAAAAGCAATGAATTCCTTTTCCTCTATGGACAAGTTAAAATCTGTTACCGCATTTTTATTTGTTTTATCATAAATCTTACATACATTTTTTAATTCAATAAAACCCATTTTCTTAGCCCTCCTTTGATCCTGTGGATACCACGCCTTCTACAATCTGCTTTGAGAAGAACGAATAAATGATGATAACCGGTATTGTAACCATTGTTATGACAGCCAGCGTCTGCCCCATTGTTGTGTTTTCATTGGATGTAATGGCATTCAAACCGATCTGTGCCGTAAGCAGATCGCCTGATGTAAACACCAGTGACGGCCACAGATAATCATTCCATACATTTAAGAAAGTAAATACGCTTACTGTGGCAACTACACTTTTTGACATAGGCAGCACCATGGTAAAGAAGTATTTTAAGGGACTGCAGTGATCCAACTGTGCCGCCTCATATACTTCATCCGGCAGACTGATAAATACCTGACGGAACAGAAATATATTAAAAGGGTTTACGATCATCGGAAGGATATAACCCAAAACGGTATTTAATAGTCCCAGCTTCCCGATAAACAGGAAATGAATGGTAATAATGGTTTCCATCGGCACGATCATTAAAAGCATAATGATCATCAGCCAACGCTCTCTAAAGGGGAAGTTTATCTTTGCCAGTGCATATCCTGCCAATCCATTTACGATGATGCTCAATATGATCAGCACAGCTGCATAAACCAATGTGTTGGTCATATACCGAACAAAAGAGGTATTGGTCAATACGGTAATATAGTTGTCAAAAAAGCTTCCATCCAACGCCGGCGGAATAAAGGCCGCCATGGAATTCATATCGCTTGTAATGGCTGCATCTGTTTTAAAAGAATTTGCCAGCATCCAGATAACCGGAAACAGGAAGAATAAAGATGCAATCAGCATAATAATGACTAATATCCAATTATTTCTTTTTTGCTTTTTTGTTTTCATTTTCTCCCTCCTTATCACTGGTCAAAATAGTTTGAATGATTGTAAGGATCATAACAAAGATTGCAAATATGATTGCCATGGAAGATGCCAGACCGATCTCCCAGTTTACAGTACCTGTTTCATATATGTCGTAAACCATGGTGTAGGTGGAGTAAGAAGGACCGCCGCCTGTCATGACCATTGGCTGTACCAGCATACGGAAAGCACCGATGGTTATGGTAATGAATACAAAGATACATAAAGGCTTTAATTCCGGCAGTGTGATATCTTTAAACTTCTGCCAGCCTGTTGCATGATCCATATCTGCTGCTTCATAAAGTGCCGGATTTATGGCTTGCAGGCCACCCAGGAAAATAATCATCTGATATCCTACGCCCTGCCATGCACTCATGATCGCAATAGAGGGAAGTGCCTGAGATGCACTGTGGATAAAAGGCTGGGCTGCAATCCCAAAGTTAGAAAGGATGGAATTCAATATACCTTCCGGACTATAGATCTGCATCCACAAGGTTGATACAACTGCCAAAGACATAACTACCGGCAGGAAAAATGCAACCTTAAAATACTTTTTGCAATATGCTGCTTTATTGATCAAAAGTGCCAGACCCAAAGCGCCTAAGCCCTGCAACGGCACAATGATGATCACGAAGCATACCGTATTGATAAACGCTTTTCTAAAATATTCATCCTTTAAGATCTGAGCAAAATTATCCAGTCCTACAAAGTGAGTCAATTTGGGATTCAAGGCAAAAAAGTCTGTAAAACTAAATACTAATGTCAGTATCATGGGCAGGAACAAAAAGACTGTCAGCAACACTAACGCCGGTCCGAAGAATGCCATGCCCCGAATAGCTTCTGCTCTTTTCTTCATATCAGTCCACCTTATAACGCTTTAATTTGGCGTTAATCCTTTCTACAGATTTATCCAGTTCAGACTGCGGGTCTGCTCCATTCAGCACACAGCTTTCCAAAACCTGCTGAAAGAAAGTGCTCACCTGGGGATAAACAGGTGTCTTCGGTCTGGGATGACCATAATTATTAAGCTGATTGTATAATGCATTGTAATTCTCATCCGTCTGGAAGGTGTCAATAGATTCAAAAGCCGCATGGGTGGAAGGGAAATTCTTAGTTTGATTCCACAGCATGATGCCGCTTTCCACACCGCTCATCCACTTCACAAGTTCTGTTGCCCCTTCAATATTATCCGTTGCAGTAGATGCTGCGTAAGCCCAAGAACCGGTAGGTGTATATCTTTCACCGTTCCAATCGTCTCCTACAATATATGGAGCAACTCCCAAAGGGATATCCGTGTAGCTGGTATAGATGGTATTGACCTCCCATGCGCCGTCAAATTTAAAGGCTGCACGACCGCTTTCAAAAAGATTTTCAATGGGCATAGGCGACATATATCCTCTTTCCAGCAGAGTTGAAAAATATTCTATCGTTTCTACATTTTCCCGTGAGTTAAATACCCCGTCTACATTTAATCCGGTATCGTCAACCAGATCTCCGTCATTGGACCAGAAGAAAGGTGCGTAATAGTATATAGTTGCCTCTCCCACCGGGAAGGTCATATCCAACACATAACCGTTTCTTGCTTCCACAACAGGTTTGATCTGTTCCAGCACTTCTAAAAACTCAGTGCGAGTCCAAGGATGATCTGCATCCGGAACCTGAACACCTGCTTCTTCCAGAATATCTTTGTTATAATAAAGTCCCACGCTTGATTCCATAGCACCTAAAGCATATAATTTTCCATCATATGTACCCTGATCGATAATGGAATCCAAATATACAGCCTTTTCCTCTTCTGTCAATGCTGCCAAGGGCTGGATAATACCGTTTTCGGCATATGCTGCAATATTGGGTCCGTCCACCGTCAATACATCGGGAAGGTCCCCTGACATGACAGATGCATTAATCTTATCAGAATATCCGCCGCCGCTGTCATTTCTGGGTATGAACTCAATATCTGCAAAATACAGTCCGTCATACCTTTCGTTAAATGCCTCCACTGATTCCCGATAACATCTGCCTTCATCTGTATCTTCAATGGAATGTACCCAGATAGACAGATATTGTTCGCCTTCGTCGTAACCCGGAATATCTCCCGGCTCCGGTTTTCTTGTCTGGCAGCCTGTTAACAAACTTGCGATCAATACTGAAGTCAGTGTTACCGCCATAAACTTCTTCATTTTTGCTAACCCCTTTCCTTTTATTTTCCGTTCTCGTGTAATCGGTTAAGTAACTAGTTAAGTAACCGGTTACTTTATGTAATTATACTATCATTAAATATATATACTGTCAACACTTTTTTAGAACAAAATAACTGGTTACATTACCGGTTATTTTCTTGTTGCTTTCCCATTTTCAGTATGCTATGATAATTTTGAATTATTTTAAACAAGGAGCGTGATTTCCATAGCTAAAAAAGTCACCTTTGATGATATTGCAAAATACACCAATTTTTCCAAAACTACTATTTCTCGATATTTTAATAATCCTGATTCTCTAACGGTCCAAAATCAAGAGATCATCGCCCAGGCTCTAATCGATCTGGATTATCAGGAAAACAAACTGGCCAAAGTACTGGCTAACGGCAAAAGTGAATTTATCGGCATTATCATACCAAACCTCTATTTACACTATTATGCCGAGATGTTAAATCAGTTGCTGGCTTCTTATGAAAAGTTTGGCTACAAGTTTTTGGTTTTTGTGGGGACTGATGATGAAGAAACGGAGCGCAAATACCTTCAGGAACTGCTGGCTTACAAAATTGAAGGAATGATCATATTAAGTCACACCATTCCATCCAAAGAACTGGCATCTTATCATATTCCCATCGTTACTATTGAGCGTGAGGATGAATATGTAAACAGTATTAATACAGACAACTATATGGGTGCGATACAAGCTACAAGTCTGCTGGCAAAATGCAACTGTGATGTATTGTTGCATATTAATTCCACTGTTTCTAAAAAGACCCCTTCTTATGGCCGTATCCTTGGTTTTCAGGATATGTGTAAGGAACATAATATCAAGAATGAATTGATCATACAGGATTTTGGCAGTTCCCACTTAGAAGCATCAAAACAGTTGCAGAAAATTTTTGAATATATCAAAGAAAAGTATCCCAATGAAAAAAAGGGATTGTTTATGCCCAATGATACCTATGCCAGTATCATGCTGAATATTATTTTTCGGGAATATGGAAAATTGCCGGAGGATTTCTGTATGATCGGTTTTGATGACTCTCCTATCGCCCAGCAGGCAATCATTCCCATCAGCACCATCGGGCAGCAGATTGATAAAATAGCATATGAAGCTATGGAGCTTTTGGTAAACCAAATGAATGAAAGAAAAAAGCGCCGCCCCAATCTTTCAAAGGAATTGATACACAAAAATATAACGCCTATTTTAATCAGGCGGGAAACCACCGACTAGACTGCCCAATGAAACTGGATTTCATGAAAAAGAAGGGATGTGCTGCAAGCGCATCCCTTCTTTTTTTCGTTTACTATTTTTATCTTCTTCTACAAAATCTTATTTGTAGTTTACGATTTGGCCGAACTCTTCCTTCAGGGAAGCGCCGCCTACCAGACCGCCGTCGATATCGGGCTGTGCAAACAGATCTGCAGCTGTTGCAGCATTGACAGAGCCGCCGTACTGAATACGGATCGCTTCTGCTGTTGCAGCGTCATAAATCTCTGCGATACACTCTCTGATGCCCTTGCATACTTCCTGTGCCTGCTCGGTAGTAGCGGTCTTGCCGGTTCCGATCGCCCAGATAGGCTCATAAGCGATCACTGCTGTCTTTGCCTGATCTGCGGTTACATTCTGGAAGCCAACCTTAACCTGCTGACGGATGAAGTCCATGGTAATGCCCTGCTCTCTCTGCTCTAAGGACTCACCACAGCACATGATGGGAGTGATGCCATGCTCAAATGCCTTTAACATTTTCTTATTTACGGTCTCGGAAGTCTCTGCAAAGTACTCTCTTCTCTCAGAGTGGCCCAAAACAACATATTTTACACCTGCATCGGTAAGCATGTTAGGAGCGATCTCTCCTGTGTAAGCGCCTTTCTCTTCAAAGTACATATTCTCTGCACCCACCTGGATGTTGGAGCCTTTAACAGCTTCTACAACAGGAATGATATCAATTGCAGGTACACAGAAAACAACATCTGCTTCCTCTGTTGCTACCAAAGGTTTTAAGGTGTTTACTAATTCTACTGCCTCACTGGGAGTTTTGTTCATTTTCCAGTTTCCGGCGATGATTTTTCTTCTTGCCATCTTTTTATCTCCTTTACTTTATTCCCCGTTATGCCGTTAGGACAGCTTGTTGTTAATTAGGATACATGGGTTTGGGTTTCGGTTTTTTCATGAGCAGACATCCGCCAACGATCATGGCAGTACCGATGAACAAAAGTATAGAAAGCACAATAGCGCTCTGAATGATCAGCAGCTTTATTCCCTGCCTCCACACAAGCTCCATCAGTTCCGGTACAAAACCGGCATCGGGTACCTGTTCCATATAATATACCGTAACTTCTTTGCCCACTTCATAGTCACTGCTGTATATGGGCCATTCACTTTCCTGATAGTTACCATCCTGATCGTAATAGCTTACTGTGGTACTTTTGTTTTCCTGGTCGGCTTCCATGACAGTGCCATCGGTCCCTTCCAGCATGCCAAGTTCCTTGGCATTGGCCATCATAAGGTTTTGCTGATTGCCTGCGATGATCGTCACAAAAAGCTGTGTGCCTCCGATCAAAGCACCGATCACCATCACGGAAATCCCGATACCGATCAGAATTCCTCCTGCAACTTTCTTTCCACCCATACCTATCTCCTTTTAAAGATCATAAGAACGGTTTGATTTCTTGTTGAGCACAACACCACCAATGATCAATGGAATACCCAAAAGCAGTAACCCGCCGATCACAATGCCACCGACTATCTTGAAGATCCCCGCCAGCATCTGTGCCACTTCAATAGTCAAACCGGGTACCTGACAGATGTTCGGATTCTCTTTGTCATAGTACACTGCAATTTCAGCGCCTTTTCCGTATTTGCTGTAGTAGGAATTATAGGATACCTGGTAATAATTTCCCTCTTCATCGTAATAACTGATATCCGTTCTGTCATCCTCTGCATATGTGACAGTACCCACAGTCTCTACTCCATGCTCCATTAACTCTGCCAGATTCTCCTGCTCCGCCTCAGAAACATTATTCATGATCCCGATCACGATCAAAAATCCGATGGAAAGTGTGAAGGCGATGACGAGAAAGAGACTTCCGAATCCGATCAGGGCAAATCCTGCCGCTCTTTTACCATTTCGCTCTGTATTCATATGAACATCCTATTCTTATTTATCGTCAGCTGCTGCTACGCCGGGAAGCACTTTACCCTCTAAGAATTCCAGGGAAGCGCCGCCGCCGGTGGAGATGTGGCTCATCTTATCAGCAAAACCAAGCTGATTTACTGCTGCTGCGGAATCTCCGCCGCCGATGATGGTGGTTGCATCTGTCTCTGCCAAGGATTTTGCTACGGCAATGGTACCTGCTGCAAGAGTGGGGTTCTCGAATACGCCCATAGGTCCGTTCCAAACAACGGTCTTTGCAGATTTCACAGCATTTGCATAAAGCTCTGCTGTCTTGGTACCGATATCCAGACCTTCCATATCTGCAGGGATCTGATCGGAATCCACTACGGATACCTCGATAGGTCCGTCAATGGGATCGGGGAAGCCTGCTGCAATGGTGGTGTCGATAGGCAGTAACAGCTGTTTGCCCAGCTTATCAGCCTTATCCATCATTTCTTTACAATAATCGATCTTCTCATTATCTACTAAGGAATTACCAACTTCATAGCCTTTTGCCTTTAAGAAGGTAAATGCCATACCGCCGCCGATGATCAGTGTATCGCACTTCTCAAGGAGGTTATTGATAACATTTAATTTGTCTGCAACCTTTGCACCGCCTAAGATCGCAACGAAAGGTCTGACAGGATTTTCAACTGCATTGCCAAGGAAGTCGATCTCTTTCTGCATCAGATAACCAACTGCACACTCACCGCCTTTTGCTCTTACCACATCGGTAACACCTGCAACGGAAGCATGTGCTCTATGGGAAGAACCAAATGCATCACATACATAAACATCGCACAGGTCAGCCAGTTCTTTGGAGAATGCCTCTCCGTTCTTGGTCTCTTCCTGACCACGGAAACGGGTATTCTGAAGAAGGACTACATCTCCCTCTTTCATGTCTGCAACAGCCTTTGTGGCAGCATCACCGGTTACATTGTAATCTGCTACGAAGTTTACCGGCTTTCCTAATTTCTCGGACAGTCTCTCTGCAACGGGCGCTAAGGACTCGCCTTCGTTGGGGCCGTTCTTTACTTTTCCTAAATGGGAGCAAAGAATAACCTTACCGCCGTCCTTTAATAATTTCTGAATGGTAGGAAGCGCTGCATTGATACGGGTTTCATCCGTGATCTTGCCTTCTTTTAAAGGTACATTGAAATCGCATCTTACTAAAACGCGTTTTCCGCTTACGTTGATATCATCAACAGATTTTTTGTTTAATGACATGTGTATGCCCTCCTATTTATTTTTTTGGCTTACGCCATATTTTCATAAACTGATTGCTTTTGGCTTTCGTGAAAAAAGAGACTCGGCCCAACGGCCGAGCCTCTACATTTACATTTTGTATGTTGTTGTACTTAGAACCTGATTATGCAAGCTCGGAGAAGTACTTAATGGTACGAACCATCTGAGAGGTGTAGCTGTTCTCATTGTCATACCAGGAAACAACCTGTACTAAGTTGTCTTCGCCAACCATGGTCTGGGTTGCATCGAAGATAGAACCATATGTACTTCCGATGATATCGGAGGATACGATCTCGTCTTCATTGTAGCCGAAGGACTCTGTAGCTGCTGCTTTCATAGCTGCATTGATCTCATCCTTGGTTACGGATTTCTCAACAGTTGCTACAAGGATCGTTGTAGAACCTGTAGGGGTAGGTACACGCTGAGCGGAACCGATCAGCTTACCGTTTAACTCAGGGATAACTAAGCCGATTGCTTTTGCAGCACCGGTGCTGTTAGGAACAATGTTTACAGCGCCTGCGCGGGATCTTCTTAAGTCACCTTTTCTCTGAGGACCATCAAGGATCATCTGATCACCTGTGTATGCATGGATGGTGCTCATGATACCGGATTTGATGCCTGCTAAGTCGTTTAATGCTTTCGCCATAGGAGCTAAGCAGTTTGTTGTACAGGAAGCTGCAGAAATGATAGTATCTGAAGGCTTCAGTGTCTCATGGTTAACATTGTATACGATGGTAGGAAGGTCGTTACCTGCAGGAGCAGAAATAACAACTTTTCTAGCGCCGGCATTGATGTGTGCCT
>JAFLSW010000038.1 GCA_022510725.1 Lachnospiraceae bacterium
CGGGTTTTGCAAGAACCTGACCTCTTTCGATGTCTGTTCTCTGGATACCACGAAGCAGTGCACCAATGTTATCACCAGCCTGAGCCTCGTCTAACAGCTTACGGAACATCTCAATACCGGTAACAACGGTCTTCTGTGTCTCTTCTTTTACACCGATGATCTCAACTTCATCAGACATATGAAGAACACCACGCTCTACTCTACCGGTAGCAACGGTACCACGACCGGTAATGGAGAATACATCCTCGATAGGCATCAGGAAAGGCTTGTCAGTATCACGCTGAGGATCAGGAATATACTCGTCAACAGTAGACATTAATTCCATGATCTTGTCGCCCCACTCGCCATTGGGCTCTTCCAGAGCTTTTAAAGCGGAACCTTTAATGATAGGGCAATCTGTGAAACCATACTCTTCCAGCTGCTCTGTTACTTCCATTTCAACCAGCTCGATCAGCTCGTCATCGTCTACCATATCGCATTTGTTTAAGAATACTACGATATAAGGTACACCTACCTGACGGGATAACAGGATGTGCTCTTTGGTCTGAGCCATAACACCGTCGGTAGCAGCTACTACTAAGATAGCACCGTCCATCTGTGCAGCACCGGTGATCATGTTCTTTACATAGTCAGCATGGCCGGGGCAGTCAACATGTGCATAGTGTCTCTTGTCTGTCTCATACTCAACGTGAGCGGTAGAGATGGTAATACCACGCTCTCTCTCTTCGGGAGCTTTATCAATATTTGCGAAATCAACTGCTGCGTTACCTGCAACTCTCTCAGAAAGTACTTTGGTGATTGCAGCTGTTAAAGTTGTTTTACCATGGTCAACGTGTCCAATGGTACCAATGTTACAATGTGGTTTGCTTCTTTCGAATTTAGCTTTAGCCATTTCAAAAGTCCTCCTTTAATCTTCTTTTCAATATCATTGTTTATTTTTTCCATTTTTGCTCGGCTATCTATGATTATATTAAATAATACCCAGATTTTCAAGCATTATTTCGCTTTTGCAGCCAATACTTTTTCCTGTACGGATTTGGGCACCTGCTCATACTTATCAAAGAACATGGAGTAGTTGCCTCGTCCCTGTGTCTTGGAACGTAAGTCGGTGGAATAACCGAACATTTCAGCAAGGGGTACGAAACCTCTTACCATCTTGCCGCCGCCGATATCATCCATACCTTCGATCCGTCCGCGACGAGCGTTGATGTCACCGATTACATCACCCATATATTCTTCGGGCATGGTAACTTCCACACGCATGATGGGCTCAAGTAATACCGGGCCTGCCTTCTTCATTGCTTCCTTAAATGCCATGGAACCGGCAATGTGGAATGCCATTTCAGAAGAGTCGACCTCATGGTAGGAACCATCATATACATTAGCGGAAACGCCAAGTACGGGGAATCCTCCGAGGATACCTGCCTGAGCAGCTTCTTCAATACCCTCACCAACTGCAGGGATATATTCCTTAGGAATCGCACCACCCACAACGGAAGAGGTGAATTTGAAGGTCTCTTCACCGTTAGGATCCATAGGCTCGAATTTGACTTTACAATGTCCGTACTGACCACGACCACCGGACTGCTTCGCATATTTGTATTCCTGATCAACAGGTTTGGTAAAGGTCTCTTTGTATGCAACCTGAGGTGCACCAACATTTGCTTCTACCTTAAACTCACGAAGAAGACGGTCAACGATGATCTCCAAGTGCAGCTCGCCCATGCCGGCGATGATGGTCTGACCTGTTTCCTGATCGGTATGAGCACGGAATGTAGGATCTTCTTCAGCAAGCTTTGCCAATGCCTCACCCATCTTGCCCTGACCTGCTTTGGTCTTAGGCTCGATAGCCAGCTCGATAACCGGCTCAGGGAATTCCATGGACTCTAAGATAACGGGATGCTGTTCATCACAGATGGTATCACCGGTAGTAGTAAACTTAAAGCCTACTGCTGCAGCAATATCTCCGGAGTAAACTTTCTCCAACTCCGCTCTCTTGTTTGCGTGCATCTGAAGGATACGGCCTACTCTTTCCTTCTTGTCTTTTGTTGCATTTAATACATAGGATCCGGAGTTAATGGTTCCGGAATAAACTCTGAAGAACGCCAGCTTTCCTACGAAGGGGTCAGCCATGATCTTGAATGCCAGTGCGGAGAAAGGCTCTTCATCGGAAGAATGTCTCTCAATCTCGTTTCCTTCCATATCCACACCTTTGATAGCGGGGATATCGGTAGGAGCGGGCATATACTCTAATACTGCATCCAAAAGCTTCTGAACACCTTTGTTTCTGTAAGCGGAACCGCAGCATACAGGTACTGCCTGACACTCGCAGGTGGCCTTTCTCAATACCTTCTTCATGTCCTCTACAGAAGGCTCTTCCCCTTCCAAGTACATCATCATCAGGTCATCGTCCAGCTCACAGATCTTCTCTACAAGCTCGGAGTGATAAAGCTCTGCATCGTCCTTCATATTGTCGGGAATGTCTGTAATGGAAATGTCATCCCCTTTATCGTCGTTGTAAATATAAGCTCTCATTTCGAACAAGTCGATAATGCCCTGGAAATCATCTTCCTTGCCGATAGGCAGCTGAAGGATGATGGCATTCTTTCCAAGCCTTGTTCTGATCTGGTCAACTGCACCAAAGAAATTTGCACCCAGGATATCCATTTTGTTAATGAATGCCATACGGGGTACATTATAGGTGTCAGCCTGACGCCATACATTTTCTGACTGGGGCTCAACGCCGCCCTTTGCACAGAAAACGCCCACAGCGCCGTCAAGTACACGAAGAGAACGTTCTACCTCTACTGTAAAGTCTACGTGACCGGGGGTATCAATGATATTGATACGATGCTCTAAAGCGCCCTCTTTCGGCTTACAGTCCTCTTCTAATGTCCAGTGACAAGTCGTTGCGGCTGATGTGATCGTGATACCTCTTTCCTGCTCCTGTTCCATCCAGTCCATGGTAGCAGTACCTTCATGAGTATCACCAATCTTGTAATTGACACCGGTATAATAAAGAATACGCTCTGTCAATGTAGTCTTACCTGCATCGATATGAGCCATGATACCGATATTTCTGGTTCTCTCAAGTGGATATTCTCTTCCAGCCAAGGTTTTGTCCTCCTATTAGAATCTGTAATGAGCAAACGCTTTGTTTGCTTCTGCCATTTTGTGTACTTCTTCTTTTTTCTTTACTGCAGCACCGGTATTGGCAGCTGCATCCAGAATTTCGTTAGCAAGCTTTTCTTCCATGGTCTTCTCATTTCTCTTACGGGAGAAAGTTGTTAACCATCTCAGACCAAGCGCCTGACGTCTGTCAGCTCTGACTTCGATGGGCACCTGATAGGTAGCGCCGCCGATACGTCTTGCTTTTACTTCCAGAACAGGCATGATATTTGCCATTGCCTCTTCAAATACCTCAAGCGCAGGTTTGCCTGCCTTTTCCTCTACGCGTGCAAATGCTCCATATACGATCTTCTGAGCAACACCCTTCTTACCATCCAACATAACATTGTTGATAAGC
Organism: Lachnospiraceae bacterium; assembly: GCA_022510725.1. Lineage (GTDB taxonomy): Bacteria > Bacillota > Clostridia > Lachnospirales > Lachnospiraceae > UBA2882. Next base: position 3,527 of record JAFLSW010000038.1, read on the forward strand.
TTGGTCACCACTTTATCATTATATAAAGGATCTGCTAACACATCTCTTTTCTGAATATGTCCTTTACGTGGCACGGTTCTTCCCTCCTTAATAATTTGTGCTCCAAAAAGAGCTTCATTAAATCATCGGTACTCACATAAAACCCAATGTGTTCGTGCGGTATTTCCATTTCTATCCGCAAATGATTGCGTGAATATGATAAGAATCCCAACACTGACTAGTTTTACATTGTGGTACGCAGGTCCGCATTGGATGCGGGATTATTTACCTGCTGCTTTCGGCTTCTTAGCGCCATATTTGGAACGAGCCTGTTTTCTGTTGGCAACGCCTGCTGTATCCAGGGTACCTCTGATGATGTGGTATCTGGTACCGGGTAAGTCCTTAACACGGCCGCCCCTGATCAGAACAACGCTATGCTCCTGTAAGTTGTGTCCTTCACCGGGAATGTAGCTTGTTACCTCGATTCCGTTGGAAAGACGAACTCTGGCGATCTTTCTAAGAGCTGAGTTAGGTTTTTTAGGAGTTGCAGTCTTAACGGCTGTACATACACCTCTCTTCTGAGGAGAAGCGGTATCCGTTGCCTTTTTCTGTAAAGAGTTGTAGCCCTTTAATAATGCAGGAGCGGTAGATTTCTTAACAGATGTCTGACGTCCCTTTCTAACTAACTGGTTAAATGTTGGCATTCTTTTTCACCTCGTTTCTATAATATAGTAGATTTGCTGTACATGAGCATGAACCTTTTCCTTATTAAATACGGCAAAAATGCACGCAAAAAGAAACGGGCATGCACACGCACACTAACATAGTATATAGATTGTATTTTTAAATGTCAATATGATTTTTTAATTTTTCCTTAAAAATCAGACGAAACATGCGTAAACAATAGAAAGCACGCTCTGCGAACTTTCTATTGTCATGAATAAACAAAATACAGAATACCCCGAAGGGTATTCTGCATTTTATTCCATAAAAATGGATTATTCTACGGTTTCAGCTTCTTCCTCTACTGCTTCCTCTTCTTCGATTTCCACATCGTCTTCGGATTCTGCAATATCTTCATCGCCTTCAAGAAGTTCCTCTTCCGGCTCTTCTCCTATGCCTTCTTCCTCAGAGAGGATATCCTCATCAAAGGAAATGGTATCGTTTAACTTCATATCGGAATCCAGTAATACATTTCTATATCTCTTCATACCGGTTCCTGCCGGGATCAACTTACCGATGATAACATTTTCCTTCAATCCGATCAGAGGATCGATCTTGCCCTTGATAGCTGCTTCCGTTAAGACCTTAGTGGTCTCCTGGAAGGATGCAGCGGATAAGAAGGAGTTTGTTGCAAGGGCGGCCTTTGTGATACCAAGCATTACCTGCTTACCTTCTGCAGGCTCTTTGCCCTCTGCGATCAGCTGCTCATTCAGATCTTCATAATCCAGCACATCTACCAAAGTACCCGGCAGATATTCCGTATCGCCGGCATTTTCAATGCGGACCTTCTTTAACATCTGACGAACGATGACCTCGATATGCTTATCGGAAATATCAACACCCTGCAGACGGTACACTCTCTGTACCTCGCGGATCATGTAATCCTGTACTGCACGAATGCCTTTGATCCTTAACAGGTCATGAGGGTTCACACTACCTTCTGTCAGCTCGTCGCCGGCTTCTAATTCTGCGCCGTCTGTTATCTTGATACGGGAGCCGTAAGGAATCAGGTAAGTCTTGCTCTCTCCTGTTTCATCATTGGTAACCACAACCTCACGCTTCTTCTTGGAGTCTTTGATAACAGCAGTACCGCCAAACTCTGCAATGATCGCCAGACCCTTGGGCTTACGTGCCTCAAACAGCTCCTCTACACGGGGAAGACCCTGTGTAATATCATCACCGGCAACACCACCGGTATGGAAAGTACGCATGGTAAGCTGTGTACCGGGCTCACCGATGGACTGTGCGGCAATGATACCCACTGCTTCACCTACCTGCACCTGCTCGCCTGTTGCCATATTTGCACCGTAGCATTTGGAACAGATGCCGTTATGGCAGCGGCAGCTTAGGATGGTACGGATCTTTACTGCTTCAATGGGTTTACCCTTTTCATCCACACCAACGGTCAGGATCTGGTTAGCCCTTCTGGGTGTGATCATATGATTCTTTTTAACGATCAGATTGCCGTCTTTATCTTTGATATCCTCACAGGAATATCTTCCCATGATTCTGTCTTTTAAGCTTTCGATGGTGGCTTTCTCTTTGCTGTCCTCTTTATTGTCCTCCAAGCCTCCAACTGGCTCTTTGCCTTCCACAAATGCTTTTACTACCATGCCGGGAATCTCTTCTCTTCCCTCACAGCAGTCCACTTCACGAATGATCAGCTCCTGGGATACATCCACCATACGTCTGGTCAGGTAACCGGAATCGGCTGTACGAAGGGCCGTATCGGAAAGACCTTTACGGGCACCGTGGGCAGACATAAAGTACTCCAATACATCCAGGCCTTCACGGAAGTTGGATTTGATCGGCAGCTCGATGGTACGTCCGGTGGTATCTGCCATCAGACCACGCATACCGGCCAACTGTTTGATCTGCTGATTGGAACCACGGGCACCGGAATCCGCCATCATAAAGATGTTGTTGTATTTATCCAACCCCTTCAACAGCACCTCTGTCAACTCTTTATCCATCTCATTCCAGGTTTCCACAACATTTCTGTAGCGCTCTTCTTCCGTGCTGAGACCACGATTGAATTTCTCAGTGATCATATCCACAGTAGCCTGTGCTTCTTCCAGCATCTTCTGCTTTTCTGCCGGCACGGTCATATCCGAAATGGATACGGTCATAGCCGCCTTGGTGGAATATTTATAACCAATAGACTTAATGTCGTCTAACACCTCTGCAGTTCTGGTCGCACCATGGGTATTGATGACCTTCTCCAAAATCTGTTTCAGGCCTTTTTTACCCACATGGAAGTCGATCTCCGGAAGCAGCAGGTTTTCCTCATTGGTCCTGTCTACAAAACCAAGGTCCTGCGGAATAATCTCATTAAAGATAAATCTTCCTAAGGTGGACTCTACAGTGCCGCTTACTTCATTTCCCTGGCTGTCTTTCTTGGTCACTCTTACCTTGATGCGGGAATGCAGGGTAATGTCATAGTTTTCATATGCCAAAATGGCTTCATTTACATTCTTAAAGTACTTGCCTTCTCCCTTAGCGCCTTCTCTTTCCTGGGTCAGATAGTAGACACCAAGCACCATATCCTGGGAAGGAACGGCAACAGGACCACCATCGGAGGGCTTTAACAGGTTGTTTGGAGACAACAGCAGGAATCGGCATTCTGCCTGCGCTTCCACTGTAAGGGGAAGATGCACTGCCATCTGGTCACCGTCGAAGTCGGCGTTGAAAGCGGTACATACCAAAGGATGCAGCTTAATCGCTTTACCTTCTACCAGAATGGGCTCAAATGCCTGAATACCCAGTCTGTGCAGTGTAGGAGCACGGTTTAACATAACCGGATGCTCTTTGATCACCTCTTCCAGCACATCCCAAACCTGAGAATCCAACTTCTCAACCAGCTTTTTCGCATTCTTGATGTTCTGGGAAATGCCTCTTGCTACCAACTCCTTCATAACGAAAGGCTTAAACAGCTCGATAGCCATTTCTTTGGGCAGACCACACTGATAGATCTTTAACTCCGGTCCAACCACGATAACAGAACGGCCGGAATAGTCTACACGCTTACCAAGCAGGTTCTGACGGAAACGACCGGATTTACCCTTTAACATATCGGATAAAGACTTTAATGCCCGGTTACCGGGTCCCGTAACGGGACGGCCGCGTCGTCCATTGTCGATCAATGCATCTACCGCTTCCTGAAGCATACGCTTTTCATTGCGGACGATGATGTCCGGTGCGCCCAGCTCCAAAAGTCTCTTTAAACGATTATTTCTGTTAATGATACGACGGTACAGATCGTTTAAGTCACTTGTTGCAAAACGACCGCCGTCCAACTGTACCATGGGACGAAGATCCGGGGGAATCACGGGAATGGCATCCATGATCATCCATTCCGGCTTATTGTCAGACTCCCTGAAAGCTTCTACCACTTCCAGTCTCTTGATGATACGAGCCCGCTTCTGTCCTGTGGAGTTTCTTAACTCTTCTTTTAATTCTTCGGATTCTTTTTCCAGGTCGATGGCCTGAAGCAGTTCTTTGATGGCCTCAGCACCCATTCCAACCCGGAAGGAAGCCTCCTCATTTTCTCTTGCATCCTGGTATTCTCTTTCTGTTAAGACCTGCTTGTATGCAAGTCCGGAATTGCCGGGATCCAAAACGATATAGTTAGCAAAATAAAGTACCTTTTCCAAAACCCTGGGAGAAAGATCTAAGATCAGTCCCATACGGCTGGGAATTCCCTTAAAGTACCAGATATGGGAAACGGGGGCAGCAAGCTCGATATGTCCCATTCTTTCCCTGCGGACATTGGCTTTGGTAACCTCAACACCGCATCGGTCGCAGATCACGCCTTTATATCTGATCTTTTTATACTTACCGCAGTGACACTCCCAGTCTTTACTGGGTCCAAAAATACGCTCACAGAACAGACCGTCTTTTTCCGGCTTTAAGGTTCTGTAATTGATGGTTTCAGGTTTTGTAACTTCGCCTCTGGACCATTCCCGGATCTTTTCAGGGGAAGCCAATCCGATCTTGATGGCATCAAAGGTCATGGGCTGATAAACTTCGTTATTTATTTCTGGCATGAATGGCACTCCTTCCAATTACATTTCCCTATCCTTACTCATCCAAGGATTCCGCAAATTCAGATTCATCAAACTCTTCTTCCAATTCCATATCTTCCTCTACAGCTACCAGTTCCTCAGCATCTTCATCAAATTCCTGCTGTTGATATCCCATAGAGCCTAAGGATTCATTGTCGTAATGATAGTTTCTGGATTCGCTTTCCAATTCCCGGCGAAGATCGTTGTCACCATAATCGATGGTCTCCATGATCTCCACTTCCTGATGATCCTCATTGAGAACTTTTACATCCAGTCCGAGAGACTGCAGCTCTTTTAACATAACCTTAAAGGATTCGGGAATGCCCGGTTCAGGGATATTATCACCCTTGATAACAGACTCATAGGTCTTAACACGTCCGATCACATCATCGGACTTCACAGTCAGGATCTCCTGTAAGGTATAAGCAGCACCATATGCTTCCAGCGCCCAAACTTCCATTTCACCGAAACGCTGTCCGCCGAACTGCGCCTTACCACCCAAAGGCTGCTGTGTTACCAGAGAGTAAGGACCAGTAGAACGGGCATGAATCTTATCGTCTACCAGATGGTGGAGCTTCAGGTAATGCATGTGTCCGATGGTTACCGGAGAGTCAAAATATTCGCCGGTTCGTCCGTCACGAAGCCTTACCTTTCCGTCTCTGGAAATGGGAACGCCCTTCCAGAGCTCTCTGTGATCACGATGATCGGATAAATACTGCAATACCTCAGGAAGCAGCTCATCCCCGTGTTTCTTTTCAAACTCTTCCCAACTTAAATTTACATAGTCGTTGGCAAGATCTAAAGTATCCATAATATCGCTTTCCTTTGCACCGTCAAATACCGGTGTAGCCACATTGAAGCCCAGCGCTTTTGCAGCCAGGGAAAGGTGGATCTCCAATACCTGTCCGATGTTCATACGGGAAGGTACGCCCAACGGATTTAACACGATATCAAGAGGACGGCCGTTAGGCAGATAAGGCATATCTTCTACAGGAAGCACGCGGGAAACAACACCCTTATTACCGTGACGGCCTGCCATCTTATCACCTACGGAAATCTTTCTCTTCTGTGCGATATAAATGCGGACTGCCTGGTTTACGCCGGGAGACAATTCATCTCCATTCTCTCTCGTAAACACTTTGGCATCTACTACAATACCATATTCACCGTGAGGAACCTTCAAGGAAGTATCCCTTACTTCACGGGCTTTTTCACCGAAGATGGCGCGAAGCAGTCTTTCCTCTGCAGTCAGCTCTGTCTCTCCCTTGGGAGTTACTTTACCAACCAGGATATCTCCGGCACGAACCTCCGCACCAATGCGGATGATACCTCTTTCATCCAGATCCTTTAACGCATCATCACCTACGCCGGGAACATCTCTTGTGATCTCTTCCGGTCCCAACTTGGTGTCTCTGGCTTCTGCTTCATATTCTTCAATATGGACGGATGTATATACATCATCCTGTACCAGTCTTTCGCTTAACAATACCGCATCCTCGTAGTTGTAACCTTCCCAGGTCATGAAGCCGATCAGCGGGTTCTTGCCCAGTGCCAGCTCGCCTTCGCTGGTGGAAGGACCATCTGCAATGACCTGTCCTGCCGCTACATGATTGCCTTTAAATACGATAGGCTTCTGGTTATAGCAGTTGGACTGGTTGCTTCGTGAGAACTTGGTCAAATGATATTCTTCTTTTTCTCCGTCGTCATAAGTCATGCAGATGACATCGGAAGATACATGATCGATGGTGCCGGCTTTCTTGGCAACCACACATACACCGGAGTCTACTGCCGCCTTTGTCTCAATACCGGTTCCTACAACGGGAGCCTCGGTAAACAAAAGGGGAACAGCCTGACGCTGCATGTTGGAACCCATCAGGGCACGGTTAGCATCGTCGTTCTGCAGGAAAGGAATCAACGCCGTAGCCACGGAGAAGATCATCTTAGGCGACACATCCATATAATCAAACATAACCTTGGGGTATTCCTGGGTCTCTTCCCGGAAACGACCGGAAACCATGTTTCTCTTGAAATGTCCTTCTTCATCCAAAGGTTCGGATGCCTGGGCTACATGGTAATTATCCTCTTCATCTGCAGTCATATAAACCACTTCATCGGTTACCACCGGATTTTCCGGATCGGTCTTATCGATCTTACGATAAGGCGCTTCTACAAAACCATACTCGTTGATCCTTGCATAAGAAGCTAAGGAGTTGATCAAACCGATGTTAGGACCCTCGGGAGTCTCGATAGGACACATTCTGCCGTAGTGGGAATAGTGTACATCTCGAACCTCGAATCCGGCCCTGTCTCTGGACAGACCGCCCGGTCCCAATGCAGACAAACGTCTCTTATGAGTCAACTCACCCAAAGGATTGTTCTGATCCATGAACTGGGACAGCTGGGAAGAACCGAAGAATTCTTTTACCGCAGCCTGTACCGGCTTAATATTGATCAACACCTGAGGAGAAACCTCCTCTGCATCATGGGTGGTCATTCTTTCTCTGACAACACGCTCCAACCTTGTCAGACCTACACGATACTGGTTCTGAAGCAGTTCACCTACCGCACGGATACGTCTGTTGCCTAAGTGGTCGATATCGTCATCATTGCCGATACCATACTCTAAATTCATATTGTAATTAATGGAAGCAATGATATCTTCCTTGGTAATATGCTTGGGGATCAAGTCATGGATATTGCGCCTGATGGCATCTGCCAACTCTTCCGGCTTATCGCTGTACTCTTCTAAGATCTGCTGCAGTACAGGGAAATAAACCAGTTCTGTCACACCCAGTTCTCTGGGTTTACAGTCCACAAAATTGGTAATGTCTACCATCATGTTGGACAATACCTTTTCATTTTTCTCTTCTGTCTGGATATATACGAAAGGAACAGCAGCATTCTGAATGCTGTCAGCCAACTCTGCTGTTACAACAGTATCCGCCTTGGCGATCAATTCTCCGGTAAAAGGATCCACTACATCCTCTGCCAGTACATGGTTGCGGATACGGTTCCGTAACATCAGTTTTTTATTAAATTTATAGCGTCCCACTTTTGCCAGGTCATATCTTCTGGGGTCAAAGAACATGGCCGTGATCAGGCTTTCAGCACTGTCTACGCTTAAGGGCTCGCCGGGACGGATCTTTTTGTAAAGCTCTAACAGACCGTCCTCATAGCTTCCGCTGGGACTCTTCTCCGTAATGGAAGGGTCCTTTAACAGACTAGCCTCGATCTTAGGCTCGTCTCCGAATAATTCTCTGATCTCTTCATTGGTGCCGATACCCAACGCACGGATAAATACGGTGATAGGCACCTTTCTTGTTCTATCTACACGAACACTGAAAACATCATTGGAATCTGTCTCATACTCCAGCCATGCGCCACGGTTGGGGATTACCGTACAGGAATACAATTCCTTACCGATCTTGTCATGAGCAATACCATAATAGATGCCGGGAGAACGTACTAACTGGCTGACAATGACACGCTCTGCGCCATTGATCACAAAAGTACCTGTCTCCGTCATCAGGGGGAGATCTCCCATAAAGATCTCATGCTCGCTGATCTCGTCCTTTTCCTTGTTGTAAAGGCGCACCTTTACCTTTAAAGGAGCAGCATAAGTAGCATCTCTCTCCTTGCATTTCTCAATAGAATACTTTACATCATCCTCGCACAGCTCAAAATCAACGAACTCCAGGCTTAAGTGTCCGCTGTAATCGGTGATCGGAGAAATATCATCAAATACTTCTTTCAATCCCTCTTTCAGAAACCAGTTATAGGAGTTTTTCTGAACTTCGATCAAGTTCGGCATCTCCAAAACCTCTTTTTGTCTCTGATAGCTCATGCGTATGTCTTTACCGGATGGGATAGGACGTATCCTGTTCTTTTCCATTGACATTTTCACCCCGTTCTTTCAATTTGTCGGCTCATATAGCCACTGTCAAATGCCCAAATGAGCCTATCACACCACAATAGTGCATCATCCATAATACCACAACCATTTTCCTGAGTCAAGAAAAAATTTATAAAAAAGAGCTGTCGGAAATGTTCTTTTTTTGAACCTCCGCCAGCTCTTTTGTTATCTTTTGTAGGGATTGGGGTAAATTACTTAAGAGTAACTTTAGCGCCTTCAGCTTCCAATTTTGCTTTGATATCTTCAGCTTCTTCTTTGGATGCGCCCTCTTTGATCACCTTGGGTGCGCCGTCAACTACATCTTTTGCTTCCTTTAAGCCAAGACCGGTAGCTTCACGAACAACCTTGATAACCTTAACCTTGTTAGGACCAACCTCTGTTAACTCTACATTGAATTCGCTCTTATCATCAGCGCCGCCTTCTGCTCCGCCTGCTGCTGCCGCAACGACAACACCTGCTGCTGCAGATACGCCAAACTCTTCTTCACAAGCTTTTACCAGCTCATTTAATTCTAAAACAGATAACTCTTTAATAGCTTCAATAAATTCTGCTGTTGTTAATTTTGCCATTTTCATTTCCTCCATTTAAATTTTAATCATGCCGGCTTTTTATTCTGCCGGTGTTTCAGTTTCTTCTGCTTTTGCTTCCTCGGCAGGTGCTTCCTCTGCGGGTGCCTCTTCTGCCTTAGCTTCCTCTGCGGGTGTTTCTTCTGCCTTTGCTTCTTCGGCAGGTGCCTCCTCTGCAGGTGCTTCTTCAGCCTTTGCTTCAGGCGCATTGCCTGCACCACCCTGCTCCGCGATCTGATTCAGCACGCGGGCAAAATTGCTGATGGGAGACTGTAAGCTTCCAAGCAACTTGGAAAGCAGCTCTTCCCTGCTGGGGATGGATGCGATAGCGCTGATGCCTTTTGCATCATATGCAACGCCTTCTACAACACCGCCCTTAATTTCCAGTGCTTCCATATCTTTGGCATATTTGCCAAGGATCCTTGCCGGAGCTGTTGCATCATCTTTGGAGATCGCAACGGCACTGGGTCCTTCCAGATACGGCATCAGGGGTTCATAATCCGTTCCCTTGAACGCAAAGTTCATCATTGTGTTTTTGTATACCTTGTAGACAATCCCTGCTTCACGCATAGCTCTACGAAGCTGTGTATCCTGCTCAACGGTAAGTCCGCGGTAATTTACAAGCACAACAGACTGTGCGTCTTTTAAATAACCGGAAATTTCTTCCACGATGGGTTGTTTCAATTCAACCTTTGCCATGTAACATTTACCTCCTTATAGATTTTTTGCCGATAGGAGTATCAATGCATATAAAAATGCCTCCCGAAAGACCGGAAGGCAAAAAGCTGTCATACTCTTTCATTCCTCGGTAGGCGATACGCTTACGCCCTATGGGCACCTACTGTCTTCGGCAAAGTCTTTAAAAAGACCTTGTTTAGAGTATCATAGGTTTATATTGTTGTCAACCTATTTCTTTTATTTTATGTCCTCTTTTTATACTTGCGGAATTTGCCCTTCCGGGTTCTGCCCCTCTGGGTTCTGTTCGTCAGGGCTCTGTTCCTCAGGGTTTTCCTCCGGCTTAGGTTCTTCTCTCTTGGGGGGCACTCGCTGCACTTCATCATAAGGGATAGGCGGTCCCTCGTAAGGCCGGTCATAAATATATCCATCTTCATCTATGGTCACATCCGGAGAAATACATTGCAGGTAAAGCAGGATCCGCTGCCTTTCTTCGCCCGATATCAGGTCTGTTCGGCAGTCATGCTGGATCGCCGGCAGAAAACGGCAGACCGTTTCTCCTTTTTCATCCAATGTCACTTCCAAAAGCCCCGTATCCAAGGTCTTACTGTTAAACCAAAAGTTCCCCAGGCTGTAAAACACGGGAACCCCCTTGATATACTCGATGCCCTGAAGACAATGAGGATGATCTCCTACGATCAGATCCGCTCCCGCTTCCACCATCAAAGGTGCCTGCTTCGTCTGGAGCCAGTGCAGTTCATCGGTATTTTCTGTTCCCCAGTGTATGTATACCACCGTAAAGTCCGCTTTTGCATCCGCTTCTCTTATGATTCGGACCAAACGATCAAACTCTTCGTCATTAAAGCAACGGAAAGTGCCCGCCGTTACCATAGTTGCCCCTTTTGTATCCGGTGTATCATTGCGCTCCACCTGCGTGGCAGAGATAAAGGCGATGGTTCTTCCATTTACTTCATAATAATAAGGCGCGGCAGCTTCATCCAGATTCCGGCCCGCTCCCACATAGGGCATTCCCGCTTCCTGAAGAATATCCAGGGTATCAAGCAATGCATCTTCTCCATAATCATAAACATGATTGTTGGCAATAGAAACAATATCCACACCCATTTCCGAAAGAAGGCTCACATTTTCCGGACGGCTTCGGAAGGTAAATGCCTTATCCGCCAGTGGTGTACCTCTGTCAGAATAGGCAAATTCATTATTGAGCATGAAAATATCCGCCTGACGCATCCTCTCCAAAAGGTCGGAAGATATGCTGCTTTCTATGCTGCCTCCTCTGTTATTCAAGGAATGCATATTGGCATATTCATCATAAAAGCAGATATCCCCGCCAAAGGCCATGACAACGGGCTGTATTTTTAGCGGCTCTTCCTCATCTTCTTTTTCCTCCATGCCGGATTTGGCTGCAAAAACGGTATTTTCTATCAATGCTTTCTGATCCACCACGGAAATTGCGGGAACAGCCAGTCCATTGGAGCTTCTCCCCCTTTCCGGTTTCAGGGTATAAAAAAGCAGAAAAGCGATACTCCCCAATAACAGAACCAAAAACAGGGCAGTTCCAAAAACAAGACGCTGCTTCCTCCTCTTATTTCTTCTCTTTTTCTTCATTGTTTTACCCAATACGCATTTTTCCTTTCATATAAAAAAGGCATGGTATCTAACCATGCCTTCATTATATCATACTTTTCAAATCCTAAAACTAGAACTTTGCTGTGGAGATCTTTACGCCGGGTCCCATGGTAGGCGCCAAAGAAATGCTCTTTAAGAACTGGCCTTTTAATGTGCTGGGTTTTGCCTTCACAATGGCATCCATCAGCGCGTCAAAGTTTTCCTTTAACTGTTCCTCTGTAAAGGAAGCTTTTCCTACAGGAACATGAATGATATTGGATTTATCCAATCTGTACTCGATCTTACCTGCCTTGATGTCGTTAACAGCTTTCGCTACATCCATGGTAACGGTACCTGCTTTGGGGTTGGGCATCAAACCTTTCGGTCCCAAAACCTTACCAAGACGACCAACAACGCCCATCATATCAGGGGTAGCAACTACAACATCGAAATCCAGCCAACCGTCGTTCTGAATCTTGGGGATCAGTTCTTCGCCGCCTACATGATCAGCTCCTGCTGCTTCAGCCTCGTTTAACTTATCTCCCTTTGCAAATACCAAAACTCTTACGGACTTACCGGTTCCGTTGGGCAGAACTACTGCACCACGAATCTGCTGGTCAGCGTGACGACCGTCACAGCCGGTCCGGATGTGTACTTCGATGGTTTCATCAAATTTTGCTGTTGCAACCTTTTTTGCTAATGCGATTGCTTCAGCAGGCTCATACTGTACTGTGCGGTCAATTGCTTTTGCCGCTTCGTTATATTTCTTACCATGTTTCATTTTGTTTACCTCCTTGTGGTAGTGGCGGTGCACTTAGGCTCCTCCCACATTCTCTGATTACTCTTCAACTTGGATTCCCATACTTCTTGCGGTTCCTGCGATCATGCTGATGGCAGCTTCTAAGCTTCCCGCATTTAAGTCAGGCATTTTCGTCTCTGCGATCTTCTGTAAGTCTGCTTTGGAAATGGTAGCAACCTTTACTTTGTTAGGGGTTGCGGAACCGGATTTAATGTTGCAGGCTTTCTTTAACAGAACTGCAGCAGGCGGTGTTTTGGTAACAAAACTGAAACTTCTGTCTGCATAAACTGTAATGACAACGGGGACAATGGTATCTCCCATATCTGCCGTTTTTGCGTTGAACTGTTTTGTAAATTCAACGATGTTTACACCATGCTGTCCCAAAGCGGGTCCAACAGGGGGTGCTGGTGTTGCTTTACCAGCAGGGATTTGTAACTTGATGTATCCTTCTACTTTCTTTGCCATGATGGCACCTCCTAATAAATTGTGGTAGTGGCGGGCCGAAGAAGCCCTCCCACGGTTCATACGAAATTCTTCTTACTATATATAAGTAGGATCACTCCTATGAACTTCTTATAAAAAAATGTTTCTTTACATCTTGCGGACTTCCGCAAAACTGATTTCTACAGGTGTCTCTCGTCCAAACATTTCCACACTAATGGTGGCTGTCTGTTTTCCGAAATCCATCCTGGAGACCACGCCCACAGTATCCTTCCAAACACCGGCAACCACCATAATGGTATCGCCTTCCTTGAAATCAACGGAAATATTATCCACCTTGATACC
>JAFLSW010000039.1 GCA_022510725.1 Lachnospiraceae bacterium
TTGCACTCTGCTCCTCATCATATTCCATTGCATTATTTGCCAATAGGCTGGCAAGACCATGTGCTATTACAAAAAATGTTAAAAACATCTCTCTAGCTTCCCCTGCATCACAATCCAGACCCTTTGCCATAACGGCTATGATATCCGAAAGTCCCGGATCGCCGATGAGAGTCTCTATGTCCATGCCCCCAAACTGATTGGTCTGAAACAGAAAACGAAAAAGATTCTTTTCTTCATGGCCAAAGCGCACATAATTCAGCCCCATGGCAAGCATGGGATTTTCATCATCTTCCCTTGGCATAATATAAGAAGTATGATATTGGTCCGCTTTTTTGTAAACTGCTTCCCGGATCTCATCCATGGTTTTAAAATGATACAAGACCGGCTGGGTTGAACATTTCAGATATTCGGCAATGGTTCTGGCATTGAGATTCTCATGTCCGTTGATCCGAATCACCTCAAAGGAAGCATCCAGTATCATCTTCTCTGTAATCTTTACTTTTGGCGGCATAACAATTCCCCTTTTTATATAATTGTTGTTATATAATGTAGACTATATATGCTTTCCCTTCTTCTGTCAATCCTATTTTAAATTTTTGTAATGCTGTTTTATCTTTTTAAGATACTGTAAAAAATAAAAAAACCGAGAGGCAAAACTGCTGTTTAAACAGTTTGCTCTCTCGGAATATCGCCCATATACCTTTCAGTATATTATTTCAGGAAAATCAGATCAGCCTTCCGGACGATTGCTGACTTCAATAAACGCCTCAAGAGTTTTAAGCGCCTTGCCGGAATCAATGATCTCGGCAGCAAGTGCAATGCCTTCCTTCATACTATCTGCTTTTCCGCCGATATAAAGTGCCGCACCTGCATTCATCAAGACTGCATTTCTCTTATGTCCTTTTTCGCCCTTCAGGATACCAAGAGTGATCTTTGCACTTTCTTCAGGCGTTCCACCCTTCAGATCGTCTTTCGTGCACCGCTCAAAGCCAAATTCTTCCGGGGTGATGACAGAAGATTTATACCATCCGTCCCGAATTTCACATACAGTGGTAGGCGCGCTCATGGAAATCTCATCCAGCTTATCCTGACCATATACAACCATGCCCCGCTTGATTCCAAGGCTGACCAATACCTGGGCCAGCGGCTCTACAAGATACCCATCATACACACCAAGAAGCTGCATGGAAGGCATACCGGGATTGGTTAAGGGTCCGAGAATATTAAACACAGTTCGGAAACCAAGCTCCTTACGGATGGGGCCTACATACTTCATGGATGCATGGTATTTCTGTGCAAAGAAGAAGCACATGCCTACCTCGTTCAATAATTCGATACATCTTTCAGGACTTTGCTGAATATTAACACCAAGGGCTTCCAGGCAATCTGCCGTTCCACACTTGGAAGAAGCAGCCCGGTTTCCATGCTTGGCAACTTTCATGCCGCCTGCTGCCGCAACAAGTGCAGCTGTAGTGGAGATATTAAAACTATGGGCATTATCGCCGCCTGTCCCCACAATTTCAAAAAGCTCCATATCGGTTTCCACCTTCGTGGCATGGGCCCTCATGGCAGCAGCACATCCTGCGATCTCATCTGTGGTTTCGGCTTTTGCGCTTTTGGTAGACAGGGCAGAAAGAAAAGCAGCATTCTGTGTTGCTGTTGTTTCTCCGCTCATGATTTCATTCATGACCGTATATGCCTCATCATAGGTGAGGTCTTCTTTGTTTACGATCTTAACGATTGCTTCCTTGATCATACTTGGCATCTCCTTTTTCATTGTTGTATAGTGAAAATTATATATCCGGTGATTTCATTTGTCTATGCTTTCATCTTTGCCTTTTCCTGATACATATTCTTGTCTGCTGCCGCCACAACATCCAAAACAGAATCTCCATCCGAGCTTTTTGCAAAACCGATGGCTATACTAAGGGGATAACCATTTTCGGTATGAAATTTGATGGCGTGATTGCGAGCCTGCTCCACCTCCTGCTCTGCCTTGGAAACTTCTTCATCCACATAGATGGCTACAAATTCATCCCCGCCTACACGATAAATATCGTAAGCGCTCTTTAAATAGTCTTTGAGCAGAAAAGCCGCCAGACGAATCAGCTCGTCTCCTACCAGGTGTCCATATGTATCGTTCACAATTTTCAGGTCGTTCAGATCACATACCACACAGGCAACATCTCCGGCAGAAACACCGGAACGATATTTTTGCTTAAAAGCAGCCATATCCTCATCATAACAGTTTTTACTTTTTAAAGAAGTATCCAGATCGATAAAAGCCCTTGATCTGTATCTCTCTGTTGGATTTTCCAGGGCAAAATAGATTCCCATGGTTACCAGCGTTACTTCCGCACCGGTAAATAAAAACTCCGGCACAAAAATCTGATATGCAACGCCTGCGGCCATAAACATGACCATGGGAATCAAAGCGCGCCGTACATTTTTTTCAAGTTCTTTAAATCTTATGATGATCACTGCGACACTGGATGCAAACAATACAACAGTGCATCCGTATCCGGCATATACGCAGGGACCGAAACTGTAATTCGTTCCCCTTCCTACAAGATACTCGATTTTTAAGAAAGGAATCAATATCAAATACAGGACGGGAACGGCAGTTGAGATAAGCCTGAGCTTTTTCGCTGTTTTTTCCGAATAGGAGATCAGAAAAATATAGTTTAAAAACTCATAACAAAACATAATGGCAGCCATAAAGAATATCACATGGCACAGCCAATTCACCCTGGTCGGTACTGTCTCTAAATGATTGACCGTATATACTGTGATGATATCAAAAACCACATGAATCAGACCCCAGCAACAGATACGGAGAAAGATTCTTTCTGTCTTACTCCTATTATATAGAATACCAAATACCAATAAAAAAATCTGAATCACCAGACATATGATCTCAGCCCGGATCGTCAATAATATATTCATAATAGCATTCCCCCAGTTACACCTGTTGGCAATAATTATAACATATATATTTGTGCAGCACACTAATGACTTGCATTAGATGCGGCGGTACAGCTTGTTACACAGAGCATCAGGCATATCTCTGTTGCTATTGTGAGCGCCAGCATACTTCCCAGGACAACGCCATCTGCTTTTTTATTTCCTTGTCCATATTGGTTTAAAACCAGTTGAGCGGCATATAAGCGTCTTGCTTTTGTTCCAAGCACAAAGTCTCCAAAGCCTTTCTGTCTTTTTAAATAATCATCCGCTTCTGCGATAAACTCTGCAAGTTCTTTTTCCGGCATATCCAACATAGTAAGGGTTCCTAAGGTTGCAAGCTCATATCCGGTTCCATATGTATGCTTTATGGCTTTTAATTCATCAAAGATTGCTTCTACTTTAGCACATTTTACTTCTGCCGGCTTTTCATCAAGAGCAAGCACATGGCTTAATGACTGTACTGCATTGCTGTCATGAAACTTTCCTTTAAGGATGTTATAATCAAGCTCCATTTCCTCAATCAATTTGTCGATATCCAATCCCGATACTGCCAACATGGCTGCAAATGGAATGTCCTCATCGGTAGTAAGCCATTTATGATTTTGCTTCATTTGGGAATATATTTCATTGGTCCTGTTTACAAACAATTCATATTCACTTTCCTCTGCGTGATCGCAAATGGTGATCGCCGCCATGATCTTATACTCATTGCCCAGCCATTTCCCCTGATTTAAAAGCTCATATAAAGCCTCTACATTTTCAAAATATTTTTCCGGATCATCGGATAAGGCCATCTTACAGATAAGCGGTATCCTTACATTTCCCCTGAATTCAGAAAAAATATTTGTCTTGGCCTTCATGATCTCCATACACTCTTTTAACTTTTCGCTGTTGGCAGTTAGCCCATTACTTGTAAATAATGTGGCGGAGGCCAGACTCATAAGACTTGCATCCCATGCAAATGCCTTTGCTATGACCTTTCTGTTTTCTACCAATAGATCACATTTTTCTTTTAATTCTGCATTCATGTATGGGCCCCTTTCGTACTGTTCTTTTTTGCTATATCCATATTTATTGTCTTGCACGCACTGTAATAAATATATTATGGCACTTTATCCATTTCTGCGCAATAAATGAATTAAAAGATACCGTTATAAAAAGGCCACTATCAAAATAGTGACCTTTCATTCTTCTACATTATTTTTTGATCCTCATATTCCTCATCTGTGAGTGGATGCCCAGCTTTTTAGACATTTCAAAGGCTTCTATCAAGCGATACAATTTACCTTGGTTCTTCAGATAATCTCCCATTAGGAAATTCATTCCCGAAAGATATAACCTTATCATTTCTTTCTACTGCCATAATTTCCATGTTCTCACCGACTCTCCAAGATATTTATCTACCAGTATTTTAAAATTGTATTCTAGATAATTCGACATGCTTTTAATCTATTACATCTAGTTTCATAGTATAGTCTCTAATCTTTTCTAACAAATTATTATATTCTTTTTGTATTTTTCTATTATATGTTATGGCTTCTATATATTTTTCGTTATCTATATTTTTATGTTTTGATATTTTACTATACACAATGCATTGCTTTCGACACATTTCATATACTCCTAACAATTCATCATAAATCTCCTTTTGTATAAATGGCGCTGCAGCATATAATTCATCAATAGCAGATTTCGCATAATCAACAGCCGTATTTAATCTGGTAGTTTCGATTTTTTCTCCTTCCTTGTATGAATCATCTGATATAACAGTTATCACTTCCATTACCATTTGCGAAAACTTTTGAGATAAATTCCTATAAAGATTGAACTCTGTATCAAATCGGGTTTTACTCATATATTCCCTTTTACTTAGTTCAGTTTTATATCTTTCTAATTTTTGTTCTAATTTCTGTTCATATTTTTGCGAGAGTTTTTCTGCTATCATATTAGATGAAAATTTTATAGTCGCAATTACAATTCCTCCTATTCCTCCAGCACTGGCAATACAAGCTAAGGTAATCTCTCCAAGTTTTTGCATCATAATTTATTTCTCCTATAGTCAAATACTCTATCTCTTAAAATATCCCTTAATTAATTAGCAATTCAGATTCTTTAATTATTGCTTTCGGACAATATTCTTTACATAATAGGCGCAAAATTTCTTTATCTCCTAAATTCATTTTAGGTCCCGTTATAATTTCAATATCATCAAACGCTTTATCAGCAATAGGTACATCATAATAATAAAATGGCAAATCATCTCCATTTGCTTCAAATTGCATATTTAATCGACCAGTTTTATCATGTGGAAAAATAACAAATCCATATCTCCACTCTGATTGAAATGCCCAGCTATCTCGTTTATATTTATTTATGTCATTAAAATTGCCTTCAAAGTTAAAAGTTCCATCTGAGTTTTTAGTAAAATAATCTATTGGTTTAGGATATATTAGATCATTATATTGGGTGTATTCTACTTTTCTGAGGAATGGCAAAGTAGGAACAGCATAAATATCTCCCCTAGATAATAGACTTTCAGGGATATAAGAATCAAACTCTTTACCATTTTCATAATAGTAAAGTCTATATGTATTTTTTATAAATGGATACTTTTGCATTTTTATCCTAATACCAGACATATTATCTGTATAAAGTCCCCAAAACGGTATACTTTCTGCTTCAATATCTGTCCACGAACTTATAAAGCAATATTTCCCAAGGAAAGGAGAGTTCTTCGTTTTAACTTCTTCTGCGTCATCCATATTTATTAAGGAATTAAACCGAAAAGTTTTATTTTTAAATATCAACGCTAATGATGATAAGTTGGTATAATGATATAAATATTCCATACTATTAAGCCTCCTAAAACTCTTAGAATTATCATAAATGTCAAATGGGGATTTATATTTATTGAATCCAGCACCACCCTTTTCTTTGATACAATCATTATAGAACATTTGTTCTGTTTTATCAAGATAATTCTTTCAATATTTCATTCAATTTAAAGAATCTCCCATTTTTATCAGTTTTAAAAGTCTTACGATACTGTCATTTACTGTTTTACAAATCTTCTACATAAAATGACAGTCTTATACAACAGCCTAATTTTTGCACTCATCTACCTCATCCGTATCTTCTTTTCCGAGTTTATCAATCAACAAAATGCCATAGATAAAATTAATTAATTTTACACAGTCAAGCTTTGTTTTTCTGCGCCTTGAACGACCATGCATAATCCAATGTCTGTTCAATCCTTTAGGTTCTTTCCCTCGGAAATCAGAGTTGGCCGAAAATGTTTCCAATGTCTTTTGAAAACTAAGCATTAATGTCATAAGTGCATATTCATCACTATCAATAGTTTCATTTTGTTCAAGCTTATCCATAATGATATTAGCACGCGTGGCAATTCTAGTGGTATGATTTTCACTAACATCTGTCAATAATCCGTCAATAATTGAAACAAGACCAATTACAGCTAAATCGGACTGACTATTTTTAAATGCCATTATTGCTTGATCAAATAGGCGTACATAACGATACATATATTCATTATCTCTGCATTTTTTAATGGTATCGTCAACAATCTTGAATCGGTCTTGAGTCAGAATTTCTCTTAATGTTTTATTAATATTTTGTGAATCCATTATAGTATTAATAAAATCCTCTGTCATATGATTCCAGTACACATATTGTGCTTCGCCAAGTCTCTCAGCCGCATCTAACAACCGCTTTGCTTCTAATAAACCAGCTGTCATTTCTTCAAAACGAACTTGAACACTCTCAGCAAATTCACGAAATGGGCGCATAATTTCTTCAAACTTCAGCACTACATCAGCAATAGGTTTCATTATTGCTTGTAATGCTTTTCTCACCTCAACTACATAAGAAAAGCTAGGTAATTTTTCATTGTCATAAAAAGTATTACTCATTTAAATAACCCCATTTATCTTTTTCAATAGTTCTACTGCGCTTTCCTCTTCTGAACCATTTGTCCACAGATCTCCACAAAAAACTCGAACAAGAAAAATTTTTTCATGGTGTAGATTTAGTCTAAAACAAATCGAAGTTTGTACAGTTGGTTTTTATGTTACGATTCTACCTTAATACAAATTTTATAAGGTTTCTTGCCCTATAATTTATTCCTCAATGTTTTTCAACAATATCCTGATACATTTTCATGAGTTCCGCTACGCATTCTTCTTCAGTAGTATCCTTTATTGAAAAACCATATGCCTGCATAACAGCTTTGTCATTGAACTGGTGAGCTTTGCGTAACTCCGGCGGCATAGTAATCTCATCATATAAATCAGCTAATGAACAGTCCGGATATAATGCTCTTGCATCAAGAATATTCTGAGCAGTCTGTTCTATTTTCTGCTTCTGTTCGTCAGTAGGTTTACACCACGGAAAATTATTATATACAATATCTTTTGAGTATCTGTAATCACTTTTTAATCTTCCACAAACAGCCCGCATCCAGGCCATATGAACATTAGATGTTAAAATTCCAAACTCATAATACCCTGCTTCCGGTATAATTGTTGCAGAATCAGTAGGTATTATATCATCTTGTAAAAAACCCAACGGAATGTATCTTCTATTCTCTGAAGAAACCCGTGGTACAATAATATAGTTACTTGGATTTTTAGTTTCTCTAAAAAGCATGGGGGTATCTGCTAATTTCTGCCTATCAGGAGCACCATTAAGCCTGTCCTTACGACACAATTCAATCCGTTTCATCACTTCCGGCATCTTTCTAAGTTCTGCTGGATTCACACCTACAAGCCATAAGCAATACCTGTCTTTATTATTAATATATTCAACTGCTCCTGTAAGTTTTTTGATATAAGCGGCTGCATTTGGCTCTTTCTTTATAAAATCTTCATAGTCCTCAGCCTCAATAATTAAATGCCCTCCATCTGCTGGTCTGTTTCCTGTTGTCATTTCTGGTACATCACATAAAGGCTTTGAACGGCTGCTTATAAATATAACTGGCGCATCAATCAGATAGGGAGATATATTTTTTGCTATTTTTACTTCATTTCCATAAAATATTTTTTTATCATGCGAATCAGGACCGGAACTGAACCCGACAATAACACAATGCACATGGGCCTTCAAACTTGCCTCACTGTCCCAAATAAATGTTCGATGTGCAAAATCAATATGGATTCCAAACCTTGTAAACAACGGCTCCCATACACTGGCAACTTGCTCTCCTTGTGTAATGGAATTTGTGGAAACAAAAGCTGCTTTTATTTTTGTTCCCTGTATTAGTAGTGAGGCCTTAAAATACCATGCTGATACATAATCAATTTTACCAGCAGTTTTATAAGGTTTTCCTTTTTCATCAATATAAACAGATAATATTTCCTTCTTTTGATTATCATTCTGCATAGAATATCCTAAAAACGGCGGATTACCCATAATATAGTTCAGTTCATTTTTAGTTACAATACTTTCCCAATCAAGCTGTAACGCATTTCCTTCCTGAATATTCGCATATGACTTCAAAGGAAGAAAATCAAGGTTCATATGCACTATATCCTCGGTTTCCTTCATCATTTGACTTTCTGCTATCCACAGAGCAGTTTTAGCAACTGTAACAGCAAAATCATTTATTTCAATCCCATAAAACTGACCAATAGATACTTGAATCGGATTAATTGCCTCTCCAAATACAATCTGTCCATTCTGTAATTCATATAGCACTTCATTCTCTAGCCTACGCAAAGAAATATATGTTTCTGTAAGGAAATTTCCGGAACCGCACGCCGGATCCAGAAACTTTAATTGTGCAAGCTTACTCTGAAATGCGCTCAACTTAGATTTTTTAGTACGCACTACTGAAATCTGCCTAATTTCATTTAGCTCGGATTTCAACTCATCCATAAACAGCGGATCAATCACTTTGTGAATATTCTCAATCGAAGTGTAGTGCATACCACCACTTCTTCTTGTTTCCGGATTTAATGTGCTTTCAAAAACTGCACCAAAAATAGTAGGACTGATATCAGACCAATCAAAATCTGCGCTAGCCTTTGAGAGTAGCAATTCCTTGATTTCCTCAGTAAAAGGCGGTATTTCAATATCTTCGTCAGCAAACAAGCCGCCATTCACATACGGAAATGCAGCCAGTTTAGGATTATCTTCAGCTAAATATTTGTCCCTATCTTCCACTTTGGTATCGAGTATCTTAAATAGCTCCACCAATGCCTTCCGAAATCCATTTACAGGTATATCTTTGAGATAGTCATGGAACATCATATGTGAGCCAAAAATACCTGCATCCTCAGCATACAAACAAAATACAAGCCTCACACAAAGTGCATTCAGGCTTTTAAATGAATTTTCATCTGGATCTTTATACTGCTCTAGTAGCTTGTCATACAATATTCCTACAATTTTACCCGCTTCTACGGATATTTCCATTTCATGAGATAACTCTTTAACCTCTTTTTTAAACATGAAGTCAAACAGAGGCAGTTTATGTCTTACTTCCTCCAACATAATAACAACAGGCGCTTCATTCGGCTTGTTCATATCATGTATTTCAAATGATTTAAAGTTGCAGGCAACTATCCATAACGGTGTTTCATCAGGTATCATCCATTGAGCATAATTTCGTCCTTGCTCAAAAGGTGTACGCATGGAACCATCTGATTGTTGTGTTTTCTTATTCAAATCTTTTCCAAGGCTCTTTTGTTCAATTAACACCCTGGTTTCTGGTATATAAATATCAATAAACTTAGTTTGTCCATCTACAACTACAGGCTTTTCAAATATTATCTTTTGTGTAACATCTTCAATTCCAAGAACATTTGAAAAAAATTCAATCCAAAAACGATGACTGTCACTTTTCTCATTTCCAATATTATGCCAATCATTATAGAATTTTGTGGCAGCCGCTCTCTGTTCTGCTTCAGTCATGATATTACCTCCAATATCTTTTACTATCATGTTAGATTTTTTTTTTAATTCACTCTCCAATCTCTCAAATCCCCTGTATATAAAATTTACATATAACAATACATACTATCGCAATAAATGCACTCAATAATGTTCCCACCAAATACTTTTCAGCGAATGACTTACTCTCTAATTGCTTGAATCTTGCTAAACTCTTTGCAGTTAATACAAATCCTATTGCACCAAATTGCCCCATTAATCCAAGTATAAAAATGATTTCTCTTTCTAATATTCCAATCCAAGAACCTATTTTAATTCCTTCAGTTTCTGCTTTTTTATTTGCTTTCATCGTTTGACCCACTTGCTCTATTGTTTCCGGTATTATTTTAAACACCAACGACACAAAAATTGATGCAGGTTTCCAACATACCAATACAGCCGAAGCTACTACAACACATGTTTTCATATTCAAAGCGTCTAGCATCAAATTATTATTTATTTGAAGCTTTGCAATATAAACAATCAATAATAAAATCATGATATGTATTACCTGATCAATAAGAAAAATTATATACTCATATTTAACAACCTTTTTATTACATTTCCTTTTAATCAGATCTATTATAAGATGACTTAAGAAGATAAGGCCTAATATTATCAAAGTTTTCACAATCTCTCTGCTCAGTTCATAAAATCCTATTCCCACAACAATTGTATAAATCAAGCAATGTATTAACATATATTTTATCGAATTTTTCTTTTTTTCTGCTAGCTTATCTGTCTGAACATAAAAATCACCAATAATATGTCCTAGTAAAATTAATTCCATCTACTTCCTCCGTAATTTTTTTTCACATATTGTAATGCTACATAATCCAATTCTCTTATTTTATTTAAATTGCCTCTCCTCATAATAGAAGCGACATTTTGTCTTGAACACTGTAATATCTCTGAAATAATCATTGCTGTATTTTTCTTAATTATAGTCGATTCTACATCCGCTATCTTCCCATCTATATAAATTGGTAATGCATCTGGTATTTCGTTCAGATTCAAATATTTTTGTTCCATAACAATATTTCGTCTTGAATATAACCCTCCCATTTTTGCTCCTAATCTATATTCAAATTTAATTGCTATTAATTCTTTCACAGAATCCTGTCTATCTAAATCAATATATACTGAAGCAAACGGAAACAACAACTCAACTAAAACCTGAACAATGTTTTGCATATATATCTGCTGTCTTTTTAATGGTAAAGATGCATTAATTAAATGATTTGCTAATGTATCATCCTTATCTGAGCATATTCGAATATTCTGCAGTTGCATGCTATGTACTTCTTTAATTGCTTGTCGTGCATTATAATAAGCTGGTCCGTCTTGTTGCGTAGATAATCCCCGTTCCATTTTTATGGTCCAATCACCTATTCCAATACCTGCCCTTATTTTGACAGGTTTAATAAGCATTTCAAACAGTCTATAATACATTAGTGCCGTAGCAACATCATTAAACAATCCCTGAAATTCATCACCAGCACTAAAAGTAACCTCACATTGTATTTCTTCATTAAACAATCTATTCAGATTCTTGATACATTTATCTATATAATGCTGCATTTCATTTCGAGCACTAATACCATATGTTTTTGACTTTTCAATATCCATAATTAAGGAAACATATTTATTCATAGGCTACCTCCGTTCTCATATATTTTATAACTTATATCACTTTTTTGCAATTGTTTTCACTTGCACTTTTGACTTGCAATTGTTTTTAGTTGCATTTTTGCTTTGCAACCATTTTCGATTGCATTTTTGTCAATATAATCGCAATCTTTTTACTTACTTCGTGCTGGAGCTTCTTATAAAAAATCATCATTCTTAGTAAAATCTTAGTAAAACTCTCTCTTTGGTTTCCAAACATACCATAAAATCAGCATTTCCAACCTTTTGTTAAACCCCTGCCGTGGCAGACGAATAAGACTTTTATCATTCTAAAACTCCTCCTTGATTGCCGCGATTTGCTATGATTCGCCGCATTTTGCGCACTATTTTGGGCTTTCATAGATTTTAATAATTTTTCGATAGTGTTTCACACTATGCAAAATAAGGCAAAACGAGGCAAAGTGTAACTTTCAAACGTAAACGAACCGTATACGAATTTAGACCATTCAGGCATTTCCCCTTGCTTTTGATATCTCAAAAAATAAAAACAAAATATATAAAGTCATAACATCAATATGTTTTTCATCCTCCGTTGCGTCCAACAATTTGAACAGTTTTCAATTACAATTAAACCCTCTTCGATATATTAGGTCTCGTCAATTGTTAGTCCCAACTGTCTATATGACTTAATAATTGCAGCATCTTCAAGTTGGCTTTTATCATAATATCTATATCCAGTCCATTCGTCGACGTTTTCTGAAATCAGAAGACCTTCTTTCTCATAGAATCTTAATGTTTTTACCGTCAAATGAGATAATTTTGAAAACTCTTCGATTTTTAACATCTGATGTCTACCTCTTTTCCTCTACATTTCACATTTTGGATTATCCTCTAAAGGGAGAGTCAATAAAAAAATAAAATTAATTCGCTCTTTTCTGAAGAATTGAAATATACGATCTCAACATATAATTTAAATCATCCGGTACCCCATTTTTAACATCTCTCGTACCAGCTAAATCAATAATATTCTCTTTACAAACTGCCCCATCAAAAAAGCAATCCAGTTTCTCTTCCTTTATCCATTCACATACTTTTTCATCACTTCCAAATGCCTTATAGAAATTTCCACCCTCGAAGCATTCATATAAAAAATATGGCATGTAATCATGAAAAGGTGCGCTTCCTCTGCTCTGCATCCAACGCTCTGGAAGTAACATTGTATTTTCTATCTTCTGTCCTAAGTAAAACAACTCTGACAATAACCTAGTTGTTTCATTCTTTATTGGGAGCAGTTTTTTTAAGTTACCATTATGAATTAGCGCGTTCCAAAATGAAAGACACTGTTCTAAATCCATGCCAGTAACTTCTTTGATCTTGTTGTATCCACTTACTCTAACTAACGCAAATCTCAGTGGACGCCACAAAGAAAAAATCGTATCAGCTCTTAGATCCCCTTCTCTAAGGATGCAATCTAAATCATGCGTTGCTCTGTATTTATCATGATTTTCTGCATCGTTCTTATATTCAGACTTAGGCTTATTTTCTTCATATTTAATCCATGATGCTATTTTTTTTATTATTGGCTGATAAACTGGATCATTTTTCATTACTGTATTTTCATAATGCTTATATGTGTATACTGCTCTACGCTTTATAGTCTTATCTTTAACAAAACTAATTCCCAGTTCAGGATTCTCTGTAATGTGGATGTAGAAGTTCTTACCTAGTACACCCGCATTACCGCGATCTATCTGTGACCACTCCTCCTCTGTAAATACATCAGGTACTGTAAATTCTTTTCCATCGAAATCACCAGCCTGAATTCTTTTAATTACTTCATCAACAGAAAAAATAGTTGTTTCACTAAACAACTTGTAACGAATGTACTCTTGGATACTCATTCGTTTTTCTGCTGCTGCATTCTCTAACTTTTTACTGTATTCATCATTCAAATCAAATCTAAATGTTGGCATAAGCTTCACTCCTTTAACTTTAATATATGGCAACGTCTGCTGTCGTTGTAATTATATTATACATCGACTGCTGTCGTTGTCAATCTTTTTTGAGAAAAATTTTTTTGACCCGAAATTTTCTCTCACCTCCACTTAGAAAGACAGGAGCAATGATGCGGGCTCAAAAAAGTTTTTTAAGAAATTTTCAAAAAACCCGGAAAACGTCCCGGCTCTGAACTTAGGAAGTTAGAAGGGCAAAAAGCCAATCGGAAAGTAAGGTTGAGATTAATGGCACAAATGAATGATTCAGCCAGTGCTATCGACGAAGTTGATGAAGAGCTCATTGATACTCTCATCGCCATCAGCGTTGTAGCAAAGAGACTGACAGCCAAACTAAGACAATCAAAAGCAAACACAAGTGAAAGTGATGAACATGAAAATGAGTAAGGAGAATGAAGTAATCACAACAATTGACACTAAAGTTACAAAGGGTGACGACTTCCTTACAAAGGCAAAGGATTTTATTTCCTGCGTAGAGGAGAGCGTAAATTATTGGAGCTGTTGACAAACTCAT
>JAFLSW010000004.1 GCA_022510725.1 Lachnospiraceae bacterium
CCGTTACCGATGGAAATGATCATGATAACGGAGGAAATTCCGATAATGATGCCTAACATAGTCAAAAAGGAACGGCCTTTATTGCTCCTGATGTTTTTCAGCGCCATTTTGACATATTCTGCTATCTGTCCCATATGTATGCCTACCCTTCCGGCACCGGAGTGACTCCCATGCCCTCATATAAATTTGTGGTCACATCTGTAACCACCTGTTCTCCCGCTCTCAGTCCCGATATTACCTGTACATGTGTGTCCGAGGAAATGCCCGCTGTTACATCCCTGCGGACAATGACTCCATCTTCCACCACATAACAGAAGGCACCTTTGGTATCATAATTGACACACTGAATAGGAACCAACAAGGCATTTTCCTCTGTGGCGCTTTCTATTCTTACCTTTGCTTCAATCCCCAGATATATGTTGTGGTCGGGATGTTCAATATGGATCTCAGCGGTCACCGTCATATTGCCGGATGCATCCAACTGGCCCATCCTGTTGATCTTTTTCACATAACCTTCATATTCATTTCCGTTAATGGTTATGGCTGCATGCTGTCCCTCTGCGATCTGAGCCAGATCGTATTTGTTGACTCCTACTGACACCATAACAGAATCTGTGTTTTCCAATACCAAAAGCTGTGTTCCTTCCGGCGCAGTCTGTCCTTCCACCACGCTTACCTGCGTCACGATGCCGTTAAAGTCTGCTGCGATTCCTTTTCTTGCAGTTTCCAGAGTCTCTTCCGCCTGCTCTCTGGTCAGATTATTTAATTCTCTTAAAACGGACTGTTGGGCATTTTGGCTTCCCAGAGAAGGATTTTCTACCTTTTGGGCTTCATACTGCTGTGCCAGTGCCTTATAGGTGTTCAGCTCATTGCTGCAGGTCGTTACCGCTCCTTCTAATGCCACATAGTCATACTTTGCCATCTGAGCGGAAAGTTCATTTAAACGTACCTCCCCCTGCTCTATCAATTTGGCAAGTTCCGGATTTGGTGTTTCATAATCCGCCTGGGTTATCCTGTATTGATCAACGGTAGCTTTTAACATATCATATTCATTTTTGATTGCCATAGCCTCATTGTATTCATTGAGACTGCTTTCCAGACAAGCTGACCAATGATTTACATACTGCATTGCTTCATCATAATTGGCCACAGCCTCCGTATAGTCGCCTTGGGCCTTTTGTATGGACTGCACATTTGCTGTAATACCGTATTGCTCCGCCCGGGCCTGCAGCGCGGCCACTTCATCCTGGTCCTCCAGCTTTTCCATATCATAGGTGACCAGCATATCGCCCTTTTTTACCTCATCTCCTACGGCAGCCTCTACAGAAGCGATCTGTCCTGTCACAGGAGAAAAATACACTTTACTTTCTTCCGTTGCAACTAAACCGGAAACATCTATCCAAGATGCGATCTCTCCGGAGGAAACCGTAGCTACATTAACGGAAGGCGCTACAGTCAGGTTCTTTAGTGCCATCACTGCACATCCCACAAATAATACCAAAACGATTGCTAACACACCTAGAATGATCAACCATTTTCTTTTCTTAATTAAGCTCATTTTCATAATCCCTCTCAATCTTTCCATCCTTGATTCTGATGACCCGCTTAGCCTGGGAGGCAATTTCATTATCGTGGGTGATCAAAATAACCGTTCTTCCCTCTTTATGTAATGCCCTTAGGATTTCTATGATCTCCTTACTGGATGAAGAATCCAGATTTCCCGTAGGCTCATCTGCCAAAATAATAGGCGGTGCCTGAGCAATGGCTCTGGCAATGGCTACCCTCTGCTGCTGTCCACCGGACATTTCCGATGGTTTATGAGTCAGCCTCTCCGAAAGCCCTACCTTTTCCAAAGCCTTCACTGCCAGCTCATGCCGCTCTTTCTTTCCGACCCCTCTATATAAAAGGGGCAGTTCCACATTTTCTACTGCAGTAAAACTGGGAATCAGGTTAAATCCTTGAAAGATAAATCCAATCTCCTGGTTTCTGATATCCGAAAGCGCGTCATCACTTAAATGGGAGACATCCTGTCCGTTTAAACAATAGGCCCCCTGTGTCGGCACATCCAAACATCCCAGCATATTCATCAATGTGGATTTACCTGAACCGGACTGTCCTATGATAGCTACATATTCTCCTTTTTCAATGGTCAGGTTTATATGGTCGATAGCCCTCACCTCATTGATACCCGGATTGTAGATCTTACACAGATCCCGGATCTGAATCAATGCACTCACAATCTTCCTCCTTTATCTTTTCACATTGTATTGTTGTGTTAGTGTATTATATATTTAATACATTAACTCCCATTCCAATAAATGTCAACCCCCTTATATCTATCGATCAAAAGAGAAATATTGTTTTCTCAATAGAGGGGTTGACTAACAAAACTTTTCCCTCTATACTGTATTGCAATAAGGCAATTCTTCGGGGTTGGGTGAAATTCCCTACCGGCGGTAATGCGAAAAGCTAGTCCGCGACCCATGTAAATGGCTGATTTGGTGAGATTCCAAAACCGACAGTAAAGTCTGGATGAGAGAAGAAGGTCAGGTATATTCCTGTTATTTTTGTGGCCCCGACGAATCTTTCGTCGGTTTTTTTATGCCAAGATCAGGATGTTCCAAACGAAGAATCGTCCTTAACAATTGTGCTACGGCCGAATTGAAAGGAGATATGTAACATGCAAAAAACAGCATCACAAACAACTTCACCCACAAGGGCGCGGATAAACATCCGCAAGATGACAGGGATCGGCATGCTTTCCGCCGTTTCTTTTATCTTTATGTTTTTCGATTTTTCCGTTCCCTTTATGCCCAGCTTTATTAAGATGGATCTATCAGATTTTCCGGCTCTGATCGGCTCTTTTGCCTATGGTCCCTTTGCCGGCGTTATCGTTTGTTTGCTCAAGAATCTGCTCCATCTGTTTATGTCCAGCACCGGCGGTGTGGGAGAGCTTTCCAACTTTATATTAAGTGCTTCCTTTGTTCTGATCGCAGGGGCGCTTTATAAATGGAAAAAGAACCGAAAATATGCTTTGATCGGTTCTATTGCAGGAGCGCTGACTATGGGTGTATTCAGCATTCTTTCCAATTATTTTTTGGTA
This sequence comes from Lachnospiraceae bacterium, assembly GCA_022510725.1. GTDB lineage: Bacteria > Bacillota > Clostridia > Lachnospirales > Lachnospiraceae > UBA2882. Next base: position 3,104 of record JAFLSW010000004.1, read on the forward strand.
TACCCTATTTATTATAATTTTATGCCGGAAGAAACTATTCTTGCCGCATACCAACTGATCCTTCCCAGTGTAGAAAGCATCCTGCAGTGTCTGATCGTATTTAACGCACCTTTTACCTTCTTAAAAGGAATGCTGAGTGTACTGGTCACCTTTTTGTTATACAAAAAACTGTCCCCTCTTTTAAAGGGGACAGATCATTCTTAAGATAACTTCATGGTAAGCTGGATCCGCTTTTTGGCAAGATCCACACCTAATACTTCTACTTCAACAATATCCCCTACGCTGACAGCTTCTAAGGGGTGTTTAATAAAACGGTCCGTGATCTTGGAAACATGTACCAGGCCATCCTGATGTACGCCGATATCTACAAAGATACCGAAATCCACAGCATTGCGGACCGTTCCTTTTAGCCGCATGCCGGGTTTTAGATCCTCCATTTCCATCACATCACTTCTAAGGATCGGAAGGGGCATATCCTCTCTGGGATCCCTGGAGGGCTTTTCCATCTCTTTTGCAATATCCCATAAAGTAATTTCTCCAATTTGAAGCTCTTCTGCCAATTCCTTAAATTCTTTGCTTCCCGCATCGGGCAGCTTGATCTTTGTGGTACCGATATCCTTTGGTGATAATCCCGATCTTGCAAGAAGCTTTCTGGCCGCCTCATAGGTTTCGGGATGCACGCTGGTATCATCCAAAGGATCCTTTCCCTTTCGGATCCGCAAAAATCCCGCACATTGCTCATATGCCTTTGGGCCCAGCTTTGCCACCTTTAACAGTTGTTTTCTTTCTGTAAAGGCACCATTTTCCTCTCGGTATTCCACAATGCTTTTGGCAATGGACTTGCTAATGCCGGAAATATAAGATAGCAATGGTGCTGAAGCCGTATTGACATCCACACCTACACTGTTTACACAATCTTCCACCACACCGGCTAATGCCTCATCCAGCTTTTTTTCATTCATATCATGCTGATACTGACCTACGCCAATGGATTTGGGATCGATCTTTACCAACTCTGCCAAAGGATCCTGCAGCCTTCTGGCTATGGATGCTGCACTTCTCTGTCCCACATCAAACCCGGGAAATTCCTCTGTTGCCAGCTTAGATGCGGAATACACCGACGCACCTGCTTCATTTACGATCACATAGGACAATTTCAGCTTCGATTCTTTGATAAATGAGACAATGATCTGCTCTGACTCCCTGGACGCAGTTCCGTTTCCCAAGGAGATCAAAGAAACATGGTGCTTTTCGATCAGTTTCTGTAACTCCGCTTTGGCTTCCTTTACTTTATTTTGGGGTGCGGTGGGAAAGATCACCTTTGTATCCAGTACCTTTCCGGTCTCATCCACTACCGCCAGCTTACAGCCGGTACGAAATGCGGGATCCCAGCCAAGCACTACCTTATCTGCAATGGGCGGCTGCATCAAAAGCTGTTTTAGATTCTTGCCAAACACATCAATGGCGCCTTCTTCCGCCTTTTCCGTCAGATCGTTTCGCACTTCTCTTTCAATGGCAGGTGCGATCAGTCTTTCATAACTGTCCCGGACCACTTCCTGTAAAATGGGTGTTGTCACAGGGTTTTTCTCCCTGATCACCTGTCTTTCTAAATAAGTAATGATCTTCTCTGTAGGTGCTTCCAGTTTTACTTGCAGATATTTTTCCTTTTCACCTCTATTTATGGCAAGAACGCGATGTCCTGCCAATTTTTTAATGGGCTCGGAAAAATAGTAATACATCTCATAAACACTGGGAAGATCTTCATCCTTTGCAGTACTTTTCAGCTTACCGTCCAGTTCCGTCATATATCGTATCTCGCTTCTATACTCCGCCTCGTCGGAAATGGTTTCAGCCAAAATATCCCTGGCCCCTGCCAAAGCCTCTTCTATATCAGCCACGCCTTTTTCCGGATCCACAAAGACCTCTGCCTCTTTTTCCAAAGGCACATCTGTCATTTGCAGATAAATGATATTGGCTAAGGGCTCCAACCCTTTTTCCTTGGCAACGGATGCTCTGGTTTTCCGTTTTGGCTTATAGGGGCGGTACAGATCCTCCACCGCCACCAAAGTGGCAGCGGCTTCGATCTTCATCCGCAGTTCTTCTGTTAAGCTTCCCTGCTCCTCTATACTGGCAAGCACTGTTTCCTTTCTCTCCTGCAGTCCCCTTAAATAAGTAAGCCTCTCGTAAAGCTTTCTTAAAACCTCATCATTTAAAGAGCCTGTCACTTCTTTCCGGTAACGGGAGATAAAGGGTATGGTATTCCCTTCATCGATCAGCTTGATCGCCGCCTCTGCCTGCCATTGTACAATATTTAATTCCTCGCTTATGATTCTAGCTATATCCATCTTTTACCTCATTCTAAAATGCAGACATCAGATAGATCAAAGGAGAGTTCCAATATACGGTAACCTCGTTACATGAATAACTCTGTGCATTGTCTACATAGCATTTCGCAGGGGCCGTTCCTGTCATAGTCGCTTTTGCATAAGGATCCTCTAAGTTGCTGTCCGGTCCGCCAACCAGCATACCCGGCATGGATACGCCCAGCACCTGAGAAGGTCTGTGGTGGGTATTTTCAGGAGATAAGGAACCAAAACCAGTTAAATAGCAATAGGAATTGGTATTGTTTCCTAACAGGTAATCCAATTGCGCTTTCGCTCTGTCTTTATATTGGTCGTTTCCATTGATCTCATCCAACATCAAAAACAGCATACCGTTGTTAGCCACAGTCATATTGCTGCCCCATGGATAGGTGGTGCTGACAGAACATCCATAAGTATCGCTCTCTTCACTCTCCTGCATTCCTTCTAAAGTATACTGCAGTTTATCTACTACAGAATCCGCATATTCCGTATTGGTATAGTCGCTGGTCAAATATGCATATGCACCATAGAATCCCACTCTGTCCCAGCCAAGTCCCCCTTGAATAGAAAGGAAATTGGTTTCTGCCAGACCTTCTTCGTATTTTGCTTCTCCGGTAGTCTTAAACAACTCTGCATTTGCCCAGAATCTTTCGTCCGTATCTTTTGTATCAGGATACTCTCCTGTCACGATATCTTCAGGATTGGTAAAGCCATCGCCGCTTTCACTGGCATCCAAATAACCCATTGCTTTTTGGGCAGCTTTTAAACAGGTATCTGCAAACTCCTGATCCACATCTGCATAAACCCTTGCTGCCATCGCCATAACTGCTGCAAAGTCTCCCGTTGCACAGTTGGAAATGGGAGAAAGGATCAACTGCTCTGTCTCATCTTCCGGCATAACAGTCTCAGGGAAATTAGCACAGGTTACCTTATGATACACACCGCCACTGCTATCCTGCATCTTTAACAGCCATTCCAGTTCGTATCTGGCTTCATCCAGGATATCCGGAACGCCGTTTCCGCTTTCGGGAATGCCCACATCATCAGTAAAGGCTTCCGGATGGCTTTCATAAGCCAGCATGATATCTGCTACCGCTTTTGCTCCGGATACCACATATCTGCCATAGTCTCCCGCATCATGCCAACCGCCTGATACATCTATGGTCTTGTTGCTGCCATATACCACAGCCTCTCCGTCATGGCAGACAGGATGTGCAAAATCTCCAGCATATTCTGCTGTCAACTCCGTGCCGCAGCGCTGTAAATAGAGCATCTTTACTGCCGCATGAAAAGCTTCTTTATAAGGATCTTCTGCGATCACAAATTCATAAGACTCACTGCCGTCTGCACCGGTGATCTTATATGTACCGGGTGTCTTGACGCTTGAAAAATCCAGCGCTGCTTCTATCTCTCTGGTATTGAGATTCTTTTCACCTTCCGGCAATGTTCCCTCTAGGACAGTCTCGCCGGTTTCCGTATTCACCACTGTATAAGCACCGATGGCTCCTTCTCTGAATACTGCCTTTTTGGTATCTTCAGGGCGATATCCCAGCTGGTTGATCTGGATATCGGGTGTCTCGATTGCCGCCTGAGGCAGGGCTCTGTTACTCTCATCGATGCAATATAATTCAAAATTATCGAAGAACACATCATGGGCACCGATTCCGGAATCCGTACTTCCGTAAAGTCCCATATTAAAACAAAGTCTGGGTGCCGGATCACTTCCTTCTTCCATAGTAAAGGTAAAATCAAAGTGCTGGGTCTCCGGTGTCAGAGTAATGCCTTCTCCCGTATAAGCATGGTAATCACCGCCATTGACCTGTATTCTGTATTCTACCTCGCGCTCTGTAGAGGCAGATGCATCAAAAGAGAACTCATAAACACAGCCGGTATAAAGAGCAAAACCGTCATAGAAGATCTGTACACTGTGTTCCTGGGTACCCAGTGTGGTGATCTGCGTTTTTAACCTTCCTTCTTCATCCACTATGATGACTGCATTTCCACCGTTAAAATAAGTGTTCCATTTTCCGGTGTCACCATTTGAAAAATCTCCGTTTTCAATCATGTTGTAGCCCATCAGGGATTCAATCTCTTCCGGTTCTTCCTCCGGCTCTCCTGTTTCTTCCTGGGGTGCTTCCGTCTCCGTTTCTGCCGGCTCTGCCAAAGTCGCCGGTTCTTCCCCGCTATTGCCGCATGCTGTCATGCCAAGCACCAGGGAAAGACATAAAAATAATGCCAGGACCTTTCTTTTTAACATTCCCGTTTATCCTCCTTGTCCACTTTCCATTTTATGTTTTTTATTTAATAACATAATTATATTAGAAAATAGAGCTTTATTCAATGCGGAATTCGTGTTATAATGAATATAATTATGGAGGTATACCATGGATTTATATCCGCAGCCACAAAAAAGGGTACCCCGCATAGATCTTAGCATGCTGCGTTTTTTATCAGCATCTGCTATGTGTGCGGTAATTTCTTTTTTAACCCAATGCTTTCTTCCCTTAAGCATGATCTTTGCCTCTCTTGCGATTATGTTTGCCATACTTTCCAAGGGCAGATTATTAAGGATGCACAGTATTGCTAAGGCAAGTACAGGCATTGCAGTATTTTCCATCATACTGAGCATTTCCATGACGGTCTATTCCTTTGTGGTCATCTTTACGGATCCAACACAACGGGAAGTACTGAACCGCACCTATGAACAGATGTATGGAGTTACTTTTGACGAAGCTTTTGATGAAGCTTTTGGTGATCTGAATCAGCAATATGGCTTATTCAGGGAAATTTTTGATAATACTTTAAAAGGAGGAAGATGATTTATGGATTTACAGATTTCCGGTTCCCCTTATTCTTCTTACACAGGATATAGCAGCCCTTACGGCATAACAGGCGCACAGGATGAAGAACATTCTCCCATTCTCAATCCGGGAGAATCCACCGAAAAGAAACCCGGTGCCAAATCCTCTCCTGCAGAATGTGAAACTTGCAAAAACCGCAAATATCAGGACGGCTCTGATGAGATGGTTTCTTTTAAATCAGCAGCTCATATTGCACCTGAGGCTGCTGCTTCAGCAGTGCGCAGCCACGAGCAGGAGCATGTTTCCAATGCTTACAAAAAGGCTGCCACAAATAACGGCAAAGTTGTCCAGGCAAGCGTATCCATTCATACAGCCGTCTGCCCGGAATGCGGCCGCTCTTATGTATCCGGCGGAACCACTCATACACAGATCAAATATTATAACGAAGAGAATCCTTACCAGAAGGCTTTAAAAGCACAGGATGCCACAAAATACAGCGGTATGCATTTAGATCTTGCCGGCTGATCCTGAAAGGACAATACTATGAAGACACTTTCTCCCCGGCTGAAAGCAGCCGCTAGGGAACATTTAGAAGGCAGATATGTAACCATCATTCTGGCATATGTGATTGCCAATATGCTTACTAACCTGCCTTCTCTTTTCTTCTCTGAAACATTTAATACAAGTACATTACCCGGTTATGCCTTAAACACTTTTGCAAACTTGGTCCTTGGCTTTTTTTCCGCCATCTTTCTGGTCGGGCAGAATCACATTTGCCTCCAGTGCATCCGTGGTGCAGAAACAGTCCCTCTTTCCGAAATGTGGTATGGCTTTCGAGGCAGAGCAGATGAGATCATAACAACCTACTTTTTATATCTGATACGCTATCTGGCCACCGGTCTTCCCTTTGCTGCCATGGCTGTCTGCTATATAAGAAGCGGTTATTCTCTTTGGTTTGGTATCTTATCCCTGATAACTCTGGCTTTTATGATGATCATGTGGCTTAAGATCAGCCTGGATTACGGCATCCTTTTATTTCTGTTCATTGACAGGACGGACTTATCTCCATCCGACACATTGGCAGAATGCAAAAAAATGATGCTTGGAAATCGGAAGCAGCTTCTGTATCTGCACTTTAGCTTTGCAGGCATGTTTTTATTGGTTTTTCTTTCCTTTGGCATTGCCATGTTCTGGCTTTATCCTTATATGAGAATGACTTATGGAGAATTCTATTGTCATCTTGCAGGAGAAAAGATCATACCGGAGGATTCCATTTCTGACAATCCTTTAGAAACCGACTAAAATAGTAATATATAAAAAAGGGGCGTAAGAATTTATTCTTCCGCCCCGCTTTTTGTAGCGTTCCATTTTAAATAACTATTGATAAATATGTCGATAGACCCATCCAAAACCGCATCTACATTGCCGGTCTCTTCGTTGGTACGATGATCCTTGACCATGGTATAGGGCTGCATCACATAAGACCGGATCTGATTGCCCCAGCCGATCTCTGTTACTTCACCTCTGATATCGGACAGCTTCTCTGCATTTGCTTCCTTTTGTAAAAGGAACAGCTTTGCCTTTAACATCTGCATAGCCTTATCTTTATTTTGAAACTGGCTTCGTTCATTCTGACATTGTACCACGATACCCGTCGGAATATGGGTGATCCTGATGGCGGAGGAGGTCTTGTTGATATGCTGTCCTCCTGCCCCGGAGCTTCGATAGGTATCGATCCTCAGATCGTCCTGATTGATCTCCACATCCACATCTTCTTCAATATCCGGCATCACATCTAAGGATACAAAGGAGGTCTGGCGCTTACCCTGTGCATTAAAGGGCGAGATCCGGACCAGTCTGTGAACGCCTTTTTCGGATTTTAAATATCCATATGCATTCTGTCCGTTGATCTGGAAGGTTACGGATTTAATGCCCGCTTCTTCACCGTCCAAAAGATCCAGCACTTCTACCTGAAAGCCTTTCTTTTCAGCCCATCTGACATACATCCGGTAAAGCATGGAAGCCCAGTCACAGCTTTCCGTTCCGCCTGCGCCTGCATTCAGCTTTAGGATGGCATTGTCTCCATCGTATTCTTCAGAAAGCAGAGTCTTGATACGTATCTCATCCAGACCGTTTATAAAGCTATCCAGCTCCTGTCTGATCTCTGCCACCATTCCCTGGTCTTCTTCCTCCTGCCCCATTTCAATGAGCACCTCTATGTCTTCAAAGGCAGTCTCTAAAGCTTGATAGGTTTCTACATCACCTTTTAAATCTTTACATTCTTTGGACAGCTTCTGCGCCTTTTCTCCATCGCTCCAGAAATCCGGCATTTCCATCAGCCGCTCCAGTTCTTCGATCCGCTTTTCCTTATTGGCTAAGTCAAAGTGAATCCCTTACTTCCGCCAATGGTGTGCGATATGTGAAAAGCTCCTGTTTCATCTGTTCTAATTCAACCACTATGCTTCACCACCTTATTTTGACTGTTGCCCGGACGCTGCCGTCTAAACACCTCGTCCACAACAGTTCTTATATTTTTTGCCGCTGCCGCAGGGGCAGGGATCGTTGGGATAGATCTTTGCATTTTCCCGCTTCATGGGACCTTTTCCTGCACTCTCATCCTTATTGGTTCCGGTTACCTGGGCAACCTGTTCTCTTTCTACCTTTTGCTCAACCCGAACGCCAAAGAGCAGCCTTACGGTATCCTCTTTAATGTTTTCGGTCATGGCATCAAACATCTCATAAGCGTTTAATTTGTATTCTACGATGGGATCTCTCTGTCCGTATGCGGCAAGGCCTACGCCCTGTCTTAACTGATCCATATCATCGATGTGGGTCATCCATTTCCTGTCGATGACCTTTAACAGAATAACCCGCTCCACTTCCCTAATGGCTTCCGCATTGGGAAATTCCGCTTCTTTGCTTTCATATAGCTTTACTGCTTCTTCTTTTAACTGATGCAGCAGTTCATTTTTCTTCATGCCCTGCACCGCTTCATAGGTCAAAGGATTGATGGGAATGATAGCACCCAATACCTGATGCAGCTCATTCAGATCCCAGTCATCGCTTTTGGCATCATCTGCAATGCACATATTAACGGAGTTCTCTACAATATCCGTGATCATCTTGTAGATCACATCCCGCATGCTTTCTCCATCCAATACGCGACGGCGCTCCGCATAAATGATCTCCCTTTGTTCGTTCATAACCTGATCGTAATCCAACAAAGTCTTACGGATTCCGAAGTTATTGCTCTCTATTCTCTTCTGTGCCCGCTCAATGGCTTTGGTCAGCATGCTATGCTCCATCTGCTGTCCTTCGGGGATATTAAAGGCATTGAACATGGCAATGCTTTTCTCGGAACCGAACAGACGCATAAGGTCATCTTCCAGGGAAATGAAGAACCGTGACTCACCCGGATCTCCCTGACGGCCGGAACGTCCTCTTAACTGATTGTCGATACGACGGGACTCATGGCGCTCCGTACCCACGATCTTAAGACCGCCTGCTGCCTTGGCTTCATCATCCAGCTTAATATCCGTACCACGGCCTGCCATGTTGGTGGCAATGGTCACATGTCCGTGAATACCGGCATCCGCTACGATCTCTGCCTCCAACTCATGGAACTTGGCATTTAAGACCTTATGGGGAATACCGGCTTTACTCAACATCTTGCTCAACTCTTCGGAAGCATCGATGTTGATGGTACCTACCAATACCGGCTGTCCTTTTTCATAAGACTCTTTTACTTCGTCCACAACGGCTTTCAGTTTTTCCCGTTTGGTCTTAAAGACCGCATCCTGTAAGTCTTCCCTGACTACCGGCTTGTTGGTGGGAATCTCAATCACATCCATGCCGTAAATATCTCTGAACTCTTTTTCTTCCGTTAAAGCGGTACCGGTCATACCCGCTTTTTTCTCAAATTTATTAAAGAAGTTCTGGAAGGTAATATTGGCCAAAGTCTTGCTTTCCCGTTTTACCTTTACATGCTCCTTTGCCTCGATAGCCTGATGAAGACCGTCGGAATAACGCCGTCCCGGCATGATACGGCCGGTAAACTCATCAACGATCAGCACCTGATCATCCTTTACCACATAATCCTGGTCTCTTGCCATGAGATTATGTGCTCTTAATGCTAAAATAGTATTGTGCTGGATCTCCAGATTCTCCGGATCCGCCAGGTTCTCAATATTGAAAAACCGCTCAACCTTGGCAACACCCTCTGCCGTCAGATTAACCGTCTTATCCTTTTCATTGACGATAAAGTCACCGGTCTCTTCCTGCTCAATGCCCATGATGATATCCATCTTGGACTGTTCTTCCAGATCCTTACCTCGCTTTAACTGCATGGCAAGGATGTTGCAGGCTTCGTAGATCCTGGTGGACTTACCGCTCTGTCCGGAGATGATCAGAGGGGTACGGGCTTCGTCGATCAGTACCGAGTCCACCTCATCGATAATGGCATAATGCAGATCCCTTAATACCAGCTGTTCTTTATAAATGACCATATTGTCACGAAGATAATCAAATCCCAGCTCATTGTTGGTCACATAGGTAATATCGCAATTATAAGCTTCCCGTCGTTCTTCCGGCTTTAGGCTGTTTAATACCACGCCTACCTTTAAGCCCAGGAATTCATGAACCTGTCCCATCCACTCCGCATCACGCTTTGCCAGATAGTCGTTGACAGTAACAACGCATACACCTTTTTCCTCTAAAGCATTTAAATATGCGGGAAGGGTGGAGACCAAAGTTTTTCCCTCACCGGTACGCATCTCTGCAATACGCCCTTGATGAAGGATCACACCACCGATCAACTGAACCCTGTAATGTTCCATGTTTAACACTCTGCGGGCCGCTTCTCTCACGGTAGCAAAAGCTTCCGGAAGAAGATCATCCAAAGTTTCTCCCTCTGACAGCCTGTTTTTATATTCCTTGGTCTTATTTTTCAGTTCTTCATCCGATAGGGCCATCATTTCATCCCGATAGCCTTCGATCTTATCCACAATGGGATTGATCCGTTTCAGCTCCCTTTCACTATGGGTACCGAATATCTTTTCTACAACGCTCATGTTATATTCGCTCCTTTTAAATCCATTGTCCATTGTAACAGATTTGCTGTTGGTATTCAACCTTTGCGTTGCTTTTTAGCTTGAATAGTGATATGATTTTATCGATGCGGTATGCTTTTTTTATCGCCAATTTTAAATAAGAAAGAGGTTGGACCAAATGACAAAAAGTTTTGATGAGTTGATCGCCAAACTGGACGGCTGTCCTTTAAAAAAGGTTTCCGTTGCCGTTGCTCAGGATGCTCCTGTTTTGGAGGCCGTTAAGGTTGCAAAGGAGCGCAATATTGCAGATGCGATCCTGGTAGGCAACGAAGCACAGATCAGAGAAATCGCAGCAGACATCGGCATGGATCTGTCCGGTTATGAGATCATTAACGAAGAGGATATCACAGAGGCGGCAAGAATTGCTGTTTCTCTGGTTCACGAAGGAAAAGCGGACATGTACATGAAGGGTTCCATCGATACCAAAGGCTTCTTAAAGAGCGTTTTGGATAAGGAAGTAGGACTCAGAACCGGCAAACCTTTATCCCATGTATGCGTATTTGATGTAGAAGGCATTGACCATCTGCTGTTTTTGTCAGATGTTGCTTTTATTCCTTACCCCACTTTGGAGGATAAGGCTTCCATTATCCATAATACAGTAGAGATCTGCCATGCCTGCGGCATTCCCAATCCCAAGGTTGCGCCTCTTGCAGCAGTAGAGGTAGTAAACCCCAAGATGCCCGTTACTCTTGAGGCGGCAGAACTTACCAAGATGAACGAAGAGGGAAAGATCACAGGCTGTGTAGTAGACGGACCTCTTTCCTTAGACTTAGCCATCTGCCCTGAAGCAGCACAGCACAAGGCAGGCGCTACCGACAGAAAGATCGTGGGAGATGCAGATGTGCTTCTCTTCCCCGACATCCATGCAGGAAATCTGGTATACAAAGCCATGGTACATACTGCAAATATGGTAAACGGCAATCTTTTAACAGGCACCAAAGCGCCGGTAATTTTGACCAGCCGTTCCGATTCCGTGGATGTAAAAGTAAACTCTCTGGCACTGGGTGCAGTCGTAGCCGATTTTATGAAAAAAGCAAACTAATATAGATCTAAAGGAGAAACCATATGTCAATCAAAAGCTTAATTATCAATCCCGGTTCCACCTCCACCAAGATCGGTGTTTTTGAGGATGAGAACCTGTTATTTGAAGAAACCTTAAGACATTCCACCGAGGAGATCGCTTCCTATGCATCTATCGTAGATCAGAAGGATTTCCGCAAAAAGATCATTATGGATCTGTTATCTTCCAAAAACTTTGACTTACAGTCTTTAAATGTAGTAGTAGGCCGCGGCGGCATGTTAAAGCCCATTCCCGGCGGTACCTATGCAGTAAGCGATGACTTATTGGAAGACTTAAAGATCGGAAAACAGGGTCAGCATGCTTCCAACTTAGGCGGTATCCTGGCAAGAGAGATCGGAGACTCCATCGGCGTTCCCTCTTATATCGTAGATCCTGTGGTAGTAGATGAATTAGAAGATATTGCCAGATATTCCGGCGTACCGGAGCTGCCCCGTACCAGCGTATTCCATGCACTGAACCAGAAAGCGGTAGCAAAACGCTATGCAAAAGAAAACAGCAAAGCATATGACTCCTTAAACCTGGTAGTGGTACATATGGGCGGCGGCGTATCCGTAGGCGCTCACAAGCAGGGCAAGGTTGTGGATGTATTTAACGCATTAGACGGCGACGGCGCCTTTTCACCGGAGCGTGCCGGTGCTGTTCCTTCCGGCGCTTTGATCAAAATGTGCTTCTCCGGTAAATACAGTGAGAAGGAAGTCTATAAGAAGCTGGTTGGAAACGGCGGATTTAACGCATATTTAGGCACCAATGACATGAGGGATGTAGAAAAAATGGCATCCGAGGGCAATGAGGAGGCTGCTAAGCTTCGTGCCGCTTTTATCCAGCAGGTTGCAAAGGACATCGGCTCCATGGCCTGTGTCTTAAACGGCAAAGTTGATGCCATTATCGTGACCGGCGGTATCGCTTATGACAAAGGCGTAGTAGCAGGATTAAAGGAAAAATGTGAGTGGATCGCTCCTTTTACCGTATATCCCGGCGAGGATGAGCTTTTGGCTCTGGCTCAGGGCGCAATCCGCGTTATGAACGGCGAAGAAGCCGCTATGACTTATTAATGACAAATGATTCGAAAGGAAAAGCAGAGCCTATGCCTCTGCTTTTCTTTTTTCACGGGAGCAAAGTACTATGTGGATTTATGCCTGCTCGGCAGTATTGGTTTTGATCGTCATATTGGATCTGATCGGGGTATATGACCTTTATAAGAAAAAATGGCTGATACCTTATCTTTTTTTTGTGCCTCATTTTCCCATATTGGTCTACTATATGCTCTTTGTCTATGCAAGTACTCTTCGCTTTCCTATTCCGGGGATGGTTACCTTTGGCTTTTCCGCCCTGCTGTTCCAACTTTATACTACTCTCCGGCTTCATATCCACAAGCTTCGTAAAAACGAAAGCGGCAGCATCCGGATCGGTATCCTGTATGCAGGAAGAAATTTGATCCATGCAGGACTGTTGGGATTATATTTACTTCCCATCTGGTATCTGATCTGTTTCTTTTGGCTGCCTTACAATCCTTATGAGATGTTTTATTTTTATGATCTTCCTGCTCTCTGGGTTACCGCAGAAGTTATTTATGCCGTGGTTTTTGTCTGGCTGTTTTTATTAAACGGCTGTTTGCGAATCTTCTTTACTTCCAGAAATCTGGGCATCGGCAAGCGACTGCTTATTTTGCTCTTTATGTTTGTGCCTTTGGTTCAACTGTATCTGGCCCATATCATGTGCCAAGCTGCCAAGGATGAATACCTGGTAGCCGTAAGCAGAAAGGACATGGAAGCCTTTACGGTGGAAGATGATCTATGTGCTACCAAGTACCCCCTTATTATGGTTCATGGCGTCGGGTTTCGGGATCTGCGCTTCTTTAATTACTGGGGCCGCATTCCTTTGATCTTAAAGAAACATGGGGCAGTGATCTATTATGGCCACCAAAAAGCCTGGGCTACCATTTTGGAAAATGCCACTATCATCTCCCAAACCATTGACAGAGCCCTTACCGAAAACAACTGTGACAAAGTGAATATCATTGCCCATTCCAAAGGCGGCTTGGATTGCCGCTATCTGATCTCTTCCATGGGATATGGGGATAAAGTGGCTACCCTTACCACCATTAATACACCCCATCGCGGTTCGGAATTGATCACTCTTTTTAACAAACTGCCGGATTCCCTCTTTCGATTTATCACTTCCTGCATCAACAAACCTTTTATTCTGGCAGGAGACGATGCACCGGATTGCTATGCTTCCAGCAAACAGCTGGACCCGGAATTCTGCAAGCAGTTTAACGAAGAAAACCCCGATGTAGAAGGAGTCTATTACCAAAGCTACGGTTCCATTATGAAATCCTGTTTCAGTGATCCCCTGCTATTCTTCCCCTATCTTTTGATGTGCACCTGCAAGGGCAGACAAAATGACGGGCTGGTGGATATTTCCAGTACCAAGTGGGGTAACTTTCGTGGGGTGCTGCAAAATAAATATCACCGCGGGATCTCCCACGGCGATATGATCGATCTAAAACGCGAAGACATCAAAGGTTTTGATGTCTTACATGTGTTTTATGAAATTGTTGCGGAATTAAAAAGAATGGGATACTAAAGCTCAAATTCATCATATAGAGCCTGTCTGTAATCCTCATTGCTTACGGCTCTTGCCACATCATCCTGCCTGCCCTTTTCGATCAGCTTGGTGGACAGGGCCTTCATCCTTTCCTCTTCTTCCGTATTTCTGCTGACTTCCTCCTGAATGCCCAGCTCTACTGCACTATTCATAATGCTGGGGACAACACTTTGATTGATTCCGTCCATACTGACACCTCCGTTTTTGTTAGTATGGACATAATTTTATCTATTATTCCGAACCTGGCGGCACTTCTCCGCTGTCTTTTGGCTGCGCCAGGACCGCATGCTCCATCAAAAACTGTTTCCAGATGGAGATATACTGAGCATAGAGATGGACGCCGTCAAAGGTATAATCCGCTATCAATCCTCCGTTTTCGTCGCAGACCACCTCGTTGACATCCAGATAAAAAATTCTTTTGTTATCAGCCAAAGCCGCTATTCGCTCATTTCTTTCATCAATGCCTTCATTATAAATATAGTCACCCTGTTCGGATCGTTCCGTACTGACTCTCATAATGGCTTCCAGATAAATGATGGCATCCGGCTGAAGCTCCATGATCCGCTCGACAGCGGCCTCGTAGTGCTTCATAAAATAATCCACATCTCCGGTTCCCATTTCATTGATGCCGATCATCAAATAGACTTTGCCATAGCTTTCCCGCTCCAGAGCCTCTTCAATATTTTCCGTCCAATTTCCGTCCTTAAACTTCCCATCCGGATCTTCAAACAGCTTATAAATGGTCAACCCCGAAGACGCATAAAAGTCCGTATTGTCCAGTCCCGCATAATCATATAAACCTACTGTACGGGAATCTCCGATAAAGGCTGCATCATCAAAATAGCTCTCATCTACAGTCACAAAGCAATTGGCGCTGACGCTGTTTTCTTCTACTGCACCTTCGTCCGTTTCGACCTCTGTTCCTTCCAAGTCCTCTGATGCAAAGCCATTGCCGGAAATACTGTCCTCTAAAGCCAGATCATTGTCCGATACTGCCATAGTTTCTATGTTGCCATCATCAGCCCATACAGTCTGATAGAATGCGCTGTCTGTCCATGCCGAAAACAGGCCGTCACGAACCTGATCCGATATGGCCTGATCGCCCATAAACAGAATGCCGCCAATGAATATATACAAGATAAATCTATAATATTTGAGTTGGTTCACGAATCTGATCCCAATCCCTTTCTAAAACCTAAAATACATAAACGGATTGTTGCCCATAGTCAGGATATACCATATACTGAGCCAAAACAGCACTGTTAAAACAAGCATGCCCGGAATGGTATCCTTTCCCTTTTCATAAAGTTTTTTTGCTGCAGGCGTACACAGGAAAACGCCAACAGCCATCAATAGTCCATATCTGGTCAGCTTATCATAAAAGACATCCATGGATGTGGAAACACCTTTTATAACACCAAACATGCGCCCAAGATAAATGCCCAATTCCTTTAGATCTGTGATAGCAAAGCATACCCAGGTAAGCATGATAACAAAACACACATAGATATGTCTCACTACGCTGACAATGGCTCCTTTTCCTTCCTGCTTCCCTTTTTTCTCCCGATATGAGGATAACAATTTTTCTGCCACAATAAAGAAACAGATCACCATGCCCCAGATCAGAAAATTGAAGCTCGCCCCATGCCATAGGGAGGTGAGGATCCAAACCACAAACAGATTAAATGCGGTTCTTTTTAACCCCTTCCTGTTTCCTCCCAGGGGAATATATACATAGTCGGTAAACCACTTACCAAGTGTCATATGCCACCTGCGGTAAAACTCCCTGATGCTTCCCGCTGCGTAGGGGAGATCAAAGTTTGCCGGCAGATAAAAGCCAAGCATATTGGCAAGTCCTATGGCCATAAGAGAATAGCCGTAAAAGTCAAAATAAATCTGCATGGAATAAGAGATAGCACCCATCCATGCCAAGGGCGCCGCTATACTGACATAGCCAATGGTGGATATCTCATGCCATAACAGAGCTAGCCTGTCTGCCATCAATACTTTAAAAAACAGGCCCCATGTAAATGTCTTTAACCCTTTGTCCACATTTTTAAGACATACATCCGGCTCCTTGATCTGTTCCGAAACCTGGCTGTAATTCACAATAGGTCCGGCTACCAGCTGGGGAAACATGCAGATATAGGTGCCCAGCTTGATAAAAGAAGTCTCACCCGGAATCCTGCCCCTGTAAACATCGATCAGATAGGACATGATCTGATAAGTATAAAAACTGATCCCCAGAGGAAGGCCAATTTCCTCCGGCGCAATTTTAAAAGCAGTCAACATGCCTACATTCAAGACCATCATACATATAAAGCAGGCCTTTCGCACAGTTTCTTTTCGCTGTGCATCCGGAGAAAGCAGACGGCCAAAAAAGTAATTGACCAACATGGATGCCAAAAGCAGGAGCACAAATATCGGCTCTCCATATGCATAAAAAATAAGACTTCCCCCGAACAGGGTTATGTTTTTGTATGTATTAGGAGTTATATAATATAGAAACAAAAAAACGGGAAGAAATCCCAATAAGAATTCTATACTGGAAAAAACCACAAAATCACGCTCTATCCTTTGTATTTATACCATTATATGCACATTTTTTCACAGTATACAAGTAGTAAAATAAGGTTTTTGCAAAAAAGTTTGTTTTTTATGGATTTTCGGTATTTTTCTTTATAACCAGACCAAAAACGCCTCCCAAAATGCCTCCTAAAATATGGGTAAACTGGGAAATATTGTCAGGAGTAAAAAGACCTGCCATGATCTGCTGTCCCAGATATAAGATCACCACTACAATCAAGGTAAGCGGAATGGTTCCTTCCTTCACACTGGTAACGGAGGATAAAATGATCATCATAAATACCACGCCGCTGGCACCTAACAAAGCCGTATTGGGAAACAGCATGATGTTGAACAGACCGGTCAGAAATGCAGTGATCAGGATCATCAGAAACAACAGCTTACTGCCATATTTTTCCTCCAGCATAGGACCTACCAAAAGGAGCATCATCATATTGTTGATATAATGAGACAGATCCGCATGACCTAATACATGTCCGAAGAGTCTGATATAGGTTAAAGGATTTGCCGCTGAAGAACGATATACGCAAAAAAGGACTTGGGTGCTTTTACCGCCTGTGATGTATCCTAAAAGCAGCGCCACAAAAGAGACAAGGGCAAAGCTTAATATGATTGGTGAATTGTAATCGATCTTTTTTAATATTTTCATATGGTGTTCCTCTTCTCTTCCATAAGCTGACTGAGCATTTCTTCAAGATATCGTATTTTGGCATCTTTATCTGCCAACTGATTGTCTTTATCCGCCAGTTGTCTATCTTTTTCTGCTATTCTTTCTTCCATCTCGTCCATAAACTGGCTGGGTAGTTTGATCACTGATTCTGTCATTTTATTGGCCTCCTTTAACAGCTGGGGGTGGTTTTTTAGCACCCGTTTCACTGCCAAATGAAATAATTCATAATAGTTACTGTATTCCTTTTTCTGTTATGTATCCGTCCTGTAATTCCTCTTCCAATATCAATATAATCTCCTGTAAAAACTCTGTCAACTCTTCCTCTGTCAGGGGATTTTTCTTCTTTCCCAATCTGGATCGGATCCTCAGGATGGTATAGGGGATAAAGAAATCTAGATGTTTTTCTCTGATCTGTTCTAGGGAGTAAGACTGGATATTCAGTTATCGGTTACAAGTTGCTGTGAAATGCGGCGAAATGCCAGGAAAGATTGGCTGTCAGAAGGACAGTCAAAAGAAATCATTCACATGGAATTAGTATAGCAGAGGGATTGGGAAATGTAAATATAAAACAGCCTATAGTATAACAAAAGAGAAGCCCGGAACCGGCGTCCAGACTTCTCTTTCTCTGATATAAATATGTATCAGCGATGCAGAGGGAGCAAAAACAATGTACGGACTCCACACTACATCCTTTTTTGGAAGGGATTACGCCCTTCCTTTATAGTAAAACAAATTACCCATTATTTAGCAGCTAATGCTGCTTTGATGCTCTCAGTAAGCTGAGGCACGATCTTGTTTAAATCACCTACAACGCCGTAGTCTGCTACATCGAAGATAGGTGCATCTTCGTCCTTATTGATGGCTACAATGATATCGGACTCTTCCATACCGGCTACATGCTGGATCGCACCGGAAATGCCGATTGCAAAGTATACATTGGGACGAACGGTTTTACCGGTCTGTCCAACCTGCAGATCTTTGGGTTTCCAGCCGGAGTCTACAACTGCACGGGAGCAGCTTACAGTTCCGCCCAGAACTGCTGCTAAATCTTCTAACAACTTGAAGTTCTCAGGGCTTCCTACGCCACGACCGCCGGATACTAAGATCTTAGCATCCATAATATCAACTGTATCGGAAACAGCTTTTACTACTTCCTTGATGCTTACATATCTGTTGTTAGGTGTAAAACCGGGATTGAACTCCTCTACAACTGCTTTTGCACCTTTGATAGGCTCGATCTTCTGCATAACGCCGGGACGAACCGTTGCCATCTGAGGACGGTTGTCAGGACATGCGATGGTTGCAATGGTATTGCCGCCAAATGCAGGACGGGTCATTAACAACTGATTGTGTTTCTGCTCGGACTCTTTTCCGGGAACTGCTACCAGAGGGAAATCACCGATCTCCAGTACGGTACAGTCAGCGGTAAGACCGGTTGCAACTCTTGCGGAAACGGTAGGACCCAAATCCCTTCCGATTGCGGTTGCACCAACCAGCACGATCTCAGGTTTATACTGATTGATAACGGAAGCAAGTGCATGTGCATAAGGCTCTGTTCTGTATTCCTTTAATTCAGGATCATCTACTACGATAACCTTATCTGCACCATACTCTGCTAACTGATCTGCCAGTCCCTTGATACCGGAACCGATCAATACTGCGGTTACCTCTGTATTCAGAGGAGCAGCCAATTCTTTTGCCTTACCAAGTAATTCAAAAGCAATGCCGCTGATTTCATTGTCTACCTGCTGTGCAAAGACATATACACCTTTATATTCTTCTAAATTCATCTTATTCACCACTTTTCCTTATAATATATTAGATCACATGTTTCTCTTTTAATTTGCCTACAATGTATTCAACTGCATCCTCGGGAGAATCGGGAACAACCTTTTCTCCTGCGCCCTTGCGCACCTTATCGGATGCCTTTGCGATCTTGGTAGGAGAACCTGCCAGACCTAAGTTGGAATCATCTACATCCTTTAAGTCTGCTCTGCCCCATGTGGTGATCTCTGCCTTGCATGCATCGAAGATTCCACCGGGTGTCATGTAACGGGGCTCATTTAATTCGGAAAGAGCCGTGATCAGACAGGGCATCTGTGCCTCTAATACATGATATCTGTCATCATACTGACGCTGTACGGTTACTTTGTTGCCGTCTACTTTGATATCCTGTGCATAGGAGATAACCGGAAGTCCCAAATGCTCTGCGATCTGAGGACCAACCTGTGCGGTATCACCATCGATAGCCTGACGGCCTGTGATGATCAGGTCATAATCCAGATTTCTGATGGCACCTGCAATGGTAGTGGATGTAGCCCAGGTATCTGCACCGCCCAATACTCTGTCGGTTACTAAGATGCCCTTATCTGCACCCATAGCGATTGCTTCACGAAGCACATCTGCTGCCTTGGGAAGACCCATGGTAAGAACGGTTACTTCTGCACCGTACTGATCTTTTAATCTTAATGCTGCCTCTAAGCCCGCTTTGTCATCGGGGTTCATGATAGCAAGCATTGCACCTCTATCCAGTGTTCCGTCCGGATTGAACTTAACGCCGCCCTTTGTATCCGGAACCTGTTTAATACAAACGATGATTTTCACGATAATGTACCTCCTATTTTAATAAACTGCCAGAAATAACCATACGCTGAACTTCGGAAGTTCCTTCGTAGATTTCTGTGATCTTTGCATCACGCATCATACGCTCAACATCATATTCTCTGATGTAACCGTATCCGCCATGTAACTGAACGCACTTGGTTGTTACTTCCATTGCTACTTCTGCAGCATATAATTTTGCCATAGCAGCTTCTACTGAGTAGGATTTCTGGGTTGCCTTAGCCATTGCAGCCTTGTAAACCAGCATCTGTGCCGCCTCTACTTTGGTAGCCATGTCAGCAAGCTGGAACTGGGTGTTCTGGAACTGTGCGATGGATCTGCCAAACTGTTTTCTTTCTTTTACATAGTTGATGGTAGTTTCCAAAGCGCCCTCTGCCAGACCCAATGCCTGAGCAGCGATACCGATACGTCCGCCGTCCAAGGTATGCATTGCGATATTAAAGCCTTTTCCCTTCTGTCCTAAAAGGTTATCCTTAGGAATGCGGCAGTCTGTAAAGATCAGCTCGTATGTAGAAGAACCGCGGATACCCATTTTGTTTTCCTTTGTACCAAAGGAAAAGCCGGGTGTACCTTTTTCTACGATGAATGCGGAGATCTCTTTCTGCATTCTGCCCCGTTTCTCGATCTTGCCAGTCACAGCGATAACGATATAGATATCAGCTTCTTTACCGTTTGTGATGAAGCACTTGGAGCCATTTAATACCCATTCGTCTCCATCCAGTACAGCCTTGGTCTGCTGACCCTGAGCGTCTGTACCTGCACCGGGCTCGGTCAGACCGAAAGCGCCTAACTTCTCACCTTTTGCAAGGGGTACTACATATTTCTGTTTCTGCTCCTCTGTTCCGTAGGTCATGATGGGGTCAATACAAAGGGATGTATGAGCCGATACGATAACGCCTGTTGTACCGCAGACCTTGGAAAGCTCTTCTACGCACATAGCATATGCCAAAGGATCGCAGCCCTGTCCGCCGTACTCCTTGGGTACAGGGATTCCGAGAAAACCGTATTTAGCCATTTTTTCTACTGTGGCTCTCGGGAAGGTTTCTGTTTCATCTACCTCCTGTGCAAGAGGTTTTACTTCGTTTTCGGCGAAATCTTTAAAAAGCTGTCTCGCCATTTCATGTTCTTTGCTTAAAGTAAAATCCATGATTGTTCTTTCCTCCATTTTATTATTGAATCATTAATTGCTGTAATCGTAGAAGCCGATGCCTGTCTTTCTTCCCAGCTTCCTTGCACGAACCATCTTTCTTAAGAGAGGAGCGGGACGATATTTGGAATCGCCTGTCTCAGCATAGATAACTTCCATGATAGCAAGGACAATATCCAGACCAATGTAGTCACCCAGCTCAAGGGGTCCCATAGGATGGTTTGCACCCAGCTTCATAGCGGTATCGATATCGCTTGCGGAAGCAACGCCTGCTTCTAATACGCAGATACCTTCGTTGATCATAGGGATCAGGATTCTGTTTACAACGAAACCTGCTGCCTCGTTTACTTCAACGGGAGTCTTGCCGATCTCTTCGGAGATAGCTTTTACTTTGTTGTATACTTCATCAGTGGTGTTCTCGCCACGGATAACCTCGATCAGCTTCATAACAGGAGCGGGATTGAAGAAGTGCATACCGATGACACATCTGTCAAGTCCTGCACCGATCTCTGTAATGGAAAGAGAGGAGGTGTTGGTTGCAAAAATACAATCGGGTTTGCAGATATCCTGTAACTCTTTGAATGTCTGCTTTTTGATATCCATTACTTCCAGAGCTGCTTCCACGATCAGGTCACAGTCGGTACAGATATCTTTTACGCCTGTTGTGATCTTTCCAAGAATCTTGTCCGCATCTTCCTGGGACATTTTTCCTTTTGCAACACGCTTCTCAAAGCCTTTTGCAATCTTGTTCTTTCCGTTTGCCGCAAATTCCTCGTTGATATCGCAAAGAAATACCTCATAACCTTCTGTCTGAGCAAAAGCCTGTGCGATACCGGAGCCCATTGTGCCGGCACCAATAATACCTACCTTCATTGTAGATCCTCCTTTATCATTCATTTATATTTTCCCGAAGGGCTTTCATGGAAAACCCTCCGATTTGATCCTAAATGGGATTAGCAGTTCTTGAACGGCTCTTTTACTTTTTCTTTGTTCTTGTCTAAGAAAAATGCCATGCCGTATTTCTGGTCTTCTGTTTCAAAGCAGTCGCCAAACAGCTTCTCTTCGATAACGATGGCCTGATCCATATCTACCTCTAAACCGTCGTTGATGGCTTTCTTGCAGTTGCGAACAGCGATAGGCGCATTCTTTGCAATGGAGCCTGCCAGCTTCTCTGCTGCTGCCATTAACTCTTCCTGAGGATATACCGCATTAACAAGACCAATCCGCAATGCTTCATCTGCTTTGATGTTTCTTGCAGAGTAGATCATCTGTTTTGCCATGCCGGGTCCTACCAGTCTTGCCAGTCTCTGGGTACCGCCAAAGCCGGGTGTGATACCAAGGCCAACCTCAGGCTGTCCGAATACTGCGTTGTCGGAACAGATCCTGATGTCGCAGCTCATGGAGATCTCACAGCCGCCGCCTAAAGCAAAGCCGTTTACTGCTGCAATAACGGGGATAGGGAATGTTTCCAACTTGCGGAATACATCGTTTCCTTTCTTACCGAATGCTTCGCCTTCTGCTTTGGTAAGGGTGCTCATCTCTCCGATATCCGCACCTGCCACGAAGGACTTCTCTCCTGCACCTGTTAAGATCAGGCATCTGATGGTGGAAAGATCAACTGCATCCAAAGTCTGATCCAGCTCTTCCAGCACCTGGGAATTTAATGCGTTTAATGCTTTTTCTCTGCTGATGGTAATGGTTCCAACAGCACCTTTTGCTTCGTAAACTACGAATTCCATATGTATGTATCCCTCCTATTATCATATAATGCGCAAAAACACCTTGACTTATCTCCCGCCTGGGAGACAAGCCATGGTGCATTTTAGTTTGTGTATGTTTATTCTCTTTCTACGATGGTTGCGCAGCCCATACCGCCGCCGATACACAGGGTAGCAAGGCCTTTCTTAGCGCCTTTTGCTTCCATCTCATGAAGCAGGGTTACTAAGATACGGCATCCGGAAGCGCCAACAGGATGGCCAAGTGCAATGGCACCGCCGTTGGGGTTTAACTGCTTCTCCACATCGATGCCCAGATCTTTTCCTACTGCAACAGACTGTGCTGCAAATGCCTCGTTTGCCTCGATGATATCGAAGTCTTCGATCTTTAATCCGGCTTTCTCCATTGCTTTCTTGGATGCGGGAACCGGACCGATACCCATTACCTCGGGTCTGCAGCCTGCCAGAGCGCCTGCTACAAAGGTAGCCATGGGTTTTACACCCAGCTCTTTTGCTTTCTCTTCGCTCATAACAACGATCGCTGCTGCACCGTCATTGATACCGGAAGCGTTACCTGCGGTAACAAATCCGTCAGGATTGATGGTACGAAGTTTTGCCAGACCTTCCATAGTTGTACCGGGTCTGGGGCCTTCGTCTTTATTGAAAATGATGGTCTCTTTTTTCTTTTTGATCTCTACAGGAACGATCTCCTTGTCAAATGCGCCTGCCTCCTGAGCTGCAACTGCCTTATTCTGGCTTGCTACTGCAAATGCATCCAGCTCTTCTCTGGTCAATCCCCATTCTTCACAGATATTGTCTGCTGTTTTGATCATATGGTAGTTGTTGAATGCATCCCATAATGCATCGTTTACCATGGTATCCACCAGGGTGCCGTTGTTCATTCTGTAACCGAAACGGCCCTGCATCATCGCATAAGGAGCCATGGACATATTTTCCATACCGCCTGCCACTACGATGTCAGCATCTCCTGCCTGAATCATCTGAGCAGCCATGTTAACACAATTCAAACCGGAACCGCAGACAACATTGATCGTCACTGCGGGAGTCTCAACGGGTAAGCCCGCCTTAATGCTGGCCTGACGAGCCACATTCTGACCCTGACCTGCCTGGATTACACAGCCCATGTACACATGATCTACCGCCTCGGGAGCAACTCCTGCTCTTTTTAAGGCTTCCTTGATTACGATTGCGCCCAGCTCAGGTGCCGGCGTTGTGCTTAAGGAACCGCCCATTGTACCGATTGCGGTACGGCATGCGCCTGCTAATACGACTTTTTTTGCCATCTTTTTTTCCTCCACCTTCATTGATATCTTGCGATTGTCACGCTTTGCAATGATTGTTATTTTTTTATCATTGCCGACTATTTTAATTTTAACATAGGGACAACCTTTTTGCAATGATTTTAAGAGGAAACATTAGGCAAAAAACAAGGGTCATTCCAACAGGTTAAAAAGGCTGTCTTCCATCTCGTAGGTTCTTCTCCACTGCTTGCTTTCCTCATCTTTTGTCACGGCAGACCGGTTGCGGTACAAAAATTTTGTCAATGCATAGCAGTCGATCCAGATCTCATGATCCGAATCCTTCTGACTCTCATCAAACATGATCTCCATGCCGAAATGAAGATGGATCGTTTCGATATTGTTCACATTTTCGGTGGTGCTGTATCCCGTATGGCCCATGTAGCCGATCACATCACCCGCTGTTACAAAATCCCCTTCCTCCAAGCCTGCCGCATAGGGACTATCCTGTCTTAAATGGGCATAGTAATAATATCGCTTTTTATCCATGCTGCGGATGCCGATACGCCAGCCGCCGTATTGGTTCCAGCCCAGGGCTTCCACATAGCCCGATTCCACCGCTATGATAGGCGTACCGATCTGTCCCATCATATCGTGTCCCAAATGCCTGCGCTTGTAGCCATAGGTCCTTCCGGCCCCAAAATCATCATAATCCTCATAATAAAAACCCTTGGCTATGGGGGAAAATGCCTTTAGACCATATCTTTCCTCCCAACTGACATTACCGTCAGAATCTGCCGCTTGAATCCGATAGGCTCCTACCATACCGCTTAATACCGCACTGTATATCTCCCGGTAATAGGAAAAGGTTTTTAATTCCTCGGCATCCTCCATAGTCTTCTCTCCCTGGACTACTGCCTGGGCAAAAGCATTCATCTGGGATATGACCTTCTTATCGAACTTTCCGCCTCCCTTTGCCGCTCCATAGGCCAAAAGGCTGATCCAGTCTATATGGATAGGCTCCTCCCAGGTTTTTACATCCCACTCATAGGCTGTCTGTAACGCCTCTTCTGTCGGCGTAAACTCCATCCAACGGATAAAATCCTTTTTTTCTTCCTCCTCTTCTGACCCACTTTCCTCCTGTATGCCTATCATTATGTTTCTGTAGGTCATGGTCTCCCAAAATTCCTGTTTCTGCTCTTCGATCCCCGCCATCATATGACAGACAATCAAACTTGATAGGACTAAGGCACAACATGCCAGACCTGCCAGGAATTTTTGTGTTTTCCTGAAAATTACGATCACCCCGTTTGCGGATTCCTACTCTCTGCCATATAAGACTATGTGATTTTTATTTAAAAAATAACCCGGAATTCATCTTTCTTATCTTATCATTGACCCTTGAAATTCGATTCCGGCCTCATCATGTACATAGCGTATAAGTTTCAGTTCTTCTTTACGGGTATAATATAAACTTTCATAGGAAATCCTTCTTCCGTCCTTTAATTGAAAAAAGCACTCCCTCGATAATGCAACAATATGAACTGCTACATTATTGCTACGATGATGTTCCACATGATGATGCAAAACCTGCTCCGACAGACCATATATTTCTATCTCTTCAAGCAGGAATTCATCTTCTTTCACTTCCCATTTCCCGACCGGCCTGCCATTTACAATATTTTGTAGTTCACGCTTGATAATGATCTTTCCATTACCATACCAAATACAATTAGCACGATATCTAAGTATAAGCAGATATACCAGCCCCCAAAGAAGAATCGAAAGACTGAGCCAACTTATGCCACCAGATATATTTCCTTCCTCAAATGCCCCCAGTGCTAACACAAAAGCTGCAAGGATACAGGCACCCAGAGGACCTAAACCCATCCGTAATAGTCCCTTAGGCGGTAATTTCTTCAATCCGATCACTCCTCCCTTTATCCCATTTCACAAAATAACCTCTATTTTGTCAACAAATTTTGCACGAAATACAATTTTCTGTGCGAGATACAGATTTTAACCAATCTTTCCCCTTTGAGCACGATATAGGTATGGCATTTTAAAGTGCGTAAAGCTTTATAAGCCTTTCGTCAGAAAATCAATCAGGATATAGAAGAAGTTTACAGCCCATTTCAATACTGTCTGAGCAAAGCGAGTTTATTGAAATGGGCTGCTGTATTAACTTCTGATATGAACTGATTCGATTTTCCCGAAAGGCTTATCCGATTTACGCATTTAAAATGCCATACATCTACATCTGCCTCAAAGGCCTGTCCTTTTATAACTCCGGCTCGATCAAGCCATAGGTATTGCCTTTTCTCTTGTAAACCACATTAACCTGATCTGTTTCTGCATTGCAGAATACGAAGAAACTATGTCCCAACAGCTCCATCTGGATGCAGGCATCTTCGGGATACATAGGCTTGATATCAAACTTCTTGCTACGGATGATCTTGATCTCTTCCTCATCCATGAAGTCTTTCTCAATGTAATCCCGTTTGAAAACGCTTGCTGCCTGTTTTTGATCCGTTAATTTTTTCTTATATTTCTTTAACTGTCTTTCAATGATCTCTTCAACCAGGTCGATGGATACATACATATCATTGCTTACCTGCTCGGAACGGATAATGCTTCCTTTCACAGGAATGGTCACTTCGATTTTTTGTCTCTCCTTTTCTACGCTTAAGGTAACATGTACTTCTGTTTCCGGGTTAAAATACTTTTCCAGCTTACCGATCTTGTCCTCTACTGCTGCTCTTAATCCTTCTGTAACCTCGATGTTTTTGCCTAAGATAATGTATTTCATGCTGCCCATCCCTTTCTGTTTAAAATGTATGGTAATTATACCATGATTTTCCTAAATTTTGCAACAATTTTAGGAATTGTCAATTGTTTTTTCACTTTAAAAAAGTCAAGGGCATATTCAATATTTTTTTAAAAATTGTGCATTTTCATAGTATGTGTACAAAACATTTGTTCTTTCAGGTTTCCATAATTCCACCTTATTTTTTCCTAATTTTCTGTGGATAATGTGTATAACTTCGTGTATAAGTCAAATCCCCTTTAAAATCGGGCTTTCTAATTGTGGATAACTTTTCCTTGACTAGAGTGGTTAACAGGGGAATCTCGTCAAGTCAATCAGTTTTTTTGTGCATTTTGTCCAAAGCAATGACTCTTACCTACGCCGCTTTCTAAATATCAGGATGGCTGTCATGAATCTTTTCATTTAAATATATAAAAAGACTCCGGTCTTTCGACCGAAGCCTTATATAAACTGTTTTTCTTCTTTTAGAAGATACGTCTTACAGAAAGTACCTGTCTGTAATTTGCATTTGATACCTTGATACCTGTTGCCGCTGTAGAAGCATGTACGATCTGTCCATTACCGATGTAGATACCTACATGACCGGAGTAACATACGATATCACCGGGCTGTGCATTGCCAAGTCCGCCTACATCATAACCACAGCCTCTCTGTGCTCCTGAGGAGTGAGGCAGGCCTACACCGAAGTGTGCATAGACGCTCATGACAAAACCGGAGCAGTCTGTTCCGTTTGTCAAACTGGAACCGCCATATACATAAGGGTTACCTACAAACTGTAATGCGTAGCTTGCTACAGAGCTTCCCAGACCTGATCCCCCGGAAACTGCAGCACCGCCGCCGCTTGACTGAGATCCGCCGGAAGAGCTTCTTGCTGCCGCATTGGCTTTCTTTCTTGCTGCTTCTTCTGCTGCCAGTCTTGCTTCCTCTTCTGCTTTCGACTCTGCTTTTACAAATTCGGTAGAAAGTGTTACATAGTCGGTGGAAACATACCCCTCACCTTCCTCGATGGATACCTTAACCCATCCTTCTGTCACGCCTTCTTCCGTTACTGTCAATTCATCCTCAATGGGAACCATTCCGATAACCGGTGATTCAGTAGTTGCTTCCTGTCTTACAAACAATGTCGTGGTTGTTACGGTAGCGATCCGCTTTCCAACTTGTTTTGCAACTTCAACTGCCTCATCGCCTGTTACAACATATTCTGCTTTTACAAATCCCTGTACGCTGCCGGACTTGATCTCATACCAACCGTCCTGCTCGGAAATAAATTCGCCTACCGAATCATCATATAACTTTCCAAGGATCTCACCCTCTTCACTGGGGATACTCCTTACATTCACATAATCATTAACCTGCGCTATAACCAGATTGGAAAAGTCTTCTACATCATTTTCGGAAACAGTTGCTTCTTCCTCTACAGGAAGGATTGTTACTGTATCCTCAATTGCTTCTTCTGTTTCAACAGGTGCCGCCGGTTCAGTAGTAACTGTTGTAGATGCCGCCGCATAAGTAACTGCATCTCCTGCTGCCAGGGCTACTGCAACATTGCTTGTTGCAGCATTCCCAGTATTCTTAGTTTTTTCTGCTGTCTGTGTATTTGCATTGGTATAAGCAGACGAAGCTGCTGCCTGACTGCGCCTTACCTCTACGCTGGCACGAGTCTGTTCAATAGATGTACCTTCCTGAAAAGTAAGGCTTGCACCTGCTGCAGGTAAATCTTTTGAGGAACCTGCCAAAGCTGTTACAGGTGTTGTCACCATTACAACGGCTGCTGCACAAATCACTGCCAATACCTTTACATATTTGCGAAACATAAATCCTCCATCTCATTCATGAAATAAAAATTATTAATATTGTTAAAATTTGTTACAAATTTATTACATCTGCCACATAATATAACATCATCTTTCAGCTTTGTCAACTGTTTCGCGTATTTTCTGCAATTTTATGTAAACATTTTTGTCAAAAGCTCTGTAAACTATTCAAAATGACCAATTTATTGCTTAAAAATCTTCTTTTATGCTATACTACATTATTATAGAAGAAACTGGTTTGAAAAGGAGAATCTTTATGAGACGCACTGCACTGGTAACAGGAGCATCCAGGGGCATTGGAAGGGCCATCGCCACAGAGCTTGCCGCCCACGGCTATGATCTATATCTGATCTGCCAAAATTCCAGGGAACAGCTATTCTATTTAAAAAACGAACTGGAAGAAAAGTTCTCCGTACAGATCGCCTGCTTTATAGGCGATGTGGGATCCTATGAATTTGTAAAAGACTGTTTTGAACAGATGGGACATGTGGATGTGCTTATTAATAATGCCGGCATTTCTTATATCGGCTTGATCTCCGAAATGACTCCTGAGGATTGGGATAAGATCATGCGGACCAATCTTTCCTCCGCATTTTATACCAGCAAATGCGCCATTCCCTCTATGATAAGAGAAAAAGCCGGTAAAATCATTAATATTTCTTCCGTTTGGGGAAATACCGGGGCTTCCATGGAAGCTGCTTATTCCGCTTCCAAGGGCGGTTTAAATGCTTATACAAAAGCTTTGGCAAAGGAACTGGCTCCAAGTAATATACAAGTCAATGCCATTGCATGCGGTCTGATCGATACCGACATGAATCAATGCTTTAGCGCAGAGGAAATGGAGAAATTAAAAGAAGAAATTCCCGCCGACCGAATGGGAACCGCAAAAGAGGCAGCCGACTTAGTCATTCAAATTCTGGACAGTCCGGCTTATCTGACAGGACAGATCATTACACTGGATGGCGGATGGCAGTAAGAATCGCTTCCTCATGATATGATCATGATATCGTTAAGGAAGCCATGATCAAGTAGCAGATGATTGCAACAGCCCATGCCAAAAGATTGCCTCCTGTCATAACCTTAGGTGAAATGGGCTCTTCACTTCTTTCAGAAAATCCCCGATACAACATTTTGTTGGCAATAAACATGATGATAAACAGCACCAGTCCAAACAATGCCAGGATAATATATATCCCTCTGGGATTTGCTCCTGCTGCCGCCCATGCGATCATATAACCGAAGCCCATTATGATATAGCTGCATATTCCCATAATGATATTGGTGATTGCCCATATGATCCAGAATTTTTTACTCATCTTCATTCTGCCTTTCTTAATTTTTACCTGTATGTCCTATTCTTATCAACCTTATTATGTCAGTACCCTTCTTTTTCGTCAAGCCGCATAACATGCTTTCTTGCGACAATTTTTTATATATGATAAAATAAGTCATATCATGAGATAAATCCGTTCCTCAATAAGGAACAGATCAAAGAGGTAGTTTTTATGGAGTTTATGGAGTTTATCGAAAGTATCAAAGGAAAGCAGGTTTATATCCAGACCCACAATTTTCCGGATCCGGATGCCTTGGGAAGTGCCTACGGACTCTCTAAATTTTTAGAGCATTTCGGCATTTCCTCCATTCTTTGCTATGACGGCAAGATAGATAAACTGAGCACCAGAAAAATTTTGGATATCTTCCATATTGATATCCGTTCCAGTGAGCAGCTTACGGACATGGTTGAAGAAAGTCCCATCATATTGGTGGACAGTCAGAAGCAGGCAGGAAATATTACCGACTTTATCGGTGATGAGGTGGCTGTGATCGACCACCACCCCACCTTCGTTCCCATATCCTATCAGTACAAAGATATTCGCATGACCGGCTCCTGCTGTACCATCGTCAGTGAATATTTTCAAAAGTATAATATTGAACCGGATACCTCTGTAGCAACAGCGCTTTTGTACGGTCTTAAAATGGATACCAATCATTTTACCCGAAGCGTAACAGAGTTGGATATCCGGATGTATACATTCCTATATCCTTATGCAGATGACTCCATATTGCGAGAGCTGTACAGCAATACTTTGGAATTTTCCGATCTTTCCGCTTTCAGTGCTGTGTTTCAGACCATACGGGTCTTTGATTCCATTGGAATCGCTTATATTCCTTTCTCCTGCCCCGATGCTCTGATTGCTATGACATCGGATTTCATCCTGTCTTTGGAAGGGGTACAGTTTGTGGTCGTGTACTCCAAACGAGAGTTGGAATGGAAGTTTTCAGTCCGCAGCGAAGATGACAAGCTGGATGCGGGAAGGATCGTATATCAGGCTTTAAGCGATATTGGCAGCGGCGGCGGCCATGCTGCTATGGCAGGAGGACTGGTTCCCATTGAGGTCATACGGGAAATGGGACCTCATGCAGACCACAAGATCTGTAACCTGTTTTTAGAAACTGCAAAAAAATACGGGGACAAGCCATGATCGGCCTGACCCCGTTTTTATTTATCGGTAACTATCCGCGATTCTTATTTTCCTTTTTTCATTTTATTGAGTTCTGCTTCCACATCCACACTGCTGCCCGCGCCGGTGGTACTGCCGGTGTAGGAACTTCCGGACTGCCTTCTGTTGGTCTTTCTGGCCCGATAACCGCCTCTGTCATGCTCATCTTCTTTATAATCTCCTACTAAGAGAACCTTGGCAAGCAGTCCTGCGCCGCCAAAGATCAGCACCAGAATCAATATCCAGTCATATAAGGTCATAGTCGTTAGATGCATACTGGTAGATGCAATGATCGCCACTAAGATCAGGAATACACCAACGCCTGTCATAACCTTAGATGCAAAGGATGCACCTGTTGCAAACATCCAGACGATGCCTATGATCAGGGGAACAATGATCAGACCTGAGGTCATCCGTATGCCGCCCATGGAAAATCCACTTAAAAAGGACGAATGTACTACTACCTTTTGGGAAAAGATGAACAATCCCGCAATCAGCATTACTAAACCGGCTAAAAATTGTAACAATTCATTTTTTGCACTTTTCATATCTCATCATCCTCCTTTCTTCATTATGAACAAAAAAGCAGGAAAAATCAACTGTTTTATGATCAATAAAGATCAACATGCCCTAAGCGGCTGCCCAGGCGGCACAGCAGTTCATTGGAAATGGTCTCCGCCATTGCCGATACCTCTGCTGCCGAAAGGAATTCATCTTTGTTTTTTCCGATGAGTACCACTTCATCCCCCGGCATCACGCCCTCTATATCCGATACATCCACTGTAAGCTGATCCATGCTGATCCTGCCCACGATCGGCGCTCTCTTTCCTTTAATGATGACCTGACCTTTACCGGACAGGCTTCTGGGATAACCGTCTCCGTATCCGATGGTAACGGTAGCGGCAGTAATATCATGATCTGCCTGATAGGTACAGCCGTATCCGATGCACTCTCCCTCTTTCACATGTCTTACGACGGAGACCCTTGCCTTTAAGGTCAATACATTCTTTAAGTCCAAAGGCGCTCTGGCATAATCCAAGGGATGAGACAGACATCCGTACATCATGATTCCCATGCGGGCATAGCTTAAGCCCTCCATGGGATAATTTAATGTTCCATAGCTACTCTGCAGATGAACTTTTAAGCCGGTATGGCCTGCTTCTTTTACCGCAGCCAATACTTTTTCAAAGCGGCGGATCTGTTCCTTTGTATGGGAAACAGCCCATTCTTCTTCGCTGTCAGCCGCACACAGATGGGAAAAGATGCCCTCCACCTGTAAATAAGGGTATGTAAAGATCTCCAGGATCTTATCTATGTTTTCTGCATCCTCGCCTACACGATGCATTCCTGTGTCCACCTTGATATGGACTTTGACGGGAACCCCCTGACCATTCAGCCTCTTAGCATAGGCTTCATCTACCACGGTCTGAATCAAGTCATATCTGCCGAGGAAAGGGGCATTTTCCGGATGGGTATAGCCTAAGATCAGGATATCCCCTGTCACGCCTTCTTCCCGCAGCTTGATCCCTTCCGAAAGGGTTGCAACACCAAAGGCATCAACGCCTATAGAATTTAAATATCTGGCCACTGTTACATCCCCGTGACCGTAAGCATTGTCCTTTACGATAGCCAAAAACTCGCATCCTGCCGGCAGAATCTCCTTGATCTTTTCCACATTCCATTTCAGGCTGGGCAGATCGATCTCCACAAAGGCTCTGTCCCTATTCAGGGAAGCTGTGGAAAGCTTCGTAGGATAACCGCCTTTTTGCTGTTTTTTATCCCATAGGGAAAGGGCAACATCCTTGATAAACAGCAGCATATATGCCAAAACAGTGCTTCCTATGGATACCAGCATATAACATACCAAAGTATTTTGTACACAGATCATATACAGACCCCAGAATGGCTTTGTTGCGCCTCTCAGCAAGATCAGCACCAAAGGATGGAAGATATAGATAAGCATGGCTGCATCCTTTGCCCTGGTGGCTGTCTTGTTTTCTATCTTTGCAGCTTTCTCTTTCACAGGAGAAAGTGCCAGATAGAACAGACAATACATAAGAGGCACCAGGAAAAGATACATGCTGTCATGCTTCTGCCATCCGAAGTGGCGGAGCAAAAGCCCCTCTATCAGCATGAGGATAAAGAAGATAACAGAGCCTGCCATGCAGATAGTCCTCTTCTTTTTCTGTTCTTTCTTTTTCAGATTTTCTTCTGCCAGGAGAACGCCTATCATCAAAAATACCGGTGCATAAAAGAGACCGTTCCTTGTGTAGGGAGACACCTTAAACATCATTTCATAGATGTTTTTCATACTCTGTACCAAAGGCATGCCATAATAGCTGTCTCCCGACAGTCCTATGATGTATAAGACGATGGAAATGATGCACGCTGCCTTTTTGCCTGTAACCTTGATGAGACAAAAGCAGACCAGGATGCCAAACATAACAGCCGGCAGATACCAAAGATGATAAAAAGTACCCTCTATAAAAATCTCACGAAGGGCATCAAATAAGCCCCATTCTTTTAAAGCTCCCGAATAGGCATTGATGGGGAGATATAACAGAATGGAACATAAGTATAAAAGTCCCGTCTTCTTTAGAAAACGGAGAATACTTTTTTCTTTATTTTGGGATTTTCCCAACACAAAATAACCCGTAACCGCCAAAAAGAAGGGCACTGCCGTCCTTGCTATGATACGGGTCAAGATAAAGTCCGCTGTTACATTGATACTCTGCAGCGGAGATATATGGATCGCCACCACCAGAAATGCCGCAAGAAGCTTTAATTTATCCAGATTTGCATTGCGAACCGTCTGGGTTTTATTATTGCTCATCATGTATCGCCAGCCTTATCAAACGATCTACTACCTGTTCAAAACTATAACCTTTTCCCTTAAGCATGGAAGGAAAACGGCTGTGGGAAGTGAATCCGGGGATGGTGTTGACTTCATTAAACACAATCTCCTCATCCGGGGTTAAAAACATGTCCACCCTTGCATAGTCCTTTAAATGGAGGGTACGATATATTTTCTTACCCGTTGCCTTGATCCGCTCCTCCGTCTCTTCGGAAATGCGGGCAGGCATATGGATCTTGGAGCTTTTTAAGGTGTACTTTTCCATATAGTCAAAGAAGCCGCCGGATAACTCGATCTCATCCACTCTTCCTACGATCAGCTCTTTGTTGCCCATAATGGCACAGCCCACTTCAAAGCCCTCTATATTTTCTTCTATGATCACTTCTTTATCATATGCAAATGCTTGATCGATGGCATCCTGCATATTGATATCGCTGCTGACCTTGGTAATACCATAGGAAGAACCGGCCCTTACAGGCTTTACAAAAACAGGATACTTGATACCGGACAGTTTGGCTGCCATACTGTCCTTGCTTTCTCCCTTAGAAAGCACCACAGCCTGGGGCACTCTGATCCCTACATCCTCTATCAGCTTATGAGCCAGACCCTTGTCCATGCAGATAGCGGAGCCCATCATATCCGGGCCTACGCAGGGAATACCTGCCAATTCGCAAAGTCCCTGTAATGTTCCGTCCTCTCCGTTTTTGCCATGAAGCACGGGGAATACCACATCTATATACTGAAATCTTACTCCGTCTTGATCAAATACGGCAATGCCGTGTACAGACCGATCCGGCAGAATACATGCACGGCTTAAGGAATCGCTGTACCAGGTATCATTTTCCATATCATCCACGCTGCCTTCAAACAGATACCATTCTCCTTCTTTTGTGATGCCTACTGTCATGACATCATAGGTATTTTTATCCATGGCGCGATATACGCCGGAAGCCGAATGCAAAGATACGCCGTATTCTGAGGAACATCCTCCAAACAGCAGAAGCACCGTCTTTTTAGACCTTCTTTCCGTACTCATGTTACTCTCCTTCTATATGTATTATCTTTATGACCAAATCGCTATGAATGATTTTATCATACTTTTGCTCTCTTTTCCACCGCTTGATGCAGGCAAATGAGGCTATAGATCAAAGCTGTGCCCAAACCGTAACAAAGCACATCCCAAAGCAGTGAAATGCACAGCACAAATATCATGGTCATTCTGCTTATTTTTTCATGCGATTCTCCTATTCTTCCTGAGTAATGGATATCAATTTTAATACCGTATCATCGCCTTCTACCGCAATGGCACAATGTAGGGTGATTTCATAATGTCTATATTCCATATTGATTTTAAATTCCAGCGGAACGCGTATGTCCACCGTTCCGTCTTCCTTATTTATCCGGTTATAGTAATTATATCTCACATAGAATTTGGCATTGGCCCAGGTAGGAAGTTTTATTTGATATTCCTCACCATCATAGGTGATCTTAGCTATATTCCCCTCAACAGATACCAAGCCTCCCCATACATGAGATGATACCCAAAAGTCATCTATAACAGTATTGCTGGTTGTAATGACATCTTTAAGATCGATCAGACCAAGAACCCTCTCACGCCAGCCGATTCCTCCTTCAGAAACAGTTTCTATCAGAATTTCTATATCTTCGTCCTCATCTGCATTGATATAGGAAAATTCAGGCGGCTTCCTATAGATATTTTCCCAATTCCAAGGCGCCTGATAGATCTTGTCTCCCAAAAGAAAAACCAGAACATTTTCTCCTTCCTGATCCCGATAGCCGTAAAGCAGCAGGTTTTCATACTGCACGCCTTCTACCGTACCGGGTACGGGATATTCCCCCAAAAACACCAATTCATCCGTAAAATAGGCATTGGCATCCGGTTCTCTTGTACATGCAAGAAGTTTTTCTTTTGTCAATCCTTCAACCAGATAAGCGGATAAATCTCTTTCCGCCTCCCGCTCTTTTTCTGCTATGCCTGCCGAAAGCCCCTGGATACCAAAAAAGGAGGCATCATGTGATAAAAATTTTTCCCGGATCAAGTCTTGATCTTCATCCCAGTATAATTTTTCTTCACTGATCTTTTCTCCCCGTCTAACAGGATTAACCGTTTCATATACTGTTCCGATATATACCTCTCTGTCGGTAGAATATTCTGTTTCTATGGTCAATCTCCTTTCCAATCGAAAATCCCCATCCTGAAATACATAAACATAGAAGGAGTGGGATACAGCACTACCTCTATCAAATCCGGTTATACGCTGCTTATCCGCATCAATAGAAGCATTGGAAATTTCAGAATATCCTTCACACAGGGTATATTTTTCTCCATCACCCAAAAAACAGGTATAGGTAGTCAGCATCTGGTTACCGAAGCCGCCATTATCTATGATGATGTCTTTTATCCCATCGAAATTTGCATCTGCCAAAACCATTCCATCCGGCATCCAATGAGAGCCTTCCAACTCTTCCACCTCCAGCACCTGTTTAAGCCGGAACATATTATCTTCCATTTTGGAAACAAACACCTTGATCTCTTTGTTGCGCCAGCCATATTCCCATTCTTCCTGGGAACTTACCAGTTCATAGCAGTAGCCGCCGTATGTAATAAAGTAAGTGGTGGAGATTTCATTTTCCATATAGTCTTCTTCCCTATAGTCCCTGGAAAACATCTGCTCAAAATCTTCCCTTTGTAATTTGATATTTTCTGTTGTATTTGAATTCATGAGCTCCGCTAGATCAACAAGCTCTTTCATTTCTTTTTTGATCACCGGATAATATTCCCCTGTCAAAAACAGCGAAAGCCAGTATTTACTGCTATCTGTCTTTTGTCCCAGGATTCTTCCGTATTCATTGGACATGATCAATGCAGCATCCCCTTCTTTTCCCGCACAACCCCAAAGCAGTGAAATGCACAGCACAAATATCATGAGCATCACAATATTCTTTACCTTCATGCTACTTCTCCTTTCTCATGGCAGCTTATCAGTAGGACAATTTCTCTGCGATCCGTCCGATCCGTTCATAGGTGATCCGCTCACACAGCTTCTCCGTGAACTTCCCATATTTTCTGTAAAAGAAGTTGAACAAAAAATAGGGCATCCACTGTTTTTTGCTTTTGGGGCATCGGCGCAGAATATTCCGAAAAGAATAGACTTCCCGATATACCTGCAGATATCCTTGATACAGTTCTTGTTTTGTCATACCCAATGGCTCAAATACTACATGTGCGGTATTATAATGAGATAGATTAAAGTCTTTGATCCTGCCGCTTTCCAAAAATCGTTGATAAAGCGCTGTCCCCGGGTAGGGGGTTAAGATATGAGAGGTTACTGTTTCGATCCTATGAGATACGATCCAGTCTATGGTAGACCGGAAGGTAGTGACATCATCCTCGTCCAAACCAAACACAAAGCTTGCGTTGATCATAATGCCTCTGTCGTGAAGTGCCTTGACCAGCCGCTCGTATTGATCGCTTTTATTCTGTCCTTTATGTACGCCTGCAAGCGCTTTGGCATTGAGGCTTTCAAAACCGATAAACAGGCTTTGGCAGCCGGATTCCGCCATTTCATCCAAGAGATCGGGCATATCCACGATATTGGCAGAAACCGCAGCATTCCATTTCAGCTTAAGGGGTTTGATGGCGCGGACAAATTTCCTGGTCCATCCGGGATTCCCGATAAAATTATCATCAATAAACATCACATGCTTTTTATTGATAGTCTTGATATCCGAGAGTACATCTTTAATGGGTCTGTTTACATAGATGTTCTGATAGGCGCTACTACTATTATAACAGAAATCACACCTGAATGGGCAGCCGCGACTTGTACTGATCACATTACAATATAGATATTTTCTTTTATCGATAAGGTGATAGGCAGGTGAAGCGATCTCACTACCTGAGACCTTTTCTTTACAGCGATAAACTTTTTTCAGTCTTCCCGCCTGCAGATCGGCTATGATATCCGGCCAGGTATGTTCTGCAAGCCCTATGCTGAGGGCATCAAATTCCTCTGCCTGAGAACAGGCTGTAATATGGATGCCTCCTGCCACAACGGGAATTCCCTTTTTTCGAAAGCGTCTTGCAATAGCCACGGCACGGGGCATCACATCTACCGTTACACTGATCCCTACAATATCTACCGGCTCCTCAAAGTCGATAGGCTCTACATTTTCGTTGGACAAAATGACCCTATGCTTCTTTTCAAAAAGCCCCGCAACGGTCAATAGCCCCAATGAAGGGGCCATTCTTGTTTTTAATTTGGTATCCATAGGCCTCATCTGCATACGAGGCTGAATCAATTTAATAATCATTTTTTCTTTTATTCTTTTCCATCCCAACAATAGGTGCAAAGCTTGCACTTATCCAAACCTGTTGCATCCAGCATGTCATCCAGTCGGTTATAACGCAGGGTAGTAAAATTCAGTTCCTTGCGAATCTCTTCTAACATATTTTCATATTTCTCGGATTCGGGATCTGCATACTCCTGCAGGATCTCATCCGTTACCGTTCCGTTTTCCAACCGCTCAATGACCCGTCTGGCAATTAAGTCCATCTCCGAAGAGGACCGAGAGAAATTCAGATACTTACAGCCAAATAAAAGGGGCGGGCATGCAGGACGGATATGTACTTCTTTGGCACCGCTTTGATAAAGAAACTCTGTGGTTTCCCTAAGCTGGGTACCCCGCACGATGGAATCGTCGATCAACAAAAGGCTCTTATCCTTAATCAACTCATCTACCGCCAAAAGCTTCATTTTAGCGATCAGGTTCCTTTTGCTCTGGATGGTGGGCATAAAAGAACGAGGCCAGGTAGGGGTATATTTGATGAAAGGTCTGGAGAAAGGGATACCCGACTCATTGGCATATCCTACTGCATGGGCTGTACCGGAATCCGGCACGCCTGCAACGATATCCGGTTTTACATGATCTCTTTGTGCCATCTTAGCACCGCAGTTATAACGCATTTTCTCTACACTGACACCTTCATAGCTGCTGGAAGGATATCCGTAATATACCCAAAGGAAGGTACAGATCTTCATTTCCGTTCCGGGATTTACCAAAGTCACACAGTTTTTGTCAGTGACCACTACGACTTCTCCCGGTCCCAATTCTTTATAATCAGCGTATCCTAAATTTTTGTATGCAAAGTTTTCAAAAGAAACGCAGAAAGCATCCTGTTTTTTTCCTACCACAATGGGGGTCCTGCCATATTTGTCCCTGGCAGCATAAATACCGGCCTGATTCATCAAAAGCAGAGACAGGGAACCGTCAACCACATCCAAGGCATAGCTGATACCCTCGATCAGATTGTCCTTTTGATTGATCAGGGCAGCCACCAGCTCCGTAGCATTGATCTCTCCGCCGCTCATTTCCAAAAAGTGGGCATGTCCGGTCTGAAACAATCCATCAATCAACTCATCCGTATTGTTGATCTTTCCTACGGTCGTCAGGGTATAAGTTCCATGATGGGAACGGATCAAAAGGGGCTGGGGCTCGTAATCGGAAATACAGCCGATGCCCATAGTGCCCTTCATTTCATGGAAGTCCTTATCAAATTTAGTCCTGAAAGGGGAATTTTCGATATTATGAATGGAACGGTTAAAGCCGTCCTCTCCGTAAACTGTCATGCCACCCCGTCTGGTTCCCAGATG
The DNA here is from genome assembly GCA_022510725.1 of Lachnospiraceae bacterium. Taxonomy (GTDB): domain Bacteria; phylum Bacillota; class Clostridia; order Lachnospirales; family Lachnospiraceae; genus UBA2882. The sequence goes on from JAFLSW010000004.1 coordinate 42,734, forward strand.
GGAGTGGTAATCGATACCAAAAAAGAGATCAAATACACAATCCTGTTTTGATGCAACGCCAAAGAATCCGCCCATTTTTTCATCCTCGCTGTTTTTTATTGGAAGCGCGTCTGCCGCGCCTTTTTATTATACACTTGTGTATGGGGCTTTCGCAACCAAAAAAGTGTGCAAGATTATCATTTACTCAGAATCGTTATGGCAGAAAGGATGAGATATACTGCGCCACCTATATAGTTTAATATAAGCGCAATATTGGCTCCTGTGCCCGCTCCTTCATTGATAGCAGTTTTGGACATCTGCACTCCCACATACACAAAGCCTATGATGAGCAAATTGATCAAGAAGGTGTAATGTCTTGAGCATATATACCCAAGAATAATGCTGACAACGCCATATGCCATAAGAATCGGTTCGTTTTTCTTCATATGCTTTCCCCTCCCCAATAAAATAAGTATTCTTGCTTTAGTGTAACATATTTCGATGAAGCGGGGAATGGATTAAAAGAATATATCTTAAAATTTTATAAACATAATTCCTGTCCGCACTGCTTGCCTGCATAGATAGGATCAAGTGAACTTCTTTTCTTATTATGTACCCCTCTGTTGAATGATCCCAATGAATTTTTTCACGGCATCAGAGGGCTTTTTCGCATATATGATCCCATAAGGTATTTCGTAATCCCATTCCATAGGCCGCGTTACCAAAGATGGATGAACATCTGCCCAGATATCCAAAGTCTCCATCAGATAATTCATCTGCTCACATTCATTGAATACAAAGGTATCATAAAAGTTAGGTGCATCCACGATCCTGATCTGCGGGTGTTTTTCCAATATGTCATCCCGCATTTGATCCAGTACAGTAGATTCTCCTCTTTTGACGATCATAAAAGTCTCTGCGTCTAAATCTGACCAGCAGAGGCTTTTTTTCTTTGCCAAAGGATGTTTTCTGGGAACCGCAATGCGGCAAGGCAGTTTGTCAAGAAGAAGGATACTGTGCTGCTGTCGCCATTCAATGGAATCGCACGGGCCAACAAAACAGTCGATCTGCTTTCCAAGTGCAGAAAGGGCAGAATCCAAACCGACGGGATCATCATCAAAAGGAACGATGTGTATTTGAAAAGGCAAGCTTCCATCATCAATTTCAGACCACAAATTAATGAGCCGTTTACAAGGGCGCATAATGGATGTACCGATCCGAATCACATTTTGCTCTGAAGCAGCAAGATGTCTGGCCTTTTTGATAGCCTCATCTGCAAATTCCATCATTTGCTTTGCATCCTGATAGATGGATCGTCCGGCGGCAGTCAAGTGTGTCCCTTGATTAGTGCGTTCAAAGAGTTTGGCCCCAATGATACCCTCCAGCTTGTTCATTTGGTTCATGACAGAAGCCGGCGTCGTATATAACTCCTGTGCCGCTTTCAAGAAACTGCCTTGATCGGCGACAATAATAAAAGTAATCAGTTCTCTATTATACATACCCGTTCCTCGTTTTTAGATTTTCTAAAAGCCATTATAACATTTTGGTATCTTTAAAGTCAATGAATGGTCCGTTACAATATAAGCAGTAAGGCAATAGCTTATAAAACAGGAGTGAAATAAATGAATAAAAAGATTATGATCTTAAACGGTTCTGCAAGAAAGAACGGAAATACTGCAGGACTGGTGGAAGCATTTGCAGACGGAGCCAAATCTGCAGGCAATCAAGTAAATATCTTCTATCTTGACGGAATGGACATACACAGTTGCAAAGGCTGCTTACACGCCGGCAGAGATTCCAAAAGTCCATGCAGCCAGAAGGATGATATGGAACAGATCTATGCTGAATTTGAAGATACCGATGTGATTGTGTTTGCTTCTCCGCTGTATTTTTGGACAATAACAGGTACATTAAAAACCGTAGCCGACAGATTATATGCGGAGCTGGAATGCTTAGGATACGGTAAGTTTTCCAAAAAGAGCGTGTTGCTGATGACTGCGGATGGCGGTGATTATTCTCAGGCAGTAACATGGTATCGAACTTATGAAAGAAATCTTAAATGGAAGAACTTAGGCGAAGTACTGGGTAAAGGAAAAACCCAAGAAGCTTATCAGCTTGGGGCCTCTATTTAGGTAAAGGAGAGGATATCAGATGATGAATAGCAAAACTTTGACACAAGGAACACCGTGGAAAAGTATTTTATCCTTTATGATACCGGTATTTTTGGGATTGTTGCTCCAGCAGCTTTATAATACGGTAGATACCATTATTGTAGGTAATTTTGCCGGAGAGACTTCCCTGGCGGCTGTTGGTGCCTGCGGCGTTCTGACAATGGCTTTCTTGGCACTGGCAAATGGTTTTTCGGCGGGAGCCTGCATATTGATCGCTCAGTTTTTCGGAGCCGACAAAAAGGAAGATATGCGCCGTCAGGCATCTTCCTCTCTCTTGGTCATGCTTGCTATGGGTGTACTGGCAACAGCGGTAAGTATTGTGATCAGCCGATTTGCCCTTGAGCATATTTTGGCAACACCGGACAGCCTGATCCCCATGGCTGATGCTTATTTCAAAATTTATGCTGCAGGACTTATTTTTCAGTTCGGATATAATATCGTAGCCGCTATCCTTCGGGGAGTCGGGGACAGCAAAGCGACATTATATTTTCTGCTGGTTGCCAGTGTGATCAATATTGTATTGGATATGATATTTGTTTATACCCTGAACATGGGCGTAGCCGGTGCTGCCATTGCTACAGATATTGCACAAGCCCTTTCCTGTGTGGTGGGTGTTATTTATATGATGAAAAAGTACCCTTTGTTTTGTTGGAAACCAAATGAATTCACCTTTGAATGGCAGCTTGCGGGACAAACTTTGAAAGCGGGTTTTCCCATGGCGTTGCAGCAGCTTATTGTATCCTTTGGTTTTGTTTTCATTCAAAGAGCCGTCAACAGCTATGGAGAGGCTATGACGGCATCTTTTTCGGTTGCTCAAAAAGTAGAGACCTATATGACTTTACCTGCAAGTGCGCTGATGACGACTCAGGGAACCTATACAGGACAAAATATGGGCGCAAACAGGCTTGACCGGATAAAGACCGGCGCAAAACAAACTGTGTTGATCTCAGAAATCATCTCAATTTGTATCGTGACAGTGGTTTTTATTTTTGCAAAGCCTATTGTATCGGCATTCGGATTAGGACCGGAGGCTATAAGTTATTGTACTGCCCATGTACGGTTTGTGGCGCTTTCCCTGCCTTTGTTTGCATCTTATTTTCCGTTATTGGGTTTATTTCAGGGCGCAAACAATGCCCTGTTTTCTACCTTTGTAGCCACCGGTGCCTTGACGGTTCGTGTAGCGACCACTTATCTTTTTCAAGGAATCCCCGGTGTAGGCTACCATATGATCTGGTGGAATACGCTTTTCGGCTGGGGATTTGGCTGTTTCATTGCCTGGACACATTTTCTGCGTGGGAAATGGAAGCCAAAGTTGGAATAACAGGGGAGCCAGAGAGCCAAGGCGGCTTACCCTCTTTAACCGGAGGGACTGCCCTCCGGATTTTACGCCCTATAGGGCGAAGGGAAGGAGGGATGCCAATGGTTACATATGCGGACTTGTTCCAATTATTGTTACTCATTGTATCTCTTATAGGATTGTGTTATGCAATCTTTAAGGGAAAAAGATAGCCGCCACTACTGCAATAGTGACGGCTGATGCTGTAAAGCATTATCCACATACTACAAGGGTAGCCGCTTCTCTGGTTATCCCTCTTTATACGCATAATATAACATATGACTTATATGATTTCAAGTGAAACTTCATTTATTATTAGTATGTAATATCATCTGCGGAATGTCAGAAATGACCTCGAAAATCCTCCGGATTTCCTCGGTCATTTCTTGCGTTCCAATAAAAACGGATTACTGCGAATGCAAGAGAATTCGCAGACACTTCGTGTCTTGCTCATCATCTCTTGCATTCCAATGAATTGCAGCACATAAAAAGAACTCCTCGAGTAAACTCGGGAGTTCTTTCCATATACTGCAATTCGCAGTATTCCTTATCTCTTTGAAAACTGGGGTGCTCTTCTTGCTGCTTTGAGACCGTATTTCTTTCTTTCTTTCATACGAGGGTCTCTGGTCAAGTAGCCTTCTTTCTTTAAGGTAGGTCTGTAATCAGCATCTACGGTAAGAAGTGCTCTTGCAATGCCGTGTCTGATAGCACCTGCCTGGCCTGTATAGCCGCCGCCTTTTACATTAACATTGATATCGAATTTTTCTACTGTATCGGTAGCAACTAAGGGCTGGCGAACGATAACCTTTAAGGTCTCCAGACCGAAGTAATCGTCGATTCCTCTTTTATTGATGGTGATATTTCCCTTTCCGGGAGTCATATAAACTCTGGCAATAGATTTTTTTCTTCTGCCTGTTCCATGATATCTTTCTGCTGCTTTAGCCATTTTAATTTTCTCCTTTCAAGTCCTTCTAATTAAAATGTTAATACTTCAGGTTTCTGTGCTGCATGTTTGTGATCAGGTCCAGCATACACATGAAGTTTTTTGTACATCTGTCTTCCTAAAGGACCTTTGGGAAGCATACCTTTTACAGCAAGTTCGATAACCTGTTCAGGTTTCTTATCTAATTTTTCTTTTAAAGTCTGCTCTTTCATACCGCCGACATAATCGGAGTGATGATAGTAGATCTTCTGATCCAGCTTCTTGCCGGTCACCTTAACTTTCTCTGCATTGATGACGATAACATTGTCACCTGTATCAATGTGAGGAGTAAAGATGGGTTTATTCTTTCCTCTTAAGACTTTGGCAACTTCAGATGCCAAGCGTCCCAGTGTCATATCGGTAGCGTCTACAACATACCATTTTCTATCAATCGTAGCCGGACTAGCCATAAATGTTTTCATTGTGTTACCTCCAAAATCATTATCAATGGATTGATCTGTTCTTTTCATCCCCTCCGGGGCTAATCGGAAATGGGGACTCTTTTGCAACATATTGGGTCTTTCCGGGGCTTTGGACAGACTCCAACAAATGTCGCCACTGTGAAATATTATATTATACGCATCCTGGTGTGTCAATCTCTTTTTTCACAAAATTCCAGAGAAATCAAGGTTAAACCTCTTGCCGGGGCGGTTGGTCCTGCTGCCTGTCTGTCTTTTGCTTCCAAAATCGCCTTGACCTGCTCCGGCTCCATACTTCCCCTGCCCACTTCTATCAAGGTTCCTGCAATGATTCTTACCATATTAAACAAGAAACCGCTGCCGCTGACTCTAATAGTCAGATAACTGCCTTCCCGCTTTACTTGAACCGCATAAACAGTCCTTACTGTAGTAAGCACCTGTGCCTTTGCCACACAAAAGCTTTTAAAATCATGCTCCCCCACCAGATATTCCGCTGCTTTCTGCATCTTTTCTTCATCTAAGGGCACATAGACAAAATGGGCATACTGTCTGCCTATGGGATTTTCATATTTTCCTGTATAGATACGGTATTCATAGGTTTTTCTGGTAGGACATTTCCTGGGATGGAAGTCTGATGCCACTTCCCTCGATTCCTGGATCCGGATGTCCTCGGTTAGCCTGGCATTTAAAGCCGGCGCGATCCGTTCCGGGGCGATCCGGGTATCCGTATCGAAAACAGCTACATTGCAAAGGGCATGGACTCCCGCATCGGTGCGGCTTGCACCAATGACTGCAATCTCTTCTTCCAAAAGATCGGATAATGCCTTATTTAATTCTCCTTCTATAGTAGTCCCACCGGGTTGTATCTGCCATCCGTTGTACGCAGTTCCGTCGTAGGCAACCCGCAGCATGATCCTCTTCATAAAACTTCCTTTCTACCCCAAGAAAAACAACAAGGGCAGTGCAAAATATTTTCCTAAAACGACTGCTGCTGTCAAATAAATGCATATGATCAAAAAAGCCAGACCGTCACGCATGCCATAATGAAGAGGCTTCATTTTGGTTCTGCCCTCGCCTCCCTGATAGCATCTGGCCTCCATTGCCATTGCCAGGTCATTGGCCCGGCGGAAAGCAGAGATGAACAAAGGAACCAGCAAAGGGATCAGCGCCTTTACCTTTTTCATCAGCTTGCCGCTGTCAAACTCCGCTCCTCTTGCCATCTGGGCTTTCATGATCTTATCCGTTTCTTCCATTAATATAGGAATAAAACGCAGCGCAATAGACATCATCATAGCAATCTCGTGGACAGGCACCTTGATCTTCTTTAAAGGGCCTAACAGACTTTCTAAGGCATCTGTCAACTGATTAGGCGTCGTGGTCAGCGTCATAAGGGAAGAACCGATGATCAGAAAAATAAGTCTGACGCACAGGAAAAATGCGTTGCTGATACCTTCTTTTGTCAGGTGAAACTTCCAAAAGGATACAATGGGCTCTCCCGGCGTTAAAAACAGATTGAACAACGCCGTAATAAACAACAGTATGACAATGGCCTTTAATCCTCTTAAAATAAAAGAAAGCGGTACCTTCGAGCTTTTGATGACCATTGCCAGGAATAGAAGGGCAATCAAATAGATGGTCAGGTTACGGTATAAAAACAGAGTCACAATATACACCATGGTCCCGATCAGCTTGGTCCTGGGGTCCAATCTGTGTATGGGCGAATCTACCTGATAATATTGTCCTAAGGTAATATCCTTAAGCATACCTGACCTTCCTTTCTATTTTTTCTGTCGATATAAACCCAATAGCTCTTTTTTTGCATCCGCAAGAGTAGTGACTTGCTCATCTACTGATAGCCCCAGCTTCCCACATCGTCTCATCACATCTGTAACGGTAGGTACTGTAAGGCCGATCTGTTCCAATTCTTCCTGATGGGAGAATACTTCCTTTGGCGTATCGTCCAAAAAGACTTCTCCCTGATTCATGACAATGATCCGTTCCACATAATCAGCCACATCATCCATGCTATGAGAAACCAGGATAACTGTGATCTCCATCTGCTCATGAAGACTTTTGATCAGGTTTAAGATCTCCTCCCTGCCCTTAGGATCTAGACCAGCAGTAGGCTCATCTAAGATCAAAACTTTTGGCTTCATGGCAATGACCCCTGCAATGGCAGCCCTTCTTTTCTGTCCTCCTGACAGATCAAAGGGGGACTGATAAAAATATTCATCCTCCATTCCAACCATTTTTAAGGCTTCATAAGCCCGCAGCTGTGTTTCCTTTTTGGAAAGCCCCATATTTTTCGGTCCAAAGCAGACATCGGAAAAGACATCTACCTCAAACAGCTGATGCTCCGGGTACTGAAAGACCAGCCCCACCTGGCTGCGCAACTTCTTTTTATCAAAATCCGGATCGTTGATATCCTCTCCGTTAAAATAGATCTCCCCTTCTGTTGGCTTTGCCAGTCCGTTCAGATGTTGGATCAGAGAGGATTTGCCGGACCCGGTATGACCGATCAGGCCGATAAACTGACCATCCGGTATGACAAGATTAATGTCTTTTAATGCTTTTACTTCCCGTACCGTTCCGGCTTCATATATGCAATTTAGGTGATTTATAATAATAGGCACTTTAACTCCTCCATCAACTCATCCACTGTGAGAATTCCCTTGGAAAGAGGCATTCCTTCCTTTCTTAAACTTTCCGCCAGTAAAGTTACCTGGGGCACTGTCAGCCTCAGATTCTGCAATTTTTCTACCTGGGAAAAAATCTCCTTGGGAGTTCCCTCCATCTTGATGCTTCCCTTGTCCATCACAAAGACCTTGTCTGCATAAACCACCTCTTCCATATAGTGGGTAATGAGGATGATCGTAATCTTTTCCACTTGATTTAGGGCTCTTACTGCCCGAATGACCTCTTTTCGCCCCTGGGGATCCAGCATGGCTGTAGGCTCATCCAAGACAATGCATTTAGGGTGCATAGCAAGAACGCCGGCTATGGAAACCCGCTGCTTCTGACCGCCTGAAAGCTTATTGGGAGAATGCTTTCTGTAAGCGTACATGCCTACCGCTTTTAAGCTTTCCTCCACCCTCTTCCAGATCTCTTCGGTGGGCACACCCATGTTTTCCGGACCAAATCCTACATCCTCTTCTACGATCTGTCCAATGATCTGGTTATCGGGGTTTTGAAATACCATTCCTGCACTTTTGCGGATATCCCATATATGCTCATCATCTCTGGTATCCATACCTGCTACATAAATGGTACCTTCCGTAGGAGAAAGGATCGCATTCATATGCTTTGCCAAAGTGGACTTTCCTGATCCGTTATGCCCTAAGATGGCAATAAAATCTCCCTCTTTGATATCCAGGTCCACCTCGTCTACGGCACGGGTAATGCCTTCCACATTTCCTTCTTCATCTCTGCGGATATATTCAAATGTTAATTTTTGGGTTTGGATCATACTCATGTCACTGGTTAACCTTTATCTGTATTATGGTTTACAATTCTACGCATCGCCTTTATTGTACAGGATAACCACAGGGATTACAAGAATTTTCCTTTGCAATTCCCGTCACTTATGGCATAATTCATATGAAAGACCCAACTTGGATACCAATATGACAGATCGGAGTAATATGAATAACGATACCAATGAAATGAACAATTTAAAATTCCGGGTCCTCTTAGGTATAACGGCGGCAGTGCTGGGAGCCGCTTCCTTCTGTTTCATACGCATACCAAAAGCGGAGCAGACTGAAATAATACCCGCCTTCGGTTCATTTGGCAGCCAAACTTTTGACCACCTATTTAAACCAACCGATGGCATTTGTGAGGATATAACTGCTTCCATACAAGAATATTCCGATTCCCTTCTTTCATATAATGATATGACAGAAGAAAACGAGGAAAATATGATAGAAGCATCCGACCGCTATGTATATCAAGAAGGGTTTTATTATCAATCCATTACCGATGATATCAAGGAACGGATCAACGGTCTTTCCTATAAGGAAGACTGCACCGTCCCGTATGAAGATCTGCGTTATGTTTCTGTTTTATATGTGAACTTTAACGGAGAGACCATGCATGGTGAGATCGTCTGCAACAAGGCTATCGCACAGGATCTGGTAGAGATTTTTTATGAGCTGTACTGTAATGAATATCAGATCGACAAGATCCGGCTGATCGATGAATACGATGCTGACGATGACTTGTCCTGTGCCGATAACAATACCTCCTGCTTTAATTTTCGTATGGTTTATGGTTCCGGTAACCTAAGCAAACACGCCCTGGGCCTTGCTATTGACATCAACCCTTTTCAGAATCCTTATATAACTTATCCGGAGGGCGTAGAGCGCATTTCTCCTCCCGGCAGCGAACCCTATGCCGACAGAAATTCCGGACTGCCTCACATGATCACGGAAAACGACCTCTGCTACCGTTTGTTTCAGCAGCACGGCTTTACCTGGGGCGGACATTGGAACACCATAAAAGATTATCAGCATTTCCAGAAAGAACTATAAAAAAGAGGCTGTCACCCAGCTGAATCTTTCAACTAGTGCGACAGCCTATCTTATTTTAAGTTCGTCTCTTATACCAGCTCTAATACAACTTCCATAGCTGCATCGCCTTTACGCTGGCCGATCTTGATGATACGGGTATAGCCACCCTTCCGATCCGCATATTTGGGAGCGATCTCATCAAATAATTTAGCAGGAAGATCGATTTCTTTTGTGTTTTTCTTCTTGCCTGCTGCCTGCTCAGGAACTTCTGTTACAGGATATAATACTTTCAGCATCTGTCTTCTTGCATGAAGTCTGCTGGGCAGATCTTTCTTGATCTCTTTTTCCACCTCATCATAAACGGTTACGGTCTTGCCGTTCTCCATACGGATGATCTTACCGTCTTTGTCTCTGTGGTTATCGGAAAGAACCTTGCCGGTCTCCTTATCAACGATCTGCTTTACTCTTCTGCCTTCTGCATCTTTTCTGGCAACCTTAGCTGTTACTTTAACAGTTTCATAGTTGTCTTTCTCTTTTACTGCCAATGCGATCAGGCCTTCGGCAACCTTTCTTACTTCCTTTGCTCTTGCTTCTGTGGTCACGATCTTACCGTGATACAAAAGATTGGTTACCTGATTTCTTAACAATGCTTTTCTCTGGCTGCTTGTTCTGCCAAGTTTTCTGTACTTTGCCATTTTTAAATCCTCCATTCATGGTTCTACCGGGCACCGCTCATCGGACTTATGCACCCCGCAGTTTAACTGCCATTTATGAGTGAACATGCAAACGCTCTTTGGTCTTACTCTGCATGCCAATCATGCTTACTCTTCGCTGGAATTCAACTCCAGTCCCAATTCTTTTAACTTTGCCAACACTTCTTCTAAGGATTTCCGGCCCAGATTACGAACCTTCATCATATCGTCAGAAGTCTTATTGGTAAGCTCTTCTACTGTATTGATGCCTGCTCTCTTTAAGCAGTTGTAAGAACGAACAGAAAGCTCCAGCTCGTCGATGCTCATTTCCAGCACCTTTTCCTTCTCATCATCCTCTTTCTCAACCATAACCTCTGCGCTCTTAGCGTTCTCGGACAGATCGATAAAGAGTTTTAAGTGCTCACTCAATACCTTTGCTGCAAGGCTGACAGCCTCATCAGGCACCAGTGTGCCATTTGTGTAAACATCCAGGGTCAACTTATCAAAGTCTGTAATCTGGCCCACACGGGTATTTTCTACCGTCAGATTGACTCTCTCAACAGGTGTATAGATGGAATCCACTGCGATCACACCGATGGGAAGATCGTCGCTCTTATTCTTATCTGCGCTGACATAACCTCTGCCTTTTGTGATAGTAAGTTCCATATACAGCTTGCAGTCTTTGCCGCCGCTTAAGGTAGCAATAACCTGATCCTTATTGATGATCTCAATATCGGAATCCACCTGGATATCCGAAGCTCTTACGATACCTTCTCCCTCAAATTCAATATATGCGGTCTTAGGCTCGTTAGAAGAGCTGGAATTCTTGATTGCAAGGCTTTTCAGGTTCATGATGATCTCAGTCACATCTTCCTTTACGCCGGGAATGGAACTGAATTCGTGTAAAACGCCTTCAAACTTAACCTGGCTGATAGCTGCGCCCGGCAAGGAAGAAAGCATGATTCTTCTTAAGGAATTGCCAAGGGTAATGCCATAGCCTCTCTCTAAAGGCTCAACAACAAATCTTCCATACTTTTTATCTTCTGAGATTTCTGCCACTTCAATATTAGGTCTCTCAAAATCAAACACTGTAATACCCTCCTTACAACCTGGTTATTATTTGGAGTACAACTCGACGATAAGCATCTCGTTTACAGGAACATCGATCTGTTCTCTGGTAGGAAGCGCTTTCACCGTTCCTTTTAATCCTTCCATATCCTGGTCTAACCATTCGGGAACCAGCCTGCCGCCGGTTACTTCCACGATATCTTTGTATCTCTGTAAGTTTTTGGATTTTTCTCTGATCTCAATGGTATCCCCTGCCTTGATCAGGTAAGAAGGGATATTTACCTGCTTGCCGTTTACCAGCACATGCTTGTGGCCTACAACCTGTCTGGCCTCTCTTCTGGTTCTTGCAAAGCCCAGACGGAAAATAACATTATCCAATCTGCTCTCCAGCATGATCATCAAGTTTTCACCGGTCATGCCTTTCATTCTTTCAGCTTTCTTATAATAATTTCTGAAAGGTTTCTCTAAAACACCGTAGATGAATTTTGCTTTCTGCTTCTCTCTTAACTGAGTACCATACTCACTCATCTTCTTTCCGGCTCTTAAGGATTTACGGTTTGATTTTTTGTCATAACCCAAAAAGGTAGGGTCAAGATCGAGAGATCTGCATCTCTTTAAAACAGGAACTCTGTTTACTGCCATTTTTATTTCCTCCTACTATTGTTTACAGTGCATTTATGCACTTTCTTCCAACGCGCTATGATGCGGATATAACATGATCCGCCTATAGTTTTTATGATCAATGATCGAAATTACACACGACGGCGTTTAGGCGGACGGCATCCGTTATGAGGAACGGGAGTCACATCTCTGATGCTGGTAACCTCCAGACCGCATGCCTGTAATGCACGGATCGCTGCTTCTCTTCCTGATCCGGGTCCTTTTACAAAAACATCTACTGTTTTTAAACCATGTACTAATGCCGCTTTTGTTGCAGTTTCCGCTGCCATCTGTGCTGCATATGGAGTAGATTTCCTTGAACCTCTAAAACCAAGACCGCCGGCGCTAGCCCAGCTTAAAGCATTACCTTCCGTATCCGTTAATGTCACGATCGTGTTATTAAAGGAAGACTGGATATGTGCCTGTCCCCGTTCAACGTTTTTCTTTACACGCCTTTTTGTAACTTTCTTACCTGCTACTTTTTTAGCCATTTCTAAACTAACCTACTTTCTTCAATATGCTTGATTATTTCTTCTTATTTGCTACTGTTCTCTTCGGACCTTTTCTGGTTCTTGCATTGGTCTTTGTCTTCTGACCACGAACCGGCAGTCCTTTTCTGTGACGAATGCCTCTGTAGCATCCGATCTCCTGCAGTCTCTTGATGTTTAATGCGACTTCTCTTCTTAAGTCACCTTCTACCACCTGAGTTGCATCGATCACTTCACTGATCCTTTTTACTTCCTCGTCGGTCAAATCCCTGCAACGCGTATCGGGATTTACCTTTGCTTCTGCTAAAATCCTGTTGGAGCTTACTCTTCCTATACCATAAATATAGGTAAGTCCGATTTCAACACGTTTGTCTCTTGGTAAGTCAACACCTGCAATACGAGCCATTTTAAAAATTCCTCCATTTGTTTGATTGCTGCAGCTATCCGCTGCAGTGGTTACTAATTGATTGGGGGATAGTACCTATCCCCAACCGGGCATCTACCCGATCTTTCCGATACTAAAGATATTCTTCTCGGTATCAATAAGTAATTTCCCGTAGGCTCATCTACGTAAAATTATCTTAAAATGCATATCCTGATGACGGCAGGATATGCCTCAGCCGCTTCTTAACCGATCAAGCATCCACTTGGTCTAATCGTGGATTATCCTTGTACCTGTTTGTGTTTGGGATTCTCACAGATAATTCTGATCTTCCCTTTTCTTTTAATGACTTTGCACTTATCGCAAATTGGTTTTACTGATGATCTAACTTTCACGTTAAACCCTCCTTTCACAAAAAGACCGTCTTACATTATAACACGGGGTTTTGGCAAATGCAAGGCCTTTTTTATTTATCTCTCCAAATAATTCTGCCCTTGGTCAAATCATAAGGAGACAGTTCCAAAGTTACCCGGTCACCCGGCAGAATACGAATAAAATTCTGTCTCAGTTTCCCGCTGATATGAGCTAAAACCCTATGTCCGTTTTCCAGTTCTACCTGAAACATGGTATTGGGCAGCTTCTCAACTACTGTTCCTTCAATTTCAATCACATCTGCTTTTGACATGTTATACCTCCGCTTTTTTTCCTTTCATCTCATATTGTTTTATCATGCTTCTGATCTCATGATCGTAGATCTTTACACCGGATCTTAATTTTTCTTCTATTTCGCCGGTGGAAAAGCTTTTATTCAAAGCAATGTGCTTTTTCTTCTTTTTCTTCGCTTTTTCCAAAAGTTTCCATCTACCATCACATAAATATACATATTCAGCGTCTTCTCTTACAATGACATAAGCCTTTCCTTTATCATGACCTGCCATTGAGACTGCAATTTTTCCGATCATCTTTCTTCCTCTAATATAATGTAAGGATTTCCGGTTCTCCGGAAGGGGTAATCAGAATGGTGTTTTCATAATGAGCCGAGAGACTGTTATCCGCCGAGACCACGGTCCAGTCATCATCCAGCCAATCCACATCTCCTGTTCCCTGATTGATCATGGGTTCCACTGCCAGGGTCATCCCCGCACAAAGCTTTAATCCTCTCCGCTTCTGTGCAAAGTTGGGAACCTGGGGATCCTCATGAAGATGGGTTCCGATTCCGTGTCCTACCAAATCTCTCACAATACCATATCCAAACTGGCTGATATAAGCGTCAATGGCATTGGATATATCAAAGAGATGATTGCCAGCTTTTGCCATTTTTATTCCTTCAAAGAAGCTTTGTTTTGTTCTTTCTATTAATAACCTGGCATCTTCGCTGATCTCTCCTACGGCAAATGTCCTTGCCATATCGGAATGGAAGCCTTTATAGATCAATCCTGCGTCCAAGCTGACAATATCGCCTTCTTGTAAGATCCGATCCGGTTTGGGGATACCATGCACCACCTCGTCATTTACCGATACACAGATGGAGGCCGGATACCCCTGATAATGTAGGAAATTAGGAATACAGTCCTGCTTTCGTATCAGCTCATCTCCCCGGTTGTTGATATCCATGGTAGATATCCCCGGCCTGATAAAATTTTCCAGTTCCGCAAAAACTTCGGAAAGCAGTTTGCAGGAAGTGCGCATCAGCTCGATCTCTCTTGCGGATTTAATTGAAACAGCCATGTCGTCTACTCTCCCAAAATGTCTACGATATCAGCAAATACTTCCTGCATATCCCTTGTACCGTCCACGGTCTTTAATACGCCTTTTCCTCCATAAAACTCGATCAAAGGCTGGGTCTTTTCATGATAAACCTGTAAACGGTTCTTAACCGTTTCCGGCTTATCATCATCCCGCAGGATCAGTTCCTTGCCGCATGTATCGCAAATTCCTTCCTGTTTGGGAGGAACATATTCTAAATGATATGTAGCGCCGCAGGATACACAAGCTCTTCTGCCGCTCATGCGCCTTACGATATTTTCATCCGGCACTTCCACATCAATAGCAAAATCAATCTCTTCTCCCAGCTTGGAAAGTGCATCCTCCAATACATTGGCCTGAGGAATATTTCTGGGAAAACCGTCTAACACATAACCTTTTTTACAATCATCCTGCGCCACTCTGTCCAAAAGGATTTTGACAGTCAACTCATCGGGCACCAGCAGTCCCTTATCCATATACTGCTTTGCCTCCATGCCGAGAGCCGTGCCGTTTTTGATGTTAGCTCTGAAGATATCCCCTGTGGAAACATGAGGGATACCATATTTATCTGCAATCATTTTAGCCTGGGTGCCCTTGCCTGCGCCGGGCGCGCCTAACATAATAATCTTCATTCCTACTCCGTTCCGCTGCCACATGCAGCCTCTCTTTAAAAGCGTATATGCAATTCATGGGACAAAGCGGTAGCCGCCTGTCCCAGAATGCACACGATTCATTTAATCGTTCAAAAAGCCTTTATAATTTCTTACCAATAATAAGGATTCAATTTGTTTCATCGTCTCCAATACCACACTGACGATAATGATCAGGCTGGTTCCGCCGAAGGAAACATTTGCACCGAAGACACCGTTAAAGAAATAGGGGATGACCGCAACAATGATCAATCCAATTGCTCCGATGAAGATAATATAGGTAAGAATCTTGTTCAAATATTCCGTAGTCGGCTTACCCGGCCTGATGCCGGGAATAAACCCGCCCTGCTTTTTAATGTTATTGGATACCTCAAGGGGGTTAAAGGTAATGGAAGTATAGAAGTATGCAAAGAATACAACCAATACTACATATACCAACAAACCGATCGAATATTGAGGCATGCTGGGCCTGCACCAGTTGTTAGAGTTTAAGCCCAATAAGATCTGTGCCCATACACCGGTTCCCGAATAATTCAACATCTGGCAGATCACAATAGGGAACTGCATCAGGGAAGATGCAAAGATAATGGGGATAACACCCGCTGTATTGATCTTAAGGGGAATGGAGGAGCTTTGTCCGCCCACCGTTCTTCTACCCTGGATCTTCTTTGCATATTGAACCGGAATCTTTCTGGTTCCGCCGTTTAACAGGACTACGATCACGATCATACCTATGACCACCGCAAGGATCACAAATGCTGCCACTACTCCAAGAGCAATGGTTTCTGCGCCTCTTACAAACTGGTCATAGAGATTTGCAAAATCAGAAGGGATACGGGAGATAATATTGATCACCAATACTACGGAAATACCGTTACCAACGCCATTCTCCGTAATTCGTTCTCCGATCCACATCAAAAATGCGCTGCCGGCTGTCAATGCTACAATGACTACGATATAGTCAAGCACTACAACATCGCCTTCCAGCAAACCCTGGTTACCAAAACCGATCGCTACTGCCGAGGACTCGATCAGCGCAAGGCCTACGGTAACATAACGGGTAATTGCCGCAATCTTCTTACGGCCATCCTCCCCTTCTCTCTGCATCTCTTCCAGCTTAGGTATGGCAATGGTCAAAAGCTGCATGATAATGGAGGATGTGATATAGGGTGTAATGTTTAAGGCAAGCACAGACATGTTCAAAAAGGAACCGCCTGTGAATGCATCAAAAAAGCCAAAGGAACCTGCGGTCTGCTGTTCAAACCACTGTGAGAAAAATTGTCTGTTTACACCGGGAACAGGAAGCTGGCATCCAAAACGGATCACAACTAACATTGCCAGAGTAAATAAGATCCGGTTCCTGACCTCTTTGACCTTAAACGCATTTTTTAGGGTTTCTAACATTAGATCACCTCTGCTGTTCCGCCAACTGCTTCGATTTTTTCTTTTGCAGATGCACTAAAAGCATCTACCTTAACCGTAAGCTTTTTGGTAATATCTCCATTTCCAAGGATCTTTACGCCGTCTCTGGGATTTTTGATGACGCCGGCATCCAACAATGCCTGCACATCTACGGTAGCACCGTCATCAAATCTATCCAGAACGGATACATTGATACCAACGATCTCTTTTGCGTTTCTGTTCTTGAATCCTCTCTTGGGAATTCTTCTGTATAAAGGCATCTGTCCGCCTTCAAAACCGATTCTGGGTGCGCCGGAACGAGCCTTCTGACCTTTATGGCCTTTTCCTGCGGTTTTGCCGTTGCCCGAACCATGTCCGCGGCCTCTTCTAAAATTATCACTGTGCTTAGAGCCTTCGGCAGGTCTTAAATTTGATAATTCCATGACTTTACCTCCTTAACCGAATTATGCTTCTTCAACTTTGACTAAGTGTCTTACCTGATTGATCATACCTCTTGTAGAAGCATTATCAGGTAATTCCACAGTCTTATTCAGCTTTCTTAATCCCAAAGCTTCAACAGTGGCTCTGTGCTTGGGAATTGCGCCGATCGTAGATTTTACTAATGTTATTTTTAACTTCTTGTCTGCCATTTTTATTTCCTCCTTAAGCCATGATTTCGCTAAGGGCTTTGCCGCGGTTTTTCGCTACTTCTTCAGGAGTCTTTAACTGGCTTAATCCTTCAATAGTTGCAAGAACCACATTCTGCTTATTGTTGGAACCCAAAGATTTGGTACGAATGTTCTTGATACCTGCAAGCTCACACACATTACGTGCGGGACCGCCTGCGATAACACCGGTACCTTCGGGAGCTTTCTTTAACAATACGCTTGCGCTTCCGAATTTGCCGTAGATGTCATGTGTAATACTGTTGTTTTCGTCTAAAGCAACGCTGACCAGTCTCTTGATCGCATCTTCTTTTCCTTTGCGGATCGCTTCGGGAATTTCAGTAGCTTTTCCAAGACCTGCGCCTACATGGCCGTTTCCGTCGCCCACAACAACCAGTGCGGTAAAACGCATATTACGACCGCCTTTTACAACCTTTGTTACACGCTTAATGGAAACAACTTTTTCTGTAAGTTCCATATTACTTGTATCTATGATTGAACGTCTCATGTGTCTGTCTCCCTTCCTAAAATTCCAGACCGGCTTCTCTTGCCGCTTCTGCTAATGCTGCGATCTTGCCCTGATAGATAAAACCGCCTCTGTCAAATACAACAGTCTTGATCCCTTTATCCAATGCTTTCTTTGCAATAACAGTACCTAAATATGCTGCTGCCGCTACATCATTGGTCTTTTCTAATTTAGCTTTTACATCCTTTTCCAAGGTGGATGCTGCAACTAAAGTATTGCCAACAGTATCGTCGATAATTTGAGCATACATATGATTATTGCTTCTGAAAACGGAAAGGCGCGGTCTTTCAGCAGTTCCGCTTAAAGAATGGCGCAATCTGTTGTGCTTTTTCACACGAATATCCTGTCTAGATTCTTTCTTAATCATTCTTCACACTCTCCTTATCTATTTCTTACCGGTCTTGCCGACTTTGCGTCTGATCACTTCATCAGCGTACTTGATACCTTTGCCCTTATAAGGTTCAGGTCTTCTCTTGTCTCTGATCTCAGCTGCAAACTGGCCAACCTTTTCTTTGTCGATACCCTTAACAATAATGATATTCTGTCCATCTAAGACAGTTTCAATGCCTTCGGGATCTGTCATTTCTACCGGATGAGAGTAGCCCAGGTTCAAAGTAAGCTTCTTACCCTGCTTAGATGCCCTGTAACCGACACCGTTTACTTCCAGTTTCTTTTCATATCCTTCGGTCACACCTACTACCATGTTGTTAATGAGGGTTCTGGTCAGACCATGTAAAGATTTCATCTTCTTTAAATCATTAGGTCTGGTTACAACAACCTGCTCACCGTCTTTTTTGATCTCCATCTCGGAAGGCAGTACTCTTTCAAGTGTGCCCTTAGGACCTTTTACAGTCACTTTATTATTTTCTGCAATATCCACAGTAACACCTGCTGGAATCGCGATTGGCATTCTTCCTATTCGTGACATGCCCGTACCTCCTAATATTTATTTCTTGATTTACTGTTACACTGTTTATATATGGAAGCTCGGTTCACTAGACTCGAAAATACCTCGTCAAGTTCCTCCGAGCAACCTTCGCACTAAACTCGAAAAAACCTCGTTAAGTGCTCTAGGTTTACCAAACATAAGCCAGAACTTCACCGCCGACCTGAAGCTCTCTTGCTTTCTTGTCGGTTACCACACCCTGGTTTGTGGAAATGATCGCAATGCCAAGGCCGCCTAATACTCTGGGCAGTTCTTCCTTGCCTGCATAAATACGCAAACCGGGTTTGGAGATTCTCTTAATACCGGAGATGATCTTTTCATTCTTGTCTGCACCGTACTTTAAGGTGATGCGGATAGTCTTGAAGTTACCATCTTCGATCAAATCATATTTTCTAATATAGCCTTCATCCACCAAGATGTCTGCGATGGCCAGTTTCATCTTAGAGGAAGGAATATCTACCGTATCATGTTTTGCAGTATTTGCATTACGGATTCTTGTAAGCATATCTGCAATCGGATCACTCATTGCCATTGTATGTTGCCTCCTTTTCTAATTCTTTACCAGCTAGCTTTCTTAACGCCTGGAATTTGTCCTTTGTATGCTAACTCGCGGAAGCAAACTCTACAAATACCATATTTTCTTAAGTATGCATGTGGACGTCCACAGATTCTGCAACGGGTGTATTCTCTTGTGGAAAATTTAGCCGGACGCTGCTGTTTCAGCTTCATTGCTTTCTTAGCCATATGAATTTACCTCCTTTTATTTTGCAAACGGCATATTAAATAATGTCAATAACTCGCGTGCCTCTTCATCGGTATGAGCGGTTGTAACAAAGATCACATCCATACCTCTTACCTTGTCTACTTTATCGTACTCGATCTCAGGGAAGATCAACTGCTCTTTGATACCTAAAGCGTAATTGCCTCTTCCGTCAAAAGAGTTGGGATTGACACCACGGAAGTCACGTACACGAGGCAGGGCAAGATTCACAAGCCTGTCTAAAAACTCATACATTCTTTCGCCGCGAAGGGTAACCTTGCAGCCGATAGGCTGACCTTCCCTTAACTTAAAGTTCGCAACGCTCTTCTTTGCCTTTGTGGTAATAACTTTCTGACCGGCGATCGTCTCCAGATCTTTTATTGCCGATTCCAAAGCCTTGGCATTATCCTTTGCTTCGCCAACGCCCATGTTGATCACGATTTTTTCCAGCTTGGGCACTTGCATGGTATTCTTATATCCGAATTTTTTAACCATTGCGTCAACGATTTCATCTTTATATAAATCTTTTAATCTGCTCACGGATCAGACCTCCTCTCTTATTTGTCGATTACCTCGCCTGTAGATTTTGCATAGCGTACCTTTTTGCCGTCTTCTACCTTGAATCCGACTCTGGTAGCTTTTCCGTTGTGAACATACATCACATTGGACATATCAATGGGGGCTTCCATCTCAACCCTGCCGCCGGCCTGATTGGCGGGTGAAGGCTTTTGATGCTTGGTTACCATATTGATTCCTTCCACAACGACCCTTTTTTCTTTGGGGAGCACAGTCTTAACTGTTCCCTCTTTGTCTTTATCTTTGCCGGCAATAACCTTAACGGTATCGCCCTTCTTAATCTTTAACATGGGGCACCTCCTATAATACTTCAGGAGCTAAGGAAACAATTTTCATGAACTGTTTATCACGAAGCTCTCTTGCTACCGGTCCGAAAATACGGGTTCCTCTGGGAGTTTTATCTTCTTTAATGATCACGGCAGCATTTTCGTCAAATCTGATATAAGAACCGTCTTTACGGCGCGCACCTTTTACTGTACGAACAACTACGGCCTTTACAACATCGCCTTTTTTTACAACGCCGCCTGGTGTTGCATCTTTAACCGTAGCAACGATGATGTCGCCAATAGCAGCATATCTTCTTTTAGAGCCGCCCAAAACACGGATGCAGAGCAACTCTTTTGCGCCGGTATTATCAGCAACCCTCAGTCTGCTTTCCTGTTGAATCATGCCAATTTCTCCTTCCTGAAATGCTTATTTCACTTTTTCTACGATTTCTACAAGTCTCCATCTCTTATCCTTGGATAAAGGTCTTGTTTCCATCACTCTTACGGTATCGCCGATGCTGCATTCATTGTTCTCATCATGGGCTTTCAGCTTGTAGGTCCTTTTTACGATCTTCTTGTAAAGAGGATGCTTTACATGATCTTCTACAGCAACAACGATTGTCTTCTGCATTTTATTGCTTACCACCTTGCCGGTACGGGTTTTTCTTAAATTTCTTTCTTCCACGATCTATTCTCCTTCCTGTCGAGAATTATTCTGCAACTTTAGCTTTCTGGGTAATCACAGTCTGGATTCTTGCGATGTTCTTGCGAACCTCTTTGATCCTGCTGGTATTATCCAACTGATTGGTTGCATTTTGGAATCTCAAATTGAAAAGCTCTTTCTTAGCAGCTACTAATTCATCTGCTAATTCTGCAGCTGATTTTGCTCTTAAATCTTCTACATATTGATTAGTTTTCATTTGCTACACCGCCTTCCAGGTCTGCTTTAGAAACGATTTTGCATTTGCAGGGAAGCTTGTGTGTTGCAAGACGCAGCGCCTCTTTTGCCACATCTTCCGCTACTCCGGCGATCTCAAACATAACACGGCCCGGTTTTACAACCGCTACCCAGTATTCAAGAGAACCTTTACCGGAACCCATACGCGTTTCTGCTGGTTTGTTGGTTACTGGTTTATCCGGGAAAATCTTGATCCAAACGCGGCCGCCACGCTTAATGTGACGAGTCATAGCAACACGGGCTGCCTCGATCTGATTAGATTTGATCCAGCATGGCTCTAAAGCCACGATACCATATTCGCCGTAAGTAATCTTGTTACCTCTTGTAGCTTTTCCGGTCATAGTGCCACGGAACTGTTTACGACGTTTTACTCTTTTAGGCATTAACATTATTTATCGCTCCCTTCCTCATTTCCTTTAGTAGGAAGTACCTCGCCTTTGTAGATCCAAACCTTTACGCCAATCTTGCCGTATGTGGTATCTGCCTCGGCGAATCCATAGTCAATATCTGCTCTTAATGTCTGAAGCGGAATGGTTCCTTCGCTGTAGAACTCTGTACGAGCCATATCTGCACCGCCCAGACGACCGCTTACGCTGGTCTTGATACCCTGTGCGCCGCTCTTCATGGTCCTGCCCATGCAGGATTTCATGGCACGTCTGAAGGATACACGCTCCTCTAACTGCTTTGCAATGTTTTCTGCAACCAGCTGTGCGTCCTTATCGGGCTTTTTGATCTCTTTGATGTCTACCAGGATCTTCTTATCCGTTAATTTGGAAAGCTCTTTCTTGGTAACCTCGATCTCAGCACCGCCTTTACCGATCACAACACCGGGTTTTGCTGTGTAAAGAATTACCTTTACTCTGTCAGACGCTCTTTCGATCTCGATCTTGGAAACGCCTGCATTGTATAATTTTTTCTTTAAGAATGTTCTGATATTGTAATCTTCTACCAGATAATCTGCAAACTCATCGTCAGCATACCATCTGGAATCCCAATCTTTAATAATGCCGACCCTTAAGCCGTGAGGATTAACTTTCTGTCCCATTACTTTTCCTCCTATCTTTCATCAAGCACGATCGTGATGTGACTTGTTCTCTTTAAGATCCTGTAAGCTCTGCCCTGTGCCCTGGGCTGTACCCTCTTCATGGTAGGACCCTGATTTGCGTAGCACTCTGCGATATAAAGCTTATCAGCGCTTAAATGTTTGTATTCTGCGTTAGCGATTGCAGATTGTAATAACTTCTTAATGACAGCGGATGCATATCTGGGGTTGTATTCCAAAATACCCAAAGCAGTTTCTACATCCTTGCCTCTGATGGCATCTAATACAAAACAAGCCTTCTGTGCAGAAACTCTGGCATAAGAGATCTTGGCACTGGGTCTTGTATCTTTGTTATTATTTCTTTCCCTTTTGATCTGGGTTCTATGTCCTTTTGCCATGGATGATGAAGCCTCCTTTCAAATTATCTGACTCTTGATTTCTTTTCGTCTTTTCCATGTCCTCTATAAGTTCTGGTTGCTACGAACTCGCCTAACTTATGTCCGACCATGTCTTCCGTAACATATACGGGGACATGCTTTCTTCCGTCATGGACAGCAAAGGTGTGTCCTACGAAGGAAGGGAAGATAGTAGAACGACGGGACCAGGTCTTGATAACTTGTTTCTGTCCTGATTCATTCATAGCATCTACTTTTTTCAGTAAGCTTGCGTCTGCAAACGGTCCTTTTTTTAATGATCTTGCCATGGTATTTCCCTCCTTATTTACTTAATCGCTCTACCGTCTCTGCGTCTTACGATCAACTTGTTGGACTGTTTCTTTTTCTTACGAGTCTTCAGACCCAGAGCAGGTTTACCCCAAGGTGTGCAGGGGCCGGGACGACCGATACCGGTCTTGCCTTCACCACCGCCGTGAGGATGGTCGTTGGGGTTCATAACGGAACCGCGTACCGTAGGACGGATGCCCATGTGGCGTTTACGACCTGCTTTACCGATCTTAATAAGGTTGTGATCGCCGTTGCCTACAACACCGATGGTTGCACGACATACGACGGGTACCATTCTCATTTCGCCTGAAGGTAAACGAAGGGTTGCATATTTGCCTTCTTTTGCCATCAGCTGTGCGCTGTTTCCTGCGGAACGAACCATCTGGCCGCCTTTGCCGGGATACAGCTCAATGTTGTGTACCTGAGTACCTACGGGGATAGAGGATAAGGGCAGGCAGTTTCCTACTTTTACCTCTGCATGCTCGCCGTTCATAACGGTCATGCCATCCTTTAATCCCTCCGGAGCCAGGATATAAGATTTCTCGCCGTCTGCATAGCAGATCAATGCAATGTTTGCGGACCTGTTAGGATCGTACTCGATGCCTAATACCTTTGCAGGAACGCCTTCTTTATTTCTTCTGAAGTCAACCAGTCTGTATTTCCTTCTGTTTCCGCCTCCGCGGTGTCTTACTGTGATCTTTCCCTGATTGTTACGGCCGGAGTTTTTCTGTAAGGAAACGCAAAGGCTCTTCTCGGGAGTGCTCTTTGTGATCTCTGAAAAATCGGAACCGGTCATATTTCTACGGGACGGTGTATATGGGTTATATGTCTTGATTCCCATGTTTGTTTCTCCTTTCAATTACATTTGTCATCACGCTTGTGTGCGTATGGGCGGACATCTTACAGACCTGCGAAGATTTCGATGTCCTTGCTGTCCTCGGTAAGCCAAACGATAGCTTTTTTGGTCTTAGCGGTTCTTCCCACTGTCATGCCACGTCTTTTGTTCTTGCCTAAGCAGTTCATGGTATTGACCTTTGCTACCTTGGTGCCTTCAAACATTTTTTCAACAGCTTCTTTGATCATAGTTTTATTTGCTTCCGGGTGTACTAAGAAAGTATATTTCTTTTCGCCCATGCCGGCCATGCTCTTCTCGGTAATAACCGGCTTCTGGATCACATCATAATACTGGATTGCTGCCATTATGCATACACCTCCTCGATCTTTGCAACGGAGTCCTTAGTCAGAACTACCTTTTTCGCTTTCATAATATCGTATACATTGATGGTATCAGTCAAGGTTGTGTTGATCTTATCCAAGTTTCTTGCGGACATGTAGGTGTTCTTGTCATTTTCTGCCAGCACCACCAGGCCGTTGTCCACTTCTAAGTTGTTCATAACCTCTTTGAATGCTTTTGTTTTGATCTCGTCAAACTTCAACTCGTCTACAACGATCAGGTTGCCATCCTGTACTTTGCTTGTTAAAGCGGATTTTAATGCAGCCCTTTTCTCTTTCTTGTTTAACTTGATCGTATAATCCCTGGGAGTGGGAGCGAATACAACGCCGCCTCCTGTCCACTGGGGAGATCTGGTTGAACCCTGTCTTGCATGACCGGTTCCTTTCTGTCTCCAAGGCTTTCTGCCGCCGCCGGATACTTCGGAGCGGGTCTTTGCTTTCTGTGTGCCCTGGCGTTTATTGGCAAGCTGGGCAACGACTGCTAAGTGTACCAGGTGCTCATTGATCTCCACACCAAATACCGCATCGTTTAAATCGATCTTGCCCACTTCTTTGCCTTCCATATTATAAACAGATACTTTTGCCATCTGAATGATCCTCCTTTCGTCCTAATTAAGCTTCAACCTTAACGGTTTCTTTTAATGTTACCAATGCTTTTTTAGGTCCAGGCACTGCGCCTTTAACTAACAGCAGGTTCTTCTCAGCATCTACACGAACTACCTGAAGGTTCTGTACGGTAACCTTCTTGCAGCCCATATGACCGGGCATGCCTTTTCCCTTGAATACTTTGGAAGGGGAGGAACAAGCGCCGTTGGAACCCTGATGACGATGGAATTTGGAACCATGGGCCATAGGTCCTCTGTGCTGTCCTAATCTCTTGATGGCGCCCTGGAAGCCTTTTCCTTTGGAAATGGCGCTGGCGTCGATCTTGTCACCTGCTTCAAAAATGTCCGCTTTGATCTCTGCACCGGGTGCATACTCATCTGCGTTTTCAAACTTGAACTCTCTCACATATCTCTTTGCGGAAACGCCGGCTTTGTCAAAGTGACCTTTTAAAGCCTGGTTTACGCCATGTCTGTGAACAATTTCTTTCTTGCCGCCCTTGTCCTTGTTGATGATCTTTTCTTTCTTATCAACAAAGCCAACCTGTACTGCGCTGTAACCGTCGTTTTCTACTGTCTTAACCTGGGTTACGACACAGGGGCCTGCCTGAAGAACGGTAACCGGAATTAAAGAACCGTCTTCATCGAAGATTTGAGTCATTCCGACTTTGGTTGCTAAAATCGCTTTCTTCATTTCTTTACCTCCTTGTTTCTACAGCGGAACGGGTCATGGATCACTCTCGCCGTTCATACTAGACTTAGGATAAATATAAGTGGAACATTGCGTTACTTCTATATAAACCTAATCTAATCTGCTTTGGGTTATTACTTCATTTTGATTCCGATGAATACACCGGCAGGCATTTCCAGCCTCTGTAATGCATCAACCGTCTTCTGTGTGGGTGCCAATACATCGATGAGTCTCTTATGAGTTCTCTGCTCGAACTGTTCTCTGGAATCTTTGTACTTGTGAGTAGCTCTTAAGATGGTAACGATCTCCTTCTTAGTAGGAAGGGGTACCGGACCACTTACCTCAGAACCGTTCTTCTTTACTGTTTCGATGATTTTTTTGGCAGACGCATCAACCAGCTGATGATCATAAGCCTTTAATGTAATTCTCATTACCTGCTGACTTGCCATAAAAAAAGTCGCCTCCTTTTCGCACTTTTTAATGTAAGTACGACAAGCGGTGACTGTACACTCTTCCGTGTGTGTCGCAATAACTTTCACACGTTGTTTCTATCGCTCTGATAGACAATTATGTTTGTACAGTGACTTGTCGTCAGTTTCCTAACTTGACATTCGCTCCACGGAAAACCTGCAACGCCTGTGCAGCAACCTCACGCTTCAACGCTATCAATGCCACAGCAAGTGTTAGTATATCGAAAAAAAAAGAGCTTTGCAAGCCCTTTTTTTTAAAAATTGTATTTATTTTGTATTTTTATCAGAACAATCTTAGTTCTCCTTGCACTCCTTTTGTACCTGCTCAAACTCCTCTACCATATCTTGTGTAGGAGCCGGTGTCAGCATACTAACCACCACATTGACGATCAAGGCAACAATAAATGCCGGAAGCAGCTCGTAAATGTTCCATGCACCGCCCATGGGCCGGATCAAAAACTTCCATACAAAGATCATAACACCGCCTACAAGCATACCGCTTAAGGCGCCCCATTTATTGGAACGCTTCCAGAACAGTGCTAACAGCATGACCGGTCCGAACGCAGCACCAAAGCCTGCCCAGGCAAAGGAAACGATCTCAAATACAGAGCTGTTGGGGTCTCTTGCAATAAAGATGGCAATGATGGAGATGACCACAACGGAAACCCTGGCAATGATCATAGCTGCCTTTTCCGACATATTTTTAAAGAAGATCTCCTTGATCAGGTTTTCGGAAACGCTGGAGGATGCAGCCAAAAGCTGAGAGTCTGCGGTAGACATGGTAGCCGCCAGGATACCTGCTAAGATCAGACCCGCTACCAGAGCTGCCAAAACACCATGCTGACTGATGGCCGTTGCAATGGCAATCACAATGGTCTCCGGATCATCCAGGGAACCGATCACGCCTACTTTGCTCATGGCATTTCCCACAATACCGATAAAGATGGCTACGCCTAAGGAGATCACCACCCATACGGAAGCGATCCTTCTGGACAACTTTAACTTAGCTGCATCTTCAATAGCCATAAAGCGAAGGAGCACATGAGGCATGCCAAAATAGCCAAGCCCCCATGCCATCATGGAAAAGATAGTGATCAGACCATAGCTGCCTGCGGTGCCTGTTGCAGCATCATGGATGGAGGTCAGGCTGAAATAACCTGCCAGGCTCTGTGCATTTTCCATCACATTGCCCACACCGCCTGCAGTTGCAAATCCATAGCCCAATACCACAAAGATGGCAATGGTCATAACAATACTCTGCAAAAAGTCGGATGTACTTGCCGCAAGGAAACCGCCCAATGCGGTATAACATACAATGACCACAGCACTAAGGAGCATAGCGGCAAAATAATCGATCCCGAAGAGGGAAGAAAAAAGCTTACCGCATGCCGCAAAGCCGGAAGCGGTATAGGGTATAAAAAATACAATGATCACTACCGCTGCCAAAGCGGAAAGGATCCTTTTATCATCTCTGTAACGGTTGGAAAAGAATACGGGCAAAGTGGTAGAATCTTTGCAGGCTACCGTATATTTCCGAAGCCGCTTTGCCAGGATCAGCCAGTTGATGTAGGTACCCACAGCAAGTCCTGCTGCCGTCCAGAAAGCATCCGCCAGACCTGTGGCATAAGCCACCCCGGGCAGGCCCAGCAAAAGCCAGCTGCTCATATCCGAAGCCTCGGCACTCATAGCCGTTACAAAAGGTCCAAGCTTTCTGCCGCCCAGATAAAAATCCCCTGTGGTTTTATTCTGCTTGGAGAAAACGATCCCGATGCCAAGTACCAGCGCCAGATAGGCTATAATGGCGATCAGAATACAGATTGTTGATGTTGTCATAATATTAACTCCTCTCTTACTACTTTCTACTATATGTAAATAGTCTCACTTTGCTATCATAGCATAATATCCTGTTTTCTTACAAGAAAAACATGAATTCGCAAAACATAACACAAAAAAACAGGGTATCTCTGTGAGATACCCCGTCGTAAAAGCTTGCTTTTAATAATATCCTGTTGTTTCACTTACAACACCATAGATCATAAATACAATAAACAGAACACCCATTACCAGACCGATGATACCGCAGATCAGACCACCTATTGCCATACCGGGCATTTTTCCCATGTTGTCCTTTTTAGCCAATACCGCCAACACGATTGCTATGATACCCAACACAATAGACACAACACCGTAGCAACAACAGGTCAGGATGGAAAGAATACCCAGGATCAGGGAAACGACCGCTTTGGTATCGCCCCCTCCTTCTCCCGGCTGGGCATATATGCTTTCCTGTCCGTAAGGCTGCTGATAAGGCTGATTGTACTGAGCATAAGGCTGTCCGTAATCATATCCGCCGTTTGGCCCATAGGGCTGGTAACCATTTTGTCCATAGGGCTGGTAACCGTTAGGCTGCTGGTAATTGTTGGGCATATTGTTCTGGCCGCCTTCGTAGGGTTCATTGCCGCCCTGGTTCATCATATTATTATCCATGGAAACTCCTTAATCTAAGCTGCTTTTAATAGTTAATTCAGATACTGGCTTATATAGTCAGTAGAAATAAAGCCGCCAAGTACCAAAACAATGCTTACAACAGAAATCACGATCGCAATGATAGAGCAGACCATACCTGCAATTGCCATACCGTTCATCTTGTCTCCATTGTCCTTCTTGGAAAGTACTGCCATAACAATACCTGCAATACCAAGGGCAATGCCCAAATATGTACAGCAGCAGGAAATGATAATGGAAAGAATACCAAATACCAGCGCTAAGATAGATTTTGTCTTAGAAGGCTGCTGGGGTGCCGGCTGCTGATAAGCTCCGCCTGCATAAGGTTGCTGCTGATTAGGATCATAGCCGTTGTTCATCATGTTATTGTTGTCCATAATTACGAATCCTCCAAATTACTTTATTTTTTCACTGATAGAAGACATTATACACGAGATTGAATCAAAATTCAACTTCCTAAATTCATATTCTTTTGACTCTTCGATTTTTCCTGTGGATGATTTTGGGAAACTTCAGGTTACCTGTTTTGACTTAAAGCCCAAAATATTGTAAAGTATTAGAAAAGTATAAAGGGAGAACTTCTATGTATTCACAGGTGCATATAAAAACCGGCAAATGGATCGGTTATACCATCCTGATGCTTTCTTTGCCGCTGTTGGCTTATGGCTATATTCAAGCAACGGATTCCATTCCACAGCTTTTTCCACCCTGCGGCATGAAAACTTTCTTACATATATACTGCCCCGGCTGTGGCGGAACAAGGGCTATGGGATATTTGATCCATTTTCATTTTATAGAATCATTTTTAAGCAACCCACTGGTCGTATTTATAGCAGGTACGATCCTCTACTACTGGAGCAAGGCATTGTATATGCTGATCAAATATAAAGGAGACGCCCATTACTCTATCTGCATCGGATTTCTATGGGCATTCCTTGCCATCATGGTCATCTTTTTTGTAATAAGGAATATATTGTTAGTCCGCTTTGGTGTGGACTATCTGGGAGAACTGGCAAAATACTATCAGGAAATTACCATATAAACAGGAGGGATTTCCATGTGGATCGCAGATCAATGGAATGATTATGAAGTGTTGGATACCTGCTCCGGCGAAAAATGTGAACGCTGGGGCAATTATATTCTGGTGCGCCCCGATCCCCAGGTCATCTGGGATACGGGACATAACCATCCTTGCTGGAAACAAAAAAATGCCCACTACCACCGCAGCAGCAAAGGCGGCGGAGAATGGGAGTTTATCGATCTGCCCGATGAATGGACCATCTCTTATAAGGAGCTGACCTTCCATTTAAAGCCTTTCAGCTTTAAGCATACCGGCCTTTTCCCGGAACAGGCAGTAAACTGGGACTGGTGCAGTCAGATTATAAAAAATGCCGGCAGACCGGTAAAGGTCTTAAATCTCTTTGCCTATACCGGCGGCGCAACCGTTTCCGCTGCCAAGGCAGGGGCAAGTGTGACTCATGTAGACGCCTCTAAGGGCATGGTGACCTGGGCAAAAGAAAACGCAGCCTCCAGCGGACTGGCGGATGCTCCCATCCGTTATCTGGTGGACGACTGCGTAAAATTTGTGGAAAGAGAGATCCGTCGGGGCAACACTTATGACGGTATCATTATGGACCCGCCTTCTTACGGCAGGGGACCCAAAGGGGAATTATGGAAAATGGAAGAGTCCATCTATCCCTTTATTCAGTCCGCCGCAAAGCTTTTGCACAAGGATTCCCTGTTTTTCCTGATCAATTCCTATACCACAGGACTTCAGCCTGCGGTTCTTTCCTATATGTTAAATACTGCTATTGCAAAGAAATTTGGCGGCACAGTGGAAGCCGACGAGGTAGGCCTGCCCGTTTCTTCCACCGGCTTAGTTTTGCCCTGCGGTGCCAGCGGAAGATGGTACAGGAAAGTTTAATCTTACTGTAATGCTTCTCTTAACTCTTCCGGAAAGCCATCCAGAAGCAGCATACAGGATTTCACCGAACCATTTTTATAATAAACCTCTACTTCATATCTTTCTTCCACCACCATGCCCGGATCCGACATGTAGAGCTTTGCATTACTGTTGAACAGATCGGACAGCACCGGCTCAAAGAGAGAATCATCCGGTTCAATGGTCATGAGCAGCTTTGCATTTTCTCCTGTCCATACCATGGTTTCATAGACATCGATCTGGCTTACCTGCCCCGGATCAATGCCGGTCTCCTGGTACCAGCCTATCTCTTTTAATATAGCAATGATATTTTCATCACTTTCATATACCGGCAGATATAAGTGACCATAACCTTCATCTCCCAATGTGGTGTGGGTATTAAAATAGATTATGCCTATGGGCGCTTCTTCCATGATCACTGCAGCCTTTCTGTTTCTCGTATCCTCCTTTTGTGCTCCCAACAGCCTTTGAATCACCTCTACCGATGTGGTAGATTGTGAATGAATATATTCCTGGCCTAAAAAGGTGAGGTAGCTGACTTCCGGCCTATTGTCAGGATCGATAAATTTCTTATCCACACCTTCCTGCAGTACCATCTCTACGCTTTCTATATATTCCGGCAGATCATACAGATAGGCATAAAGGCTTCGTATCAATTCCTTATCTACCATATAGCTTCGGTTTACTTCTTTCCCGTTGTTTAAGAAATATCTGACTAAAAGCAATTCTCCCCCTTCTGCCTCTGTAGAAGGATTTTGGATCGCCTCAGAAAGAACAGAAAGGATATACTGCTTGGCAGCTTCATCTTCCAGGCACATGGTGGAAAGCAGATATTCGGATCCTGTCATACGAGAGGAAGGATAGAGCTGATCCCACCCCAGCCTCATATCCGTACTGCGGTAAAGGGAGATACTTGCCATTTTATCTATATCCGGCAGATAAGTATCATATCCCGTCACATCAAGGGCAATGCCAAAATAAATTCCCAAAGTAAGGATGGCTGCTGTCAAAAAGGACAGCCTTCCTTTTAAGACATCTTTGAAATTTCCTTCCATGATAAGCTGTAAGATCAACTGCAAAAACAGCAGCGCAAATATGGCGCCTAACAGACCATAGGATAATGCCTTATCACCATTGATATCAGTAAAGGCTGTTGCCACGGTTAAAGCTCCCAAAACCATGATCAGTACCTTGATCACCGGCTTTGCCTGGGAAAAAGCAATGGCTTTGCCGCCGTTTCCGCCCGTTTTCTTTAGATACAGCTTATAAGCAATGAATCCATAGATGACTGCCTCTAAAAACAAGATCAATATTGCTTTTATGATCAAAGGATAATAATAATCACCTATGGCATCGGCATAGTAGGTAAGTGCCATATTCACCTTTGCAAACTGCGTAAAAGGAGAAAGCACTCCGTTCATATAAAGATTAGTATAAGTCACCACATGATGATCATAAAAGTGAATCATGAGACTATCACTCAAGAAGTTGCACAAAGGCTCTGCCAGAAACAAGATCCCGGAACCCAAAAAGCCCAGGATCGGATTTCCCGTCAGGTGCTGGGCGATCAATGCGAGAGCATAAGAGCCTGCAAATATGGAAAAATAGATCACAAAGCTTAGACAGGAAAATTGAAAAAACCTTCCGTTCCAAATACCTCTTATGGCCGCCGCTACATTGGCAAGAGCCATATTGCCTCCGAAGCCGATGATAAAAATAAGCAGGCTGTTAGCGTTGATATAAAGAAAACGGTGAAGGGCTTTTACCGGTACCGACAGATACAGGTCAGTTTTATTTTGATGATTGTTATAGGAGAAAGCCGTTAACGCCAGAAAGATACCGATCGCAATACAAAGCAGACCATAGAAGTAGGCATTCGTATCTCCGCCCATAATGGTATCCGCTATGATCTCTTTTCTGATCACATCGGCATTTGTACCGATGTGTTCCCCTTTCACGAAAACGATCCCGGGCAATAAAAAGAACCAGCCGCATATTATGATCACCAAAGACCAGGCACGCTGTTTGAAATTCCACAGACTAAACTTCCAGAATGAGTTTTTTGATGTCATATCCCACTACCTCCGTTTCACTGATAAATATTTCTTCCAATGTCAGGGGAAGAACCTCGCAGAACACGGTGTCAAGGCTATCGAAGACTTTCATCACTTCTTCTCTGCCTCCTCTTACCGTCAAAATATGCAAAGAGCCTCTCTGGTCCGATTTGATGATGTCGCACTTTTGTTTTGCTTTTTCCAGTTCGTCATCTTTTTCAAAAACACATTGTATCTTTTGGATATTGCATTTCATATCATCCAGATCTCTATTAAACAGGATGCCGCCCCTATGGAGCAGTCCTACAGTATCACAGATATCCTCCAACTCCCTTAGGTTGTGAGAAGCAATGACAGGCGTCAGTCCCCGCTCTCCCATTTCCTTTGCCATAAGGCTCTTTACCCCCTGCCTCATGACCGGGTCCAAGCCGTCAAAGGTTTCATCACAAAGGAGATAATCTGTTTTGGCGGAAAGTCCCAGTATGATGGCCAGCTGCTTTTTCATTCCCTTGGAGTAGCTGCCGATCTTCCGCTTGGCATCCAGACCAAACTGCGTCATCAGCTTATAAAACTCTTCCTTGTCAAAGGTGGGATATACCATGGCATAATACTCCGCCATATCCGTTCCGTTTCCATGAGCAAAAAAGTATGGTTCATCTGCAATAAAAAATACTTTTTTCTTTGCCTCGGGATTATCATAAACAGGAAGGTCATCTATCAAAGCTTCTCCCTCATCCGGCCGTATCACCCCTGATATCATTCTCATCAAGGTGCTCTTTCCTGCTCCGTTGGTACCGATCAGGCCAAACACCATACCTTCTTTCATTTCACAATCTATCCGGTCCACTGCCGGGAAACCGTCAAATCTTTTGGTTATGCCTTTTACAGCGATCATGCCCATTTACCTCCCTCTCTGTTTTTTCTCTCCTCAAGCCACCCTATCAATACAGACAGCTCTATGCCGGATTCCTCCGCTTCCTTGGCAATCACAGAAAGCTTCTCCAAGATCTCCCGGCGCTTGATATCCTTTAATTTCTTATTTTCCGCCACAAAAATCCCTTTTCCTTTTACCGTATAGCAAAATCCCTGTCGCTCCAGTTCCCCGTATGCCTTTTGGATGGTATTGGGATTAATGGAAAGCTCCATGGCAAGGGTTCTTACCGAAGGCAGCTTCTCGTTGGGGGCAAGGGCGCCCTTTACGATCAGATTTTTGTATCTGGAAACGATCTGCTCATAAATGGGAGCAGCATCTGTATAATCAATCCAAATCATTTAGTCCCTCCTTTGGTCTCAACTGTACTATCTGTAATAGTACACTTAAAATATCATATTCTTTTTATCCTGTCAACACCTTTACACAAAAAAATCCCGATATGCAAAAACTCACATATCGGGATCTCTTTCATACTCAAATTATTTTATTCATTTCCACTCATTTTTTCAATATCTTCCGCTACTACAAAAAACGCTTCCACAACCGCCGGATCAAAATGTGTACCGGATTCCTCCCTAATGATCCCATAGGCCTTTTCAAGCGGCATGGCATTTTTATAACAGCGTTTGGAAGTCAGTGCGTCAAAAACATCCGCCACTGCCATAATCCTTGCACAAAGCGGTATTTCTTCTCCGCTTATACCATAAGGATACCCTTTTCCATTCCACCACTCATGATGATACGCCGCCATCTCCACCGCTATGTTCAAATACCCTGATTCCCCAAGCTCTTCCTTTGCATGGGTAAGCAGTTCCTCTCCTGCCGTAGTATGGGTTTTCATAATCTTAAATTCTTCTTCTGTCAGTTTTCCCGGCTTATTTAGAACGGCATCCGGTATATGTATCTTTCCAATGTCATGAAGCGGCGCTGCCACTACCATATCTCCCATATACCTGTCAGTCAAAATATCACTGTACATGCCCTGCCTTTTAAGCTGGTTTGCGATACCCTCCACATATTTTGCTGTACGCCTGATATGTCCGCCTGTGTTGTCGTCCCTGTTCTCCACGACCTCCGCCATGAACGAAATCATACCGGACTGCATATTAGTAACCCGTTCATGGTAAAAGGAACGCTTATTTCCTTGCATGATCAGCACAACAATTGTAATCGTCATGATAAATGCTGCCATACTGCTGATACCGATAAATGACATGATCTCATGTCCGTAAGAGCTATCCGCCGCCTGCAAATTTCCTCTGTCTCTCACAATCTGCATTACTTCCGAATTGGAGAAGAACATCATCAAAATCCCAACCATCCAAAGCAGATACTTCTCTGATTTTCGCAGACTCCTGTGCTTCATATTCTCATGAAACCAAATGCGCCATTGCCCTCCTTTCACATAAAACAGGATCAGCAGTAGGAACAATACTCCGTAAACCATAACCTGATATATCACTGTTTCCTGCACTGACAGAGAAAGCAGATAGGGCGGTATAAGCATAATTGTGATCAAAAGCCCATTGATAATACCCAAAAACGGTATCATCAAAAGCAGTCCCCGCAGTCGATGTTTTTTCCTGCCAAGGCAGATATTCAGCCCAATCAAAAACATAACTGCCATTGATGCCGCATCTTTTCCAAAAGCCAAAAATATGCTGACAACAAAGAAAAAACTAATTCCGTAAAAGATACGCTGTTTCTTAGTTTCCATATCAGGTTCTAAAAACACATACTTTTTTACTAAGAAACTGCTGGATGCAATTGCCGCTGTTTCCAATATACCAATAATCTCTGTATCCATCTCAATGCTTTCTCCCGCATTATTCTTTACATTTTTCAGGGCTGATTATTATTTTACCCCTTCTTCGAGAGTACAGATGACCAACTCACTCTTCATACCGTTCAGTTCGATGATATTATCAGCGCCCGGAGAATCAAATGCCTCTGTGGGCTTCCCGTTTTTCTCGAATGAAATGCTTGTTCCCATCCCTTTTGTAACAGCAGTGAATACTGCATCTTCCGGAATGCTGATTCTTGAAGTTGCCGACACCTGATTCATTGCTATAACACCCTTTATGGAACGGCAGACCACATTCATATTCAGATTGCAGTCTATTTCAACTTTTCCAACAACATCTTCTAATACGACATTCTGCGTCTTGCTATTTAGCTCAATACTGTCACAGTCTAAAGAATGCACCTCAATCGTTTCAGCATTTACCGCCAGCTCGACTTTTCCGATATACTGTGCCGGAATCCGGACAAAGATTGAAACAGCTTCTTTGGCTGTTGCCTCTGTCACCCCGTTTTGACGGGTAACATCAATATCGATCCTGTTTCTGGTGTCATCAATTTTAACCTTAAAATCGCTTTGAATCGTTGACAGCGTATCAGACATAAGACCAACGCAGATTTTTTCTCCACTATACCCCGAAAGTATAAGTTGTTTTGCCGCGCCAAATTTCATATCATATCGTTTCGGCTCGTTAATGTCATATTCTGTAACACTCTCATAAAGATAATTTTTAGCAAATGTCATATCCATGACCTCCTTTATTGTATCTTATCTTATTCCTTAATAAGAGAATATGCAGTGATTCTCTTAATCGGGTGGCAAAGTATCACACCGATAATCATATTCACAACTGTTAATATCACTGCCATGACAAGCAGCATATACAGCGGTATTTCAAAATTATTCTTCATGGCACCGATCACACTGAAGATGCCATCAAACATAACAGGAAGGTAGGCAATTCCAAGCACCGCAGAAAGCAATGCTCCAAACAATACCACCGGCGTAATGCTGCCTACTGTCTGAATAATAAGCTGCCCGCTTGTGAAACCCATTGCTTTATAGATACCGAAATCTGTTTTCAGATTGGTTATCATCGAGAGCAGTATCACATAAAGTATGAGCAATATGATCAGAACAGTGATGATAAATAATACAATCGCTACAATGGTGATTAACGACGAATACATCATCTGCATACTTTCTGTTTCCTTGGCTGCATTGCTGACACTGACGATATATTCATCATAGTCGCTGCCTAACTTATCTACAAAGGAATCAATATCTGCGTTTTCGTCCATATACAGATTCAGCGAATAAAGCGGCGTATCGGATATGTTGACATATCCCGAATCGGTAATTTCCGCAATCAGACCGTTATTATTTACACTCTGAATATATCCCGTTACCTTATAAACATATTCCTTTCCATTTAGTGACAGTTTGAATGTATCTCCTATTTCATAATTTTCGGAAAATTCACTGCCGATGGCTATCTCATCTGCTGCGATCGGATGCCGTCCACTGTAAACAATATTATTTTCAAGCAGCGAAAAATCCTCACAGACAATAACAGGAATACTTCCGTCTGAATACTCCGCCATCGAAATCCCATAGCTTACTGCCTTAACATTTTCTTTTTCAAGGATATCCTCCAGTTCATCAAAATGCTCTTCTTCCACCCGTACTCTTATATCAGGCAGCTCCTCGGAAAGCGTAGTAAGGAAATTATAGGGCCGGACATTGACATTATAAAGAAGCACTCCCGTAAATGTCAGCAGTATCATCATCACAAAGGTAACCGCAAATAAGAGAACATTTCGTCCCACCGATTCGCTTGCCTGCTTGAGGATCAGGTTTAATCCTACCCCGCCGGCTGAAGTGTCCAGAGGAAAATGATTTTTGCCGATAGGTTTTAACGGGTCTATGCCCCTTATAGCATTGATAGGCTCAAGCCGTTTGATTTTTTTCGATGCCAGTACAGTAAATACAAATACTGCTGTCAGAATAGTTATTACAGTAATGCAAGCGGCGGCAATGTCAAATACGGGAGTGTAGGAAAATCCCGACTGAACAGCCAGTACATTTGCAACAACGGGAATGAGTGCATAGGATAATGCCACCCCCAGTGCCAGCCCTATGCCGCAAATCAAAACATAGGGTATTACCTGACCAAACATAAGCATTCTGCTTGTGTAACCTATGCCCTTTAATACACCCATTTCATTGATTTCTTCATCAATGGTATTCTTTATCTTGAAGCGGGCGAGGAAGATACTCACAATAAGCACAAGCAGCGCAAATACTGCAAGAAACAGCACTATTGTACTTGATACCATTGTTCTGCTGCCTTTTGTTGTCTGGCGGTCAAGGAGGGATATTGTGGGGATATCTTTATCCTTTAGAAGCCTGCTGACATATGTTTGCACCTCAGACAGTTCTGCGTTTTCTTCCGTTCTTATCAGATATTCGGTAACAGAGAGGAAATTATCATCATCTTGCAGCATATCGTATGCCTGATCCGAAAGATACAGCCCGATAAATCCTGTTCCATAGTTTCCGTACTGCATTTCACTGATGATACCACTGACCGTAAAGCAGTATTCCTTACCGTCAATGATGTATCTTATATCTTCGCCTGTTTTATAACCGCCAAGCTCCGAAAGATACAGGGGAATATATGCACTGATATCGCTTGTGCTCCCGGTCTGCTCAGTAATCCTGTGCTTTGTCAGCTCCCGCTCATCATCAACACGATAAAAGTATGTATTCATTGTAAATTCAGAGTCCTGAAAATCCTGTAAAGCGGCAGACGCAAACAAAACTTCATTTGTATTTACCTGGGAAACTCCATCCAGCTTTGAAATATCATCCAAAAGTTCATCTGAGGATAACAGGTTGGGTATCGTCACGCTCAGATCGGCGGTGTTCAGTTCATCAAACAGCATATCGTATGCGTCTTTAGTCTGAAACAAAAGTACAAGGGCAGTATTCAGAATAAGGGCAGTGATCAGCATAACAATACCAAAGGACACAAACTGGCCTTTTGCCTTTTTCAGATTATGAAGGATAAGTTTTCCCATATTACCACCCCATCTCCTTCAGAAAATCTTCCAGCTTTTTTGTCCGTTTCGTATCATCTGCGGAATATGTTCCGAGATCGCAGTCCCCGTAGATCGTGCCATCTTTAATATATACCACTCTG
The DNA here is from genome assembly GCA_022510725.1 of Lachnospiraceae bacterium. Taxonomy (GTDB): domain Bacteria; phylum Bacillota; class Clostridia; order Lachnospirales; family Lachnospiraceae; genus UBA2882. The sequence goes on from JAFLSW010000004.1 coordinate 81,114, forward strand.
TTGCCCCTAAGCGCAGATTTTTTATCATGGGTTACCATAATGATACTTTGTCCGGTGGCATTCAGCATGGAAAATACATCTAATACGGCATCGGAATTATTGGAGTTGAGTGCACCTGTCGGTTCGTCGGCAAAGATAGCCGACGGCTCGTTGATAGCCGCCCTGACGATTCCCGCTCTCTGGGCTTCACCGCCTGAAATCAGCGACGGCAGTTTCTTTCTCGTCGCAGGGGGAATATTCACCATATCGAAAAGTTTATTTGCCCTTTCCACAATATCTGCTTTATTCCTGCTTGTCAGGCTTCCGGCGGTTATCACATTGTCAAGCAGATTCATTTTATCGATCAGATAGATCTGCTGAAAAACAAATCCACAATTCTTTCTTCTGAATACCGCAAGCTCATCACTGTTCATTCCGGTAATCTCTGTTCCACAAAACATGATCGTGCCTGCATTAGGTGTATCCATACCTGAAAGAGAATACATCAGCGTCGACTTTCCTGCGCCTGACGCTCCCATGATAACCGTAAAATCACCCTTGTAAATATCGATATCAAAATCAGAATAAATAACCTGTTCGCTCTCACCCGACCCAAATACCTTTTTCAAATGCTTTGCAGAAATAATGACCTCTTTTTCCATGAATACCTCCAATTAATTAATAAGTCCGCGAATAAACCCAAGAGTGCCTAACTGCGCACCCAGTGTTTTTTCAACCATATCAATAAAGACTTCAATATCCCCTTCACCAAAATTACCGTTGTCAAACAAATGCTGGCTCATAATTAAGATCATCCTGACTCGTTCCTCTATATGATCGCAAGTAAACATACCTTGTGAAATGCCCTCAGATACAACTTCTGCCAGAAGCGGGACAGCTTCGTCAACGATCCGTCTGCTGATCTTTTCATGCATAATGATATTCTCTTTTTGGTTCAGCGTATCGGCAATATTGCTTTCATCCTGTTCCGGACGCAGTGATGTAATGACACCGACCAGCTTTTGCGGGACAGGAATGGATGAAGAGAGAATCTCCCTTGCCCGTTTTACTTCATCAACGATCATCATATTGATAACTTCTTCAAGCATAGCTTCCTTGCTCGGAAAGTAATAATAGTAAGTGCCTTTGGCAATATGCGCTTCGGCTATGATCTCATCTACGCTTGTTTCTTCATACCCTTTTTGGATAAACATCTGATATGCAATTTTCAAAAGCTCTTGCTTTCGTCTTTCCCCTTTTTCACCTTTCATCATGTGCCTTTCACTTTTTTCGACCGTCAGTCGGTTTTTTGTTTTGACTATATCACACGCAAAAATGATTGTCAAGAAAAGCCGGTCATAACAAAAAGGGTTCTAGCATGTAAATGCCAGAACCCTTTTATACATTTCCTCTTCCCTGCCGGGGGGGAAAGGGATAAATGCTCTTTGATATCATTTATTCTTATCAAGCATGGCCGCCAACATACATCATACCGATTATCCCCAAAATAGTTATTGCCAGCCCGACAGCGGAAAGAATACTGCAAGCCAAACCATAACGCTGCTGTTTTCTGTTCAGAAGACCACAAATAATTCCGGCAATACAGGTGCTGATCGGCACAAAGATAACACATACTACTATAACACATGCTACCGTAATACTGTTATTGAATAGATTTGGCAGCCAAGCCCAAACCTGCATGAGCAGAAGACTTGCAAATGAAGTAACCAAAGTAGCCAGGATAAAGAAAAAAACATTCAATATTCCGAAAGCCAGGAATGCTTTATTGTCTTTTTTCATTATGATCACCTCCAAATTTTTATTTTTGTTTAAACTCCATGATTCTCTGATACATTTCCTCTTCCCTGCCGGGGGGAAAGCCATCCACCGTCATGCCATTTTCTCCCGTTACACCGTCTACAGCGCCATGCTTTACTATTTTGGAAAAGAAGGCCTTCCATTCCTTTATATCCGGCATAAGACTTTCTCCGGTTATTAACTCCAACATGCGGCTCAGTCCATAAGCGCCCCAGTTGGATACAGAAGCAAGCAGCAGGTGATCGGTCTTAACAATACAGGGCGACAGGGATAAATGCTCTTTGATCTCCTTTTCCAAAACACCCATACCGATCTCATTTCCGCCGTCTCCGATCCCTAGGGTTAAGATGCCCATTTTGCTTCCCAGTTCAAACAACTCATCTATGGGTGCTGTCAGTTTTCCGATATCAACGCCCCGCATGTTGGCGTAGATCCCTTCCCGGTTTTTGCCGCAGCGTTCCACAGAGATCATTGCTACGGGAGCATATTTTTTTAAAAAACTCTCATTATCCTCTTCCCGGGTGTACGATAATTGGAAACCAAAGCTTGCGATTTCTCTATGGAAGTAATAAAAGGCATATCGGTCGGTCAGAATAAAAGGAGAAAATCCCATTTCCCTAAGAGTACGAGCCAATACCCATGCCCCTAAGGGTCCATCCGTTTCTCCATTTCCATTCACATAAAAGCCTGTTGCGATAAAGACATTTCCTCTTTCAAGCTCTTCTAATTTCTCCGCTGCTTTTTCATATCCTCTTTCAGGCAAAAAGGGACGCAGTAAATGCATCCCCCTGTTTCCGTATTCTAATACCAATTGGTCTATACATTGTTTTTCCATGGCACCTTACCCTATTCTCCTGCCTTTGCACTAAAATATGCATCGATTCCGTTTGCCATTCCCCGGACCAGCTTTGACTGATAATCCGGTGTGCTCATCAGCACATCTTCATCAGGATTGGTCATAAAGCCCATTTCCACTATGGTGACGGGAATGGTTGCCCAGTTAATGCCGCTCATGGTGTCCGTCTCCCAGACGCCCCTGTTATTGGCTCCCGTCTCAGCAATCATGCTGCCTAACACCTTATCGGAAAGCAGCCTGCTGTCCTGATAGATTCCTCCGCAATATGGATTGCCCGGCGTAGGACAGATGGTCATGGTTCCTCTTGCAGATGCACTTTCCGAACCGTCCGCATGAATCCGGATCAAAACATCCGCACCTGCATTTGCCGCCATGGTGGCACGCTCCGCATTGCTGATATTGACATCATTCTGTTCCCGGATCATAAAGACCTGATATCCTCTTGCTTCCAGTTCCGCTTTCAACTGCAAAGAAATGGTCAATGTCAATTCATATTCATAGATACCGGTGGCTACACCTTTTGTTCCTCCGGCAACCTTGGCCTTTGTCTGGGATGCGCCGGGACCTACGGGCTCCTGCTCGCTGTTGCCCTTTGCCTGGTGGCCGGGATCAATGGCAACCATGGGGCCTCCTTGGTCAGGTACTGCTGTTTCCTTATCAGTCTCTATCTCTTCCGCCGTCTCTTCTTCGTTCTGCTCTTCCTCTATTGATGCTGTCTCATCTTCTTCCTGCGCTGCACTTTCTGCCGCTCTTCTTTCCATTTCCCGTTTGACAGCCTCTCTGATCTCTCGCTCTGCGCCGCTATAAAGCATTGGTTCCTCCGTATTGGTCAAACCTTCTTTCCCATCAGCTTCTGTTGTACTTCCACAGCCAACTAACAGCAATGCTGCCATCATGATCAAAAAAACAGGGAGACTTTTTTTATGCTTCTTTTTCATTCGTCCGTTCCTCTTTATCATAGGTCACCGTCAAGTATACCATAAACATCATAATACCCAGCATAAAAACAGATAATATAAAAATGGGTATGTTCTTAGGCTGATCAAAATTATAATAATAGCTGTATGTGATAAATGTGATCAAAATGTGCAAAACGGGCACCCAGAACAGTTTTATATTCAAAACTGCCAGAATGATCGCCAACACTTCCAGGAAAAATCCATAGCGCTCATGCATCTGGGGCAGGAAATACAAGGCAAGGGACCCCTGGGAATAAAAGATCAAAAGCAACAACTCCGGTGTCAGTTTGGTATGCATCAGTTTATAGATCATCGCCACCATAAAGAGCAGGATCACGCCTATTGCAAACAGCTTTCCTGCACCGGAATACCACTGGGGCAGATTCAATTCCCCAATAATATAATAAATGTTGGGATATTTCATGGAAAGGCGGTTCACATCCACGCCGGTCTGATCAAAATATACACCCAAAAGTGACAAAAAAGGTCTTCCGTCTAACCAAGCGGGAATAATGCTGACAAGATACATTGCCGGAATCCATAACAGATCGATGGTTTTGATTTTCTTATAAAGCCATAACAAAATAATGACCGGCAGCCAGAAAAGAGCCTGCAGCTTAAAAGCAAAAGCAATGCCAAAAAAGATCATGGCAAGCCGTCCTTTTTCTTTCAGCAAAAATAATACCGTCAGGATCAGAAAGGAACAATAGATCGCATCACATTGCCCCCACATACTGCTGTTAGAGATAACAGTCGGTGCCAGCCATACAATGGAGAAAGCAAACATCGCATGAACTTTGCTTTTTTTCAATTCATGAGCAACCAAGCCTGCTCCTGCCGACAATACCAGATCAAAACCTACCGAGATCAATTTCATAGCCACCATGCTTTTTTCACCAAACCCGGCCGCTATTACCAAAAAGTACATATAGGCGGGTGCATAATCATAGAAATCTCCGGCCAGAGCGCGAAAACCATTTTGACCGATCTCCTCCATCCAGATCTGGAAATAGCCGGTCCAGTCTCTTGATACATACCAGATCATTTCTTTCCGGATCAATAATCCCAGGCCGATGACCAAGATCAATGTCAGAATTTCCAGCAATCTTCTATTTTGTCCTACTATGCGCAATTCTCCATTTGGCATATTCGTTTGTTCTCCCCCTGATCTATTCTCCGTAAATGGTGGATTTTAAAAACCGAATATTGGCATCCATATCCACTTCCAGCACAGCCATCCCCCGTATAGTAGCGTTGGAGTAACTTCCATCTATGGGAACATATTGCTGTACCATATCATATCCTAAAATCTTCCAAGCATTGAGAGAAAGCTGATAGCATTCCCCCTGCCTTAAATTCGTGGTCAGATTCGGAAACAAGCCATCCGTTAACTCACCACTATTTGTAAGCACAGTCCCCGGCAGTTTTTGAAAGACTGCCGACAAAACTTTACGCTGCCGTTCTGTCCTTCCAAAGTCTGTACCGATATATCGATTTCTGCTATAGGCAAGAGCCTGAGGTCCGTTTAAATGGATCATACCGCTTAGGGAAGGATCCAAAAAGTCCGTAGCCAGATCCCGGCCTTCCAACTGATTGTATTCCATCAGATAACCGTTTACATACTGCACTTCATCATTGGTCAGTTCCAGATCAACGCCTCCTACTGCATCCACCAGATTGGCAAATGCCTGGAAATTGACCAACGCATAACGATGTACCGGAATATCGAAGTTTTCTTCTATGGTCTGCATTAAAAGCTCCGGTCCTCCATAAGAGTATGCCGCATTTAATCGGTTTCCTCCGTGTCCGGGTATCTCCACATACATGTCCCTGAGAAAGGAAGTCATGGTAATGGTTTTGGTCTTATCACTGATGGATACCAGGATCATAGCATCCGATCTGCCATCATCCCCAGCCAGCCTTGAATCATTACCGATCAGCAACACATTTACTACACCGTCTTCCTTCATGGATTCGGCAGCATAATTTCCCACCTCGGCATAATTCATTTTTCCATACATACTGCTTACGATCAGATACAGACCGATAAAACCGATCAAAATGAGAACTGCGATCAGGATCAAAGCTTTTTTTGCTCGATTCTTTTTCTTTGTATCCGCCTTCTTTTTGGAAGCGTCCCGTTTTGCAGAGCTGTTTTTAGATGCTGTTTTTCTTTTGGGCATTTCTCGTTGGACCCTTTCTTCCTGCTGTGTTCTATCATTCCGGGGTGACCGGCTGCTCTGAGAATTTCTTGTACCTTGGGATTGTCCCATGCTCTGAGTCTGTCTTGCACCTTGAGGTTGTCTCACGCTCTGAGGCTGTCTTGCGCCTTGAGGTTGTCCCACGCTCCGAGTCTGTCTTGCGTCTTGAGCCTGTCCCATATCCCACAGTGCAATATCATCCTGTTTCGGAACAGATGTCTGCACTGATGCCTGTGTTGGTGTCTGCGCAAGAGACAGATCCAATTCCCGCTCCAGGAATTTTTCCAATCCTTCCTGAATCTCTTCCCCTTCCAGTTTGTCTTTTCTATCCATCTTGTTATATCCTCATACCTGCATTCATAGAAATCTATCCAATATAATATAAATGGAATTTTACCATTTTTGATTAGAATATGCAAACCAACCTCGTGACATTTTATGGAATGTTTATAGAATATTAAGAAAAGAAAAAGGGGGTAACTTGTGTTACCCCCAAAAATCATAGCGATTGGAATATTGAGAAGGATTTAAATAGCCGTCGGAGCCATATTGATTATTGATACTGGAAAGACCCGCAGAAGCATTGTCCGCAACCTTTCCTGCTATTAAGTAGAGCTTAGCGGATAGATTGCCTTTTGTGCCAAACACCGATTCTAAAGCCTCCGGATCTGCTGCTTTTAATTTATCCTTATCGATGTTTACCTTTCCGGATTTGTCCACGGTAATGCCAAGTTCTTTTAAAGCAGCCTCATTGTTAAAGAAGGCATCCTTTAAAGACTGGTAATAAAAGCGGGTTAGTGTATCGGTTTCCTTGCTTAAGATATCAATAGTCTTATTATAGGAATCCACCATATCCATAATGCGGCTGACAATTTCGGAAGTATCTCCCGTTTCTTTTGCCTTAGCAAACAGATCATCCGCCTCATTCAGGAACTGAATGGCTTTATCCGACAGATCCCCTGCTTCTTTCTCGATGTTTTCATAGGTTTTCTTCTTCATACTGTCCACAGCATTTAACTTGGAGTTAGATACACCTAACAGTCCATTGGAAGATTCGTCTTTGTTGATATAATCCAGTAAAGAAGTATCCCGTATAGGCAGACCTGCCCTTCTTGCCGAATCATTTAACATCTGTGTCGTTACTCTCATATTGCTGTCTCCTTTCATTTTGACTTTGTAACATCATTTTTGTAACAAAATATCCGTCTTTTGGAACCAGTTCTACTCTTCCATAATATTTTCTAACGCACCGTTCCATATTGCCGATGCCCAGACCATGGTTTTCGGCATCCTCCTTGGTGCTTAAAAAATCACCGCTTTTACCAAGACGAAGGGTTCCGCCAAATCCATTTTCTATCTCTATAAAGAAAAAGTTGCCTTTTTCATAGGATGTGACCTTGATCTTCCTGTCTTCTTTCTCCTTTGATAACTTACTACATGCTTCCAACGCATTATCCAGGGCATTGTTTAAAAGGATACATATATCAAAAACCGAATAACCTTCCCTTTTGGGGAAAACAAATCTACATTCAAAATCGATATCTTCTTTTTGGCAGGTACGATAGACCCGCCCTATAACTACATCCGTAATGGGATTTCCGGTTTCAACCGGGAGTTCCAAAGCACTTAGGTCATCCTGCATGCGCTTTAGATACTGCCTTGCATCCTGCTCCTTTGATCCATCCTGCAAGAGCACTTCCATAGCATAGAGATTATTTTTCATATCGTGGCTCATACCTCGGATGCTGTCATATAAGCTTTCCACATCCTTGATATGCTGCATCAAGTCCTGCATCTGATTTTCATATATGGCAAGCCTGCTTTTTTCTTCCTGCCGCTTTACCATGCTTTCAAAAGTGAGCACACTGGCAGCCACCAAAAACAGCAGCAACAGTGTCATAAATGCCACTAAAAATCCGGAGCCTTTAAAATCCTCAAACAAATAACGGATCGTGGCACCGTCCTGAGAATACAGGATATTCCGAAGGAAGGTACAAAAGATCAATCCCGTTAAGGGCGGCAGCATCAAATATGCCAATTCCGTACCGGTATACTGTCCTTTTACAGAATGCAAATGTTTGCAATACCATCGCAAAAACAGGAAGAGCAAGGTGCAGCTGCCTATGGCAATGACTGCATTCCATCCAAACTGTACCACTTCCACCAGAGAATGAAAACGCGCTAAGGTTATTTCCCCTTCTATAAGTCCGTCGGACAAATAGGATATATAAGCATTTAAAAAGGGCTGGGAAAGTGTAAAGCATAAAAATCGGCAGAGTCCTAACAGCGCATAAAAGGTGACGATCAGATATAGCTTTACAGCCGATTTCCCTTCCATGATCAAATGGATAAAAATAAAAGAAAAGGCTGCACTGATCAGCACATAGGGAACGGTTTTGATGCTTTGATCCATTGTCTGATCATCCCCATATAAAAGCCGATCTATGATCATGGTTTCCGATATCATAAGCTGGATCAAAAGGTACTGCCCCCATATCATGAGAAAACCCCACTTTTGAAAAGCTTTTTTATAGGAAAGCTGCTCCTTAAAAAGCTTTAATAAAAGCAGTCCCCGGACCGAAAACTCAGTAAGATCCAATAATAAATATGCTGTTTCTCTCATCCGTTCTCTTCCACCATGTAATCCATGTATGCCTGTACAAAATCGGCGTATTTCTGTCTGGATAAAAGGACTTTATCCCCGTTTACCAGCTCGATCTCCCTGCTGTCATACTTCCTGACCTTATCCAGGGACACCAGATAACCTCTGTGGCATCTGAAAAAACCGCTACCCAACTGTTCCTGCAAATGGATCATTTTATCATAATAGGCAATGCTCCCCTGCTTTGTGTGAAGTACGATCTTGCGGGCAATGTTTTCTGCATAATAGATATCAGACTGTTTTACGGTACGAAAACCATCTAAGGTCTTTACCGTAAAAGCGCCGCTTTTTCTTTCTTCTTTTACCAAAATCTTATGGAAGGCTTTTTGTAAAACCTCTAAAAACTTTTCTTCATCCAGAGGCTTTAACAAGTAATGAAAAGCTTCCAGATCAAAAGCATGAAAAACATATTCCTTCCATGCCGTTACAAAGATCAGGATCGCATCGGAGGTCTCCCGCAGCTTTTTTGCTGCCTCCAGGCCGTTTGTCTCTTTCATGTCAATATCCATAATGACGATATCAAAGCTTCCTTCATAGGCCAACAATTCCGTTCCGTCAACAAAATCCAGGATCGCTGTTTCAGACTTCTGCTCTTCTCCATCTTCTGTCTGCACCGGACTGTTTTCCGTAAAGGATCGGACCAGTTTTACAAGATGCTTTCTGATCTTTTCATCATCATCGCAGATTCCTACGATCATCTTATCACTCCCTGCATTTATTATTTCGTCAGAAGAGCAAAAAAAATCAAGCCGCATGTAACCAATCGGCTTGATTTTGTAATAAATGGGGTAGACCCACTATAAATCCTTGAATTTTTCGATCAGCACTTCAAACTGCTCCTTGATCTGCAGATAAAGTCCTATGGTGTCATCCTTTTCTTTTTCAAAAGAACGGATGATGCTGTCATAATTGCCGGCAAGCTTTTCTACAGCCTCTTTGTTAATCTTGTTGTTATCCGCATCCGACTGCATGATATCCAGGATCTTTTCTTTACTAAAGGCCTCCTTATAGCTTCGCTTTCCGTACAGTGCGCTTAAAATATCGGCAACTGCTATGATCTGCTGGGGAAGAGTTAAGTCTTTTTCCGAAAGGCCCTTATGATACCCGGTACCATCCAGCTTTTCATGATGTCTGGCTGCGATCCACAATACTTCCTCATCTACAATACCCTCTAAGATCATTTCCGTGATCCGCACATGGGCTTTCATCACCTTCATTTCCTCATCGGAAAGCCTGCCGGTAGACTCCAGAATATTCAAAGGAATGGCAATCTTGCCCAGGTCATGTAAAAGGGCACCATAATAAAGATTACTCAGATCCTTACTTCCCAGACGCATCAGGCGCCCGATCTGTTTGGCAAAATTCATGGTCGCCAGAGTATGTACAACAGTATGCTCGCTTCTGAAATCAATGGTATAGACCAGCATTTCCAAAAATGCCCGCTTATACTGTTCCGATGTGATATGCTTATCTAAAAGCTGAGCGATCTCCTCTCGGAAGCTGCCGTCTACCAACTTAGCGGTAATACCGTATTTTTCCTCTGCTTTCCAAAACAGATCCAATGCAGCACCGGAAAACTTGGTATCCCGATACAGGTTAAAATAATTGTACTCCTTTTTTTCTTCCCGCATATGAAGGAAGGTTTCCATCCTGTCAGCTAAGCTTAAGCACTCCAGGATGTGCTGATAATTGCTTTGAACCAGTCCGTATTTGTTGTAATCCAAATGATGATAAAGAATGACTTCAGCCTTATCACCGATAGGCGAAAAATATTTGATAAATAAAAAACCGTAAATGGAATGGGGCCAAAGGTTATCGGTCTCAAAATCAGCTACATTTTTTACATTTTCTTCTTTGTACAGTCCAATGTCATGAAGCATGCCCAGCATCAGATAGTCCATCAACTCCTGATCCGTATACTGTCTCTCATACTCCAACATCTTATAGAGAATATATCCGGTAATCTCCCCGTGCTGCATAATCCTCTCATTGATAATGCCCAGGGTCTTGCGGATAATATCGTATACACCTTTGGTATCGATTACGCTCATAGTCTGTAGTTCCCCTTTTTTGTTCTGACTACAATTATAATCTATATTCTCCGTTTTTTCATCAATTTTTTGTGAATTTTGGAAATTTTGTTATATTGACATTTCCCTCACTCTATGATACGATTTTTGATAACTTTGAGGGAGTAGTTAGCGCCTTTGACGTGACAAGTCAACATACTGGTTTAAAAGACCTGGCTTGTCTTAAATAACGAGACTCATGGTACTGCATCGCTGTATCTGGGTCCTTTTTTATGCAGATACAGTTTTGTATCTGTTTTTTGTTTTAAGAACATTTCTACAAAGAGGAGGAAAAGATATGGCGATATGGGAATTATTTATGATCGGTGTGGGGCTGTCCATGGATGCTTTTGCCGTATCCGTTTGTAAAGGTCTGGCAACAAAGTCGGTAAAGGCGAAGCACTTTTTGCTGGTGGGCTTGTGGTTTGGGGGATTTCAGGCACTGATGCCCTTTATCGGATACCTGTTAGGTTCTTCCTTTGAACAGTATATTGTTTCTTTCGATCACTGGATCGCTTTTATCCTTTTGGTTCTGATCGGTGCCAATATGATACGAGAATCCTTTTCCAAGGAGGAGGAACCGTCCAACGCCTCTTTTGCTGTGAAGATCATGTTTCTCTTAGCCGTAGCTACCAGCATTGATGCTCTGGCAGTGGGTATTACCTTTGCCCTGCTGCCTGATGTCAATATTGCCCTTGCCGTTTCTCTCATCGGTATCACAACCTTCTTTTTATCCGGTATCGGTCTTAAGATCGGCAATGTCTTTGGTACCCGCTATAAATCCAAAGCAGAGTTTATCGGCGGGTTGATCCTGGTACTGATAGGCACTAAGATCCTGTTGGAACATTTAGGCATATTGGGTTAGTTGATCAAAATATTTTGATACATAAAAAAGCTGTGGTAAAGGGCATTGCCTTCAACCACAGCTTTATTTTATCTACATATTTTTCTTAACTTATGACTACTTTCTCTTTCCCATCAGTCTCAAGAGTTTTAAGAACAGATTGATGAAATCCAGATACAACTCAAATGCCCCCAGCATAGCCAGAGAAAGCACATTGTTGTCATTGGAGTACATCGCCATCTTCTTGATCTTCTGGGCATCATAAGCAGTCAGTCCGACAAAGATCAAAACACCGAAACAGCAGATCACTGTATCCGCCATAGAGCTCCGGAAAAAGACAAGATTTACAGTGCTCATAAGGATGATGCCGAGCAATGCCATAATGAGGATACTTCCTGCAGTGCTCAGATCCTTCTTGGTAGTCAATCCGATCACAGCCATAACGCCAAACAAAACCGCCGTTACCAGGCAGACAGCAACGATAGATGCCGTAGTAAATACCATAAACAATACGGAGAACAATATACCGGTCAAATAGGAATATACTGCAAACAATACGCCTGCCAATATCGGTTTGTTCTTGTGGATCGCCCAGTTGGATACCAAGACAATTGCAATTTCACCAAAAAGTAAAAACATATATGTGTCACCCTGAAGCATGGCAATTGCTGTTCGGGGTGAAGTTGTTAAAGATGCCACCGCTGTGATCAGCAATGCAACCAACATAAACAGGAAGGATTTTGAAACCACTTCCTGACTGATGGTTTCCCGCAGGCTCTGTTGGGCAGCTGTCATAACAGAATTGTTCACTCCCATACCGCTCATACCTGCATAGCCCTGATCATAACCAGCTTGATAGGTATTTCCATAGGCATTATACTGATCGCCGTAGGGCTGTTGATACTGATTATTCTGGTACTGGCCATCATACTGCTGATACTGATTGTTCTGATATTGGCCATCGTATTGCTGATACTGATTGTTGTACTGGCCACCGTACTGATTATTTTGGTACTGGCCGTCAAATTGCTGATACTGATTATTGGGCTGGCCATTGTACTGTTGATATTGATCGTTTTGGGAGCGGTTATTACCATTTCCCTGATTGGGATTATATGTCTGCATATACTCATCCTCTTTCTTAAAAAAATAAGTGTTCAGTTTTTTAAAGGATAGCACAACTGCCTTATGTTTGCAAGAGCTATCCGTATCAAAAAATATTGCTCTGTTACCAGTATATCCGTTCATTCCTGTACAAATTCCTTCCGGCCGTCAGGAAGCTTTATGAAACCATTTTTCTTTGCTTTTTTCCATTAGTTCATCCAGGTCATAGGTCAATTCTTTTTCTGAAAGAAATATAGAGCGTAATATCAAGAGACTCAGCTTTGTTTCCCAGCAAAACTTTTCCCAGGCTGTTCCTCTGTTTACATATTCCGGTCTCACTCTATACCAGGCGATAATAAACTCTATGATGAACACAGAAAGTCCCACCACGCCGATGCCGACACACAGATCAAAAAAATCCATGGGTCTGCCAAGAACTGTCAGAATCGTATTATTTCTCCGATTCATTATAAAATCGATCAATCTGGCAAATAAGGACGCTGCGCCAAAATCCGTTAAGAACAACCAAAGCTGTTTGATAGAAAACAATTCACTCATATAAAACATGGCCTTGTAATATCCCACAAAAAAGATCAGGGACAAAGCGATCCGCAAAATATTGCTTTCTCTGTAATTTATTGCAGCAGAAAGCTCACCCATGGAATGGGTGTCAAACAAAAAAAATCCTATGGAAAGCAATACAATGACCCACACAGAGTGGACTAATAACAGTTTTGTCCGCTTCATATAACTCCTCTCCGGCAAACCTCATAGTTTTAAGCTCGTTCAAAACACCAAAAAACTGCACAAACATATAATAAGATAAAACAGCGCTTTCAACAAGGTTAAAGAAAAATGAATCAATCATGTGAGTTAAGCAATGTAGCAAAAGAATATGTAAAAACCTTTCAGTGTATTCTGGAGGAAATGATCCAGGGTATGATACATGCACCTTTAACAGACAGCATTTCCCATAATTTTATCGTCCAAATGATTCCCCATCACAGGGCAGCTATTGAAATGTGTAAAAACCTGCTGCAGTATACCACCTGTATTCCCTTACAAAATATTGCAGAGGGCATCATCCGGGAACAGACAAAAAGCATTGCAGATATGGAAGATATTTTGTCGGAATGCGGATGTTTGACCAATTGTAGGCGGGATCTATGCCGTTTCCAGCAGAATATGGACTGCATCATGCAGACCATGTTCACGGAAATGAAAAACGCCCGTACTACCAACGATATCAACGACACCTTTATGCGGGAAATGATTCCTCATCACATGGGGGCCATCCGCATGTGCGAGACCGCATTAAAGTTTGATATCTGTTCAGAACTGGTTCCTATCCTAAACGCCATCATATCTTCCCAGAAAAAGGGAGTCGCCCAGATGGAAGAACTGTTAAACTGCGGCTGTTAAAGCAAATGATAATAAGAGGGGGCGCCACCGGCCCCCTTTTTATTCATTTTCAGAGAGAATAGAAATCAGCGTGTCTTTGGCAGTTTCCTCCGAATTCTGTCCCAGATAGATGGCAAAATAGGTCCGTTCTCCGTTTTTTTCATAGAAACCGGCAAACCAGCTTTCATGATAATTACCAACGGAATAGGTTCCATATACGGAATAGTCTCCCGCTTCCTGCACATACATCAGATCTTTAATCCTCCAAAGCTCTTTTTCCGAGAGATCCGTTCCGCCTTCAAACAGGGTAACAAAAAATTCCACCTGTTCCATGGGAGAAACTTTTAGACAATTGCCCCTATAAAAATTGTCCTCATTTACAATACTGTTTCCGTAATTCAATGCCATCAGACCATTTCTAAGGGCATTTTCCCCGATAAAATCGTTTATGTCCCTATAATACTGGGAATCGATCTCATCCTCCTCATCCAATATGCCATATTGCATGGCAAGCACAACCGCCGGGATATTGAATGTGCCAAAAGGAGAATGCCTTGTAAAACACTGATTTAGATAACCATATTCATTATATATATCATAAGTATCCTGCTCCGGATGATAGAATACGGCACAACTGTAAGAACTGCCATTCTTTTCAAAAAAATCATCATAATCCGGCACATTGATATTTTCTTCACTTACCAGATAGGAAAAATACGGATAATATCTGCCCAAGTCATTATCCAGCTCCAGCACGCAAAGAGGGGTTTCGCTTTCTCCCTCATAAATATAATAGTCCTCAAGGGAGCCATGGGTTATATACTGCGTAGAATAGATTTCCCGCTCTTTCTCGTCATACCAGCTGGTCTTGGTATGCCCCCATGTGCCAAAGATCATGTCCGATCGGAATCGATAACAGGAAAGCAGACTGCCATCTTTCCGATATGTATATTCTCCTTGAAGCACAGTCATATCCTGCGGATCTTCAGAGTAAAAATCAGTCACGCATGTTCCCTCATAGAAGGAAAGGCGGCCTGCAGCGTTATATTTCTTATTCTCTTCATACTGCCATATCCACTCGTTATCTATGTAACCCTGGACTCCGTCAGCTTCTTCTTCCCAGTCATAGGGATCGCTTTTGACATCGCTCTCAAAGTCCCGGTTTATTTCATAAAAAACAAAGCCCCCTAAAGAAACCTCCCCTTCCGAATTCGGATAACGCACATATCGGATCCCGCCTCCGTACTGGTTTGCCTCATCAAACCACAGTTCCAGCTGCAGTCTGCCTTTCTCGTCATAATAGGTATAATATGGCTCTTGCTCAGGAAAGTCGTATTTTTTCAGAAAGCCTTCCCGCTCTTCTTCCGTCAGGGTCATGATCTCATAGCCTTCTGTTGTCGGAATGATACCGGAGGCTTCCTGCTCTATAAAGGGTTTCTCCGATTCCGGAGCGGTTTCCTCTTCCTCATAAACTTCCTCTTCTATCTCATTTTGAGAGATCTCCGGAATTTCTGTTACCTCTGCATTGCCATGATCTTCCTGTCCGCATGCAAAAAGCAAAACGATTGATAATGCTAATACCCCTGATATTAAAATCCTTTTTTTCATGATTCTCCTCCCTTACAAAACAAAGAAATATGGATAAGGCATACCGAAATAGTCCAGTCCCACCTCTTAATCAATCTATCGCCTTATTGGCGGTACGCGATCCGGATCACATCATCGATACTGGCTTCTTCTATTGCCACATCCTTGATAGCCATCCTGGCAGACAGATCCTGGATCAGCTGTGCCGCCGTAATTTCTTTTTTCATAAACCGGTACTTTGCCACATTTCCTTCCTTGGAATACAGCTCTGCTTTTTCATGCGATACAGACTTATCGTCATAAAGTTCTACCACCAGGGTCTTATAAGGCGCAATACGCTCCACCATTTCATCTAAGGGCCCGTCTTCCATCAGCACCCCATGGTTGATGATGATCAATCGCTTACACAGCTCCTGAATATCTCCCAGATCATGAGTGGTCAGGATAACGGTGGTACCTTTCACCCTGTTGATCTCTTTGATGAATTTTCTGATGGCATATTTGCCTTCCACATCCAGGCCGATGGTAGGCTCATCCAAAAACAAAACTGACGGAGAATGCAGCATGGCTGCCACCAGATCGCCGCGCATTCTCTGCCCTAAGGAAAGCTGTCTTACCGGTATGTCGATGATCTCCCGGATCCCCAGTATTTCATCCATGATTTCCATATTTTCTTCAAACTTCTTTTGATCAATGAGATAAATATATTTTAAAAGCTCAAAGCTTTCTCCCAGCCGCAGATCCCAGTTTAACTGGCTTCGCTGTCCAAATACCACACCCAGATCCTGTACTACCTTTTTTCTGTTTTTCTGGGCATCCAAGCCATTTATCAAAACGCTGCCCTTCGTAGGCCTTAAGATACCTGACATCATTTTGACCGTAGTGCTTTTTCCCGCCCCGTTGGGACCGATAAAAGCCACGATCTCACCTTTTTCAATGGAAAAGCTTAAGTCCTGCACCGCATGAATGGTCTTTTTTTCACTTTTTACCAGACTTTTTAGGGCACCTTTCAGCCCCTCCTCTTTTTTGACGATATGATAATCCTTGGTCAGGTTTTTTACTTCTATGACTGCCATGATCGCTCCTCACTTCTTTTTCTGTCTCTTATCCGATTTTTTCCGGTCAGCATTTACTCCATATCTACTATCTCTTAATTTCCTGCGCTCTCATAGCTTCTAAGGCCTCTGTAAAAATAAAGACCCGCCAGGATAAACACCAAAATACCCACTGCCAAAGTGATCCACACTGCTCCCTGCCCTGCAGATCTGCCATCCCCGATCCCCAAAAGCTCTGCCGCAGGATAAAAGCTGACCCATCCGATGGGGATCAGATAAGTCAGGATAAACTGAATGCTTTCCGGATACATACTCAAAGGATACATGGTGGTCTTATCAAACAGTTCCTGGGTGTAGGCACCATAATCATTGATGCTTTTGGTATAAAAGGATGTGGTACCGATGATCAGATAGACACCGCCGCGGATCAGGACTGCTCCTGTAAGCAGGGACAAGATCGCTAAAATATGATACAAACTAAAGACAAATCCCACTTTAATGCATCCATAGGCAAAGACACAGATGCCCGGTATCAAATCTGTTATTCCGATCACATTAAAACCGGTGAAGAAAAACTGATACAGCACACTCATGGGCCTTAGCATATATCGGTCAAAATCGCCATATACCACATAGGAGCCCATAAACCAGCCCTGGACAAAAAAAATCATGGAAAGGGCGTGGGAGATAATTGCCAGACCATAGAGGAAGGCCAGCTGCCCATAATTCCAGCCATTGATGCTGCCAAACTCCGCCACCACAAATTTAATGGTGGCAAAGCCTACAAGAAACTGGATGGGATTGGATAAAAGCCAGCCCAGCAGGTTGGTAGGATATTCTAAGGTAGTCAAAATGCTGATCCTGATATTTTCCCATGTCACCCTCATATAATGCTTTATTGTTTTTATCATCATGGCCACCCCTTTCCTTAACCGCCCTGTATCAGGACTTTCTCCGTAACCCGTTTTTCCAAGAGCACAAACAATATAAATAAGACGCATACCCAGCCAAACTGGATACCCATCCGAGGCAGGACATCCTCTAAGTCACATTTTCCGATATAAATATCCAGGGGAAGCTGATAAATATATACAAAAGGAAGCACATTTAAAACAGACGCCAGCCAGCCGGGAAAAAACCACATGGGAATAATACTGCCGGACAGCAGCCGGATCACATGCTTTTTTACCTGCAGCATGGGACCCATATTGATGGCCGTAAAACTCCACATGGAGAAACAGGCTGCCAACAGCCAGTTAATGGCAAATGCCATGATCATACTGGGGAGAAATAGCAAAAAGTCTCCTATTGTGGTAGCCTTTGGCAAGGCAATGCAAAAGCTGCCTATCAGAAAGATAGGCAGCATATTTTGAAAGATCAAAGCAGTAATGTTGCCCAGATCTTCAAAAAAGTACATACCAAATAATCGGACAGGCTTTAGCATATCTGTGGCCACTGTTCCCTTTTTTACGCTGTCCATAACTCTTTGTTCTACTCCGGTCATGAAAAGCACGGACATCATGGTAGAGATAACCGTATATACCAGCATGCTGTCTACACCAACACCCTGCACCCGATCTGCATTTTGATATAAAGCTTTCCAAAAGAATGCAGAAGCAAACATGATGATACACTGCATCAGGATATTGCCGTACACATCAAAGCGGTAAGCCAGACTCTTTAAGATCCGGACCCGATATATATATAAATATGCTTTTCTATTGGATCTTGTCTTCATTTTTAATCCAGGCTGATCAATTCATATTCTTTAGTGCCATATCCAAGCCTTGCTGCCGCATCAATGGTATGTGTTCCGTTTAAGGACTCCACCCTCTGCAAAAAGTGGTCTCTGCCGGGATCCTTGGACTGATAGATCAGATCCATACATGCCTGGTCAAGTGCCACCGGATCTGTAGAAGACAGGATACCGATATCCGCCATACAGGGATCTTCTGCCACCGCACAGCAGTCACAATCTACAGACAAATTGCACATCATGTTGACAAATGCGGTCTTTCCTTTAAAATACTCCATCACAGACTCTGCCGCATCCGCCATGGACTCGCAGAACACATTCTGTTCTGCCATATGATCCCAGACGATATTTTGGTCGTCGATGGTGCCACCGGAATGAATGAGGCATTTGCCTACTGTAGAAGCACATCCGATGGAAAGCTGTTTGATGGCTCCGCCATAGCCTCCTGCAGGATGACCTTTAAAATGAGATAATACCAACAGGGAATCATAATTTGCGATATTTTTCCCTACATAATTTTCCTTTAATACCAGCCCATTTGGAATATCCAGCTTTAGATCCGGTCCTTCCGCATCCATCAGATCCACATCAAAATACTTGGTCCAGCCGTGATTTTCCAGAAGCTTTCTGTGTTTATCCGTATAGTTTCTTTCCCCTTCATAAGCGGTATTACATTCTACGATGGTGCCCTTTACATGCTCCACCATAGGACGCATAAATTCGGGATGAAGGTAATTCTGATTGCCCTCTTCACCGGAATGGACTTTTACCGCAACCTTACCGGGAAGCTCCACTCCCAGTGCCAGATACATATCCACTACTCTTTCAGGTGTTATGGTTTTTGTAAAATAAACCTTTGCCTTTTCCATATACAATTCCTCCTTCTAATTTTAAAAGCTCACATTTTTTATCCAGTCCTCCGGCATACCCCGTAAGACTGCCATCCCCGCCTATGACTCTGTGACAGGGAATGATGATACTGATAGGATTATGTCCTACCGCACCGCCTACTGCCTGGGCAGACATGGTCTTCTTTCCATGCAATTCCCCGATTTCTTTGGCGATAGCTCCATAAGTAGTCACTTCCCCATATGGGATCTTGCATAAGCGTTTCCATACTTCCTGTCGGAACCGTCCGCCTATAGGCGCAAGGGGCAGTTCACCCGGCCCCGGCTTTTCCCCTGCAAAATAACGGTCAAGCCAATCTTTTGTATCTTGAAATACTTTGAGATCGTCCTTTCTCTCCGGCTTTTCCGGCAATGTACCCAAAAAGTATTTTTGTCCTTCTATCCACAGTCCCAGGATGCTTGTTCCATCCCCTGCTATGGTCAGATTTCCCATAGGGGAAGGATATTCTGTATCATACAGCATTCTTATAAAACCTCACCCTTAAGCTGTTCTGCAATCTGCTTTCCTATCGTCTCTATTTGCTCTGACATCTTGCGGTGATTAGGAATAGCGGTAAGATAGATTGCTGCACCAAAAAGCAGGAAAGGTACCAGTATTTCCATTATCATGAGCACACCTAAAAGCGGCATCTGGGAAACATAGGGCAGAGATCCCATCATATCTCCTAACTGGGCCAATAATATCGCCAGATTTACCAATCCCCAAAAATACAGAATCAGGTTAAACCTCCAGCCTCCCTGTGGATTCATAAACACCCATAGCCAGAACACTTGAAACAAAAGTTTGACGATCCCCCCTGCAGCCTGAGTACCCGTAAGGGACTGCATCTGTACCATGACAATCAGTGAAAGGACCGTATGCAGAATCCAATATATGGCCACTATAAGGAACAGAGTCTTTCTTTTTTTAATCCAGCTTTCTATCTCCGGATTTTCCCGTAAAAACTGTGCCCTGTACTCTAAGGCCTTTTGCCTTTTTATCTCTATTTCCTGTTTTCTTAGTTCATATTCCTGTTGATCCATAAATTTTACCTTTCCAAAGCATTTTCATTATGGCACTATTTCCTGTTTTTGACAAGTTCAATGGCTTCTTTTCCTGTCATATGATCAACCTCGATTTTTACCATGCAAAGCAGGGAATATTCCTTTTCTATAAAAAGGTCTCGATTCTCTTTGGTATCATCCGGCGCATATTTTTGGGCGAGCCGTTCTATGGCCTCTCGGATTTCTTTGTCATCCTCCAGTATCTTTGCCTGTCCAAAGACAATGACACTGCGAAAATAGGTGGTGTATTCTTCGGGAATGACCTGATCCTGATCTACTATACAAAAAGAAACCTTGGGATATTTTTTTATAGCATCCAGCTTGTGTCCGCTTTTGGCGCAATGGAAATAAAGGGCGCCGTCATCATAGACATAGCTTAAGGGGACAGCATAAGGATAATCCCCATCTCCCAAAGCCGCAAGAACCCCGGAAGAATTCTTTTCTAAAATGCTAATGCAGTCTTCCTCTGTAAGCTGCTGCCTGTTTCTTCTCATTTGACGAAATTCCATGTTATTTTTTCTCCTGTATTTTCTATACCTCTATATTAATCCGTCCTATGTGATAATGCAAACAAAAAAGCATACCCTACACACCTTAAGCGCATATTGTATGCTTTTCTATCTTTACATTATTCCTTATCAAATTTGGCAATGATCTCAAAAATATCATCATCGATTGCTTTAGCCACATTATTTGAAACAGCTCCTATGACATGAATGCCTATGGCAGCCCATTCATTGCCCAGATCTACCATGACCGGCGAGCCGCTGTTTCCTCCTGAAGTGCTGATCTGATAGGTCAGCGTATTATTTGTAGCTTGATATGTAACAGCACCTTGTGCCTCCCACATATCATCGGTTATTTCCCCATTCACTTTTTTCGGATATCCGGCGATCAACCCATTTGTCAAGCTCTCGTCCGGAGCATCCTTTGCTTTCATATAAGTAATTCTGCCGGCATCATGAAAGGAAGTTTCTACTTTGAGCAACCCCCAGTCATGTTCTCCAGTATCTGTCGCCGCTGCAATAAATTGGGGCGGAACAAATCTTCTACCCACTTTTCTGATTACTGCACCGGAATTCCCATCTTGTATGACCCACATTTCTTCTGTAGGTTGATTGGTTTCCTTATCATAAATATTATGCCCTGCTGTCAACAGCATATTTTCTTCAATAAAATATGCTGTTCCTCTATATCTTCTTCCGTTAAGCATCATGTTCAGATATGCAATGGACCGATACGGAGGTATATTCCTTTTTGTCTCATCAACCAGGGTTCTGGTATCCGGACCAAACACTTTTCCATACATGCCTTCTGACTCCTCTCCCAGCGTGGGAAGTTCCGCCAGTTTCGCATGATCTAATACTCCAACCTCCTTTGCCAGCCCCTCTTTTATCAGGGTCTGCCACATCTCTTTTTCTTCCTGTTCTATGGTAATATAACTCATCTGATTCCCTTCTTTCCTTTTTCTGCCCTGTGATCTAAAACTGTTTTTATGTATCGGGAGAGGCACAAAAGCTTATGTGCCTCTCCCGACCATCCCATCTTATCCTATTACAAGTCCCTGTTCTTTATTAAACGATGGACCACTCTTCATCCTTGTACTGTACAGTGATCTCATCCTCCAATGTCAGATCCACCTCGTAGGAATTGCTGCGCATATCTGCGAACATGGTACTTGTTTCCACATTCTTTTCAAACCAGATCAAAACTTTTTCCACCGGTTTAAACTGTGCCGATCCTTTCATAAATTCCTCTTCGGAAACATAGATCGGATTTGAGACCATAGCTCCTTTAAGATCTATAGCCTGCTGGGAGATACCCACATGGGTCTTTTGATAATCATTTTCCAGATTAAGAGAGCTTTTATCGCCTCCGCTTATGGGCGTACTTAAAAGACCCACTTCATCCACAGTAGTACATTCTCCAAGACCAATACCTACCGTATTGGAACTTACCTTTACTGTAACCCCGCTTTTAAAGGTATTGGTAATGAACATCTGATACATAGGCTGCCATGAGAATTCATTATACATATTAAAATCCTTATAAGACTGCCATACTACATTGTAATCATTATCTCCTACCTTTTTTGCAAAGCAGAGCCTAAATCCATTTTCTTTTAAGGCTGTCAGATCTTCGGAATCGATCTGAACAGTTACCTTTTTTAAGGTTGCATTTAAAATTGCCTTTAAATTACGGGACAAAGCATCATAAACCTCCTGCTGTGCCTCGATTACATCTGAAACCTTTGCTAAATTCATCATATTTTTCCTCCTATTTCTCATGATATGGATAAAACCGGTTTTATATAAAATGCAGCGCTGCATCTACACTACTAATCCGACAATACGAACATATGTTCTAAATTTTTTACAAAATTTTCCAATCATAATTTTCATAAGACAGCGTAATCTGGTCTTTTTCCTGCATATCCACTGTGATCTTCTTGGTCTTTGCAGCCTGAACAGAATCTGTCCAATTATGAAAAAGATACATTCCCTTTTCCACATCCTGTTCAAACCAGACCATTATTTTTTCCAGGGGCTTTATTGTAAATTCTCCCGGGAGGCTGGGGGTGGGGTTTAAAAAAATGGGGTCTTTTGAAGCCGCACCGTTAAAATCCGTGCATTGCTGACATATTCCGGGATAGATAGAACCATATTGGTTGATTAAACCAAGCTGATCATTCCAGGGACCTTGTTTACTATCGCCAAAAGTTCCTGTTTCTGTTAAAGTCAGATATTCTCCTAATGCAATTTCTTTATCGGGAATATTCATGACTACTTTCTTTCTATTGGTATTGTTATTGCTGCAAAATAAACTGTAATTTGCATTTTCTTCCCAACTCATTTCGTTGTACGCTAAGATCCGCTCCTCCGTCTGCCAGATCACAAGAGAATTCTCATCTGTCAGAACCTTTGCCACACATAGTATATAGTGACTACTTGATAAGATCTCCAGGTCACCCTGGGCTATTTCTATAATTAAAGTCTTCATAAATTCATACCACTCCTTTTTGTCTTGACATCTTTTTGCATCTTTGATAATATCATTATAGAACATATGTTCGATTTTGTGAAGTTTAAATTTCATCTTGCTGCCCGACATCCTATTACAAATTTCCCTATTTAACGCTAAGAACATATTTTAAAATAGGAGGAATTATATGAAAGAGTATTGTATCTGGATCAATCAGCAGCCCATACCTGTAAGCGAAGATGTATACAAAGCATATTGGAAAGGAGAAAGAAAAGAGAGATATTTTTTAGAAGGCGATATTCACAACAAGATTTTTTATTATGACGCACTGGATACGGAGGAGACAAACGGCAGCGAGATCTTTTCCGATTCTTCCGATACACCTGTTGAAGATCAGGCTATCAAAAATATTGAAACCCGTCGCCTGTATGACGCATTACATAAGCTTCCGGAAAAGGAGTTTCGATTGATCGAACGACTCTACTTTTATGGGGATTCCCTGCGTTCCATATCCCGAAAGGCAGACATTCCCCTGTCGACCCTGTATTACAGGCATAAACAGATATTACAAAAGCTAAAGGAGATTTTATGTACTTCTCAACCCTATTAAAATAAAACCGCCGAAGAACTAGATTCTTCGACGGTTTTTGATTTTGTCATAAGAAAGAGGACTATGTAAAGTATTTTATCATAAACATAACAAGAGCGATCAATCCCGGCACTTCTGCCATAGCCATGTAGAGCAAGCCCTTGCTCAGTCCCTGTTGCTTGTTTTCCCCTACTGCTTTGGGAAGCATCTTGCCGGCTATGATGCCTTTTGCAAGACAGGATGCCCCATTTAATATACCGATTATGGCAAGATATACCATAGATGTTTCCAGTACCTGCTCTACAGATACGCGCTTTGACCAGATCAAAAGAATCTCCAGCACGCCATACAGAAAGCTTGTCATGACAGTTGTCAAGAACAGCTGCGCCGATGCCTTCAGTTCATTGGCGTCCAGTTCCTCCGACACGCATCTTGCCTTTGCAGCAAATACATAACCAATAGAAATAAGAAATGTTACGACAACCGGCAGCCCGATCAGCAAAAGCCTGGTCAACACATCATTGTTCTGAAATATTTCCATATTTATCGCTCCCCTTTCAAATTTTCATCATACCTTATAACTATTCAGATCATTATTCATATCCAGAATAGCGGATAATGTTTCTTTTGTGGATGTACCGATATCTTTCATGTCCGCATCCATAGAAGACAACAATTCGGATACATTGATGATCTCGGCATTGCTTTCCTGGGATGAAGCGCTAACCGTAAGCATGGCATCTTTGATGCCTTCCAAAGATTTTGCATACTGCTCTGTTTTTTGCTGCAGCTGCTCCATAGAGGCTTTGATCTCATCTGCCTTTTCGGTAAAGCTATCGGAAACACTTTCAAATTTTTGATAGTCCCCGGAAATTTCCGTACTGAGCAAATTCAACATTTCATCAGCCAGATCGCTAAGTCCCTCAATTGCTTCCACAACATCTGTGCTCATTTTTTGAATCTCATTGGCAGCATCATTGGTGCTGCCTGCTAAGGTGCCAATCTCTTCAGCCACTACGGCAAATCCTCTTCCTGCCTCTCCGGCTCTGGCTGCTTCTATAGAGGCATTAAGCGCTAAAAGATTAGTTTGATTGGAAATGCTCAATATGGCATCGGAAAGCTCTTTTATTTTCAAAACGGCTTCTGCTTTTTCTTTCTGTTTTTGCAGATTTGCAGATATGCTTTGCGTGCTTTCGGATATTTGGGCAGAAGATGCTTTTGCCGTATTGTTCAGTTCTGCTGAGGAAGCATTGATCTCTCGCAAATAATCTGCATTTCGATTCACAATATTCACAATGTCTTCCATGTCGCCATAAACAAAGTCTACCTGCTCTCCTGCTGTTTCAATGGAAGCCACGATTTCTTCAGAAGACGCAACCATGGAATGAACCGTTTCATTGATATCGGTAATCCGGGAAACAGAACCTGTTACATGGGAATTGATATTCCCCATTTTAGATTCAATGCTGCCGGTTCCGTTTATGATCTCTTTCACTGTATTTCCTGTTTTAAACAAAAGCTTATTCAGATTATTGCTGATCACTTCCAGTTCATCACCGGAACGGATATCCAATACCTTTGTCAGATCACCTTCCGAGGATGCCACTTCCAAAATCTTATCATTCAGCTTATTAAAGTTTTTCTTTAGTCTGAACGCAACCATGAATGCTATGACTGTGGCAAGTACGACACCTATCATTACTGCAATTACGATTTTGCCAACCAAAGCATTTAAAGAGGATTGGATGGAGGAGGCCTCATAATCTACCGCTACCATTCCCAGTACTTTTCCCTGATAGGAAATAGGCGCATAGCCACTATAAAAAGTTCCCCACTCATCCGTAAAAGGTTCCTTTGTAACAGAAGAAACACCTTTCATCGCTTCAAACATGGCATCCTGTGCCTCATAATCTTCTGCATACTCACCCGGATCATCCGGATCGGTATCTACCACAAATTGAAAATTGGTTTCATCCTTGGGCATCAAGGTATAAACATAAGTGACGGATTCTCCCACCAGGAAAAAACTTAAGGAATCCTTTACTGCCAGAAGCGCATCTTCATCTCCCTCTATGGCTTTTGAAAAGGTTTCCCCATCCACATTTTGAGCTGCAATCACTGCAATTTCTATAACATCGTTCTTATTCTTTTCTTTTAAGTACCTTCCCATTGTGGCATAGGAAACGCTTCCTACGATCAATGCTACAACTACAGCTGCACCCAAAATAAAGAGAAAAAGCTGGGCAGAAATGCTGATCTTTCTGGTTTTCATGCTGAGGTTCCTCCTTGTTTTTTCTATTGTGTCACTAAAGTATAGCAGTGGTGTAATTATACCACAGCTTTGCCTGATATGCTATGCTTTTTACACATTATAAGAAATGAGGATGCCTATATAAAGCATCCTCATTTTGTTCCAATTTTTCTCGAATCTCTTCTCTCCGTTTTATGTCCGGCTTTGCAAAAATATTGGACACATGTTTTTGAATGGTAGTAGACTACCGTTTCATGATTTCATTGAGACAGTCAGCCGCACCATAAGCAAAATGCACCACCTGAGCGGAAGCATATTCTTCAAACAATTCTAAATATGCCTGCTCTGTGGAATCGGATTCTTCTCCATCGATCATACAGGAATAGGATTCATTTCCGTTTTCATCATATTTTATATAGATACCCTTTTCCAGAATAAGCCCACCATTTTTTTCAGAAATGACATATTTTTCTACACTGCTGCCGGAAGCGGCATAGATCCCATCCTTTGAAAAGGCAATGGGATAGGCTGTGCCTGCACTCATAACGGTTCCCAGCTTCCTTGCCTCATGATCTTCATAATAATACACATCACAATTTGCAGCCGCTTGCTTTTCCATTCCCGCATCATATAGCAGGTCCGAGGTGACCAGCACATGATAGGGATAATCCATTACCAGAACGGCGTAGGCCTCATCATCCCCCAACCCTGCAATGACACTGCCATAGGGATTTTCTTCTTTTTTATCTCCGCATGCAGTAAAGCATAGTGTGACAACGATCAAGCTTATGACCAAAAGTATTTTTTTATTTCTCATTTCCTTTTTTCTCCCTCCATCTTTCTCTGATATAGGATGCGCACAGCACAATGCCGATCACCATCAACAAAATAACGGGACATGCCAGTCTCCAATACTCAACAGGCGCACTTTCATATTGTCCTGTGACGATATAGCGATACAGCATATACTGCATACTTGTTGTAGTACTCTCTAATGCCGTGATAAACAAGCCGGCCAATATCCCTATCATGAGAAAGAATAAGCCGCTGAGCAGCAAAATCGTCATTCTCTGGGTCCGTCGGTTTATTTTTATCATATCCTGCAGCGATAATTTTTCTTCTTTTTCCACCTTTTCCTCTCCTTTCATAAAATCATCCAAAGAAATCCGGAAGAGTTTGCACAAGGTAACAGCACTTTCCAGATCCGGAGTGGATAAGCCTTTTTCCCACTTAGAAATCGTTTGTCTGGAAACATTCATTTTTTCCGCAAGCTGTTCCTGTGTCATTCCTGACATCTTTCTGATCTGACTGATCTTTTCTCCTATATTCATGTGTTTACCTCCTTGTGCTCACTTTACTTTTGAGCTTGTATTTTATCAAGCAATCTATGTTAACATCCCTGCTAAAAAGCTTAACATGCCATAAATATTGTACCGTATTCCCATAAATCTTGACAGAAAAATGTGAGAATGCTAATCTGCAAATCAGGAGGAAGTGCCATGTCGGAACAATCTTACTTTCAAAATGCCTTAAGCAATTTTGCCGGTGAAGTGGCAAACGGAGGCGCCATCCGCCATTTGACGGACTTGGGCTATACAGTAGATCAGATTGCCAAGGAGCTTTCCTTTCCTGCTCCTGTGGAGCAAATACGACCCCAGGTATGGAAACGCTTGTTGGATACAGAAGTCATATTGACTGCAGAACCCGGCAGTACCGTAAGAGAAAGGTCTGAATTTGTACGGGAATATGATCAATACGGAAAAGCCAGTTTCCGAAAGGTAACCGCACCCCTAGCAGAGCAGACCGTAATTCACTGGAAAGAAAAAGAGTTGATCTTTGAAAATAAGGAAAAGCTGCGTAGTTTTTTAGAAAAGAAGGTTGTCGAGAATAAAGAAGACCGTTCCTATGCCGCCTGCGATTTTGGCATATGGTTAAAAGAAGATCCGGAGCATTTTCAAGATGCCCTTCTTTCCCTGGATAAAGTGCATCGGGAATATGTGGAAGGACTGCCCTGGGAGAAGAAAAGGGTCTATCATAAACTAAATCCCCGCATGCGGGAGATCCTTTTGCAGCTTTCTGCAAAGGGACGCCTGCAGGGGGATTGTTATTTCATGGAGACAGGGGAGAGGATCAGGTTTCAATGCAGCTTTTGAATCTCCTTTTGCCGATAGGAGACCAAGCTAAATATACTCCCTAAAATTCCGGTGCATAAAAACCCATCCTTTCAAAAATGCAATTTGCTGACTTGATTATAGCACAAAGCACTTTAACATGAAATGTCTTGATATGCCATTTTTCTTTTTGTATTCCAGACATAGGCCTGATATCCCAACAGGATCACCAGCCCTATCTCACCCAGTAAATGTACGCATCTCACTGCAAAACCCAACTCCGTAAAATATTCAAAAGTTCTTTTTATGATAAGTGCAATATATCCCCCTGAAACGAGACATATAAATAAAATCACACCGTAAGGAAGACTTTGCTCTTTTTTTACAAAAAACAGCAGGATACATGCAGCAAATAAAAGGGGTATTCCTAAGTTTCCTATAAAGCCTCCCAGACTGACATGTCCATTTTTCCTAATCTGCATATCAACAAAAGTTGCCAGAAAGAATAAGGATGCCCACACATAGGGAAGACACATGATATATCCTGTGATCTTTGCCGTCAACTTGTTCTGCATGGATCGTTTCAACCCTACAGCCACTGCTGCCAGTTTCAGAATATATCCGCAAACAGTAAAGACTCCAAGGAAAGTTATCTGCCCTGCAGGGGTTTTTGCCAAGGCTTCACTGGGAAAAAAAGATGCGATTCCGAAAATGCTCATTAACAGAAAAGATGCTGCGGCAAAGGCATACAAGACAGTCTGCATCACATTTTCCACCGGTCTGGCAAGGATCGGCTCCTTTTCCACATTTTGTTTTAACTCCTCTCCCGACAACAGCTCATCTATGGATACATCCAAAATCTGGGATATTTTCTTAGCTGTAAGCAAATCGGGATACCTGGCTCCGCATTCCCATCTTGAAACCGCCTGGCGGGTAACATACAACTTTTCCGCCATCCTCTGCTGTGTCATGCCTTTTTCTTCGCGAAGCTGCTTTATCTTTTCTCCAAACTCCACCATACATTCTGCTCCTTCCGGCTTTTCTCTAAATTCCATCATATCACACACTCCTTTCGGTATCGAGCTTTGTTAAGCCCATTGTATGCCCGGAATAGGATTTTTGAAAGAAACAGTAGGGATTTTGCATGGAAACAGATTGGTAACAAGGACGAAATCTCTGTTAAATAAAAATACCCGCCTATTCACAAAAGAATAGACGGGTTATTCCACTTATCAAACATATTAGTCTGCATATTGGTACTTCTTCATATCAACGCAGCCATTGTCTTTAAATCCGACACCCTCCTCAAGCAGCAAAGCCCTCTGTTCTTTAAAGTGAGGCGCTAACCGCCCTGCGCTGTTTACTATACGATGACAGGGGTAGTCCCCAAAGTATTCAGCCATGCTCAATACTTTGCCAACAAGCCTTGCATTTTTATCCCTGCCGATCAGTTTTGCGATCTGTCCATAAGAGGCTACTTTCCCCTTTGGTATCTCATCCACTGCGGAAAGTACCTCATAGATCAGATCCTCGTTCATGACATTGCTCATACGCATTTCCTTCATATCTTTTCTGTTTTTTGCCTTGCCACCCTACGGTACATACTGCTCGGTAATAGAAATGATCTCGTTACCCTCTATGGTCAGAATATAGGGAATCTCCATTCCCTCCCGCTCAGCTAAGATTTGAAGCAGTTTTTCTACTGATACTTCTTTCTGTACATAACTATCTTCCCAGTCTAAGATCGTGCAACTACAATCCTCCGCCAAGGCATAGGTTTCCGTCTTTTCTTCCTCATTATAGATCAAAAATCCCGATCCCGCGTCATTTTCATCCAGTCCCAGCTCTGCAAAACGACTGCCTGGCACATCTACCCACTCTACTGCATCAACCGTCAGATTCCTATCTTTTACAGATATGACATAATACATCATTCTCGGCGCAGCACTATATTCAGACTCATAGTAAATATTGTAGGTATCCGATACCACAACGGTATCTCTGAAATCCAATTCAAAATAGAAATGGCCCTGGGTATATGGTTCCAGCACCTTCGCATCAAACAGCGCCGCTGTATCTTGCTCCAGAACATTTTTGGTCAAAAGCAGCTCTGTCTGCTCATTGTACTCCTCGCCGTCCGGCCTGTAAAACAATTTGATATTGTCCGGTGTTCCGCCTTCCCACTGAAGCAGGATCATGTCAAGCTGTGCCAAATTATACCATCCATCCACATCTCCCACGATCTGCAGGTCCTCGCCATAAAATTGAAGGCTTTTTATTGCAGGGATTTCTGCATTGGAATCCTGCTGCCCATTTCCGTCAGACCCCGTATCTTGTTGTATCGGAACAATTGGATCCGTGTTAACATCCCTCCAACCGGTTAGACGCATAAAGAGCACTGCCAGTGGTACTGCCAATACTATAATCAGCAGGACAACCACTCCCCATACAAGTACACGCCATACTCCCGATTTCTTTTTACTCTCAGGCACATCTTCCGTTCTGTCAACAGCAGCGCCTATTTCCAATTCCAAAAGCTTTGATAACAGCTCTCTATTGATCCCCTGGGGTATGGAAGTGTCATTTTCCCATTTGGATACCGCCTGCCTGCTAACTCCCAGCTGATCCGCCAGTTCCTCCTGGGATAAATTTTTATTTTCTCTTGCCTGTCTGATCTGTTCGCCTAATGTCATTTGCATACCTCCTATTGTATAATTCGTATTGAGTATGCCTTGATTATAGCCGCAACTGCGGTTGCATTCTACCAATTATCCGCAACTATGGGGTTGCGGCAGTCTATGACCGTGATTTTGAAACAAGACTTGCCATATGGATTGCATATATAATTCAATTTCTTGTATCCCATTATAACACACACATTCTCTGTATACTATAAAATCCCAAGAACATGACAACCGCCATATCCTTAGGATTTTTATAGTCCGTCTGTATTATTGTTGAAATCCGTTTTTCTATACCTGTAAATCTAAGTTTGCACCGGCTACAGGCTGCTTCTTTTCATTTTCCCGCATTATGCCTTGATCTTGGTTATGATCCAGTCGTCGTCACCGACCTCATACCTTGTTCCGCAGTGAGAACAGTTCCGCATTTTGGCAGCATTGAAGCTGGCTCCGCAGCTTTTGCACTGTATTCTCTCAATGGAGAAGTTAATGTCTATGGGCTTACGGACATTTCTGCGCAGCTCGACCCGTACTTTTTCTCCTTTTGTCTCAATGCGATTGCCCTTGTCATAGAGATTCTCCAAATAAACATCCACTGTGACATAGCAGTAGTCTCCCTGCACTATGAATCTTTTCAGGGCAACCGCACCTGCAAAGGAAGATTCAATCACATTCAAAAACCGGCTTCCCATAGGTTCGCCCTCATAATAGGGTAGGTTACTTGGATCCCCGGAGTAAATAATTGTTTTTAGCATAGAGACTACTTTTTCCGAAAAATATTCATAAGAGAACTCCGGACTGTACCGGCTCATGCAGGATACAAATCGGCTCCTTGATCCCATTATATTGAAAAGCATTGGCATAGATCTGCCGGCTCGTATAAAAAGCAGCCCCAGTTGAAGAAATGCCCATAAAAAATATCCGCAAATTGCGCCGACTATTGTTCCGCCGATCACGCCGGGAATGAGTGCGTAAAGAAACCGAAAGACTGCATTTGTCATTTCGGTCTCATCAGTCAGATAAAAATTTATGATATAGGCAAGGATGGAAATCACAATACAGGGCAGTAATACCCTTTTCATGGTATGCTTAAGCTCTTGGTCCGTAAAACTCTCATCCTGCAGGAAGTAATAATTCGTTACCTTGGGAAACAGCTCGTGCATGGAAAAATAGGTTTTACAAAAGGGACAGCCGTTCTGCAAAACAGAAATCTTACTTACTGCACCGCAGTTGGGACAGGAACAGAGTTCATCCACAACAACCTTTGAATCCCTTGTATCCGTAATAAATTGGTAAAAGGTAGAATTTTGATCCTTTTCATATACCTTTCGATTATCTCTGTATATGGTTCGGGACAAAAGACAGGTACGGAATTCCATCCGGGTTATGTATTTATCGTCTTTCCACTCTCTTCTGGCACCACGGTCATCTGCCAAAAGCCCTCTGGGAGAAATACGATATTGCATCCTCAGATTCTTTTCTTTCAGGCGTTCAAACTGTAGTTCTAACCCATGCTTCACATCCTGTCCGGCATCGGAGGGATATTTCCCGGTATGGGTGAAACTGCCAAGATCCAAAGCAAAATTTTCAAATATACTGCCGTGGGATTTGTCCCAGGTCGGGGGTAAAGATTGATCTGGCATCAAGATCCTCCCTTATAACTTCTCTAAAACACTTTTTTAATCGCATCCACTGCCATCCGGTACTCATCCATAAAGGCAGCGTGATTTGCGCAGACAAAATCCCAGTCCTCTTCACGGGCAGCATTCTCCAAAGCAAGGGCCTGCTCCGCCAGTTCAGAAAATCCGACGCTCAAAGAAGAACTTTTGAGGCCATGGACACGGCTCCGGTATTCATAAATATTTTTCTGTTCAAAGAGCTCATTCAGCTTATCCCCTTCCGGAATCTCCGCATAGGTCTTCAGGATATCAATATATACATCATAACTGCCGCCACAGACAGTCAAACCTTTTTCCAGGTCCACTTTGGGGTAAAGGCCGGACAATTCCTTTAAGGGGTCAGGATGATCTGTCTCTGTCGCCTCACTGCCTAAGGCAGCTTCTGTCTGGCATTTTTCCTTGGGCAGATATTTTAACAGCATATTTTCCAGTGTGTCACCGCTTACGGGCTTGGAAAGATAATCGGTAAATCCCGCCTGTAAAAACTGCTCTCTGACACCGGTAATGGCATTTGCGGTCAGCATGATGACAGGAGTATTCTCGTTAGGGAAATCTTTCAATTCCCGCATCTTGGCGAATGTTTCAATCCCATCCATTTCCGGCATCATATGATCCATAAAGATCAGGTCATATGCGTTTTGGGACACCATTTCAAGGCACTGCTTGCCGCTGGAAGCGGTGTCTACTTTCATTTTCGTGGATTTTAACAGATTGACTATGACTTTCAGGTTGACAATTGCATCATCCACTACCAGTATCTTTGCGTCAGGTGCCTCAAAACTCTGGTGATACTTTCCGGCTTTATCGGCAAGGGACGAATATTTTTGATGGAAATCTCCTATC
This sequence comes from Lachnospiraceae bacterium, assembly GCA_022510725.1. Taxonomy (GTDB): domain Bacteria; phylum Bacillota; class Clostridia; order Lachnospirales; family Lachnospiraceae; genus UBA2882. Next base: position 114,493 of record JAFLSW010000004.1, read on the forward strand.
GGCTCAGCATCCACAATCTGCTGTGGAATCGTAACCGTAAAGGAAGATCCCACACCATATATACTCTGTACCTCGATTGTTCCCTCCATTAAGTCCGTAAGTCGTTTTGCAAGGGAAAGTCCCAGACCGGTGCCCTCAATATTCCGATTTTTCTCCATGTCCAAACGAGTAAACTGCGTAAACAGCTTTTCCATATTCTCTTCGCTGATGCCGATACCGGTATCCTTGACATTGATCACCAGCATCATCTTTCCATCCTGATCGTGACTGTCAAAAGACAGGGTGATGCTGCCTTTTTCCGTGTATTTTGCCGCATTGGAAAGTATATTGGTAACAACCTGACGCAGCCGACTCTCATCACCTTTCAGTTTTGAAGGAAGTTTAGGATTACAGGAAACAATAAGTTCCAATCCTTTCTTTTCGGCTTTTTCCGCCACCATAGAATAGCAGTCATGAATAAAGGAAGACAGCTCATATATATTTTCCATGATCTCCAGCTTACCGGATTCTATTTTGGAAATATCAAGCACATCATTGACCAGATAAAGCAGCGAGTTTCCGGCGGAGCGGATGTTCTTTGCGTACTCTTCAATCTGCTCATTGCTGTTTTCCCGCAATATCATTTCATTCATGCCTAAGATGGCATTGATGGGCGTGCGTATTTCATGGGACATATTTGCAAGAAAGATACTTTTGGCTTCATTTGCCGCCTCTGCATTGCGCTGTTCCTCTTTAATGCCTATGGCGTAATGCAACAATTTTTCCCTCTGCCCGTCTGTCATCCTTAAAGCAGTCCGCGCAGCAATTCCCACCGTAACCAGGATGCAAACAGCGATCAGTCCCTGAGGAACGAGAAACAAAGGAGCGTCTGTTGCGGTTCCTTCCACAAACTGCCTAAGCAATGCGATAAAGACGCCTGCCACACTAATCAATGTTACAGTCTTACTCATTTTCTGGCTGCTGTATACCGTAGTCATACAGATCGGAATACAGAAAATGCCCAGCGTAATGAGAAAAACATTGTGCATCAAAATAACAACAAGATTTAGGAGCAGCATAGTAAAAACAGGAATGGCATTCTGCCGCATGTCTGTTTCCGGCAGACGCTTTCTTAAGGCTGCCGCTGCCAAAAGGATGATCAAACTTACCACCGGAGGCAGGATCAGATATCGAATGGTATATGTACCCATGAAATCCTCCAGCATCCCCTCCTGCCAAAAGAAAATAAAAAATATACATTTCAGTATAAAATATACTAAAACAAAGATACAGTCTAATCGAAAGAAGAGGCGGTTCCATCTGGGAAAATCCGGCATAATAGCCTTCACGATCTCCGGCATCGGCCCACCTTGAGGCATCTCCGCCATCGGTCCGCCCTGTGGCATCTTCGGTCTTGGCAATTTATTTTTTCTATCCATGATCTGCACTACTCTCCTCTTTTGCCTACTTTTATCAATATCTATCTTCCATATTGTAACATGTCACAGGATATCTTTCAATGTGGCGGCTTATCCATACGCATAAAAATCCCGGAGGAACATGAATGCTCTTCCGGAGTTTTTCTGGGTAGTATTAATCTTTTAGGGTAGTATCTATCTGTTTTAGGGTAGTTTTGGGGTAGTTTTTAGGGTAGTTTTTAGGGTAGTACCCTAAAATTTACACTTTTATTTTTCCCCTTAATATCATAGCACTTTCCAATGACCGCCTCTAGCAGTACCTACACGCTCAATCAATCCTTTATTTTTCAGCTTCTTTAAATGATATTTTACCCCATCTTCAGATATTCTCAACATCTTTGCTAATTCTTTCCCTGTAATGTATGGATTTTTACGCAAAATGCTGAGGAAAAACATCTCTTCTGTGCGTTGCTTATATTCTTTAAGTCTTTGAGAAATCAGAGCCACTTCATATTCTTCATCATCATTTAATCCATAATTCAAATTTGGCAAAGTCACTCTAAACTGAGACCCGTCAGAATAGAAAACTGGTGCTTTCTCATCAGTATAATTCACTGCGAACTCACATGCATCAATAATTTTTCCAATTCCGCTGCCATTCCGTTCCATATAGTCCAATCGGGCAAACACATCAGCAAGCACAGGATTTCTTCTTCTGGAGGGAATCTGTTCGAGATTCAAATTTTGGATAAATGTTCCATCGACCATACCACCGGGCGAATAAATCTCCATTCGATCATCAAACATATCCACATGGACTTCACTTCCAAGTTCCAGATAATCCCTATGGATGAGACCATTCACGAGTGCCTCAAAGTATCCTCGTTCCATGTAATCGGGCATATTTTCCCTAGAATCTGGTAGCTTACGCCATGCCATACGCATATTTCTTCTGATAAATGCCGCACTCTCGTTCAAGAGGGAAATAAGACTTCCAGAATATTCTGCACTATCATAAGCTTCCCCTTTTCCATTGGACTTGTTAATTCCATTCCAGCGCACACAAAACACTCTGGAATGTCTTATAGGCGATTCGTCCGCCAAAAGCGCTCCTGCATTTGTTAAAATCCCATTGGCATCCACAAGTTCAAAGGATTCAAAATCTTTATCTTCAAAACTTTTCCCTGTTACTTTCTTATAACGCTCTTTCAACTTTGAAAAGGCATAGTCTGCAAATTGATAACCGGAACTCTGTGAATCAAAAGTTTCATTTACGCCACGCAAGACAAGTCTTTTCAATTCTGCGGCATTAGCAACCGCACTTTCATTCCCTACTCGGATATATGCCTCTGTCGTTCCATCACCGACATAGTAATATGGTGTATCCTTTCCTTCCGAAACATCCACTATGATCAGTTTCTTTCCATCAACCACTTCAAACCGCAGATTAAACGCAGGTATCGGGCTTATTCTCTCTTTAATCTTTTGGCTGATAAATTCAGAATCGCCTTTAGCATCTATAATTCCTACGATTTCATCATCATCGGAAATCCCGAATATCAAAGAGCCTCCAAATGTATTTGCAAAAGCACTGATGCTCTTACACCAGTTCTTTATCTTCTTCTTTTCAACCGCTTGCTTTTTATCATACTCGGTGGTCTCACCGATAATTTCTTTAAGATTCACCCAATCACCTCCGTTCAATGAATAAACCTTTGTCTTTTCTATAATGACCTAATACATCATAAATTAATCAAGCATAATATATTATAATTCATTTATTTAAAGATGCACAATAGTAAAAATAATATATTGACAAAAAAGAGCCACTTCCATACACAAGTATGGAGTGACTCTTTATTTTGTCTTTTATGCGCTTAGCTCAAAGCTTTCGTGCAAATCCTTACTCGATGATAGTAGCAACCCTACCGGAACCAACGGTTCTACCACCCTCACGGATTAAGGTGGGATAATCTGTGGTGTAGGATGGCGTGTTCTTGTGGGCTTTTAGCGTTGGTTTTTTCAAGAAATGTGGTTTTTCTCTGTATTTTCAGGATTTTTGTAGCCATTTTGTAGCCACATAGTGAGTACAAACCTCATTGCCCCACTTTACAACAAAACCGTTTGATATTTGCAAAACAAAAAACTATACTAAAATATGTAATGCAGAGCATCTCCCAACTAATTTTTAACTAAAATATTCTCCGTCACCTAATATTCAGGTTTACATTGATATGTCCTAAATATTGCAAGTTTCAAATTATACATCGTCTGCATCATAGATCTTTTATCATCACATAATAGATGTAAATCATCACCTTCCTTAACACATATACATTCCATCATCCGTCTAGCTTGCAACATTGAACTATCTTCTTCAGTAACAACATCTGGGTCATTTGGTCGTTTATTGTCTTCTTCTATTTTTGATTGCAACATCTTGTCAAAATCTTCCTGACGAATCTGTTTGCTAATAGTTTTGATGTTTAAAATTCCTATTCTATCTTCCCAACCATCTAACCTATCATAAAAATTTGATTTTTGTAACTCCTGCTTTATTTCCTCCATATCTGTAGAAACGATTTTAACCTCACTATTGTTTTCAAATAATAGTTCACTATGATGCAAAAGCTGAGTACAAAAATACTTAATAAACAATGGCTCTGTATCTGCAAGTGGGTTCAACAATAGATTTTGTAAAGAAGCCCAGAAATAATTGTCTGTGAAATCAATATATGTATCTACTGTTTCTGAACTTGTAACCCACTTCTTTAGTTTCGCACTACGAGGAAAATAGGCGTTATTTCTCTGCATCCAATTAACAATTTGTTCAGCCATCCATTCCGTAATACTAATATGCTTATTAAACACTACTTGTGAATATGAGAAAAATTTATTAATTAAATATTGATCTGCAGCTGCAATTCCCTTTGAAGATATACAAAGAATATCTTTGTCTTTATATTTACCAACACACATACATCCAATTAACTGTTCCAACTCAAATGTGCCAAAACTAGTACCAGAAAACATTGCATCTCGCATCAAATAGTCAATATTATCTGCATCTAACTCTGAATGTAGTATTTGAACCAAAAGAGGGTTTGTTCTTTCAATATTGCCAGTAATCATATCAGCTATTATCTCTACTGCATCTTCACCACACTCATTAATTATAATATCCTTTATTTCCTTGTTATTACATACAATATCAGCGCCAATTTGTTCATGATGACAACCATTTGACTTTTTCATATAAATATAAGTAGATTTTTCCATTAAATCGTCAATATCTTTTTTTACTTTTCGATTTATAGACTTACAATAACTACTATCAGGAAAGTCTTCCAATATCTCTTTGTAGGGGTACTCACACACATGAGATAGCGGATAGTGCCCAATATCATGCAACAAACCTGCAAGCCGTACTACCTTTCTTTGTTCTACAGATAATCTTAACTGTAATGCTATCTTGTCAGCAATGTACATTACGCCTAGCGAATGAACATACCGGGTATGTTCCGACCCTGGGAACACCCAATTTACAATACTCTGCTGCTTAATGCTCTGTAATCGTTTAAATAGTAATGTATTCATAATACGTTCTTCCGCTTCAGTATAGTATATAAAACCATGTACACTATCCAAAACGCGACCACAAAAAATAATATCCTTTGTTTCTTTCATAAATACCCCTTTTAGCCAAGAATATAATCCAACCTAGCCAATGCCATCATGTTAGTCTCCATATTGTTTAAATGTGATTTTCTCGTCATCAAATCTTTAACTATATCCTCGTTAGAAGCATTTAGCGAGAATACATTCGCACGCAAATATTGAAGGGATGCAAGACATTCCACCCAAGTACTTCTTGCATATTCCACATTCATATTAATCACGCTTTTCACTCGCTCAATTACTTCTTTTGCATCCTCCGAGTATTTAATTGCAATATCAGGTGTATCGCTCAAGCACAATATATCGTCTTGCAGACTTTGACAGTAAGGACCATGCTTATACCACAAAAAATCATAGTCTCCGACCCTGATTCCTGCTTCTTGCAAAATGTAAATGGCTTTTTGCATTTCCATACGCTTTTCAAAAGAAGATGCATCAAATTTTTCACCATAAACACTCTGATAAACTGGTTTTAACAACTCTTTTGCCATTTGCCTCCTCCAATCATTCTAAATATTGTCATTACGGGTATTTATTATACCAAATCCTTGCTTAAACCTCAATATAATACAGTGATTTTGAGATTTTTTCTATATTATATGCACTTTTGTCATAATGTATCTTAAAACCACCTCCCCAAATTTGCCTTTGGTTTTTATTGTAAAATCACATTATAAATAGATAAGAACGCATATATTTGTTTTTACTCATTTGAATTCTACATTTCTAAGACTGAACGCAATTTTTCCAAAGCAATATTCTCATTTTTCCTTTTCAACTCGCACTCCCAAATCCGTACCACTGTCCAGCCTCTTTTCTGAAAAAGCTCTGTAATTTCCTGATCATGTCGAATATTTCGTTGGCGTTTTTTGTTCCAGTATTCTTCATTGTCTTTGGGATGGATATTTCTACATTCATGACCGTGCCAAAAGCACCCGTCTACAAACACTGCTACTCGTTCATTTAAAAACACAAAATCCGGATGCCCTTTGACCTTATAATGACGCCTCCATCCCGTAACACCATTATCTCGAAACAATTCTATCAATCGAAGTTCTGTTGACTTATTTCCTTTTGCTCGAACTTTGCTCATTATGCTTGATCTCTTCTCATCATCAAATATATCCGACATTACTCACCTCAAGGCTCAATGAAATCTACTTTATTAGACACAATACGCATTACTACATCATCAATCTTGCCGATTAATGTTCTATGCGTAACCAAAGTATTAAGAAAATCTAAAAGTCGTACTACATCCTCTCCACTAAAATCGCAGTGAGTAAAATTATAGGAATTGAATTTTAACCAAACATTTTTTACTACATCATACCCGGAGATATTTAGTTTTTGAAGCTCTATAGGACATGATATCTTTATTTCAATCTTGCCATCTGTTAAAATTAACTTTTCACTTTCCTCATCAAACGGATGAACTGAATTAATGAGGTGAAATCCTTTAGGAATCTGCATTTTTATAGATTCATAATCAAATTCCAACAGATTCTCAGGTTTATAGTCTGCTTTTTCCAATTCTGCTAACTCTCTGCCTAATCCGCATAGACAATTAAAAATTTCTACATTATCTACAATCGGTACTCGCGCTCTTTTATCAGACTGATTGACTGTAAATAACGCACCCTCAAACTCGTCCAAATACACCTGTGAACACAATATTGCATATACATAAAAAACTAATTCTTTTGCTACAGTTTTCGCATCTTTATTAATTAATTTACCAACTCTTTCGCATAAAGAGTCATCAATATTTCCCTGTAACTTCCCATCTTTTCCTAAAACATACTGATTCATATAAATATGCGAATTTCCGCGAGTGCACATATCATTGTCCGGATAATACCAACAAAAGGACGCAAATTGGCTAAGTGTAGGATTCAAATCCTTTGGTGCATGCGCCATTGCGAAACCTATTGTCTCTTTGTCCTCAAATGCAGTTACTATTTCTGGTCGTAATCTTGTACCGCCGCCTCCAGCTTTATATGATTGCAACAATTCTTTCCACAGTAAAACATTAGATGTCATGAACGGTCTAAAAGCATATGTTTGTATGCTCTTTTCCATAAGTAGATCTATATCGTCGATTCCCCCGCAATTTTTCAATGCATTTTGGAATGCGATAATCTTATCATCTTTTGGAGGACGATCTTGTTTTGAAAGCCATTCATGTGCAGCCTCTACGCCCCTCTGCGCAATTTCTTTACTCCTCCTTTTGAGCATGGACTTTTTATTATGTGTAAAAATTGCTGTAGGCGCAAGTTTTATTCCGGAACAATGTTGCTTAAATATTGCTTTTTGCCCAGTTTCTCCGCTGATTGTCCAAAACTTATTATATAAAACCTCGTTAAAAGATTTGGCAGGAATAAAGCTATATGTATCTAAAGATATTTCATATTCTGCAAATAAAGCTAAAATTTCTTCTTTATCTTTTTTAAGCATTTCATCTTTTTGAGCTCTATCATATCGAGATATGTCTAAATGGTAATATGTATTTACACCTTCATTCTCCTCAAATTTATGAGTCAAAATTATAACTGCTCTTCCCTGCAATGTCTTAAACAACCCGTTACTTCTTGCTCCAGTACGAGCATCGGCATCCACTTCAATCACCCACACATTGGAGAAACGCTCAACAATATACTTTCGTGCATATTTATACGATTCTGCCTCCAAAAATGACAGCGGTACTACAAAAGATAAAATCGCATGATTCTGCGTTGATAGAAGCTTTTCGCAACTCCACCTTACAAACTGCATATAAGGATTGCTAACCTGCTTTTGTACATTCGAGCGCCCGTGTCTTTCTTCTACAGGCGGTCTGAAATCCTCCATCAATTCGTTAATAATCGAAAAATCCTGCGTAATATTTTCGCGAATAGAGTCCGAGCATGGTGGGTTCCCTATTATCAATTTAATTGGCAATGAGGCCAGCTCATTTGCTTTCCGTTGTTCGTATCCTTCTATTGTATCATCTTCTATTATTTCTCCTAAAACACTATTACTTAGTGTATTAGCTAATAGTATATTTATATTGTGCTTACGATCATGAAATTGTCGATTTATCAACGCCATGCGATAATTTGCGAGCATATACGGAGCAGGCAATATTTCAAAACCGCAAAGATTATATGTCTCATTCTTGGAGTCATGCAGAACCAATTCTTCCAAAAACGACCCTGTTCCACAGCAGGGATCTATAATCGTATTTCCAGCGTCATAAATACTTGTTCCAGAAAATGTATTTTCTGCAATCGTATTTGTTAATCCCACCACAAAATTTGCTAAAATCTTAGGTGTATAATATGCTCCATAATCAAATCGCACCTGCGCATCATATTTTGTTAAAAACAATTCAAACAACTGGTGATAATCCGGGTTTTCTAACTGTTCGTCTGTCATCTGAACAAAAGATAAAAATTTTATACACTCGTCAACTTTTTGCGATATAAATGCATTAGTACCTGCATTGTCACGCAAATAAACCATTAAGTTTCTGAAAGGACGAAGCGTCCCACTTTCAGCCAAATCATCTGATATATAATTTCTTATTTTCCACTCTTTTTCAATCGGAGAGTCCTGATCTGTACAGAATACTCTATGTGCATATAAAAGGCTAAACATGATTACCTGTGAAGTAAAATCGGCAAATACTTTCTCCGTTCTCAAGCCTCTATCATTATGCGCATATACCAAATTACGAATTCCTGCCAATAATTCTACTGCTTGCGTCTCATCCTCATTAACAGCTTCGTCTGCCTTTATTTCCGCATAATGAAGTATATCATCGGACAACCATCTCGTTCTTAAAGCCACTTGCTCTACTAACTCATTTTCATTGCAGTATCTTGGCGATGGATTTGAAAAAAGATTCTGAGCGAGAAGCATAAATTTCTGGTTTATTTTTAGACGCGACCACTGTTTCTTAGGCAGATCCGATTTTTCAACCAGCGATATTACTATAGGAACAGCACCGTCATTAGGGCAATACAAATAATCAATGCCATCTGTTATTACCAATTTATGTCCCAAAGTACGATATTTCTCTATTTGCTTCTCATAAGGTCTTATATCAAACGGTTCTTCCGAAAAACCTTTTGCCTCTATATATCCATAAATTCCAAGCGTATTTTTATCATGAATTCGCCAGTCCGGACGCCCTGCGGTCCCCTGATTCTTCGGTTCAAGTACGATGTCGCAACTATCTTCCTTGTTAAATTCTCTAGCCAAATTTCTAATAAACATGTCAAGTACAGGTCTATATGACAACTCAGCCGTATGCTGACCTCCCCGTTCTGCCGCCTTATACTCATTCTGTAACGCTTCTAAATATTTTCTTATTATAGATTCATATGACATCGCCATGACTCCTCTCATATACATCTATGATATTTTTACCAATAATTTCGGCCAATAATGGAGGTACCGCATTACCGATCTGACAAGCTATGTCTACTTTACTGCCAACAAACTTATAGTCCAAAGGAAAAGTTTGCAATAACGCTCCTTCTCTAAGTGAAATACTTCTTGGTTGATCGGGATGTCCAAATTTCCCCCTCGTAAAACTGTCAAATCTCGCTGTTATCGTCGGCGCTACATCATCCCATGCCATTCTTCCGTACACATTTCGATATCCAATGACATCGCTACTAACTTTATGGCAATCTGCTAATAACTCATTAGGGAGATCATCTCTTCCCTGTCCTTCCTTTAAAGCGTTGATGCGTTTTAAGTTTATATCAGATAATTTATCGCGCCTATGAAGCGGAATATTAGGATGATCTTTGCCATCTGCAGGAGGTACCGGCAAGTTTCCAATCGTTTGTCTTACTGTCTTCTTCTCGCTGCAGATTGCAGGAAGTTTATAATTATTTCCTAAATCTTTTCTTTCACCAACAATAATGTATCTTTTTCTTCTTTGTGGAACTCCATAATCTTGAGCGTCAACCAAATCAACATGTACAAAATATCCTATTTTCTCCATATCTTCAACTAACTGTTGAAGAATTGTCTTTCCCCTTTTACCTGCAATTCCGCTTACATTCTCCATCACAAAATAATATGGAAAAACCTCGTCTATCAACTTGCCATATTTCAATACTAGCTGATTTCTTTCATCAATATCATTACCGCGTCTTTGTACAGAAAATCCCTGGCATGGGGGACCTCCGGCAAGTAGAAATAACTCTCCCCGCTGTAGTCCACATAACTTTAATAAATTTCCTCCTAACATATCCGAAATATCTGAAGATACCGCAGGATGACTATAATAATTTGTGTTTTCCTTAAGAGTTTCAATACATTTGGAATCTATATCAAAACTTAGAAGAATATTGTATCCAGCTTTAGAAAGACCTAAACCAAGCCCTCCGCCACCGCAAAAAGTATCTATACAGGTGTATTTCATAGAATTACGCCCTTTCTTTTATTTTTATTCCTGCAATAACGCTGGAATAAGAACTGCTTACCGGTTTCTCAATGGATATTGGAGATGCAATTCTTTCTTCTTCTGCCGGTTCCTTAGAAATTAGTTCAATCAAAACATTTGTTGCAATTGCAGCAGACAAAAACGGTGGAACTGCTTCTCCAATCTGTCGGTATATATCATCAGATTTTCCCATAAATTCAAAACCGTTGGGAAAACTTTGAAGCAAAGCCGCTTCCCTAGCAGTTAATCCTCGATCCTGTTCAGGATGAGAATACCTACCGCTTGCGGGGTTCCTAGCGTAATGGGTTATAGTGATAGACGGTCTATCCCAATACAATCTTCCATACACATCCGAAAAACCCTTTATACGATCTAAGCATGCTGGCCCAACTCCTTCGGGTCTACTCCCTCCATTATGTGGTACGCTCTTTATTACATTGATAGTACTGGCTTTATGCGCAGCACTCTTGTGCATTGGATCGTTAGGAGCCGCCACTCCTGCATCCACTTTCGGCAGAGCCCCAATAGCATCTCTAACCGTGCGAAAATTTTCTTTTTGCAAAACTTCCTCTGGTAACAAAAAATCTTTTTTCATTCCAATAATAACAGATCGAAATCTTTCTTGTGGAACGCCAAATGTTGCTGCATTGTATATATTTTGCTTTACAATATATCCTGCTTTCTCAAAATTTCCTCTTGCAGAAGAAAAATAACTCCAATATCTCTCAGATAAAAATTCTGGTACATTTTCCATAATAATAACATCCGGCAATATATGTTCAACTATCTTGGAAAATGCAATAATTAAGCTGTTTCGAGCATCATCCTCTTCGTTCCAATGCTTCTTTCTATGTGAAGAAAATCCTTGACATGGTGCGCATCCTATAAGAATACAAGGCAATTCTTTGTTATAACCAATCTTTTCTAAAAACTCATCCAGCTTTCCATCCTCGTATGCCAACTTCACTATATCCTCATTCAATAAGGGCGTACTGTAATTATGACTGTATGTTTCAGCCGATACAGCGTTAATATCACACCCCCCAAGTATGTTAAATACTGGAAATATGTCATTCATTGCCACAAATCCCAATGATGTTCCGCCAGCTCCACAGAAGAGATCAATCACCTGTATTCCATCTTTATACAGAATCTGTTCTTTCCTTGGAGAAAATTTGATTATTGCATTCTGATCTAGTTTCAATAGTTCCTGTTTTAATGCTCTAAAATCTCTCTTGCCCCAATTTTTGCGTTGAATAAATTTTATAATTTCATTAATAGTCATATTATTATCTCCAATTGAATATGATAATTTTCTTCTTAGGTTTATCCCTTTACTGCTATTTTAGCTGCTATACTGTCCAAAAATCCGTACTCAGATCATATAGCTCACATGTTTATGCATCCTCAATAAACTCGACAATATCTCCTACATCGCAATGAAGCGCTTTACACACTTTCATAAGAATTTCAGTACTAACCACTTCACCTTTAGACATTTTTGTTACCGATGCCCAACTGATTCCCGCCGCTTTCTGTAAATCTTTCTTCATCATATCTTTATCAATTAACATCTTCCACAGTTTTTTGTAACTTACAGTCATTATTTAAGCTCCTATAAATACAATATCTTGCGTTTATACTCCTACATAATACATTATATGCTTTATGGTTATAAAACGCAAGATTTATTCTTGCAACTGCAAGAATGTTTCCTATTTTTTAGAAATAGAATGATATTTTTACACGAATACAAGAACATATGTTCTGTTCTCCCATAATACCATGTTACCCATGGTTTGTAAAGAAGAATATGGTTACAAATATTTGCCGTCTTTCTCTATTTATATATAATTTCTTCTTTTACAATCTCCTCTGCCCTTTCCCTGATGTTATTCATCCTCCGCACCCAGCGCATCTGATCTTGGGCTTTGAGTTGCTCGGTTATACCCTCCTTCTCTGCCACCTGCTCAATTAACACATTATATCTCACCTCTGCCTGCTCCTGCAGCGAAAGCAAATGCTCTTTCAATGTACCCGACAACACCATACCTTGATAAATACCACCCCTATATTCTTTTAGATAGTGTTGTCGCATCAGTCCAAACTTCCTTAACTCTCCCTCAGACTCCGGATCTGGAATTAAGTTTGGCATCAAATAATCTCCACATTTTTCATAAATCAGATTCATTATCTATCCCTCGCTTTCATACTCTTATATTTCCTGTCGCCAGTGTTTATTTTGCTCCGTCAACTCCCGTCTGCCCATATTTTTCTGACGGTTCTGCTCCGTTGCCTCTGCTCTTGCTTCTTCCAGTTTTTGTGTGAATGACTTTGGTGCAAGAGATTTCACAAACGCCACAAATGCCTCTCCGAGCCCCTGTGCTGCCACAAACCGTTTTAGCTTTTCCACTTGATCACTAAGTACCGTTATCTTTTTCTCTAAGCCGGATATTTTCTTCTCATATTTATCCAACAGATAATTCCTTGACACTGCCCTACTGAAAGCATCCACGATCTGCTTCCAATCACTTTTCTTGACTTTGACATATTCCTCTCCGCCGAATAGGTTATTGATCGGAACAGCTACGCTCTTTGCCTTTTTTGTTTCAGCATCCACTTCCTTCGAAATAGTCTTTAAGGTATTGGCTCTTAAATCATGTTTTGCAAAAATGTCCTGATTGTTCTTCTCTTGGATCTCCAGCTCCTCTATCTGTCTATCCAGCGTTTCTGCTTGCTGCTTCAAGTCTGCGACTTCCTGCATAGCAGCCTTGTACTCCGGCAAGGTAAGATTATCCCTCTGTATGCCGAGAACATCTATCTCAATCCCCTGTTCCTTGCAAAGCTCTGTCAGATAGGCTCTCTCCCGCTCCTGCCATGCAACGGTTTCGTTCTGTTTTCTGCTGACTGCTTTTGCAAACCCCATCTGCTGAAATGCCTTTGTCAAACTGTTTCTGGTTTCCATTCCATTTTTATAGCCATGTGCTACGGGAATATAATCTATATGTAAATGTGGAGTAGCCTCATCAAGGTGCATTACACAATTAAACATATACAGATTCGGATTACGCTCCTGAAAGGTTTTAGCATACTGCTCCAAGACTTTAATAGCCTCTTTTGCATCTTCTGTCAGATTCCCGTTCTCATCTACTACCGGAGTATCAGTCATTTTACCAATCTGCACCACATTTTCATAAAATACTTTCTCTCCGTTGCCGGAGTTTTCAATTTCTTTCAGGTAATTATCCTTCTTCCTGTCCTTGCGTTTTTGTGCATCATTGTACTTCCTAAGTGCCTCCCCAAAGCATTTTTCATAAGCTTGCTCTAAAGGCTCCTGTATGTAATTCCGGTTCCAAGTCGTTCTTTCCGGCACCACATTTTTACTAATAAAATCTCTATTGTTGTGGGTAAGATGTCCACGCCCTTTGGGAAAGGAAATGGTTTTTACTCCCAATCAGCTCTCCCTCCTTCCTGCATTTCTATGTATGCTTACTAACTACTGTTCTGTTACTCTTGTCAAGAGTAACGCCTTATTACTTCTGACACGGTGTATCAGAAGTAGGCGCTCTCCGAGGGCTCTGCGAGGCTGATGCCGCTTTACAAGCAGCATAGTCTGTTGTGCAAAAAGATTCCCGACAGACTGCTCATTTCGCCAAGACACACCGTCATTCGCTATAAGCAATCGCACCACCTATCCGCCATACAAATCATGATTTACCTCAGCGCTGTAGTAGTTATTGATTGTATTAGGTGCGTTGTAAAGAGCTGTCAAAAGATATGCTTTAATATTTACAATATGACTCGTGGTCTTTGCCATGCTTTCTAAAACATAACGAATATGCTGGCTATCCAGCTTCAGCAGTTTGCCTTTTACCAATTCATATGGATATTCTGCAGTTCCTACACGGACCACATCTCTTTGGACTGCCACTATATCCACAATAATTTCAACCAATTCATCAAGTATCTCATACTGGTAACCCAACTCGGATTTTAAAATTTCATACTCAATATTTTCTTTTACTAACTTGGTATAAGCATCAATCTCATCCATCCTATCCAGCTTTTCTGCATTTATTTGATTGATAGATTGATAATCTCTCCGGATAGTCTCATTAGTATTCTTTGTATTTGTCTCACCTTGTACGGACAGACCTCTCTCCTTATACGGACAGACCTCCTTACCTTCAGGTACTCCCCTCTCTCCCTCTAAGGAGATACCTGTGTCCGCAGAGGGATATATGGATAAACTTGTATTCTCCACTGGATAAGTAATTTCATATAAGCGCTTGGGATTCAATTCCAGAAATAGGACATTATTCAGATTTTGACCTTTTATCTTAATATTTCTGAAATGCCTTTTAATAATCCCCATTTCTTCCAGTGCCTTGATTGCCTCTGTCACTTGCTTTTTAGACAATCCATAACTGTCCGCCATCTGTTTGTAGCTGCGTTGCAGCAAATCTTCCCTAAATTTCTTCCGCATGCCGATAAGCTGACCACTTTCTTCATCCCGATCCTCTTTTGGACGATACCAATATACAATATCTGCCAGTATATGGATTGCATTGTTATGTGGCATGCCGTTGGGATATTGAATTGTCTGAAACCAGACCATTGGAATCACATTGCCGGAAATATTCATTTTCCCAACTTGATCCACAATGTCATTTCCTGTTGAGTATATATTTTTTCTATCATATTCCATTTACTGCCCTCTTTTCCTTATGATTTTTATTTACAGAAAAAAGAGCCTTTGCTATACTGAATTTGTAGTTTTGGGTACAGAAAGGCTCTGCTTTTCTTACTCCACAATGCCCTTGTTTGCAGCAAGGGCATTGCTTTTTGTCCCAGCCATTTGATTCAGCATATCCGCTACTTTTTCCTGCTCCGATGGATATAGATGACCATAGGTATTCAGTGTAATTCGAATATCCTTATGTCCAAGACGCTCTTTTATAATCATTGGCTGTATGCCAAGATGGATTAAGTACGCACAATGCGAATGTCTGAGATCATGCACTCGAATACGCTTAATCTTAGCCTTATCCGCATGACTCTTAATAACATGCTGCACCGCTTCCGGCACAACTGCAAAAATTCTTTCGTCAATAGGCAGCTTATACATCGATTCCATATACGCTTTTAATTCCTTTGCCAGAAATTCTGGAATAGCCACTGTTCGGATCGACTCCTGTGTTTTAGGCTCCGTTATCTCATCTTTTCCCTTGTGCCGAAAATATGTCTTAGTAATGGATATCCGCCTATTTGTTATATCAATATCTCCGGCAGTCAGCGCCAAAGCTTCTCCAATCCTGCACCCACTATAAAAAAGCAAATCAAATAGGCTATGATATTTACTTCCCTCTTCAAAGGTTTTTATAAACTGATTGAACTCATCCAGCGTCCAAAATTGCAACTGCTTTTTGTCTGCATCCGCTTTTCCCATTCGCTTGACTTTAGTACACGGATTATCTTTCAGATCATAAATCCTTACTGCATGGGTAAACAGCGCCGTCATCTGATTTTGAAGCATTCTCTGATAGGTTTCCTTGAATCCTTTGGAGCGTATTCCGTTCTGCCACTGAATAATATCTGCCGGGGTGATAGTATCCATTGATTTACCGCCCATGTTTGGAATAATGTGTTGTTCAATCATATACCTCTTGTTTCTGATTGTTCTTTGCTTTAGTTCGCTTTCCTTATCCCGAAAATACAACTCCACAAAATCTGCAAGCTTCATATTCATATCTGCCTTGGCAGCCAACAAAACGGAGCGTTCCCACTCAAGAGCCTCTTTCTTCGTAGCAAACCCTCGCTTCTTTTTGTGCTTTCGCTTTCCCTGCCAGTCCTCCACCCATATCTGTGAAGTCCATGTCCCTCTTTCCGGATCTTTTAATACCGACATCTTTCATCACCTCCTATCCTACATTTCTTTTTCCGGAATAAAATCTCTCACACCAATATGTCCGTGGCACTTTAGCTTGTACCGTCATATACCCAGCATCCTCCAGCTCCTTATTGAGCTGACGGATAATCCGGTAGCCTTTCTGCTTGGACACACCCAATTCCTCCGCTACATCATCGACAGTCATCATGTAGTTTGTCTTTGTCATATCAATTCTCCTTTCTTGTCTCCATTATTATATTACGCATTTCGTATTGACGATAATCAAATTCTATTACGCATTTCATGTTTTGTCAATACATATATTGTATTCATTTTAAAAAATTACGAATTGCATAATATTCACCACAATGCTATAATATATAAAATTAGTTTTTTATTTGTGTAATAGGAGGAATAAATATTATATGTATAAAATGCAAAGGAATGTGTATGTAACATATATATATCCTATACAATTCGTTGTTCATGAAAATGAGAAGATAGACTTTTCTATCGAAGAGATTAACAGCCTCTCGTATGATCATTCATTGCTTCATCGTATTATCGGAACGATTACAAATCATTTTGATAATAAGGATGTAGAATATTTAGTTTGTGGAGATGGAGCACTAGGTATAAAAATAGAAGAAGATATTTCCGAAGATGATATTATTCTTCACTATAATGATTTGTTGTGTAAAATGTTTTTAGGTGGAATGCGAGTTGAAGCAATAACAAATAGGGATATTGTAATGGGGAATATATATGAATCAAAGTCGATATGGCCAGTTGGTTTTGGAGAATCATGGAATAGCCATATTCATGCAGAGTTGAGAATGAAAGTTGTAGGTGTAACTGATGCAATTTTATTATACAAGCCGGAAGAACGAATGATATCCATCGAAAAGATGAGAAAGCAGCTAGAAAAAGGAAACATGATAGCAAATACAATACCAAATTTAAGCACCTTTCATTTATTAAATGGCATTACAGAATTCAACCATCGAAATTGGTCATCTTCGCTTACATACTTATGGATTGTTGTTGAAGAAATAACAGATTACTTATGGTTACTAAATATTATTAGTAAAGTTACTGGAGAAAATTCCAAAAAGAGAAAGGAAACACTCAGGGATACGCGAACATATACTATGGCTGTTAAACAGGAAATTTTATTACAAATTGGTGTCCTAAGCGAAAAAATATATAATGATATTTTCTTGATTCGGCAAACAAGAAATAAGTTGATTCATGAGGGGAAAATGATTTCTAAAAGCAAAGCGAAAATATTGTATGAATCTGTAAAAGAACTTCTGAGTTTAGCTTCAGGAATGAAAATCGATTTGCGGTAAATCTTTGATAGTATTTTTGATGCTATAAACAAAGAAAGCTGCAATTAACATTTTTACGACTTCCGGTTTATCATAAGAACACTTTCATAGATATGAAATAAATAACCAACATTCATCAGAAAGGAGCATATTTTTATGGGCTATGGTCAAAATCTCAAAGACATTTTAGATCGCAAGGGAATGACAATAAAAGAACTTGCATTAAGGGCAAAAATTGCACCTACAACGCTCTATTCCATCATTCAAAGGGATACTGCTATCCGCTTTGATACTGCGCTTAGAATTGCAAATATACTGGATATTCCAATCAGTTCCATTTGCAAGGACAACCCGTATGACGATATGGAGACTTTACCGGTGCTTCCCTCCGACAGCGAAAAACATAATATTGACAAACAAAAAAATGCCTATATATCAGACCGTACCGCCCGCATCCTGAAAAAGTTTGATTACACGGAGCTGCCTATGGTAGATGAGCTGATTGCCGATCTGTATGTCTTAGACGATGCGACTAGAAAGGATCTCTTTGAATATACAAAAGTGTTGAAAAAGAATCACACTTCCCCGGAAAGAGCTGCTGACTTAAAAGATATAAAATAGTAAGACATTACATTTAAATCTCTAAATAAATTTGGGAAGGATAACATTACATTTTGTTATGGGTATAAAAACATATGAATGAACATTTAAATTTTCTTTATAATTGGTTTACAAAAACTGACAGTCATCCTCAGTTTCCTAATCAACAATTTCCCCCGGCAACAGTTCTTACTGTAAAACAAGAGCTGAATCAATTAAGCCAAGATATATGTCAGACTGATTCTTTCTATAGCAAAGAATTTTTACGCTTAAAAGATCGTTTATTTAATCCATGTGGTGTGACTCCTGCCGTTTTTGGAATGGTATATGGATATATCACCTCTTTATATGTAAATCAAAAACAACCTTCAAATAATATTTGGAATTATATACATCCCAGAATCCAAGAAGTTTCCAAAGGTCAATATCTCGCTGGATTCTATGCTGATGCTACCGAAAATGCTTTTAAAGAAATCAACGCACGAACAAAACGCATATATGCAAATGCATGTCCAAATACCCCTATTCCAGATGGGGCCGCTGCAATGACAAGAGTATATTCTTCAAACAATCCCATTGTAGAATTTTGTGATAGACACACCGAGAGTGGACAAAATACTCAATTAGGTTTTATGAAAATGGCAGAAGGTGCCATGATTGCTTTAAGAAATCCTGTCGCACATGAAAACCTAAACATGTCTCAAGATGATGCAATGCGTCAGCTCATGTTTGCAAGCATGATAATGTATAAGATTGACGAAGGTGTTAGTCATTCAGGAATTTCTGAGTAAGAATAAAATGTCGTAGCCATTTTGTAGCCACTTTAGTTTTCTAAAGTGGCTTTTCATGTAAAAAGGACTCCGAGGAAAATCCTCGAAGTCCTTATAAAATCTAGCTCTTTATTGTTTACTCAATGATAGTAGCAACCCTACCAGAACCTACAGTTCTACCACCCTCACGGATAGCGAAGGTAAGACCCTGCTCCATAGCGATGGGGTGAATCAGTTCGATAGTCATTTCTACATTGTCACCAGGCATGCACATTTCTGTACCAGCAGGCAGACCACAAACACCGGTAATATCGGTTGTTCTGAAGTAGAACTGAGGTCTGTAGTTATTGAAGAAAGGTGTATGACGTCCACCCTCGTCTTTGGTAAGAACATATACCTGAGCGGTAAATTTCTTGTGGCAGGTAACAGTGCCGGGTTTTGCAAGAACCTGACCTCTTTCGATGTCTGTTCTCTGGATACCACGAAG